>NZ_FNEM01000004.1 GCF_900100175.1 Ferrimonas sediminum
AATATGGCGCGCTCGGAAGGATTCGAACCTTCGACCGCCTGGTTCGTAGCCAGGTACTCTATCCAGCTGAGCTACGAGCGCGCAATGGCGGTGAGGGAGGGATTCGAACCCTCGATACCGATCAAGGTATACGCCCTTAGCAGGGGCGCGCCTTCAGCCACTCGGCCACCTCACCATTTTGACTTATTTCGTTCGGGCTAAGTCCCCCTAGCCACCGTTCGCCAAGTCATCCTCAGCTGCGGTGCGGGGCGTATATTACGTTGTCGCAGAAATATGTCAAACGCTTTTTCCTGCAGCCGAACTCAATTGCAGTGTTTTTGGCCAAGCCGGGTTCATTTAAGGCAGTAACGGCCAAAAACCCAACTATTGTAGGGCAAAAACGGTGACTGGACCGGAATATAACCATGCAGGCATAAAAAAACCGACGCAATTGCGTCGGTTCTTTTTAGAAGTTTCCACCCTGCGGAGTGCCGTCTTTTTCGGCCTGAATCCGCATGTAGATCTCTTCGCGATGAACGGAAACCTCTTTGGGGGCATTTACACCAATACGTACCTGGTTGCCTTTTACTCCCAAAACGGTAACGGTAACTTCGTCACCAATCATCAAGGTTTCGCCTACGCGGCGAGTCAAAATCAGCATTCTTTCGCTCCTCTCTCTTCAAGTCCACCGCTCCTAGCGACGGAATCTTGCAGCGCTATTATAAAGTTAGCCTAGATTAATTCTACCCACATTGGCAGATATTCTCAGTCTTCGCCCAATCCAAATGAACTGTGAAGGCTTCTGACCGCAAGCTCAAGATACTTCTCATCGATGGCAACGGAGATTTTTATCTCTGATGTGGCTATCAAATGAATCTTAATCCCTTCCCGCCCCAAGACCTCAAACATCTGCTTGGCAATACCGGTATGGTACTGCATGGATGCTCCGACAACGGACACCTTGCAGATGTCTTTGGTTTCTATAAGGTGGTCAACTCCCAGCTCTGGCATCAAAGGTTTAATCAATGATTTTGCCAGGGTAAAGTCATCCCGATGAACCGTAAAGGTTAAATCAACACACTCATTCGCCGCTGACGACTGAACGATCATGTCGACCTCAACTTTCGCCTCCGCCAGTGGTGAAAAAACGGCGGCCGCAATGCCCGGCTGGTCTTTCAACCCAGTCAGGGTAATGCTGGCTTCCTCACGGCTAAACGCAATGCCGGTGACACAGGCAGCGGATTGACAATGGCTGTCATAATTGATCAGAGTGCCCTCTCCTTCCTTGAAACTCGACAAAACCCGCAATGGAACCCGATGGCGCCCGGCAAACTCCACCGAACGTATCTGCAACACCCTGGCGCCCATGCTGGACATCTCCAGCATCTCCTCAAAGGTGATGTGGTCCATTTTACGAGCCTTAGGTTCTACCCTTGGATCAGTAGTATAGACCCCTTCTACATCGGTGAATATCTGACACTCATCGGCACCTATGGCTGCCGCAAGCGCCACCGCGGTGGTGTCTGAGCCTCCCCGGCCTAACGTGGTCAGCTCCCGTTGGGGGCTGACCCCCTGAAAACCGGCCACAATGGCAACCTGCCCCAGGGCCAGACATTCACTCAGACGCTGCTTGCAGACATGGGTGATTTCAGCCTTACCATGATGGCCGTCGGTATCAATCCCAACCTGTGAGGCAAGCAGCGACAGTGCGGCAATTCCCCGCTTCTGCAACGCCATCGCCATTAAGGCGATGGAGATCTGCTCACCGGTGCTCACCAGCATATCCAGCTCTCGCTCACTGGGCTTGGCCGACACCTGGGAGGCAAGCTCCAGTAGACGGTTGGTTTCACCGGCCATGGCCGATAACACCACCACCAATTGATGCCCTTCCCTCACGGAGCGGGCGATGCCATCGGCGACCGCCTCTATGCGATCCAGGGATCCCACCGAGGTGCCGCCGAACTTCTGGACGTATAAAGCCACGAATTACAGCCGCTGTGCCAACCAGTCATTGACGGTCGCCAATGCCGAAGGCACGGCAGCGACGTCGGTACCGCCGGCTTGAGCCATATCTGGACGGCCTCCGCCTTTGCCACCAACCTGCTGGGCCACCATGTTCACCAATTCGCCGGCTTTCACTTTTCCGGTCATATCTTTGGTCACACCGGCAATCAGGCTTACCTTGCCCTCTTTCGAGGCGGCTAATACCACGATGCCCGAACCCAGCTTGTTCTTCAACTGGTCCATGGTGTCACGCAGCGATTTAGGGTCGGCGCCTTCCAGATTAGCAACAATCACCTTAACGCCACCTATCTCGATGGCCTGGTCCGCCAGAGAAGCACCGGCCTGAGCATTCAGCTTGGCGTTCAGACGCTCCACCTCTTTCTCAAGCCAGCGGCCTCGCTCAACCATGGTGCGAATGCGATCCGCCAGGTTGTGGGAGTCGCTCTTTACCATGGACGCCAGGCTATCGAACTGCTCACCCAACTGGTGCATGGCCTCGATGGCGTACTGACCGGTAATCGCCTCGATACGGCGAACACCGGCGGCAATGCCACCTTCGGAAACAATCTTAAAGAAGCCGATGTCACCGGTGCGATTGACGTGGGTACCGCCACACAGTTCGGTGGAGAACTCGCCCATACCAACAACACGAACTTCATCGTCGTATTTTTCACCGAACAGAGCCATGGCCCCGGCTTCTTTGGCATCGTCAATGTTCATCAGCCGGGTCGCCACATCGTGGTTGGCCCGAATCTGATCGTTCACCAGCTTCTCGATAGTGCGCAGGGTCTTGATGTTCAGCCCTTCGAAGTGGCTGAAATCAAAACGCAGGCTGTCGGCCGCTACCAGAGATCCTTTCTGGGTGACGTGGTCACCCAACACCTTGCGAAGCGCGGCGTGCAGCAGGTGGGTCGCGGTGTGGTTCAGCTTGATGGCCTGACGGCGGTTTTCATCGATGGCGGCAGTCAACTCCTCACCAACGTGAATCTCACCACCGGAGACGTAACCCACGTGCAGGATGGCGTTGCCGGCTTTACGGGTGTCGGTAACACTGAAAGCACCGTCGACCATCAGCAGTTCGCCGCGGTCGCCACTCTGACCGCCGCTCTCGGCGTAGAATGGCGTGGTGTCCAGAATCACCTGGCCCTCTTCACCCTCCAGCAACTGCTGTACCGATTCGCCCTCTTTGTAGATGGCAGTCACCTTGGCGGCCTGCTCGGTCAGCTCATAGCCGCTGAACTCGGATTCAGCATCAATGCGCAGCACTTCATTGTAATCAACACCAAACTTGCTGGCCTGCTGAGCGCGCTTGCGCTGGGCGGCCATGGCGTCATCGAAACCCTGCTGGTCAATCTTCACTTCGCGCTCGCGGGCGATGTCGGCGGTCAAGTCGGCCGGGAAACCATAGGTGTCGTACAGTTCAAACACCTTGGCACCGGGAATGGTGTCGCCATCAAGGTCAACCAGAACCTCTTCCAGCAATGCCAGACCGCGATCCACGGTACGCAGGAACTGCTCCTCTTCGGTCTTCAGTACCTTGGTGATCACCGGCATCTGGGTGTTCAGCTCGTTGTAGGCCGCGCCCATCAACTCAGCCAGCTTCGGTGCCAAACGGTGGAAGAAGGGAGCTCTGGCCCCCAGCTTGTGACCATGACGGACGGCGCGACGGATGATGCGACGAAGCACATAACCACGGCCTTCATTGGAAGGCATTACGCCATCGGCCAGCAGGAAAGCACAGGAGCGGATGTGATCGGCAATCACCCGCAGGGAGTTGTTTTCCAGATCCGAAACGTTCAGCAGTTGTGCCGATTGCTTGATCAGGCTCTGAAACAGATCAATCTCATAGTTGGAGTGCACGCCCTGCATGATGGCAGCAATACGCTCCAGCCCCATGCCGGTGTCCACCGACGGCTTAGGCAACGGATTCATGGTGCCGTCGGCCTGACGGTTGTACTGCATGAATACGATGTTCCAGATTTCGATGAAACGGTCGCCGTCCTCTTCCGGAGTGCCGGGACGGCCGCCCCAGATGTGCTCGCCGTGGTCGTAGAAGATCTCGGTGCAGGGACCGCAAGGGCCGGTATCACCCATCTGCCAGAAGTTATCGGAGGCGTAAGGCGCGCCTTTATTGTCACCGATGCGAATGATGTTGTCCGCCGCAACGCCGATCTGGTTGAGCCAGATGTCGTAGGCTTCATCGTCGGATTCGTAGATAGTGACGCACAGCTTCTCCTTTGGCAGCTTCAACTCTTCGGTCAAAAACTTCCAGGCAAAATGGATGGCGTCCACTTTGAAGTAGTCACCGAAGCTGAAGTTACCCAGCATTTCGAAGAAGGTGTGGTGACGGGCGGTGTATCCCACATTTTCCAGGTCGTTATGCTTACCACCGGCGCGCACGCAGCGCTGCGAGGTTGTGGCTCGAGTGTAGTTGCGCTGCTCAGCGCCCAGGAACACATCTTTGAACTGGTTCATACCGGCATTGGTAAACAGCAATGTCGGGTCGTTATGGGGAACCAGGGAGCTGGACTCCAATACTTCGTGGTTCTGGGTGCGGAAATATTCCAGGAAAGCTTCCCGAATTTCAGCAGTGGTCATACGCATGCGGTCATCCTGAAAAAACTGATTGAGTGACGTTTGACAGCCACCTACCCGCTCAGGGTGAGGCTGCTGCCCATACAAACGCTCAATTATATCCGCAAGGATGGTCAGCAAACCAGTAAAGAAGGGGAAATTAAGAAAAATTAGCCGTGCTGGCGCAATTCGTCGAAAGCAAACTGAATCTGCTCGGATTCAAAACCCCGGCCCATCAGAAACCGGTACGCTTTCTGGCGGCTGGCGTACTGCTCGATGTCGTTGCGGTGGTAGCGTCGCTCGGCCACGGTAAGGCAGGCCGCCCACCAATCCAACTCCTGCTGCTGCAGCGCTGCCTCAATCAGGGAGGAGCCGACGCCTTTGGTTCTGAGCTCCTGGCGCAGACGATTTGGCCCGACACCACGGTGAAAGCGGCTGCGCACATACCCCATGGCAAAACGGGTGTCATCCAGATAGCCCCAGTCCTGAAGCTGATCCAGCAATGGGGCGTCTTCTGAAACAGAAAAGCCGCGTTGACGCAGCTTCTGCACCAACTCGGCTTTTGAGTGGTCGCGGCGACTGAGTAACCCCAACGCCGCGTGTTTTGTCTCTTTGTCGCTCAGAGCTTACTCTCCTGCCGGAGCCTCGGCTTTGGCATCTTCGAACTCGTCTTTGGCCGGCTCGGCCTTGACCAGCAGCATGGCGCGCAGCTGAGTCTCGATCTCTTCAGCAATGGCCACGTTCTCCTTGAGGAAACGGATGCTGTTGGCCTTACCCTGACCGATCTTCTCACCTTTATAGCTGTACCAGGCTCCGGACTTTTCGACCAGCTTGTGCTTCACGCCCAAATCAATCAGTTCGCCCTCTTTAGAGGTGCCTTCGCCGTACAGGATCTGGAACTCGGCCTGTTTAAACGGTGGCGCAACCTTATTCTTCACGACCTTGACCCGGGTCTCGTTACCCACCACTTCGTCACCATCTTTAATAGCGCCGGTACGGCGAATATCCAGGCGGACGGAGGAGTAGAACTTCAGGGCGTTACCACCGGTGGTGGTTTCCGGGCTGCCGAACATCACACCGATCTTCATCCGAATCTGGTTAATGAAGATGCACAGGGTGTTGGAGCGTTTGATGTTGGCCGTCAGCTTACGCAGGGCCTGAGACATCAGACGGGCCTGCAGACCCACGTGGGAGTCACCCATCTCGCCTTCGATCTCCGCCTTCGGCGTCAGGGCAGCAACGGAGTCAACGATCACCACATCAACGGCACCGGAGCGCACCAGCATGTCACAGATTTCCAGCGCCTGTTCACCGGTGTCCGGCTGGGAAACCAGCAACTCTTTGACGTTGACACCCAGCTTTTCCGCATAGATGGGGTCCAGGGCGTGCTCGGCATCCACAAAGGCGCAGGTCTTGCCCATCTTCTGGGCTTCGGCGACAACCTGCAGGGTCATGGTGGTTTTACCGGAAGATTCAGGGCCATAGATTTCAACAACCCGGCCGGCAGGCAGACCACCGATACCCAGTGCCACATCCAGACCCAGTGAACCGGTGGAGATGGACTCGATATCCAGGGTGGTGGCGTCACCAAGACGCATGATTGAGCCTTTACCAAACTGCTTTTCAATCTGGCCCAGGGCGGCCGACAGGGCACGCTGTTTGTTGTTGTCCATTGCAAGCTCCACTCTAAAATTCAATGGGTCGTTCTGTCATTTGTTGGGGCCAGTATACTGTATAGTCATACAGTATCAAGAGTTGTTTGCCATCTAGAGGCGAAATTCAATAACGGGTATCATAGCCGCTTCACTGAATTTGACTAGCAGGAACCTTGTGAGCACCCAGTCCGCGGCCCTTCAGCACCACACGCCCATGATGCAACAATACCTGACCCTCAAAGCTGAGCATCAGGACGTCATTCTGTTCTATCGTATGGGCGACTTCTATGAGCTCTTTTACGACGACGCCAAACGGACCGCGCAGTTACTGGACATCACCCTGACCGCCCGAGGCAAGAGCGGCGGCGACCCGATTCCCATGGCCGGCGTGCCCTACCATGCGGTAGAAGGCTACCTGGCCAGACTGGTGCAGATGGGAGAGTCAGTCGCCATCTGCGAACAGGTGGGCGACCCCGCTACCAGCAAGGGACCGGTGGAGCGCAAAGTGGTGCGGATTGTCACACCGGGTACCGTGACCGATGAAGCCCTGCTGACCGAGCGCCGCGACAATCTGGTGGCCGCGGTTTACGAGCATCAGGGCCAGTATGGTTTTGCCACCCTGGACATGACCTCGGGCCGCTTCTTCCTCAATGAACTGGCGGACGACGATGCCCTGCTGGCCGAACTGCAGCGGGTCAGCCCGGCGGAGCTGCTGTACTCCGAGTCATTTCCCGGCAAGGCGCTGCTGGCGTCCTGTCAGGGATTGCGTCGGCGGCCGGAGTGGGAGTTTGATCTGGCCACGGCCCGCAAGCAACTCACCAGCCAGTTTGGTACCCGTGATCTGACCGGCTTCGGTGTCGACAGCGCCGACAGGGGACTGTGTGCCGCCGGCTGTCTGCTGCAGTATGTTAAAGACACTCAGCGCACCGCCCTGCCCCATATTCGCAGCATCAGTCGCCAGCAAAATGGCGACTGCATCATTCTCGATGCCGCCACCCGGAAAAACCTGGAGCTGACCCATAACCTCAGCGGCGGCCATGACAACACCCTGGCATCGGTGCTGGACCGCACCGCGACCGCCATGGGCTCACGGCAACTGCAGCGCTGGGTGCATCAACCGCTGACCCAGCGTAACCAGCTGAACCTGAGGCTGGATTCGGTAGAGGAGCTGCTGGACAGCGGCCTGTTTGTGGAGCTGTCCGAGCTGCTGAAAGCCATCGGTGACATCGAACGGGTTCTGGCCCGCCTGGCGCTTCGCAGTGCCCGACCACGGGATTTCGCCCGACTTCGCAACGCCCTGACGCACCTGCCGGAACTCAAAACCACCCTAGCCGACAGCCACAGCGCCCGCCTTGGACAGTTGATCACCCAGCTGGGGGAGTTTCCAGACGAGTTGACCTTGCTGGAACGGGCCATCATCGACAATCCGCCGGTACTGATTCGGGACGGCGGCGTTATCGCCCCCGGTTACGATGCCGATCTGGATTACTGGCGGGATCTGTCACAGGGTGCCACCGACTATCTGGCCGAGCTGGAACAGCGGGAGCGGGACAACACCGGCATCGCCACTCTGAAGGTCGGATACAACAAGGTTCATGGCTACTACATTGAGGTCAGCCGGGCCCAGTCCGCGCTGGTACCGGCCAGCTACGTACGCCGGCAAACCCTGAAAAATACCGAACGCTTCATCGTTCCCGAGCTTAAGGAGCACGAGGACAAGGTACTGACCAGTCAGGGCAAAGCGCTGGCACTGGAAAAGCAGCTGTATGAGCAGTTGTTTGATCTGCTGCTGCCAAAACTGGCCGCGTTGCAGGAGTTTGGCTTTGCCTGCGCCGAACTGGATGTGCTGCAAAACTTCGCCGAACGCGCCCAGACCCTGAACTACTGTCGCCCACAGTTGATTGATGACGCCGGAATCCACATCGATGGCGGTCGTCACCCAGTGGTGGAGCAAGTGATGAAGGATCCCTTTATCGCCAACCCGGTTAAACTGGCCCCGAGCCGGCGCATGTTGATTCTGACCGGCCCCAACATGGGCGGTAAATCCACCTATATGCGCCAGACGGCCCTGATCACCCTGATGGCCCATATCGGCAGCTTTGTTCCCGCCGATGACGCCCGAATCGGCCCGGTGGATCGCATCTTTACCCGCATCGGCGCCTCCGACGATCTGGCTTCTGGGCGCTCCACCTTCATGGTGGAGATGACCGAAACCGCCAATATTCTCAACAATGCCGGCCCCACCAGCCTGGTGCTGATGGATGAGATTGGTCGCGGGACGTCTACCTACGATGGCTTGTCACTCGCCTGGGCAGCGGCAGAGTATCTGACCAGCAAAAGCCAATCCATGACGCTGTTTGCTACTCACTATTTCGAACTGACCCAGCTGCCGGACGCTCAACCCGGGGCTGTAAACGTGCACCTGGACGCGGTGGAGCACGGCGACACCATCGCCTTTATGCATGCGGTTCAGGACGGTCCCGCCAGCCGCAGTTATGGCTTGCAGGTTGCCGCCCTGGCCGGGGTACCCAAAGGAGTGATTCGCCAGGCCAAACAGAAGTTGGCGCAGCTCGAGCAGCAGGAGCATCAGGGCGGACATACGCCGCAGATGGCCCTGCCCATCCCTGGAGGTGAACCGGACTCCCACCCGGTAGTGGAGATGCTGGAACAGATTGATCCTGACAATCTCAGCCCCCGGCAAGCCCACGATCTGCTATACCGGCTCAAACAGGAGCTGAACTAAGACAGAAAAAAACGCGGTCAGATGGCCGCGTTTTTTCAATGCACTTAAGGGCAATGTCAGTCACTGTCGAAACAGTGCCTCGCTTGAGAGACCCTGAGCACCCAGCAGATCCTTAAGACGGCGCAACGCTTCTACCTGAATCTGGCGAACCCGCTCTCGGGTCAAGCCAATTTCACGGCCTACGTCTTCCAGGGTGGATGGCTCATAGCCCAGCAATCCAAACCGGCGCGCCAGTACCTCACGCTGCTTGGAGTTAAGCTCATCCAACCAACGAACCACCGAGTCCTGAATGTCGTCTTCCTGGACCCTGACCTCCGGACTGGCCCCGTCATCATCGGCGATGATGTCCAGCAGTGCCTTATCGGAATCGCCCCCAATGGGCGTATCCACCGAGCTGATCTTTTCATTCAGCTTAAGCATCTTGCTGACGTCTTCCACCGGTCGGTCGAGTTTTGCCGCAATCTCATCGGCGGTCGGCTCATGATCCAGGCTGTGGGCCAGTTCACGGGCGGTGCGCAGATAAACATTGAGCTCTTTGACCACATGGATAGGCAGGCGTATGGTCCTGGTCTGATTCATGATGGCCCGTTCAATGGTCTGACGGATCCACCAGGTGGCGTAGGTTGAAAAACGGAACCCGCGCTCGGGATCGAATTTTTCGACGGCACGAATCAAGCCAAGGTTGCCTTCTTCGATAAGATCGAGGAGTGCGAGCCCCCGGTTGTTGTAGCGACGGGCAATCTTCACCACCAACCTAAGATTGCTCTCAATCATTCGATTGCGGGATTTGGCACAATCACGCTGCGCACGGCGGGCGTAATAGACCTCCTCCTCTGCGGTTAACAGGGGTGAAAACCCGATTTCGCTCAGGTACAACTGAGTTGCATCGAGGTTCTTTTGCAGATCATCCTGTACCAGTTGATCTACTGCGGATTCTTTTGCCTTGCGGGTCTTTTTCGATCCTGCCTGAGCCGATTCAGTCCCCAAAACCGCATCGTCTCGATCGATTGCCACCGCAGCGGCACTGCTGTATTGCTTGTTATTCCGACTCATTGGCCAGTCTCCCAATTTGTCCCAAACCACATTGATTAATTCACGGTAAAGCCTCCATATACCTTGACGTCCCTTCAAAAATTACCGCTTAGGGAGATACCGTTCCGGATCCACGGGCTTACCTTTGTAGCGAATCTCAAAGTGCAACTTCACTCTGTCGCTGTCGGTTTGTCCCATCTCTGCGATCCGTTGACCGGCTTTCACTCCCTGTTTTTCGCGTACTAAGATTTTCTTATTGTGGGCATACGCACTTAGATAATCATCACTGTGTTTAATAATTATTAATTTGCCATACCCTCGCAACGCACTTCCGGCATACACCACTTTTCCTTGTGCCGAAGCCACAACAGGCGTTCCTTCCTTAGAAACAATGTCTAGCCCCTTTAGCCCCTGCCCTGAATCGGAGTAACGCGCAACCACCTTCCCGGAGGTTGGCCACCTCCATCCAGCCACTTTCTTGGGCAGTTGGGAGTTTAACGACCTGTTAATAAATTGTGAGCTTCTTGTTGAAGCATACTCTTGAGAATTTTTGGGATCAACCGCTTTAGTGGTTTCTTTTTGTTTTTTCGAATTGGTAGTACCAGATGTGGATTGACGAGCATTCACAGTGGTTTTCACTGTCTTTGGTGGTTTCGAAGCGGGTCCTGCTGCTTTTTTGACCGATTCTAAATCAAGCCACTGCCCAACCTGTATGGTGTAGGGCGATCCCAATGAATTGGTCTTGGCCAGTTGCCGGAAATCGGTCCCCGATGCCCAGGCGATGGAGTAGAGGGTATCCCCGGGCTGCACCTTGTAGCGCTTTTGGTTGACGCTGCCTTTGACGGTGTCCCGAAATGTCTTGCCTGTGTATAAGGTTTCCACAGGCGCTGGATTGGACGCCTGAAAACTGCAGCCGGCAGTGATCATCACCAGCATAATCAAACAAAGACGGGTTAAAACAGGGCAATTATCGCACACAGAAACAATCCCAAAATGATCCAGCCTATCCAGGCATAATGAGCAGGCAGACGCCCGGTTTGCCGGGCAACCCAGGCCACCAGATAATAACGGCTGGCCCGTCCGATCAGCGCAGCAACAATAAACGACAGCAGCGATACCCCACTGGCCCCGGCAGCCAAGGTCGCCAGTTTATAGGGGATGGGCGTCAAGCCGGTAATCGCCAGTACCCAGGGACCCCACTGCTGAAACAACACCAGGGTTTGCCGTAATTCCACCTGGTAACCCCAGCGCTCCACCAATGGCATCACCAAGGCCTCCATGCCCCAGCGGGCGGCCATGTATGCCACCAGGCCACCGGCTACCGATGCCAGGGTCGCTAACGTGGCATAGTGCCAGCAACGACGGGGCTGGGCCCGGCATAACGGCGCCAGTAACAGCTCCACCGGCACAGGCACGATGAGCCCTTCCAGAAACGCAAACGCCGCCAGAGAGCGGCGGCGTAACGATAAGGACACCCTATTCCGTTGCACCGGCAACCAGTGGCACAAAGCGTACCCCTTCCAGCACTTCACTGACAAAGCGATCGCCCTGACGAGTGATCAGGTGCAACACCTGCTCGGTCTCTCCCAGAGGGATAACCATGCGGCCACCGTCAGCCAGTTGCTGCAGCAATGCTTGTGGCAACTCCCGGGCCGCAGCGGTCACTATGATGCCGGCAAACGGCGCCCGGGCCTGCCAGCCCTGCCAACCATCCCCATATTTGAAGGCGATGTTATGCAGATCCATCTTCTTCAGCCGTTGCCGTGCGGTGATTTGCAGGCTTTTTATACGCTCGACAGTGCACAACTGCGGTACCAGCTGCGCCAGAATGGCCGACTGATAACCGGAGCCGGTGCCAATCTCCAACACCGGACCGGGTTGCAGCCCGCTCAGCAACGCCTCGGTCATGCGGGCGACGATGTATGGCTGAGAGATGGTCTGGCCCTGGCCGATGGGCAGAGCGGTGTTTTCCCAGGCTCGTTGAATCAGCGCCCCCTCCACAAACCCCTGACGGGGTGTGGTGGCAATGGCGTTAAGCACCCGGGCATCGGCAATGCCCGCTTGCTTCAGCTGTTGGGCCAGTCTCTGGCCGTAAGCCTGCGCATTGCCGATCATTGCAGGTCACCCATCCAGTTTTGCAGCCCCGCCAGTTGCTCGTGCGCCGTCAGGTCTACCGTTAGCGGAGTGATGGAGATATAGCCGTTGGCCACCGCATCAAAATCGGTGCCTTCGCCGGCATCCTGCTGACGGCCGGGAGGGCCGAGCCAGAAGATATCCCGGCCCGCAGGATCCTGGGTTCGAATCATGCCTTCGGCTTTGTGGCGTGCCCCCAAACGCGTGACCTTGACGCCCTGAATCTGCTCCTGAGGCAGATCCGGCACATTGATGTTGAGGATCTGATCCGACGGCAGCGGATGTTGCTGCAGGTGCCGCACCAGCTTTAGCGTGAACGCGGCCGCGGTCTCATAATGGCGTAACTCGCGCCCCACCAGGGAGACCGCAATGGTCGGCAGCCCCAGGTGACGTCCCTCCATGGCGGCCGCCACAGTGCCGGAATATAGGGTGTCGTCGCCAAGGTTGGCGCCGGCGTTAATGCCGGATACCACCAGATCCGGCTCACCGTCCATCAGCTCCCGAATCGCCAGATGAACGCAATCGGTCGGCGTGCCATTGACAGCGATATAGCCATTATCAATGGTCTGAATTCGCAATGGATTGGTCAGCGTCAGTGAGTTGCTGGCGCCACTGCAGTTCCGATCCGGCGCCACCGTCGTCACCTCGGCGATGTCAGCCAGTGCTTCAGATAGGGCCCGGATACCCGGGGCATGAACGCCGTCGTCGTTGCTTACAAGAATTCTCATAGTGAGCTATTTTTATCCATTAACCGATTGATTTTCAATACTCTGGGCATCTTCATAGCGGAGAATCTCCCGCAATACCGAGGTGGCGTAGGCGCCGGCAGGCAGCACGAACTTCACCACCAAGGTATCGGCCTCCCGCTGCCAGCTCATCCCCTGCGGCTGCAGCAGCAGGGGCCGCCGCTCCTGCTTCATCCGCGCCGCTTCCAGCCCGGCCAGCAGTTCCGGCCAGCGCTGCAGCTGAGACAGTTCGAACCGGTCGGCCTCGTCGTCGCCGTAGCGGCCACTGCCAGCCATAGGCGCAGACAGTCGCAGCTCCCCCCGGGCAAGACGATCGACCAGATCGGCGTCATCTACCTCGGACTTAAAGAAACTGCCACCGGCGGGCATCATCAGGGTATCGCCGGGCAGCAGACCCAGACCATGACGCTGCAACCGCTCGGACACCAACTGATTAAACAGGAAACTGCGGGCCGCCGACAGGTACAGGCTGCGCTTGTTGCGATCCTTGACCCGACGTCCGGCAAACATCTCGGCTGCCCGGGCCACGTTGCGACCGCCATGGCCAAAACGCTGCTCACCAAAGTAGTTGGGCACGCCGGTGTCCCGAACCTGCTGCAACCGGTTATCGAGGTCATCATCGCCCTCGACCTGCCTGAGCGTCAGGGTAAAGGCATTGCCCAGCAGCGCTCCTACCCGCAGCTTTTTGCTGTGACGAAGGGCCTGCAGCACCTGCATGGTGTCATCATTGAGGCTCGCCCAGTCCGGCGTTTCTTTACCGGGAATGCGCACCGACAGCCATTGGGTGGTAACGCCGAATTTGTCCTTGAGGCCAGCCCATGAGACGTCCATGGCTTTGACACCGGCGAACTCTGCCAGCTTTCTGGCCAGCTGGTGGGTGGTCATCTCCCGCTTGCGAATCTGCAGCAGGTGGTGCTCGCCCTGACCGTCGGCGCTGAACGGCAACAACTCATCCACCTGAAAGTCTTCCGGCTGGCTGCGCAGCAGACCGGTGGCGGTCGGCTGGCCATGAAGAAAATGCCACTGCGGCAGTGTGTAATCAGACACGACTCAGTACCACCACAGCTTCAACGGCAATCCCTTCGGCTCGCCCGGTAAACCCCAACTTTTCGGTGGTGGTGGCTTTCACGTTCACCTGAGACAACTGAGACTCCAGATCGGCACTGATGTTGGTGCGCATGGCATCGATATGAGGCGCCATCTTGGGCGCCTGGGCGATCACCGTCACGTCAAGATTGCCCAACCGGTAGCCCTGCTCCTTGATCAAAGCATAGCAGTGACGCAGCAACTCCCGGCTGTCGGCCCCCTTGAAGCGGGGATCGGTGTCGGGAAAGTGATGACCAATGTCACCCAGCGCCATGGCGCCCAACAGGGCATCGCTGACGGCATGCAGAATCACGTCGCCGTCGGAGTGCGCCAGCAACCCCTGATGATAAGCTACCGGTACGCCGGCCAGGATGACCGGACCTTCTCCGCCAAATTTGTGTACATCAAAACCGTGACCGATGCGGATCATTACAGCTCCTTTATCAATAATTCAGCCATCCTGAGATCATCGGGATGGGTAACTTTCATGTTGCTGATGCAGCCTTCCACCAGGGTCGGCTGCCACCCGACGCGCTCCATGGCCGAGGCTTCATCGGTGATGGATGCCTGCTGCGCCAGGGCTTGTGCCAGCGCCTCGCGCAGTGCCACCAGGGGGAACAGCTGGGGCGTCAATGCGTGCCACAGGCCCTGCCGCTCTACCGTATGATCGATGTCACCGGCGGCAGTGGCACGCTTCATGGTGTCGCGAACCGGTGCGGCCAGAATGCCGCCCTGGGTACCCGCCTGCTGCAGCAGGCGGGTGATGTCCTGCTGACGCAGGCACGGCCGGGCAGCGTCATGCACCATAACCCAGGCATCGTCGTCGTCGATGGCATTGAGCGCCGCCAAGACCGAATCGGCCCGCTCGCCGCCACCGTCGACCCGGCGGACACGGTCATCACCGGCTTCGGCCAGCTGGTCAAACAGGGTATCCCTGGGGCTCAGGGCCACCACCACCTGGCTGATGTCCGGGTGGGCCAGCAGGCGGGACAGGGTATGGGAAAGGATCGGACGGCCGTCGAGGTTGAGGTATTGTTTGGGCAGGGCGGCGCCCATGCGTTTGCCGATGCCGGCTGCGGGCACGACGGCATACACCTTCTGTTGTTGTTGTCGCATTTAAGCTCCGAAATGACCGGGAGGCAGGCGTTATTGGCCGGCGTTGGATGAGGGGCGTTTGATGACCCGGAAGAACTGTTCGTCACTGCCGACCATGCCCAGCTCATTGCGAGCCCGCTCCTCCACCGATTCCAGACCGTTGCGCAGATCGGCGATCTCCTCACGCAGCATCTGATTGCGCTGCTCGAGGTCGAGATTGTTGTCACTCTGCTCGGCGATCTGCACTTCCAGCCGGCGCACTTCGGCGTAGCCGTTCTCACCGCTCCAGAGGCGGTATTGCAGTCCCACCAGGGCCAGCGTCATGATTATCAGCAGTACTCGCATCTCATCCACCCGTACGTTGATGTCAGAGATCTTGACCTAAGGTGAGGGAAAAGAAAAGAAAAAAGCCAACAAAAAAGCCGCCCGCAGGCGACTTTTTGCATTTTCAATCTCGAGTCGGGAGTTAGCCCTGACCGTTGATCTCTTTCAGACCGTTGTAGGCCACTTTGCCAGCCAGCTGCTCTTCGATACGCAGCAACTGGTTGTACTTGGCAACCCGGTCAGAACGGCACAAAGAACCGGTCTTGATCTGGCCCGCCGCAGTACCTACCGCCAGATCGGCGATGGTGGCGTCTTCGGTTTCACCGGAACGGTGAGAGATAACCGCAGTAAAGCCGGCATCTTTGGCCATCTTGATGGCGTCCAGAGTTTCGGACAGGGAGCCGATCTGGTTGAACTTGATCAGGATGGAGTTACCGATGCTGTTGTCGATACCACGCTTCAGGATCTTGGTGTTGGTTACGAACAGGTCGTCACCCACCAGCTGAATCTTGTCGCCCAGGATCTGGGTCTGGTAAGCCCAGCCATCCCAGTCAGACTCGTCCAGGCCGTCTTCGATGGAAACGATAGGGTACTGTTCGGTCAGGTTGGCCAGGTAGTCAGAGAAACCGTTGGAATCAAAGCTCTTACCTTCGCCACTCAGGACGTATTGGCCGTCTTTGTAGAACTCGGACGCGGCACAATCCAGCGCCAGAGTCACGTCTTTGCCCAGGGTGTAACCTGCCGCTTCAACCGCTTCTTTGATGATCGCCAGAGCGTCCGCGTTAGACGCCAGGTTTGGCGCGAAACCACCTTCATCACCTACGGCAGTGTTCAGGCCTTTGGCGCTCAACACTTTCTTCAGGTTGTGGAAGATTTCAGCACCCATACGCAGTGCTTCACGGAAGTTCTCGGCGCCAACAGGCTGAACCATGAACTCCTGAATGTCGACGTTGTTGTCGGCATGCTCACCACCGTTGAGGATGTTCATCATCGGAACCGGCATGGAGTACACGCCCGGAGTGCCGTTCAGCTCAGCGATGTGAGCGTACAGAGGCAGGCCCTTGGCGGATGCGGCCGCTTTGGCTGCAGCCAGGGATACCGCCAGAATCGCGTTGGCACCCAGGTTGTCTTTGTTCTCGGTACCGTCCAGATCCAGCATCGCCTGATCCAGGCCACGCTGATCCAGGGCATCGAAGCCCAGCAGTGCAGGAGCGATCTTGTCGTTAACGTTGGCCACCGCCTTCAGTACGCCTTTACCCAGGTAGCGGGACTTGTCACCGTCACGCAGTTCCAGGGCTTCACGGGTACCGGTAGACGCGCCGGACGGGGCGCAGGCCATGCCAAAGAACCCACCTTCCAGATGCACTTCGGCTTCTACGGTTGGGTTACCACGAGAGTCCATGACTTCGCGGCCGACAATCTTAACGATCTTTGCCATTACATTATTTCCTATACAGAGTTTAAAAATTAAGTCCGGCCACCGCTCCCGGCAGCCGGACAGGAATCTCGCTCTCTAGTTTAGTTCGCCTTTCTGGAACTCACCCGCCGCCTTTACAAAGCCGGCAAACAGAGGGTGGCCATCACGTGGCGTGGAGGTAAACTCCGGGTGGAATTGTCCGGCCACAAACCATGGGTGCGCCGGAATCTCGATGATCTCCACCAGTTTCTTGTCGGTCGACAGTCCGGCAAAGGACAGCCCCGCTTCCTCCAGTTGCTTACGATATTTATTATTCACCTCGTAGCGATGACGGTGACGCTCGACACAGGTATCACTGCCGTACAGTTCGGCAACCTTGGAGCCTTGTTTCAGGTGACACAGCTGGGCACCGAGACGCATTGTACCGCCGAGATCGGCGTTTTCAGTGCGCTCCTCCACGTTACCCTCTTCGTCGACCCATTCTGTGATCAGGCCCACAACCGGGTGGGTTGAGTCCGGACGGAATTCGGAGGAGTGGGCGTCTTCCATGCCGGCAACGTTGCGGGCAAATTCGATCAGCGCCACCTGCATACCCAGGCAGATCCCCAGGTAAGGCACCTTGTTTTCACGGGCGTAGCGAGCGGCCATGATCTTGCCTTCCACGCCACGTTCGCCAAAACCGCCAGGAACCAGAATGCCATCCAGACCGTCCAGAATACTGGCGCCTTTGGCTTCCACATCCTGAGAGTCGATGTACTTAATGGTGACGGAGAGACGGTTTTTCAAGCCACCGTGCTTCAGGGCTTCGTTGACCGACTTGTAGGCATCGGGCAGCTCGACGTATTTGCCGACCATGCCGATGGTTACTTCCGCAGTAGGATTGGCTTCTTCGTAGATCACCCGCTCCCACTCTGCCAGGTCCGCTTCCGGACAGCTCAGGCCGAAGCGCTTGGTCACCAGCTCATCCAGCCCCTGGGATTTCAACAGTGCCGGAATCTTGTAGATGCTGTCGACGTCTTTCAGGCTGATTACCGCCTTCTCTTCGACGTTACAGAACAGCGCAATCTTACGACGCTCATTGGCCGGTACCACCCGGTCGCTGCGACAGATCAGCACATCCGGCTGGATGCCGATGGACAGCAGCTCTTTCACCGAGTGCTGGGTCGGCTTGGTTTTCACTTCACCGGCGGCAGACAGGTAGGGCACCAGAGTCAGGTGCATGAACATGGCCCGATCACGGCCCAGCTCTACAGCCAGCTGACGCAGGGCTTCCAGGAATGGCAGGGACTCGATGTCACCAACGGTGCCGCCCACTTCGACGATGGCCACGTCGTGGCCTTCGGCGCCGGAGATCACCCGCTCTTTAATGGCGTTGGTGATGTGGGGAATAACCTGGATGGTGGCACCCAGATAGTCGCCGCGGCGCTCTTTGCGCAGAACGTCGGCGTAGATACGACCGGAGGTAAAGTTGTTGCGCTTGCTCATCTTGGTGCGGATGAAGCGCTCATAGTGACCCAGGTCCAGATCCGTTTCGGCACCGTCTTCGGTTACGAACACTTCACCGTGCTGGATGGGGCTCATGGTGCCTGGATCGACGTTGATGTACGGATCCAGTTTCATCATGGTCACGTTCAGACCACGCGCTTCCATAATGGCGGCAAGAGACGCTGCTGCAATGCCTTTACCCAACGAGGAAACCACCCCGCCCGTCACGAAGATATAATTTGTAGTCATGCTGAACCTGAGAATTGAAGAAACTAACTAGTGGGAGTTCACTATTCGGACGGGATAACAGTATAACAGAGGCCAACTTACAGAACAATTGAGAACTCACTGTTCTCGGCGTTTTAGTTGCTGCCAATACTGCTCCAACTCCTCGAGGCTGTGATCTTGCAGGCTACGGCTCTGGTCGGCGGCCAGGGCCTCTACCCCGCGAAAGCGCCGCTCAAACTTGCCGTTGGCACGACGCAGGGCCTGCTCCGGGTTCACTTTCAGGTGACGGGCAAGGTTGGTAACCGCAAACAGCAGGTCACCAATTTCATCTTCGACCCGATCCGGGTCGACCGCTGGCTGGTTGACCTCAGCCAGGACCTCATCCACCTCTTCATGAATCTTGGCCACCACCGGCGGCAGCGCATCCCAGTCAAACCCCACTGCGGCCACCCGCTTCTGGATTTTCAGGGCCCGGTTGAGGGCCGGCATCGCCTGGGGAATGTCATCCAGCACCGAATGCTCACCTTTGTCGGCCCGCTCGGCGGACTTGCTCGCCTCCCAACTGGCTTTCAGTTCGGACTCGGGAATCGCCGCATCGGCAAACACATGGGGGTGACGCCGCTCCAGCTTATCGCAGATGCGACGGGCGACCTCTTCAAAATCAAACCACTGGCGCTCCTTGCCCAGCTGGGCGTAGAACACCACCTGAAACAGCAGGTCCCCCAGCTCACCGGGTAACTCGTCCCAACTCTGACGCTCGATGGTGTCGGCCACCTCGTAGGCCTCCTCCAGGGTGTGTGGCACGATGGTGGCAAAGTCCTGCTTGAGATCCCAGGGGCAGCCGCCCTCGGGATCCCGCAACTTGGCCATGATGGCCAGCAATCGATCCATCTGACTCACAGGCGCCCTACCTCCAGCACCCCGGGGATCTGGCTCAGCCTGGATACCAGCCGGGTCAGCGAGTCCATGTTAAACAACTCCAGTTTCAGCTCAATGGCTGCGGTGTGCTGCCTGGCATCGCTGTGACTGCGCATCTCCAGCACGTTGGATTTCTCATTGGCCAGCAGGGTGGTCACGTCCCGCAGCAGGCCGCTGCGGTCGTTGGCGATCACCCGAATGGAGACGGTGTAGCCGCCGGAGACACTTTCGCCCCAGACCACCTCGACGCCGCGTTCCGGATGCTTGCCCAGCAGACCGGCCAGCTGTTCGCACTCTTCCCGGTGCACCGACACGCCACGACCCTGGGTGATGTAACCGTAGATCGGATCGCCGGGCAGCGGCTGGCAACACTTAGCCATATGGGTCATCAGGTTGCCGACACCATTGACCTCTATCTGGCCGGAGCTTTGGCGAGGCTTGGTGGGTGGCCGGCTGACCAGCTCCGCCAGCGCCTCTTCGTCACTGTCCTGTTCGCGCTTATGGCGACTCTGGATGTGGTTGATCACCTGGTTCAAGCGGATGTCGCCACCGCCAATGGCCGCCAGCAGATCTTCCAAGGCGTGCATGTTAAACCGCTGAACCGCGCTGTTGGCGTCCTCAAGCTTAAGCCCGTGACGCTGCAACTCGGTCTCCATCATCTCTTTACCGGCGGCGGCATTTTTGTCTTTGTCTTCCAGTTTAAAGAAGTGGGCGATCTTGGCCCTGGCACGGCTGGTTTTGATGTAGCCGAGGCTGGGGTTGAGCCAGTCCCGTTTCGGGTTCGGCTGCTTGGCGGTGATGATCTCCACCCGCTGCCCGGTCTCGACAATGGTGGTAAAGGGCACGATACGCCCGTCGATCTTGGCACCGATGCAGCGATGCCCCACCACCGAGTGGATGTAGTAGGCAAAATCCAGCACCGTGCTGCCTGCCGGCAGATCGACCACGTCGCCGCGTGGGGTAAACACATAGACCCGATCTTCAAACACCTGGCTGCGGACTTCGTCCACCAGGTTGCCGCTTTCGACCACGTCCTCCTGCCACTGGAGGATTTTTCTCAGCCAGTTGATCTTCTCCTCGAAACCAGAGGACTTGCCCGACTGTGGCCCCTCTTTGTATTTCCAGTGCGCCGCTACGCCCAGCTCAGCATCCTGATGCATCTGTTCGGTGCGAATCTGAATCTCCACACTCTTGGCCTCCGGCCCGAGCACCACGGTATGGATGGACTGATAGCCATTAGGCTTGGGCGTGGCCACGTAGTCGTCAAATTCGTTGGGCAGATGGCGCCACTGGGTGTGCACCACCCCGAGGGCGGCGTAACAATCCTGCAGACGCTCGGCAATGATCCGCACCGCCCGCACATCGAACAGCTCGGAGAACGCCAGGTTCTTCTTTTGCATCTTCTTCCAGATGCTGTAGATGTGTTTCGGCCGGCCGTACACCTCGGCGCGGATGCCATCGGCATCCAACTGCTGCTGCAGGCCGGAGACAAACTCTTCGATGTAGTTCTGCCGGTCGATGCGCTTCTCATCCAGCAGTTTGGCAATCTCTTTGTAGGTGTCCGGGTGCAGGTAGCGGAACGACAGATCCTCCAGCTCCCATTTGAGCTGGCCGATGCCGAGTCGGTTGGCCAGCGGCGCGTAGATGTCCCGCACCTCGCGAGCCAGCACCACCCGGGTCTCTTCGTCGGCGTTCTTGACCTCCCGAAGCATGACCACCCCTTCGGCCAGCTTGATCACCACCGCCCGCACATCTTCCACCATGGCCAGCAGCATGCGGCGCAGGTTGTCGATCTGCCCTTCGGAGGCACTGATGCCGGTACCGGTCTGCAGGGTACGGATGGCATCCATCACCTGGACACTTTTGATCAGCGGCAACAAGCGCTCGCCAAACTCCGCCTCCACCTGTTCCAGTGTCAGTACCTGCTCATCGATGCAGGTAAACAGCAAGCTGGCTTCCAGGGTATCGATGTCCATATTCAATGGCAGCAGGATCTCCACCATCTCACGGGCACGAATCAGGCAGGCGTCCACCACCTTCGTATCGACGTCAGTGAGGTTCTGGCAATAACGATAGGTGGCCTCCAGCTGTTGCTGCTGACTGTCACTGAGTGCCAATTGCTGCAGCCACTGCTGCAGGTCAACCTGTTGTTCTCCAAAATGGATCTGACGAACGGAAACCATGGTGCGTGCTCATCCTCTAACTGGCCCAACGGCTTGGGCATCCTGGTGTGGCTGTCGTCTTCATTGACGACCCGTAGCCCCGGGGATCGGCTCACCCCGGCAGCGTTCTATCCTATTGCAATTCAAAGAGTGCCATCGACTCCAGATGCTGAGTATGCGGGAACATATCCACCAGTCCAACCCTTGTCAGGCGATAATTCTGCCCGGTGAGCAATTTTGCATCACGGGCCAGACTGGCGGGGTTACAGGAAACGTACAACACCCGTTTCGGCTGCCAGGTGCCCAGGTGGGCCAGAGCGCCAACGGCACCGGCTCGGGCCGGATCCAGCAGCAGCAAATCCACCGGCTGCAACCAGGGCGCGCTCAGGTCCTCGGCATTGAGATCGGCCTGATGGAAGCTCAGATTCTTCAGCCCTAACTCGGCGGCCCGGGCATTGCCGCGAACCACCATCTGCTCCACCCCTTCGACGGCAATCACCGCCCTGGCTCGCTGCGCCAGCGGCAGACTGAAATTACCGACACCGGCAAACAGATCCAGCACCACGTCGTCCTTGCCCGGGGCCAACCATGCCAACGCCTGGGCCACCATCTGACGATTGACCGCATCGTTGACCTGAATAAAGTCCCCTGGCAGGTACGCCAACGGCAAGCCCTCCTCGCCATTGCCGATGGCAAAGGGAGCCAATGGCTGACCGTCGAGGCGCTCGATGCCGTCGTTGCCGTCAATCAACACCGTCAGGCTGTGGCTTTCGGCAAACTGTTGCAGCTGCTGCCGGTCTGCCTCAGCCAGTTTCTGGGTAAATCGAAAACACGCCAGGTTGCCGTCATCGGTCTGGGTCAGTTCGATGTGCCCCAGTTGCCGCCGGCCCCGAAGGCCAGACGCCAGCTGTTTCAGCGGCGCAATCAGATCACAAAACGGCGCCACCAGCACCGGACAACGTTCGATGGCGACAATGTCGCGGCTGCCCTCCTGCCGAAACCCGAGTTGCAACGCCCCCTGCTCCATCTTCACCGCCAGACGGGCCCGGCGGCGGTAGTGCCAGTCGTCGCCGACGATGGGCTCAGCCACCTGCTCGCAGTGGGCGTCCCCCAGTTTGCTCAGCAACTCAATCAACGACTGCTGCTTATGGCTGCGCTGGTCGGCGGAGCTCAGGTGCTGCAACTGGCAGCCGCCACAGGCACCAAAATGGGGGCAGGTCGGCTCGATTCGTACAGGGGCATCATTAAGCCGATTCAGCACTTTTCCGATGGCGAAGCGCTTTTTCTGCTCGGTCAGCTGCACCTCGGCCTGCTCGCCCGGCAGCAGCCCGGGCAAAAACACCACCTTGCCCTGATACTCCGCAACCCCCTGACCTTTGTGATCGAGACGATCGGCACTGAGGCGGATTTTTTTAGACAACTTCTTTAATTTATTGGACTTAGGGGTAAAAAACTGTGCCATAGAAAGGTCCGTTGATTACAATAGGGGGATCGTGACAGGTATTGGACTGTCGCGATCCCCCTGAAAAGCTGGAAAATCCAGCGGCATTAAGGGATAACAATAGCCAAACATACTTAGCGGAGCATTGTCCCACAGATGAATGGGGTCACCAAATACAGTCTCAGAGCCTGGGTGCTGGTGTTGGCACTGGCACCCACCATACTGATCGGCGTACTGCTAGGCAGTTTCTTCACTCTGACCCGTTTCTCGGAGCTGGACAACTCGCTGCTGGTTCGGGGTAAGAACATCGTCAGCCCCCTGGCTATGGCGGCCAGCTACGGCCTGAGCACCAGTAACCGTGACTACAGCCAGCGACTCATCGACATGATTCACAAGCAGAACTCACTGTTTGTGCAATTGATAGCGATATTTGACAACCAGAATCAAGTATTTGCCACCAGCCAATACCGGCAGAACTTCGACCTGATTAAACTGCCCATCAACCGGGATCTGACCGAAGGGATCAACATCGAGCACATCGGTGACCATGTGATTATGCGGGCACCGATCTACACCCTGCCGACCCCGGCGGTAGACACCAATTTTACGCCACGGACCCAACTGGGCTACATCGTGCTGCAGATTAATAAGCATGAAGCCCTGGTTAACCAGTACCGCGGCGCGGGCTGGGCCTTCATCATCGTCCTCATCGGTGTCCAGCTGAACCTGCTGTTCACCTTCAGGCTGATGAAAAACGTCACTCGCCCCATCACCGACATGGTAACCGCCGTGGCCAAGATTCGAGAGGGTAAGCTGGATACCCGGCTGCAGGGGGAGCTTATCGGCGAACTGGACCACCTGAAGCGGGGCATCAACGCCATGGCCTCCTCCCTGGCGGAATACCACAATGAGATGCAACAGAACATCGACCAGGCCACCTCCGACCTGCGGGAGACTCTGGAGCAGATCGAGATTCAGAACGTGGAACTGGATATCGCCAAAAAGCGGGCCCTGGAAGCCAGCCGGGTTAAATCGGAATTCATGGCCAACATGAGTCATGAGCTGCGCACGCCCCTCAACGGCGTCATCGGCTTTACCCGGCAGTTGCTGAAAACGCCGCTGCACGACAACCAGCGCGACTACCTCAACACCATCGAGCGCAGCGCCACCAACCTGCTGTCCATCATCAATGACATCCTCGACTTCTCAAAACTGGAAGCGGGCAAGATGGTTCTTGAGAAGATGCCTTTTGCCCTGCGCGAAGCGGTGGATGAAACCATGCAGTTGCTGTCCACCGCCGCCGCCGAGAAGGAGCTGGAGCTGGTGATCGACATCGATGAGCGAGTACCGGACAGCCTCAACGGCGACGTGATGCGCCTGCAGCAGATTCTGACCAACCTGGTCAACAACGCCATTAAGTTCACCGACAAGGGCAGCGTACGCCTGCAGCTGGATGCCGCCAAGGAGACACCGGAGCGGGTGCTGATCCGCGGCGAAGTGGCGGACACCGGCATCGGCATCAGCAAGGAACAGCAATCGATGCTGTTCCAGGCCTTTGGCCAGGCCGATAGCTCCATCAGTCGTCGCTTTGGTGGCACCGGCCTGGGACTGGTGATCACCAAACGGCTGGTCAACCACATGGATGGCCAGATCGGCTTCACCAGCAGCGAAGGCCAGGGCTCCACCTTCTGGTTTACACTCAGCATCGAAAAGAGCCCGTTTACCATCTCCGATCCGCTGATTCTTGAACAGGTTTATGGTCAGAGTGCGCTGGTGTTTGAGCCGAGACTGCTGACCCGAAACAACCTGGTGCAACAGTTGGATAACTGGCACATCAAGGCCACCGCCTGCGGCAGCAGTTCGCCACTGCATCAGCAGCTCAGCGATCAGCACTATGATCATGCCCTGATCGCCTGGCGCAAACTCAAGCCCAGCGAGGGCATGATGGAAACCCTTGCGATCATCCGCAACCACTGCGACAACCTGGTACTGCTGCTGGACAGCAACAACAGCGAGGTCGCCAACCAGATGGCTGGCCTGGGCATCGACCACTGCCTGACCCTGCCCATGAGCGAACGGCGGCTGTTTGCCAGCCTGACCAATAAAGACGCCCAGCACCAGCCGGCCCCCCAGGTACCGATGACCATCAGTCGCGAGAAAAAGGCCCTCAAGACGCTGGCTGTGGATGACAACCGCGCCAACCTTAAGCTTATCGACACCCTGCTCAGCGAGCTGGTGGACGAGGTTGATACCCTCTCCTCCGGCACCCAGGCCATCCAGCGGGCGCAGGAGCAGGAGTACGACATCATCTTTATGGACATTCAGATGCCGGACATCGACGGCATCCAGGCCACCCAGCGCATCCGCCAGCAGTCCCGCAATACCCGCACCCCGATCATCGCGGTGACCGCCCACCTGCTGGGCGCCGAGCGTGAGCAAGTACTTGCCAGCGGCATTGATGACATCCTGACCAAACCCATCGATGAGCAGGGACTGGAGCAGGTCCTTGACCGCTGGACCTCCACCGCCACTCCGGTATTAAGCCAGGTAGTGGACTGGAAACTGGCACTGACGCAATCCGGCGGCAATAATGATCTGGCCAAAGAGATGCTCAAGATGCTGATGGACAGCATTCCGCAAACCCGTGAACTTATCGACAACCATCTGCAGCTGGGGGATCGTACCGCCATGCTGAAAACCGTTCACAAGTTGCACGGCGCCACCTGCTACTCCGGCGTGCCCGGGTTGCAGAAGCTGTGCGCCGATCTGGAGTCACAACTGAAGCAAGGCAACAGTACTGCCCAGCTGGAACCGGAAATTCTTGAGTTACTAGACGAATTAAACAAGGTAGAATCCGCGGCCGAAACCATACTGGCCGCCTAATTGGAATCCATACATGAGTAAAGCACCCGGCTTTTTCAGCCGCATCAAAGCCCTGTCTCCCGAGGGCAAGCGCCTGTTCGCTACTGCCCTGGCGGAGCGCATGCTGCCAAACTTCCAGCTGTTTTGTGCGGCTCTGGACAACAACGATCACGCTCAGCTGCAGTCATCCCTGGATCTGCTGTGGGAAAGCTGTTTCAGTCGGCGACTGAAACTCAGCTACGAGCTGCAACTGGAGAAACTGGAGGCGATCACGCCGGAGCCCGACGACCACGACATGTACGGGGTCTACCCCGCCATGGACGCCGTCGTCGCCGTCAGCACCATCTTTATCGCCATGCAGCAGAAGATCGAGGACGACCTGATTAACGTGTCCAAGCTCTCCAGCTCCACGGTCACCAACTACATCGAAGTGGTCGAAGAGCCGGAGCTGGATGGCAAAGCCCTGGACGACTTCATTTTCGCCCATGAGATGATGCAGCAAGAGAAGGCGATTCAGCAGCAACTGCTGGAGTGGGTGGAGTCGGAGCCCGGCATTGACGACATCAAAGAGATGCGCCGCGACATCCGTCAGGCCGCCATCTCCAACATCGGCATCAGCCTGGGCTAGCCGCCCTGCCCCTGCCGGCCCTGCGGGGCCGGCTACTCCTCCAACGACGCCTCCACCCGCTCAATCAGTTCATCGACATCGAACTGCTGCAGCTGCAGGTCAATGTCGGTACAGATGGCCATCACCGGTTCCAGACTGGCCAGGGTCATCGGCCGGGACCATCGCAATGAGGCAATACTGGGTAGCATCGCCTCAAAGACCCGCTCCATCGGCATCTGCATCATCTCATCCCGAAAACTGTAGTTATTGCTGAACAGGGAAAACCCCCGCTCGACACAGGTCACCAGATTGAGGCAGTGATGAATCTCCTCATCGGTAGCCTGCAGCTCGCCCAAGGTCCGGGCCCGCTCCAGAAAATCGCAGTTTAGCTGATACCAGCTATCCAATAGTTTACGGGTGGTGGCAATCCGGTGGTGCGACGCATGCTTCCACACGCAGGGCATGGCCGCCAGAAACTGCACCCCGGCCGGATCCATGGCCTGACGGGCACGATGTACCCACACCAACTGCATCGCCATAAACCGCTGCTGGTAGCTGGCGGGGTAGAGAGCAATCTCCTGAGTGGCCTTAACCCCCCACTTGCCGATGATGCGGTTAAATAAACCGACGGCGATATCTTCACGGCTGGAAAAATAGTTATACAGGCTGTTTACCGGACAGTTGGATTGACGCGCCAACTCAAGCAAGCTTAAGGAGAAAAGCCCGTGTTCTACTATCGCTATTTCCGCGGTATTTAATATCGCACTTATTCTCTTTCTTTTTAATTCTGCCCGAGTCATCTTTGCACCAGATCACAAATAAGTTGGGGAAAGTATTCATAAAATAGTTGCTGTTTTCTGTTAGCTAACCCACAAATAAAGCCCGATATAATCAGAACGCGAATTGGGTCACATCTCGCTTTAAAAAAGTAAAATAATTCCCCAGTTTCCCGGCAGGTGTCGTCACAGTTACCCGTCGCCAGTCTCCCTATTCTAGTCAACAACAACGGCATCACTGCCCCTGACACCTATGGAGACCCCCATGAAACGCATACTTACTCTTGCTGCCGCCTCACTGCTGGCACTGACCGCCCAGGCCGCAGAATTTAGCGAAGGAAAGCATTACATTGACCTTAAAGATCAAGGTTTTAATGCTCCAAATCAGGTGGTAAAAGTCTATTCAACCAACTGCCCATTCTGTTATAAATACGAAAAAGCCGTCATGCCAAATTATATTAAAAATCTGCCTGACGGTGTCGACTATGACGCCTACCACATTACCACCAAGCCTCCCTTTGGTTTAGAAAAAGCCACCGTAGTTGCTGTTGCCAAAACCCTTGGCGAAAAACAATACAAAAAAGTAAAGATGGCTTATTACAAGCATATCCATGACGATAAAATTAAATTCAAATCCTCTGAAGAAGCAACTTCATTCGGACTGAAAGCTGCAGGCATCGATGCTGCCGACTTCGAAGCCAAGAAGGGCAGCGCCGAAGTCTCTGCCCTACTGACCAAGTGGGATCAGGGCCTTAAAGTCGCCAAGGTCAAAGGCATTCCCGCCATCGTGGTTAACGGCCAATACCTGATCGTGACCCAATCGATCACCAGTATGAAGATGCTGGATGACCTCACCGCCGAACTGCTAACCAAGTGAGGAGGATAACCATGACCCCCATCACTCAAGGTTGGCAGGACCTGAAATCTGCCCCGCTAACGACCCTGCAACAGTGGCAGCAACAACGTTGGATCTGGCTGCTGATGAGTGGCGCCGCGCTGTTCCTGATCCTCGCCGCCATGGGCTACTTCCAGTGGTTCCTGGCCATGGATCCCTGTGAAATCTGCGTCTACATCCGCTTCAGCCAGATGTGCATCCTGTTTGCCGGCCTGATCATCGCCATTAAACCGGACAACCAGCTTCTCAAGCTGGCTGGCATGGCTCTGGCCTGGTACGCCGTGCTTCAGGGCATGGCCTGGTCCATTGAACTGGCCGGCCTGCACGACTCATCCCACGCCCTGGATGCGGTGATGGCCGAGGGCGGTGACCTGTTCGCCGCCGGTGGTGGCGGCGGCGCCTGCTCCACCGAACCCAAATTCCCACTGGGGTTACCGATGCATGAGTGGTTTCCCTATGAGTTCCAGCCTTCCGGCATCTGTGGCGAAGACGACTGGAGCCTGTTGGGACTGAACATGGCCCAGTACTGCATCATCGCCTACAGCGTGTTCATCGCCGCTCTGTCGGCAGTTACCTTCGGCTGGCTCAGCTGCCTGGGTAAAAAGCAGTCCAATAGATAACCCAATAAAGGTGCCCCACAGAGGGCACCCCCCTTCCAACGGAGATGACAATGAAAACACTGAATACCGCACTGGCGCTGGCCCTGCTGACGGCCGCCCCGGCCCACGCCGGCATGGTGGCCGTAGAGGCCGGCATGATGGACTGGGGAAGCCAGGCCGAAGCGCACTTTGGCAAAGGCAAGAGCGAGAACGAATTCGTCACCCTCAAGGGGGCCACCGGCAGCGCGTTTGGCGATGTCTACGCCCACGTCAAGCTGGAGGATTTTACCGACTCCGACATGATCGGTTCCGAGATCAATATTGTCGGCCAGATCAACATCGGCGATGGCGACTGGAACTGGTACGGGCAGGTGTTCAACAAGCAGAAACCGGTGTGGTCCGAAACCAACACCACCCTGGGTATCAGCCACGACAAGACCTGGGACAACGGCCTCTATACCCAGGTGGCCCTGGCCGGTCATATCGTTACCTCCGACTATGCCCACTTCAAAAAGGCCAATGGCGAGTCCTTTGACGCCAATGGCTTCAACGGTGGTTACGTCTGGCTGTGCGCCAATCAGAGCTTCAACCTCGGCGGTCACGACGTCACCCTGGGTTGGTGGCAGGAGCACTTCTTCGGCCGTGGTGACGACTACCTGATCGTTTCCGGCGATACCGAAGATCACGGTTTCAATGGCCAGCTGACCCTGAGGTACCACATCGGTTCCGGCCTGTCTGCATCACTGCAATACCGCTATGCCGAAAACAACCTGGGCAAAGAGGGCTTCCACGACGGTGTGTTCTACGCCCTGCAGTACAACTTCTAATAAACCAAATTATTTGAAAGACGGAGAATCACGATGAAAAAGACACTGCTTGCCACCTCCCTGGCCATGGGCCTGCTGGGACTGAGCCACTCAGCCATTGCCGGCGACGGCGGCGACTGGGCCGACAAATACCTGACCACCGTGGCCACCCAGGGTGAGATTGGCATCGTTAAGGTCAACCCTTACGACTTTGCCCCGCTGACCGCCATTATCGACCTCAATGGCTTCAGCATCTCCGACGTCAAGGTACGCATCGAGCCCAAGAAAGGCGGCTCGGTGATCGAATACCCGGTGTCCGACAGTGCGGTAACCACCCACAACGGCATCCCAGTGTTTGGTCTGTACGCCGACTACAACAACACCGTGTCGGTGGAGTACAACAAAGACGGTAAGCGCATCAAGGAGCAGTACAAGATCAAGACCGCACCGGTCAAGCAACTGCTGTTCGACGGCCAGACCCGCTCCTTCCCGGAGGTGGACGTGGTCAAGGTGGACAAGCAATTCAAAGACCGCCTCTACCTGGTGAACCACCTGGGTGCCGACGATCAGACCCAGGGCTGGGACAACTACCCCATCGTGTTTGTGACCGACACCGCCGGCGAAGTGCGCTGGTTTATGGACTGGGATAAGGTCTACGATCAGGACACCACCAAGGGAATCGCCATGGGCTTCCACCTGGCGGACAACGGCGAGCTGTACTGGGGCCAGGACCACTACTACGCCCGTTACGACATGCTGGGCCGCAAGGTATTTAAGCGCGACATGCCCCGCGGCTTTACCGGTTTCTCCCACGCCATGCTGGAGATGCCCAACGGCCACTACCTGCTGCGGGTCGCCAAGGAGAAATACCTGCGCGAAGACGGCAAACGCATCGATACCGTCCGTGACCACGTCATCGAAGTGGACCAGACCGGCAATGTGGTCCAGGTGTGGGATTTCAACAAGATCTTCGACAACATGCGCGACGACCTGCTGATCGGACTGGACTCCGGTGCCGTATGCCTGAATGTGGATGAGAACCACGCCGGTGAAACCATGGACATCGAGCCAGACGCCCCGTTTGGCGACCTGCCCGGCGTCGCGGCCGGCCGTAACTGGGCCCACATCAACTCCATTGATTACGATGCCAAAGACGACTCCATCATCGTCTCCATGCGCCACCAGGGCACCGCCAAGGTCAGCCGTGATGGTGAAGTGAAGTGGATCCTGGCTGCCAACAAAGGCTGGGGCAAGCTGTCTGACAAGGTGCTGACCCCGGTGGACGCCAGCGGTAAGCCTCTGGACTGCAACATGAATACCGGCACCTGTGCCGACACCGACTTCGACTGGCCCTGGACCCAGCACACCTCCTGGCTCACCAGCCGTGGTACCCTGGTCTCCTTCGACAACGGCGACGGCCGCCACTTCGAACAGCCGGCCATGCCGACCATGAAGTACAGCCGCGGTGTCGAGTACAAGATTGATGAAGACAAGATGACGGTGCAGCAGACCTTCGAATACGGCAAGGAGCGCGGTTACGAGTGGTACTCCCCCATCACCTCCAACATCGAGTGGCGCGACGACAAGGACAGCTTCTTCATGTACTCCGCCTCCGCCGGCCTGTTTACCGGCAAGCCGGGCAAGCACTTCATCAATGAGGTCACGGAAAACGGTAAGGTTAAGGTGGAGCTGACCGTCAACTCCATGGCCAAAACCGAGCCAAGCTACCGTGCTTTGATCGTGGATCCCAAGCAGCTGTTCTAACCCCTTCCTCCTGACGATAAGACCGAGCCCCGCCATGCGGGGCTTTTTTGACCTGCGCCGCAATTTCCTGAATTCCCAATTTCTTGTGAGGGGCTGGCTTGCTCCCGTCCCTCTCTTTTGGACCGGTTACCTCAGAATCATTCATTACAACAGACCTGAGCAAGCAGGGTGGCGCTGACCCCTTCAGGGGCTGGCCCCAATCTACCGGATTCGTTATCAGCAAACGCCCCGGAAGAATCAGGACTCAACAGATTTCGCCTTACTAAAAACCATAGAAAATATGTGGTTACTTTTTGACCAGCGTCATATCAATCTCAGCCTTAACAGTATCAACATAGCCAGGAGCATAGGTGATATACGGCCAGGCTCATGCGCTCTTACGTATATTGCAATACAAGGATGACATCATGACCAAGAATGACACGTTCAGCTCCTCCAGGAGGAAGCTGCTCAAAGGCTCTCTGGTAGGCACCGCCGCCACCGGGATTACCGGCGGCTTTGCCTTCTCTCCACTGCTCGATCTCATGGCGAACGAACTGCCCAAGGTGGATCTGCGCACCAACACCGGCACCTGGGTACCGACCACTTGTCAGGGCTGCACCTCCTGGTGTGCCAAGCAGGTGTACATCATGGACGGTCGCGCCATCAAGGTGCGTGGCAACCCCCACTCCAAGATCCACGATACCGCCGGTTGCCCCCGTCAACACCTGGGCCTGCAGATGGTGTATGACCCGGATCGCCTGAAAACCCCGATGATGCGCACCAACCCCAACAAGGGACGCCATGAGGATCCCAAGTTTGTCCCCATCAGCTGGGACAAGGCGATGGATATGCTGGCTGACCGCATCCTGGCCTTGCGTGAGCGCGGCGAGAGCCACAAGTACGCCCTGCTGCGCGGCCGCTACTCCCTGGCCCGTGACCTGCTGTATGACAAGATGACCAAAATCATCGGTTCGCCCAACAACATCTCCCACAGTGCCATCTGTGCCGAGGCCCACAAGGCCGGGCCCTTCTTCCTGGACGGCAACTGGGGCTACAGCCAGTACGACGTCAAAAACACCAAATACATCCTCTCATTCGGCGCCGACCCGATCGCTTCCAATCGCCAGGTGAGCTTCTACTCCAGTGAGTGGGGCAACACCCTGGACCGCGCCAAGGTGGTGGTGGTGGACCCGCGGCTGTCCGCCTCCGCCGCCAAGGCCCATAAATGGATCCCCATCGAGACCGGCCAGGACTCCGCCCTGGCACTGGCCATCGCCCATGAAGCCCTGGTGGCCGGCGTCTGGTACAGACCGTTCGTGGGTGACTTCAAAGATGGCAACAACCACTTCGTCACCGGCAAGGCGGTGGATGAATCCCTGTTCGAGGACAACTACAGCCATGGCCTGGTGAAGTGGTGGAACCTGGCTCTGAAAGAGTACAACGCCGAATGGGGAGAGAGTGTGACCGGCGTGAAAGCGGAAGAGATCCGCACCATGGCCAAAGAGATGGGCGCCGCCGCACCGGCGGTACAGGTATGGACCGCGCGGGGCGCGGTAATGCAGACCCGGGGCACCTACACCTCCATGGCCTGTCACGCCCTCAACGGCCTGTTCGGCGCCATCGACAATCAGGGTGGGGTACTCCCCTACAACAAGGCGCCGCTGAATAAGACCTTCCCCGATGCGGCGGCCTATCTGGACGCCACCGCCAACAAGGGGAAGAAGCACGAGAAGATCGACCAGCGCGGCCGTCTGGAATTCCCCGCCCTGAAAAAGGGCAAGTCCGGCAAGGGCGTGGTCACCAACAACGCCGCCGACGGCATCCTCAACGCCGACCCCTACGAGATCGAGGTGATGCTGGCCTACTTCAACAACTTCACCTTTGCCGCGCCGGAAACCGAGCGTTGGGAGAAGGCCCTGAGCCGGCTGCCCTTTATGGCTCACGTGACCACCAACATCTCCGAGTTCAGCTGGTTTGCCGATCTGCTGCTGCCCGCCAGCCACCACATGTTCGAGAAGTGGGGCGTCCTGGCGGCCGCCGGTAACGGTGTCAGCCACGTCTCCTTGCAAAGACCCAGTATCAAGCGGATGTATGACACCCGCCAGGACGAGACCGAGGTGCCCTACCTGCTGGCCAAAAAGTTGGCGGACAAGGGCTTCGACAACGCCTGGCGCTACATCAATGAGCAGATCGTCGATCCGGAAACCGGCAAGCCCGCCAAGAATTCCGAGGAGTTTGCCGAGATCGCCGTCAAGTACGTCACTGCCCCTCTGTGGCACAAAGACGCCTCCAAATATGGTGACAAGCTCTCCGGCTGGGAGGAGTTTGTGCAGCTAGGCGTATGGAACTCCCACCCCTACGATTACCGCAAACGCTGGGGCAAATTTAAGACCGACACTCACAAGTTCGAGTTCTACAGTGTCACTCTGGAGCATGCCCTGGGTAAGCACGCCAAGCGCCACCATGTCTCCATCGACGAGGTGGTCAAGGCGTGTGAGTACACCGGTTTTGGCGAAAAAGCCTTTGTGCCTCACTACCAGGAGCCGGTTCGCGACGGCGATGCCAAAGCGTTCCCGCTGCTGCTGGTGGACCACAAGTCCCGCCTCAGCCACGAAGGCCGCTCCCAGAACTCTCCCTGGTTCTATGAGTTCGGTGATCTGACCCCGGGTGATGAAGCCCATAAGGACGTGGCCAAGCTGAACCCTGTAGACGCCAACACCCTGGGCATCAAGGATGGTGACGAGATCCGCCTCATCAGCACCGTGGGCGAGCTGACCTGTACCGCCAAGCTGTGGGAAGGGGTGCGTCCAGGCAGTGTCGCCAAGGCCTTCGGTCAGGGGCACTGGGCCTACGGCCGCTATGCCGCCAAGGAGTTCGGCAAGACACCACGGGGTGGCAGCAACAACGCCATCATCCCGGCCCGCTATGACCGTTTCAGCGGCGCCTCGGCCTTCTATGGCCACACCCGTATCCGTATCGAGAAAGCGTGAGGTAACAACAGATGAAACTAGGAATGGTTATCAACCTGCAGAAATGCGTAGGTTGCGGCGGCTGTGACCTCGCCTGTAAGACGGAAAACAACACCCCTGACGGCATCCGGTGGTCCCATCACATCAGTAAGACGGAGGGAAGATTCCCCGACGTCAGCTACAGCTACATCCCCACACTGTGTAACCACTGTGAGAATGCGGCCTGTGTCGAGGTGTGCCCGGAAGACGCCATGTACAAGGCGGACAATGGCCTGACCCTGCATAATATCGACAAGTGCATCGGCTGTCGCCGCTGTGAACGCGCCTGTCCTTACGGTGTCATCGGCTTCAACAAACAGGCTCCGCACCGCAGCTGGCAGGATGATCATCAGCTGGTGGCCGGAGGCACCGTCTCTCCCAAGGAGGTACTGGTCACCACCGGCGCCAAGCGCTCTCCCCATGAGAACCCGGAGCGCGGCGATACCTACCCGGTCAGCCGCCCCGTCAAAACGGTGGAGAAGTGCACCCTATGCGATCACCGCCTGGCGCAGGGGCTCAACCCAGCCTGTGTCGACGCCTGCCCCGCCGGAGCCAGGGTAGTGGGCGACCTCAGCGATCCCGACAGTGAGGTGTCCCGCCTGCTGAAGATGCACCACTCTATGCAGCTGAAGCCTGAAGCCGGCACCAAGCCGAGGGTGTACTATATCCGCAGCTTCGGCGTACGCCAGATCTAAACCGGAGACAAGGCGGCGGGACAACCCGCCGTCTTTTTTAAACGACACCAGACCAAGTGTCCGCCACCGGAAGTTCCCTTCACCTCCAGGCCGGTTTATTCACCACTGCCCCAGTTCGGGGAAAAACTCAATCAAGATTGATGACGACCCAGGTGCTCTCTGGGCCAGGGTCATCCGCAGGCTGGGATAACGCTCAAACGGTCCCACGGTTCCCCTCAGCCGCAGAACAGGGCTTTGCGGCAGGGGTACGGGATCTCTCAGGGCGATTCACATCTGGAAAAACAAATATCCATCAATCTCATTTGCCAATCCGTATGGATAAAGCCGGAAAGATGACCTTTAGATGACAAAAGGCCCACCGGGGTGGTGGGCCTTGACGTCAGACAGCGGTTTATAGATTAGGAAAGAGGCGGGCCAGGGCCTGCAACCACACCAGGGCAAAGATCCCGGCGATGATGTCATCCACCATGATCCCCAATCCACCGTCCACCTGCTTGTCGAAGAACCGGATCGGCCACGGCTTCCAGATATCAAACAGCCGAAACAGGGCAAAGCCAATGACCAGCCAGATCCATCCCGCCGGAGCGGCGATCAGGGTGATCAGCATCCCCACCACCTCGTCCCAGACGATGGCGGGGTGATCATGTTCGCCCATGTCGCTGGCGGCCTTACCACAGATGTAGATGCCGGCGGCAGAGAACAGGATCAGGATCATCAGATAGGGAAACAGCCCCAAGTCCTGCATCAGAAAATAGAAAGGAAACGCCGCCAGGGTACCGAAGGTGCCGGGCGCCTTGGGCGCCAGCCCCAGGCCGCCGCCCAGGGCCAGAAAGTGCACCGGGTTCTTAAGGCTGAGTCCTGCAAAACGAGTCATGGATCTATCCCGCTAAAAATGTTGAAAACCAGTGGGGGCATCACTCTCTACTTCACCATTGCGGTAGTAGTGGATCCCCTCTCCCGCCCGGATCTGGCCGATGCAGGTATGGCTGACGCCCGCCTCTCCCAGGGCGGTCATCAGTGCTCCTTTCCTGGCTTCCGGTACGGTAAACAGCAGTTCGTAATCTTCGCCACCGGCGATGGCCACCCGCTGCGCCTGCTCCAGCCCCAGAGTCTCGACCAGCGCCGAAGACAGGGGCACGTCGGTGATCTCCACATGGGCCGACACCTGAGAAGCCTTGACGATGTGGCGCAGATCCCCGGCCAGGCCGTCGGAGATGTCCATACAGGCACTGGCGATACCGCGCAGCGACCGGCCCGCCAGAATCCTGGGAGTCGGCCGCAGATGACGGGTCACCAGAAATTCGCGGTGATCGTCGCTGGCCGCCAGATCACCGTGCAGAATCTTCAAACCGGCGGCGCTGTCACCCAGATGACCGGTCACAAAGATCCAGTCACCCGGCGAAGCACCATGACGGTAAATCCCCTGCCCGGCTGGCACATGGCCCATGGCGGTCAGGGTAATGGTCAGCGGACCGCGGGTGGTATCACCGCCCACCAGGGCAATGCCATAGTATTCACAGATCTGGTTCAGCCCGGCGGCAAACTCCGCCAACCAGGGCTCATTGCTTTCCGGCAGGGTCAACGCCAGCGTCAGCCAGGCCGGATCGGCCCCCATGGCCGCCAGATCGGAGAGATTCACCGCCACCGATTTATACGCCAGCACCGCCGGCTCAATCTGCTTGAGAAAGTGAATCCCTTCCACCAGGGTATCGGTGGTCACCACCAACTGGTTGTTGTCAGGAGCCCGCAGAATCGCGGCATCGTCACCGATACCAAACAGCACGTCCTTTCGCTGGTTACCCCGTTGGCAACCCTGGCGAAAGTAACGCTCAATCAACTCAAATTCACTAATCGCCATATAAAAAACGGCCACATTTTGGGATGTGGCCGCTCCATTCAATATTGCATTGCCGGTTATCGCTGCAAGGCGTTAGCCAGCTTATCAAGCACGCCGTTGACAAACTTGTGGCTGTCGTCGGATGCAAACGCTTTCGCCAGTTCAATGGCCTCGTTGATGGCCACCTTATAAGGCACGTCATCACGGTAGAGCAACTCATAGGCCCCCACCCGCAATACCGCCATCTCGATGGGGTCCACTTCCTCCAGCAAGCGGGCCAGATAAGGCTTGCAGCGCTCATCCAGTTGCTTGCAGTGGCTGACTACGCCAACCAGCAATTCGCGGAAGTAAGCCACATCAACGCCGTCGGTTTCCTGCTCGGTGAGGAAATGATGCTCAATATTGGCCACATCATTTCCGCTTAACTGCCATGAATAGATGGCTTGCACCGCCAAACGGCGGGCTTTACGACGCTCTGAAGGCTTCACGTAATTCTCCTGATGTATCCGTCGCTTAAATATTTTTAAGGACGTTAACCATCTCCAAGGCGCTCATTGCCGCCTCGTGGCCTTTGTTGCCAGCCTTGGTGCCGGCACGCTCAATGGCCTGCTCGATGGTGTCGGTAGTGAGGACGCCGAAGGCCACCGGAGTATCAAACTCCAGCATTACCTGTGCCAGTCCCTTGTTGCACTCTCCGGCAACGAAATCAAAGTGGGGTGTACCACCACGAATCACCGCACCCAGGGCGATGATGGCGTCAAACTCGCCGCCTTTTGCCAGCTTACGGGCAACCAGAGGCAGTTCGAATGCGCCAGGAGCACGGACAATGGTGATATCATCATCATTGACTTGTCCAAGGCGCTTCAGGGTGTCGATCGCCCCTTGAACCAGGCTCTCTACAACAAAGCTGTTAAAGCGGCCAACCACCAGTGCCACCTTGGCACCCTTGGCTTCAATGTTTCCTTCGATGACTTTCATTATTTGTACCCAAAAACAGATTGGTAGACGCCCCACACCGGTGGCGGGGCGAAAAGTGGCGTAATGATAGCACAGCCGTCAGCAAAACCTTAATGCCGACGGCTCACAATTATTCGCCGATGTATTCGGTCACTTCCAGGCCGAAACCGGACAGGGAGTGATACCGTTTCTGACCCGACAGCAAGCGCATTCTGGACACCCCGAGGTTAGCCAGGATCTGTGATCCCACGCCAACGGTGCGTGATGTGCCAAAGGGCTTGCGCTTCGGTCCCTGCTCACCGGCATCTTCAACGGCCAGCGCCCGAATCCGATCCAGCATCTCATCGCTGCTCTGATGACGTCCCAGCAGAACCAGAACGCCGCCTTCATCACCGATACGGCTCATCGCTTTCTCCAGCGACCAGATACCGCTGCCACCACGTTGGGAGAACAGCAGATCGTTGAAGCCGTCGTGCAGGTGGACCCGCACCAGAGGGTTATTGCTGACGTCCCCCTTCACCAGGGCAAAGTGGGCTTCGCCGTCGATGGTGTCACGGAAGCTTATCAGCTCAAAATCACCGAAGCGGGTGGGCCAGTGACAGCTGGACTCACGCACGATGGTGGTTTCGTTATTGTTGCGGTATTCGATCAGGTCGGCAATGGTGCCGACTTTCAGGCCATGCTCAGCGGCAAAGATTTCCAGCTGAGGGCGACGGGCCATGGTGCCATCTTCGTTAAGAATCTCAACGATCACTGCCGCCGACTCAAAACCACCCAAGCGAGCCAGGTCCACCGAGGCTTCGGTGTGACCGGCGCGGGTCAGCACCCCACCTTGGCGGGCACGCAGCGGAAAGATGTGGCCCGGCTGCACCAGATCCGACGGACCGGCGTCTTTGCCAACCGCCGTCAACACCGTGACGGCACGATCGGCGGCGGAGATGCCGGTGGTTACCCCTTCGGCCGCTTCGATGGAAACGGTGAACGCGGTACCGTATTGCTCGGTGTGGCGCGATACCATCGGGGGCAGGCCCAAACGGTCACATCGCTCACCACTCATGGGCATGCAGATCAAGCCACGCCCATACTTGGCCATAAAGTTAATGGCTTCGGGAGTCACCGCTTCGGCGGCCATGATCAGGTCGCCTTCATTCTCACGGTCTTCATCGTCCATCAGGATAACCATTTTGCCCTGACGGATGTCGTCGATGATCTCTTCAATACTATTCAGTGCCATCTTGCTGACCTTGTTATTTTAAAAATCCAGATTTCGCCAACATCTCCATGGTGATGCCGCCGGACTCTTCACTGTCTGCTGCAGGTTGCATCAGTCGCTCCAGATATCGGGCGATCAGATCCACCTCCAGATTCACGGTCGAACCGGGTCGCAGTTCACCAATGGTGGTTTCCTGGACGGTATGGGGGACTAGGGTAAGACGAAAACGATTACCGTCGACTTCATTGGCGGTCAGGCTGATGCCGTCGATGGTGACCGATCCCTTTTCAGGGATGTAGCGGCCCAGGCCCGCCGGGGCCCGCAGCCAGAACTCAATGGCGCGACCGCGGTCGCTGATGCTCTCTACCGTTGCCAGGCCATCCACATGGCCGCTGACCATGTGGCCGCCCAGGCGGGTATTCACGGTAACCGCACGTTCCAGGTTGACCGACTGGCCCACCGCGTAGTTGGCAAAGTTGGTACGGGCCAGGGTCTCTCCGGACACATCCGCCACGTAACCATCACTGAGCTTGGCAACCACCGTCAGGCACACGCCGTTGGTGGCGATGCTGTCGCCCAGTTGCACGTCCTCCAGTGGCAATTTGCCACTGGCTACGGTTACCCGTAAATCTTCACCACGGCGCTCTAACTGGCGCAACTGGCCCACCGCTTCGATAATGCCTGTAAACATCTATGACTCCGCGCGCACCAGGGTCAGGCGCAAATCGGCTCCGACCCGGCGAACGTCTTTAAATTGAAATTCGGGCACCTGTGACATGGCGGTCAATTGGGGCAAATTCAAGACCCCGTGACCATCGCTGCCCATCATTTTCGGTGCCTGATACAAAATGATCTCATCCCACAACCCGGCCTGAACAAAAGCCCCGGCCAGGGTCGCTCCGGCTTCTACCATCAGCGTGTTGATCTGACGCTGGCTCAGTTCGGCCATCAGGGCATGAAGATCCACCTTGCCGGCGACGGCCGGCCCCTGCCAGCAAGCCACATGCTCGGGCCAGTCGCAGGGGTACCCTTGTGTCGAGGCCAGCAGCACCGGCGACTCAATCTCCGTCAACTGCAACCCCGGACGCAGCCGGGCCTGGCCATCAATCACCACCCGCAGCGGCTGAGACCAGTGGGCAGGCAAATCTACCGAGCCGGGCAACTGCTCGGGACGGACATTCATTGACGGGTTATCCGCCAACACCGTACCGGCCCCGGTAATCACCGCGCCGTGGCTCAGACGCATCCGCTGAACGTCGCGGCGGGCGTCGGCACCGGTGATCCACTTGGACTCGCCGTTGGCCAATGCCGTACGGCCATCCATAGAGGCCGCCAGCTTAATCCGAATGTAGGGGCGCCCCCTGGACATGCGGCTGATGAAACCCGGATTCAGCTGCCGGGCCTGGGCCTCCAGCACTCCGGATACCACCTCAATGCCCGCCTGCTTAATCATCGACAGGCCACGGCCAGCCACCTGAGGGTTGGGGTCGACCATGGCGGCCACCACCCGGCTGACACCGGCCTTGATCAAGGCTTCGGCGCAGGGAGGGGTGCGGCCATAGTGCGAACAGGGCTCCAGCGTCACGTAGGCGGTGGCGCCCCTGGCCCGCTTTCCCGCCTGGCGAAGGGCGAACACTTCGGCATGGGGCTCGCCGGCTTTAGGGTGAAACCCCTCGCCAACAATATCGCCGTCTCTGACCAGCACGCACCCCACGGCGGGGTTGGGCCGGGTGGTAAAACGGCCGCGCCGGGCCAACTCGATGGCCCGGCGCATAAAGGAGTAATCGTGTTGTGAGCCGTTCATTTGTGGTTATTTTTCCAGCTTGGCGATGGCTTCACCAAATTGCGACAGATCTTCAAAGGCCCGGTACACCGAGGCGAACCGAATGTAGGCCACTTTATCCAGGGCAATCAACTGCTCCATCACCAGGTTGCCGACCATGTCGGAACCGACTTCCCGCTCTCCGGTGGCCCGCAGGGCCGATTTAATCTTAGTCAAAGATTGTTCGATCGCTTCCGCCGACACCGGACGCTTCTCCACCGCCCGCTGAATGCCGCGACGCAGCTTGTCTTCATCGAACGGCTCTCGGGTGCCATCCTGCTTAATCACCCTTGGCATCACCAGTTCGGCACTTTCAAAGGTGGTAAATCGCTCGTGGCAGGTCAGGCACTCTCGGCGCCGACGAACCTGATGACCTTCGGCCACCAATCGGGAGTCGATCACCTTGGTGTCCGTCGTAGAACAAAATGGGCAGTGCATGGCGCCTCCGGCAGGTCCCTTTTACCAGGACAGGTAAACTGACTGCTAAGAATACCGGATTTAGGGCATTAGGTTAACAATCAGGACGTTTCTTCACAGCTGAGTTTGATCTCCATCCGCTCTGAAGGAGCAATTCGTGACGGATGCGGCTGCCAGGGGGCCCCCGTCAGGCCAGCCTCGACCCCGAGACGGTACAGGGGCAGCATGTTTTCCGGTCCAAACTGCAGCGGCTCAAAGTCGAGCGGATAGCTTTGGGGAATGGCCGCATAGCAAAATCCCATCCCTTTTGCCGCCGCCATACGATAGACCCGCAGCAGACTCTCGTTGACCCGATACTGATTGCTGTCGTACGCAAACTGAATGCCGTTGGCCAGGGCTTTACCGCTGGAGGGGTGCTGCCGGTGGAACAACAACTGGTGATTGACCACCACCCAGACCCGCTGCTGAGCCCGGGGCGGCAATTGAAACTGCTCCACCATAAAAGGCCTCAGGAACAACAGGTCCCAGGCGGAATCGTGATGCATCTGGTAGTAGGTGCTGCCGGCGACAGTGACCGGGAAGTAACGGGCCTCGAAGGCGCCGGGAAACGCCGAGGCCGCCTGCAGCACATCCCGATAATAGTGGTAACGGTCGGTTCGCTCGCTGGCGGCAATGGCGCCGAGGTCCCAGAACACCGGCACACCGGCATCGGCGTTGGTGGTGCCCACATACAGACGCCGGCCCTGACGGTGGCCGGCGGCCACCTCATCGATCATCGCGTCGGTGATAAAACGATCGATCAGCGCCCGCAGCTTGCCACTGTCGTACGCCGAACGGCCAAACAGCGCCCCGAACGGATTGAGGTGACCCACGATGGCACTGGCGGGCTGCTCGGCATAGGCGTGTTTCAGTGCCAGGTCGTACTGCGGCCCCAGGAACGCCACCGTGGCCACCAGGGCACCGGTGGAGATACCGGTCACCACCTGAAACTGCGGCCGGTTTCCCCGCTGCTGCCACCCGGCCAACAAGCCGGCGTTCCAGGCCCCGTAGGCGCCGCCACCGGATAACACCAGATGATCCACACGGGCCATATCCAGCGCAATCCGCGACGGCGGCTGTTGCACCGGATCAGCAATGGCGCCAAAGGGCAAAGCCTGCTCATGGCCGACCGGCAGGGGCGTGGGTCGGCCGGCGCAGGCTTGCAGACACAGCGCCAGCACCACCGCCAGCCAGATCTTCGAACTCATTGGTCTTGCTCCACAAAAAAAGCCCATCCTCAGGATGGGCTCAGTATACCGAATCGACGCTTAACGGTAGACAGGTTTGGTGCGGCACAGCGCCAGCACCTGCTGCTGCACTCGTTCCACCACGGCTTCGTTGCCGAAGTCGTCCAGAATGTCGCAGATCCAGCCGGTCAATTCACGGCACTCGGCTTCGTCGATGCCACGTCGGGTCAGTGCCGGAGTACCGATACGCAAACCGGAGGTCACAAACGGGCTGCGGGGGTCATTGGGTACCGAGTTTTTGTTCACGGTAATGTTGGCCCGGCCCAGAGCGGCGTCGGCGTCTTTACCGGTGATATCCTTGTCGATAAGATCCAGCAGGAACAGGTGGTTGTCGGTACCACCTGACACCACCTTATAGCCACGGCTCATGAACACATCAGCCATCGCCTTGGCGTTGATCACAACCCGCTTCTGATACTCGGCAAACTCCGGCTGCAGTGCCTCTTTAAAGGCCACCGCTTTCGCCGCAATCACGTGACACAAGGGACCACCCTGACCACCAGGGAATACCGCCGAGTTGAGTTTCTTATAGACGGTTTCATCACCGCAGGCAGACAGGATCAAGCCGCCACGAGGGCCGGCCAGAGTCTTGTGGGTGGTGGTGGTGACCACGTGCGCATGGGGAACCGGGTTCGGGTAAACGCCCGCGGCGATCAGGCCGGCGACGTGAGCCATGTCCACAAAAAGATAGGCGCCCACTTCATCGGCAATGGCACGGAACTTGGCCCAGTCGATGACGCCGGAGTAAGCGGAGAAACCGGCAATGATCATCTTCGGCTGGTGCTCTTTGGCCAGAGCCAGCACCTCGTCATAGTCGATTTCACCGGTTTCGGGAGTGATGCCGTACTGTACGGCGTTGTAGATCTTACCGGAAAACGACACGCTGGCACCGTGGGTCAGGTGGCCACCGTGCGCCAGGCTCATGCCCAGTACGGTATCGCCAGGCTGAAGCAGTGCCATAAACACCGCCGCGTTGGCCTGGGAGCCGGAGTGCGGTTGAACGTTGGCGTACTCGGAGCCAAACAGTTCGTTAGCGCGGTCAATGGCCAGTTGCTCAGATACGTCGACGTACTCACAACCGCCGTAGTAACGTTTAGACGGGTAGCCTTCGGCATACTTGTTGGTCAATTGGGAGCCCTGGGCTTCCAGTACGCGAGGGCTGGTGTAGTTCTCAGAGGCAATCAGTTCGATGTGTTCCTCTTGACGAGTGCGCTCCGCCTCCATCGCCTGCCACAACTCGGGATCGAAATCGGCGATGTTCATTGTTTTGTCCAGCATCCATGTCTCCTGGTGTAGGGGTTGTTTTTTAGGCGCCACTATATTACTCCGGCGTGACGGCGATCCCAAGTCCAATGACACAGGGTGAGTCGCTCTCATAAACGAACGCAATGAAATGGCCATCGAACTCTATCCATTGAGACGTTGCCAACTGAGGTGAAATGAGAGAGGCCGAACCGAGCGGCCTCCTTACCGTCCCGTCTAGCGGCTCTGGGTCGGCACCCCCTGCCCCACCCCCTTAATGGCATTGTTCTGATCCAGATACACCAATCGAGGCTGGTGAGTGGCCGCCTCGAGGCTCTCCATCTGCACATAGGCGCAGATAATCAGCCGGTCTCCCGGGCTGGCTTTATGGGCCGCGGCGCCATTGACCGAGATGATGCGCGAGCCCCGCTCCGCTTCGATGGCGTAAGTGGCAAAGCGCTCGCCGTTATCGACATTGTACAGTTCGATCTTCTCGTACTCCAGAATGCCAGCCGCCTCGAGAAAATCCCGGTCGATGGCACAAGAGCCTTCATACTCCAACTCGGCGTGGGTCACTCTGGCCTGGTGCAATTTGCCTTTCAGCATCTCTGTTTTCATCTGTGATGTGTTCCTTGATTGTGGTTTCGACGGGGCTGGGTTGCCGGCCCCTTTGTCAGGCATCAGGCGGTTCTGAACTGCCCCAATGTGTGTTGCAGCCGCTCGGCCAACTGAGTCAGTTCGGCGCCGGAGAGGGCGGTCTGTTCCGACCCCGCCAACACCTCTTTCGACGCCAGGTTGATCCCCTCGAGATGCTGGCCCAGATCCTCGGCGACCGCCGCCTGCTCGCCGCAAGCGCTGGCAATCTGCAGGTTCATGGAGGCGATGTTGCCCACCGCGCCCACCACCTGCTCAATGGACATGCGCGCCCGGTTGGACTGTTCCACACAGGCGGCAATCAGCTGACAACTGTTCTGGGTCGCGCTGCCCGCTTGCTTGGAGCGGTTTTGCAACTGCTCGATAATGGCAACGATACGGCTGGTGGACTCCTGAGTGCGACCGGCCAAAGTGCGGACCTCATCGGCCACCACCGCAAAGCCGCGGCCCTGATCTCCGGCCCGGGCGGCTTCGATGGCCGCATTCAGCGCCAACAGGTTGGTCTGATCGGCGATGTCACGAATCACATCCACCACCATGCTGATGTTAGCGGAATCCTGCTCCAGTTCACCGACCAGGGCACCGGCCTGCTGAATCACCGACTCCGCCTGCTGAATGCCCTCGATGCCCTGATTCACCACCGTCATCCCCTCATTGGCATCTTGCGTCGCCGACTCCGCCGAATGAGACGCCTCTTCGGTATTACGGGCCACTTCGGCCACAGTCGACTGCATCTGTGTCATGGCGCTGGAGATGGACGCCACCTGCAGCTGCTGCTGGCGCATCCCCTCGGAAGTTTGCTCGGATACCGAGCCCATGGCCTCAATGGAGGTCCCCAGTTGATTGGACGCCTCGGTGATCTGGGCCACCAGCGCCGCCAGCCGGGACTGCATCTCCAGGCTGTCCTGCGCCAACTGCCCCAACTCGTCGTCGGCAAACTGCTGCCGGTTCAGTACGTGGGTCAGATCGCCCTTGGCGATGGCTTCGATCAGGCTGCGAACCCGAGCCAGAGGGGTGCAGATCTGCCTGACCAGCAGCATGGCGGTCACCAGCATAAACGCCAGCATCACCGCCCCGCCGATGGCGATCACCCAGTACATGGTCACCACCGATGCCGCGCTGGCACCGGCTTCCTGATCGACAAAACTCTGATTCAGTGTTACCAAGGCTTCGACGGCCTCGATCAGCTCCAGGTAGGCAGGGTAACTGGCCATGATGGCGGAGTTCGCGTCTTCATATCGATCCTGGCTAATCAACCCCAAAAACGGCTCATTGGCCACCAGGTAGGACCGCCAGCTTTGCTCCAGCACAGAAAATGCCTGCCGATCCTGCTCGTTGGCCAGAGTCGAGTGGTAACGGTCGAGGCTGTCGTCCATGGACAGGGCCATCTTCCTGCCCTCGAGTACCCACTTCGGCATGTCCGGGTCGCCGGCATTGGACACCAAAGAGAAATCGTACTTGCGGTAGTCGATGATGAACGCCCGCATATCCTCGGCCAGCACCAGGCTGGGAATGGTGGTGGTGTTAAATGTGGTGATGGTCGCCGCCATGGTGGCGGCTTGTCGGGTTACAATCCCGATCAGCACCGCCATGGCTAGGGCTATCAACAGATAAGCCAGGGATATCTTGTTCTTTACACTGAGATTATTGAGTCGCACTCCAGGCTCCTTGTGGCGCAGTGGTATTCAAAATAGAGATAAAAACGTGCCTCGATCCACACAACGGCCTTGGCGCCGAAGCCTAAACCGGCCACCAGGACCGGGCTGTCAATGCGGTACCGAACGGGAGAACAGGTGGATGATCAGCGTTCCCGCCACGATCAGTCCCATTCCCAGCAGCGCGGCAGCATCCAGAGGCTGTTTCAACCGCCACCAGCCAACCCCGGCCACCAGCACGATGCCCGCGCCACACCAGATGGCATAGGCGATGCCCACCGGCAGCACTCGAACCACCTGAGCCAGCAGTGCGAACGCCAACAGGTAACCACACAGGCACAGCAGCGTCGGCAGGGGCTGTGAAAACCCCTGGGTGCGTGGTAGCAAACTGGTCGCCGATACTTCGGCAATGATGGCCAGAAGCAGGCAGAGGTAGACCATGGCGTTACGCCAGCAGGGCGCGAATCCGGGGGCCGGTGTCCTGCAGGTACTGATCGGCTTGATCAAACACCCCCAGCATCTTGATGAAGCCGTGAATCACCCCTTCATAGAGACGGTACTCCACCGGCACGCCGGCGGCGGTCAGCTTGTCGGCATACAGGCGGCTGTCATCGCACAGGGGGTCGTACTCGGCACAGGCGATCAGCGTGGGCGGCAGATCCGCATGGCTGCTGGCCCGCAGCGGTGAGCAGTAGGGGTGCAGACCATCGACCGGGCTGCGCAGGTAGTGATTCCAGTAGTAGCTCATACTGGCCCGCTGCAGCAGGTAACCTTCGCCGTGGTTGATGGCCGACGGGGTATCCCAGCCGTACTGCACCGCCGGATACACCAGCACCTGGCAGGCCAGGCGCGGGCCGTTTTCATCCCGGGCCCGCAGGGCCACAGCCGCTGCCAGGTTGCCACCGGCACTGTCACCGAACACACCGATACGACGCGGATCCAGTCCCAGTTTACGGGCATGTTCAAACACCCAGCAGGTGGCGGCATAGCAGTCGTCCATCGGCGTCGGGAATTTATGCTCCGGGGCCTTTTGATAGTTGACCGCCACCACCACCGCGCCGGTGTGGTTGGCCAGGGCACGGCTGAAACCGTCGTTGGTTTCGATGTTGGACACCATCCAGCCACTGCCGTGGAAAAACACCAGCGCCGGCTGCAGTTCGGCACTGGCATCGCCCTCAAGTGGACGGTAGATCCGAATGGGAAGATCGGCGCTGGGTCCAGGAATAAATCGATGCTCCACCGCCGCAACGGCCGCCGGCTCACGGCAGGGGCTGTCCCCCGACAGCTCCAGGTGACGGGCCTCTGCCGGGGTCATCTCTTCGTAGGCTTTGGCGCCGGAGTCACGCACCTGCTGCAAAAATTCATCAACCTTGGGATCTAATGGCATAACGGTTCCTTTAAGCGTGCACCGCCGTGTGGTCACAGCGAAATGGGGTGCGCCACCCCAACACATGCCAGCCGTTTAACGGCCTGACGGGATGGCGCGAAGTAAAAAAGTCGCCTGTCTGCTACGGCAATCGCTTGGGTAAGCGAATGTTTAGGATGAGAGGATCGCTTGTGCGTTGATGGGCAATCACCGAACAGACAGACAACAAAAAACAATGTAACGGGCCCGTTTTCGGGTCGGGCCTCCCCCTAGGCCGGTTCGCTCCCCCTGACGGCGGAGGTGGATTCGGCGGTTTCCTGTACTTGGGTGGTGCCCTGCAGCCGCGGCCGATTCGGCTCCATGACCGTCCGGGGTTCAACCTCATGCATCGACGCCGCCGCCCGCTGCGCCAGATCCTGGTACTCTCGGGTGTTGAGGCGCTTCCACTGCAGCTCCTGATCCGACACCGCCCGCACCGCTTTCGCCGGAGTGCCCATCAGCAACTGCCGGGACTGGCCCTGAAAACCGGCTTTGACAAAGCTCATGGCGGCGACGATGCTCTGCTCGGCCACCACGGCGCCATCCATCACCACCGCATTCATGCCCACTAATGCCTCTTTGCCGATCACGCAGCCATGCAGGATGGCACCGTGGCCGATGTGGCCGTTCTCGCTGACGATGGTATCGCGGTCACTGTAGCCATGCATGATGCAGCCATCCTGAACATTGCAGCCGGTTTCCAGGATCAGGCGGCCATAGTCCCCCCGCAGCGATGCGAGCGGGCCGACATACACCCCCGGGCCAACAATGACGTCACCAATCAATACCGCGGTCGGATGGACATAGGCGCTGGGATCAACAACAGGAATAACACCTTCAAATTCATAGCAGGGCATAAAATACCTTTAAAACCTATGACTCAATAACGCTGAAAACATAAAAATAAAAAACACAAAAATAAAAAGGGCGTGACACTACCTTGGTGCACCACACGCATTGCGCATGGAAATAGAGCACGCCAACAGCTGCCTTAAAACAACAATCGAAAACAATCGAAAACAATCAAAACAACAATAAAAATTTAAATAACTAACGCCACTCAACTAAACCAAAATTCAAATAACAGCAATTGGGGTCATCCGCATCCACCACTCGAAAGTGGACACAGTTATCACTCCATTTCCAAATTTGAGTTTTTACCCTCGCGCCTGGATAAAGCGCCTTGGTTAACCGGGTTTTAAATCGAGTTAACCGCTCCGGCTCGCCGGGAATAATACTCCGGACAATGTGCCGGCAGGCGACCCCGGTGGTGCTCACCCCGTGCAGATTCGGCTTGGGATGACCAAACTTCTGCGCGTAGGTCCAATCCACGTGCTGTGGGTGATAGTCGCCGCTGAGGCGATACACCAGGGCCTGATTCAGTGGTACCTGTTCTACCACCTCAAAATCCGGCTGTCGCTGTGGAATCTCAACGATATCGCGGGGGGCTTTCGGCCCACCAAAGCCACCGTCATACAGACAGCAATCCCAACTTTCGTTGGTGAACAGCAGGGTGCCCTCCTGGTTGCGAGTTTCTCCGATGTGCTGCGCCAGGCAGCCTCGTCCCTCACCCCGGTCGTATAGCCCTTTCAGCAACACGGTGGTACTGAGCTTGCCGGTCACCAGCTCCGGAGTCAGAGGCCGGTGGACTCGAAAATCAAAGCCCCAATGCAGGGAGCCGCCCCACTCAAAACCAAAGTCGATGGTTTTGGTGACTTCACTGTCCACAATCGGCATGGCACAGAACGTGGGCAACACCTTCAGATCTTGCTCATACACATATTCAAGGTCGGTCTTACCATCACTGCCGGCACCGCATCCCAGCCCCAACAGCATTAGATCCCTGACCGTGTACTCATTAATAAAAGGCCCGTAGGTCTGGCCTTGCATCTCCAGCTTTAACGCCATTTCGAAACTCCCTCTATCGAACGTCTCCGCCACCCTCCACCAGACAGCGGGTCAGCAGTGGCAACCGGCGCCTTAGCTGCACCGATTGCCACCACGGGTATCCAGGGGCGTTACTTACCCGCCCAGACCGGATCGCGCTTCTCGGCAAACGCCGCAGGTCCTTCCAGCGCATCTTCAGAGTGCAGAACCGACGGGTAGTGCTTCAGCGCACCGCTGCGGGTGAAGCGGTAACCCTCTTCGATGGTCATTTCACTGGTGGTACGAACCACCTCTTTCAACGCCGCCACGGCCAGAGGGGCACTCTGAGCGATTTGCGCTGCCAGTTCACGGGCAGATTCCATCAGTTCGGCATTGCTGACCACGCGGTTGACGATGCCCCAGCGCAGCGCTTCTTCCGCGTCCATACGGCGACCGGTCATCATCATCTCGTTAACAATGGCCGGTGGCACCAGCTTCGGCAGACGCAGCATGCCGCCGCTGTCTGGTACGATGCCCAGTTTGGCTTCAGGCAGAGCAAAGCTGGCGTTATCGGCACAAACAATCATGTCGGCCGCCAGCGCCAGTTCAAAACCACCACCGAAGGCGTAACCATTGACGGCGGCAATGACCGGCTTGTCCAGGTCAAACAGCTCGGTCAGACCGGCGAAACCACCAGGACCAAAATCCGCATCCGGCGCTTCGCCTTCGGCGGCCGCTTTCAGATCCCAGCCTGCCGAGAAGAAACGCTCGCCCGCACCGGTAATGATGGCAACCCGAAGCTCAGGATCATCACGGAATGCCAGAAAAACTTCGCCCATTTCAAAGCTGGTTTTGGCATCGATGGCATTGGCTTTAGGCCGATCCAGGGTGATTTCCAAAACGCCGCCATTTCGAGTTACGTGCAATGATTCACTCATGTTCTTACTCCATTAAGAGTCAACTAATGACTCCATCCACTAAATTAAAAACTACTCTTTTTCACACAGGAGATTCTTTCTAACTTTGCCGGTGCACGTTCTTGGCAAACTCGGCAACAGCTCAACAAAAGAGGGCACTTTAAATTTGGCCATCTTTTCTGAGCAATAGTTAATAATGTCCTGCTCATTAATATCTGCATCGGGTCTCAACACCACAAAAGCTTTAATGGCCTCATCACGAATCGAGTCCTTAACGCCAATAACGGCTGCTTCAATTACCTTTGGATGATCGGTGATGATGTTTTCAATCTCCATGCAGGAGATATTTTCTCCGCCCCGCTTCACCATGTTGCAACTGCGATCGACAAAGTAGAAAAACCCTTCCTCGTCCACATAGCCGGAATCGCCGGTTCTGAGCCAGCCATCCGGCCCTATCGCTTTGGCGGTGGCCTCCGGTGCCTGATAGTACTCCTTGAAGATGGTCCGTCCCGGTATGCCCTTGACCTGAATCTCGCCAATCTCACCGGCGGCCAACTCCTGGCCTTCCGGAGAGACAATTCGAGCTTCATAGCCAAAGCCGGTACGCCCAATGGACGGCCAGCGACGCTTGTCTCCGGGACGATCGCCGATGATGCCGACAATGGTTTCGGTCATGCCCCAGGAGGTCAGAAGACGCACATTGAATCGATCAATAAAGGCATCTTTCTCCTGGTCGGGCATGCTCAGGTAGAACATCACCTCCCGCAGACGATGGTTTCGCTCCCAAGGCTGCTGCGGCTGCATCATCATGGTACGCATCATCAGCGGGATGCACTCGGTCACCGTCGCCTGGTATTTGCATACCTGGCTCCAGAAGTTACGGGCACTGAATTTCTCCAGCAATACGAAGGTCGCTCCGGCGGAAAACGCCGCCATGGCTGCTGTGCACTGGCAATCGATGTGGTACACCGGCATCGCCGTCATGTAGACATCATCGCTGCGCAGAGCCGCCTGCCAGGCACTGTAATAGCCGGCAAAACGTAAGTTGTAGTGAGTGATCACCACCCCTTTGGGGCGGGAGGTGGTGCCGGAAGTAAACAGAATCTCGGCGGTGTCATCCCAACCAATCTCAGACTCGGCCACGAAACGGGTGGAGTACTGACTCAGCAACTGAGCAAAATCTCCCACCCCCTCCACGACTCCACCGTCTTTAAGATCAGTGACCAGAATCTGCTCGAGGTCGGTCTGTGCGCCGGCTCGAATCTGACTGTAGATAGGCAAAAACTCGGTGGTGGTCACCACTCGTCGAATGCCGCACTTTTCAGCCAGGTAGGCGCATTCATCCAGCAGCCAATGGGTATTAACGGGCACCATAACCGCGCCAATTTTCGCCAGTCCAAACCAGCACAGGATGAACTCCACGCTGTTGTTCAGATGCAGGGCGACACGCTCGCCTTTCACCACTCCCAGGGCCGTAAACAGGTTGGCGGCCCGATTGATCTCGCCATTGAGTCCGGCGTAGGAGTACTGAGTGGCATTTCCGGACGCATCTTCAAAAATCAACGCCGTTTTGTCGCCATGCAATTCAGCCAGGTCGTCCCAGGTCTGACGCAAGTTATGTCCGCTAATAATGTCCATTTGTTACCTTACAACATCAACCATCTGTGTGGATTTTGAAACCCTAATGACCGGAGTTCAGCTTGTCACTCTCCACCCTCCGGACACGTGATCTGCTGACGGTGTTTTACGCCTCAGGAGCCTTGTCAACCTTGGCCAGACCCTTGTCTGCCAATTCTGTGATCGCTTCATCGCTGTAGCCGATGTCACGCAGAATGGCGGCGGTGTCCATGCCGTGATCCGGCATGCCGCGCCAGATCTGACCCGGGTTGTTTTTAAACTTGGGCATCACATTGGGGCCCTTGCAGCGTTTGCCGTCGATGGTGTCCCATTCGGTAATGGACTCGCGGGCAATGTACTGCGGGTTGGACTCCAGGTCTTCGGCGCTCAGCACCTTGGCACAGGCGATCTTCAGTTCAGCAAAGCGCTTGCGCACCTCGGCCACAGAGCGGGCATTGATGTAACGATCCAGCGCATCTTCAATCTCCTGACCATGGGGGCATTCGATGCGATGAATCAGCTGAGTGCCTTCCGGAACGGCTTCGGTCCCCAGCAGGTGGCCCAGGCCGATGTCCTTGAACAACTCTTCGATCTGGTTGGCCCCGACCATCTCCATCACGATGTAACCATCTTCACACTTGTACAGACCGCAGCCGGCGTAGTAAGGGTCACGGCCCTTGTACTGGCGAGGCGCCATCTGGCCACCGTTGAAGTAATCCATCATGAAGTACTGGCCCATGCGCAACATCACCTCATACATGGCCACATCGATGCTCTCACCAACGCCGGTTTCCTTGGCCTTATGGAAGGCCGCCAGAGCAGCGGTGGTGACGGTCATGCCGGAGAAGTAATCGGCGGTATAAGGGAACGCCGACATCGGCTGGTCCACATCGCCGTTCTGCATCAGATAGCCGCTGAACGCCTGGGCAATGGTGTTGTATGCCGCCAGATTGGTGTATTCGTCGGTACCGAACTGGCCAAACCCGGACAGGTGCGCCACCACCAGCTTAGGGTTGCGTTCCCACAGCAGCTCATCGGTAATGCCGCGGCGGGCAAATGCCGGCCCTTTACTGGCTTCGATGAAGATGTCGGTGGTTTCCATCAGCTTCAGGAACGCATCGCGGCCTTCGTCTTTGAAGATGTTCAAAGACAAGGCATGCAGGTTGCGTCGTGACAGCTGAGGGTAGTTAGGCTGCACTCGAATGGTGTCGGCGTAGGCAACGTTCTCAATCCAGATTACTTCGGCGCCCCACTCCGCCAGCATCTGGCCTGCGAATGGACCGGCAATCTCGATACCGGAAAACACAACCCGAACCCCGGAAAGGGGACCAAATTTCGGTGTGGCTAATGTCTGTGACATGGTGATGTCCTTACGTAATGTGTCTCAAAATGGCAGCCAGGACGGCGCAATCGCGACGCCTGGCTGCATTGCGGGGATTAGCGGTACTCTTTCAGAACCGCACGCCCCAGAGTCAGGATCTGCATCTCATCGGAACCACCCGAGACACGATCCACTCGCAGATCACGCCAGAAGCGGCTGATGCGATGCTCACCAGCGATGGCGTAGCCACCCAGTACCTGCATGGCGGAATCCACGACTTCAAAGGCTGCATTGGCGCAGTAGAACTTGCACATCGCCGCATCACCGGAGGTCATCATGCCGTTGTCGGCTTTCCAGGCCACGTGATAGATCATGTTCTTCATGTTGCTCAGCTTGATGGCCATGTGAGCAAACTTTTCCTGAATCAGCTGGGTACGACCAATGGCCTCGCCAAACTGAACACGCTGGTTGGCGTATTTAGCCGCATCCTCAAAGGCGCAGTAAGCGGTACCGTAGTTGGTGCAAGCCACCAGGAAGCGCTCCATGTCGAACTCTTCTTTTACCCGCTGGAAGCCGTTGCCTTCACGACCGAAGAAGTCCTTCTCCTCCAACTCGACATCGATGAACTGCACTTCGCAGCAGCTGTCCATCTTCAGGCCCAGCTTAGGCAGCTTGCTCAGCTTGATACCCGGCTTGGTCATGTCGATAAAGAACTCGGAGAACACCGGCGTTTCAGACGCGGCATCGCGAGCCATAACCACCAGATAAGGGGTACCGGCGGCACTGGTGATAAAGCACTTGCTGCCGTTCAGGTAGATCTTGCCGTCTTTACGCAGGTAGTTGGTGGTCAGGCTGCCCACATCGGATCCGGCGCCAGGTTCGGTAATGGCCGAGTTCCACATCTGCTTACCGGTACCGCGCAGTGCCATGATCTTGTCGATCTGCTCGTCGGTGCCTTCGCGCAGCACGGTGGTGAAGCCCGCCAGTTGATACAGCACGTAGGTCGGAGCACCCAAACGGCCCAGCTCTTCCCAGATCACCGCCAGGGTGGTCAGGCCGGCGTCAAAGCCATCATGCTCTTCTGGCAGCAACAGGCTATCGATGCCCATCTCAGCCAGTTCCTTAACGAAACGCTCAGGGTAGGTGCTGGTCTCATCGCACTCGGCAAAGTACGCTTCCCAGTTTTCACGCTCCATCAGGTCACGAACGCCTTTAACAAACAGTTCCTGTTCGTCGGTTAATCTGTAATCCATAATCAATACCTTCTAGTTACTTCTCTATTCGCGACGTAGGTCGTCACCCAAATGGAATTTAGTTCGACCACTTGTTCTTCTTGGCGTCCTTGAGGAAGGACATAATCACCAGAATGTTAACAATCACCAGCGGTGCGCCCCCGGCGATAATCGCAGTCTGCAGCGGCTTCAGGCCACCCAGAGACAGCAGCACGATACCGATAACGCCCACCAGAACGGACCAACCCACACGAATCCACACCGGTGGTTCGTTGTCTGCATCCACACCCTTACAGGTGGACATGGCCAGGGTGTAAGAACAGGCGTTGATCAGGGTCACGGTCGCCAGGAAACACAGGATGAAGAAGCCCCACATGGTGATGGTGCTCATGGGCAGGGCGGCCCAGGTTTCGATGATGGCACGCGGTGCACCATGCTCCTGGATAAGCTGTCCCATATTGATGAGGTTGTTGTGCATCAGGTTGACGGTGTTGCTGCCCAGAATGGTCCACAGGAACCAGGTAGAAGCAGTCAGGCCACCCACCATGGTCAGACACAGCTGGCGCACGGTACGGCCACGGGAGATCTTGGCCAGGAAGATGCACATCTGGATGCCATACACCACCCACCAGGCCCAGTAGAATACGGTCCAGTCTTGTGGCCAGCTGCCTTCACTGATGGAGCTGGTGTAGAACAGCATGCGTGGCAGGTAAGCAAGCATCACCCCAACGGACTCGGTGAAGTAGTTTACGGTGAAGCTGGTGGCGCCGATGAGCAGTACCCACACCAGCATGATGATGCTCAGGTAGCTGCGCAGGTCACTGGCAACCTTGATGCCCTTGGTCAGACCGAACGCCACACAAACGGCGTTAAAGATGATCCACACGGAGATAACGAAGGTATCGACTTCAATGGTACGAGGAATGCCAAACAGCCATTGGATACACTCGGTCACCAGAGGCGTCGCCAGCCCCAGGCTGGTGCCCATGGCCAGAATCAACGCAACCACATAGACGTTGTCGATGATGGAACCCAGAATGCCCTTGTGATGCTTGCCCAGAACCGGCTCCAGGGTGCCACTGGGGCGAACCACATCCATCTTCTTCACGAACAGGAAGTAACCCAGGGCAACGGTAAAGAAGCCATATCCCATCCAAGGCAGAGGACCCCAGTGGAACAAGCTGTAGGCCACACCCAGTTCTTTGGCCTGAACCGACATGGATTCCAGCTCAAAAGGAGGGTAGGTCAGGTAGTAGTAAGCTTCCAGAGAGCCCCAGTACAGTACCGCCGCAGAGGTACAGGAGGCAAACATCAGGAAGATCCAGCTGCCGGTACTGAATTCCGGCTTTTCCTGACCGAGGCGGTTATTGGCGTAGGGACCCCACACCAGCCAGGCCCAACCGATGGCCAGGGCGATCATATACCACTCAAACGCCCACCCCCAGGAGTGAGTCAGATAGTGGAACACGGAACTGATGGCTTGGTTAGCCGCATCGAGATCCCGCACAGTAAAATAGGAGAGCAAAATCACAATCAGCAGAGATGGGAAGAATATGGTTGGTTCAATTCCCACCTTTTTCGGCTGTGTGCCCTTTACAGCTTGTACACTGTCCATCCTAAAATCTCCATTCCAATTGCCTCTTATATTCTGAGGCAACAAGTTTGATTTATTTTATTTGATTGACCTTTTCACCAGGCAAAAAGGTCTCCGTGACAATATCGATATTGATATTGACAATATTACTTAAATTTATAATTTAGCTAACAGAGAGTTCTAAATTAAAACTATCTAAACAATAACTATCTAAAAAGTAAAATTTGTACTGGATCTCACTTATCAGAAATAATACTGAAGATTTATATTAAAGCGACCATTCCAATCATCGCTGCTCTGCTCCAGGCCCAGACTATTGCCGCCCAGCCACAGAGTGTTCTTCGCGTTGTAATAGTCTACATAAACAAAGAAGCTCTTATAGGAAACTGAGAAACCGGTAGAGTTCAGGATTGAGTCATCGAAGCCAGCTTGATCCGGCTGCAATACACTGTAGTCGTTATAAACGGTGATTGTGCCCCAGCTCATTGGGAACTTCTTGGCGATATTCGCAGTCAGGATTTTGCCTTCGCTGGCTACTTCATAGAAGCCAGTCACAGCACCGATGCCAATTTTATTGGTGTCGACACTGCCGTCATCATATTGATCGAAGCTGTAGTCCAGATACTGCAGTTGCAGACCCCAGTCACCGTAGCTGAAATCACCGTGTGCGGCCCAGGTCAGGGTGTCGCCGGACTCATTCTCAACACTGTTGTACAGTTGACCGTACTCCAGCGATGCGCCCAACAGCAACTCATAGCCTTCACCGCTGAGACGGTAAGACTGACGCAGGTCGAAAGTATTGCGCTCTTCGTTGTTGTAGGTGTTATCACCAATGGTGCCCGACCCTACAGTACCGGCGTAGTTCCGATAGTCACTGCCACCGTAAGTTGCGCCCTGGTGGAAAGAAAACTCGGTTTCCCACGGCCCTTTTACGTAGCTCAGGTTGGCACCCACACCCCAGTCATCCTCAAAGCCGAGGTAGTAGTTCAAGCTGTACCACCAGTTATGAGATGCGAAGTTCTTGTTGCCGAACGCCTTATCAACCACACCCAGTTTGAAGGTCAGGTCTTCACTGGCGTTCCAGTAGGCGTAGGCGTACTTCAGGTAGTCGTAGGAGTCGGTAAAGCGATACTCGGCTGTCACCCCGTAATCATCGAAGTTTTCGGAAAGTTTGATAGCAAACATATTGAAGTCAAAGTCACCGGATGTGGCTTTTGACGTCTCGCTATAATCCTTCCAATTGTAATTAACTCGAACATTACCCGCTACCTCAACTGCTGAAACTGATTGACTAACCAGTAATAAAGCAATGGGCAAAGACATTATTTTCTTATTCATCCAAATCACCTCCATTTTAGGTTGGTTGCATTATGCATATCGGATTTCAGGAAAAAACAGCCCCAGGTCACACTTCCCCTTTAGCGAGTAAGGTCAATACGGGCAATTTTTGAAGCAAATCACACTTTGATGGCCGATATTTATTTTTAGAGCAAAAAACACTCACCACAAAATGACCTGAACGGTATTTTTTGTGACACAGATAACATTTGCACCGTTCGAACGGCGGTTTCGATTGCTCTCAAATCGGGTACGGCGTTATTAATTAAAAACAGGAAACGGCAGCACACAAAAATGCTGAAAACGAATATTTTTACTCCAATCAAAAATGGCAGTAAGTTTTCTTTTCACCGCTTTTTAAGTTTGCTTGTTTATACAGTGAGGCTCACGAACAACATTCGAGACATGGCGCATTTACCACCGCTGTCCTCGCTATGAATTTCGGGTCACACACCTAAGGAAATAACGCCAGGCGTTCACTGAATTGAACCCGGCTAGCCTCAAACATTGCGAGAATCACACTGGAGAGACAATGAAAATTATTGCGTGTTACAAGCTGGTTCCTGAAGAGCAGGACATCGCCGTAACCTCCGACGGCGCCATCGATACCAGCAAAGCCTCCCTGAAAATCAGCCAATTTGATCTCAGCGCGGTAGAAGCAGCGGTACAACTGAAAGCCGCAGCCGGTGAAGGACACATCACCGCCCTGAGCATGGGTGGCAAAGCCCTGGAGAACCCAAAGGCGCGTAAGGACATTCTGTCCCGTGGCCCGGATGCCCTGACCATTGTGGTCGACGACAGCCTGCAACAATCACTGCCCCATCAGACCGCGCACGTATTGGCGGCTGCCGCAGCCAAGTCAGAGTTTGATCTGATTCTTTGCGGTGACGGCTCTGGCGACCTGTATGCCCAACAAGTGGGCTTGCTGCTGGGCGAAAAATTGGGCCTGCCCACCATCAACGGTGTTAGCAAGATTCTTTCCAGCGACGCCGGCATCCTGCGGGTCGAGCGAGAGCTGGATGACGAAGTCGAGGTACTGGAGATTGCACTGCCCGCCGTAGTCTCGGTCTCCGCCGACATTAACGAGCCTCAAATTCCGTCCATGAAGGCGATTCTTGGGGCGGCCAAAAAGCCCACCACCACTCTGAGCCTGGCGGATCTGGCTCTGGAGAGCCAGCCGGCAGTGGCTGAACTGGTCTCCATCAAGGCGCCGGAACAACAACAGCGTCAGCGCCACATCATTGAAGGCGACGGCGACGATCAAATCGCCGAATTCACCGAGCTACTGCGTAAAGCCGCCAACTAATTGAGAGGAATTAAGAATGAGCAAACTGCCAAATGTATGGGTCTTCAGCGACGTGGACTCACGCCTGCCGGAAGTGATCACTGGCGGCTTACAACTGGGTGACAAGGTCAGTGCCCTGGTGCTGGGCACCGATGCCGATGTCGCCATGGCTCACAGCCTGGGCGCCCACCAGGTGTTCCATCTGGGAGAGAAGCCCGACACCCGCATCGTCGAAGACTACGTAGACACCATGATCCACGCAGCCGACGCCCATGGCCGCCCAGAACTGATCCTGATCGGCGCAACCCGCCGTGGTAAGGCCATCGCTGCCAAACTGGGCGCACGCCTGCAGGCCGGTGTGTTTAACGACGCCAGCGAACTGGAGATTGCCGACGCAAAGGTCAAGGCCAAGCACATGGTTTATGGCGGCCTGGCACTGGGCGAAGAAACCCTGTGTTCACAGACTGCCATCGTCACCCTGGCAAACGGCGTCTTTGAACCTGCCGCGGCCACCGGCGCCACTGGCGAGACCGTCTCTCTGGACTTTGTCGCCCCGAAACACAGCATCACCTGCGTCGAGCGCCGCCAAAAAGCGGGACAAGGCGTGGATCTGGGCAAAGCCAAGCGGGTCATCGGCATCGGCAGTGGCATCGTCTCTCAGGACAACCTGAAAAAAGCGCAAGAACTGGCTTCCCTGTTGGGCGCTGAAATGGGCTGCAGCCGTCCCATCGCCGAAACTGAAAAATGGATGGAGCGCGAACGCTACATCGGCGTCTCCGGCATCATGCTTAAGCCAGAACTGTACTTTGCCGTGGGCATCTCTGGTCAGATTCAGCACATGGTGGGCGTCAACAGTGCCCAGACCATTGTGGCCATCAACAAAGACAAGAATGCACCGATTTTCCAGTACGCCGATTACGGCCTGGTAGGCGACGCCGGCAAGGTGATCCCCGCATTGATCGAGTCTCTTAACGCGTAAAAATTGTTCATTGTCAACATTTTGGCCCAAGGATGGGCCACGGACGACTCAACCTGAAAGAGTAACACTATTATGTCTGAAGAAGCCTTTGACACCATCATCGTCGGAGCGGGGGTAGCCGGTTGCATCGCCGCCTACGTTCTGGCCAAGGGTGGAGCCGACGTCCTGGTCATCGAGCGGGGCAACTACGCCGGCTCAAAAAACATGACCGGCGGCCGCCTTTATGGCCACAGCCTGGAGCGGGTCATTCCTGGCTTTGCCAGCGAAGCGCCCATCGAACGTAAGGTCACCAAGGAGAAAGTCACCTTCCTGACCGACGACAGCGCCGTCACCCTGGACTACCACAATGGCCGCGATCAAAACGCACTGCAGGAATCCTACACCGTCCTGCGAGGCGAGTTTGACCAGTGGCTGATGGCCAAAGCCGAAGAGGCCGGAGCTCAATTCATCAGCGGCATTCGCGTCGATAAGATTCTGACCGAGAATGGCAAGGTGCTGGGCGTGGAAGCCGATGGCGACGAACTCACCGCCAAAGCCGTCATTCTGGCCGAAGGGGTCAACCCGGTGCTGGGCGAGCAACTCGGTATGGTCTCCAAGGTGAAAGCCAGCGCCATGGCCGTCGGCGCCAAAGAGCTGATTGAACTGAGCGAAGCTCAGATTCAGGATCGCTTCAATGTCAGTGGTGACGAAGGCGCCGCCTGGCTGTTTGCCGGTTCGCCCTCCAATGGCCTGATGGGCGGCGGATTCCTGTACACCAACAAAACTACCGTCTCTCTCGGTGTGGTGTGCGGTCTCCATGACATCGGTGCCTCCAGCAAAACCGTGCCACAGATGCTGGAAGATTTCAAAAACCACCCGGCAGTAAAACCGCTGATCGAAGGCGGCAAGATGATCGAATACTCCGGTCACGTGGTTCCCGAAGCCGGCCTGCAGATGGTGCCGAAGCTGGTGGATGACGGCGTATTGATTGTGGGTGACGCTGCCGGTTTCTGTCTCAACGTTGGCTACACCGTACGTGGCATGGACTTGGCCATCGCTTCCGGGGAAGCGGCCGCTCAAGCCATTTTGACCGCTCGCGAAAACAGCGATTTCTCTGCAACTGGCCTGAGCAGTTACCAGACGTTACTGGAAGACAGCTTTGTCATGAAAGATCTGAAGCTGTATCAGAAGCTGCCCGCCTTTATGGAAAACCCACGCATCTTTAACCAGTACCCCAAGATGGTCGCCGACATCATGCAGGAGATGTTCACCGTCGACGGCAGCGACACGCCGCCGATTCGGAAGATGCTGATGAAGCACTGCAAAGAGGTGGGTTACCTCAATTTGATTAAAGACGGATTCAAAGGAGTCACGGCACTATGAGCAGTTCAGTGAACGTCGACGTCAAGCTGGGTGTGAACAAGTTCTATGTGGATGAAGGGCACCCACACATTGTCCTGAAAGACAACCCCGACATGAACGAATTCAAGAAACTGGTGAACGCCTGTCCGGCAGGCCTGTACAAACTGGCCGACGACGGCACCCCCCGCTTCGACGCTGCCGGCTGTCTGGAGTGTGGTACCTGTAAGTTCCTGTGTGGTGACACCATTTTGGAAAAATGGGAATACCCGCGCGGCACATTCGGCATCGAGTACCGCTACGGCTAACGACACAGAGAGGCAAAGAGATTTGCCTCTCTTATTTTGTGTGTGAACGGTCACTAAATATGATGGCCGTTAACGGTGAATAAAACAAAATAGACCACCGACAAACTGAACCACACTCATTCGCCACTAAATTAAGCAGCAAGAAATTGTAATCCGTAGTATAAAACAGGCACTAAGAGAGACATTAAATTCAGTATTTGTTAGATCATACACGGTCAGCAAGGGTGCATTTTGGTAACCTCTACTGGATTGAGTTGATACCGGAGCAACACGGTCAACTTTTAGGCGACATGGCAATGGAAGAGCTAATTATCACCACATTTTAGGGACAGTAAACCCCACCGTCTTTCTGTGCAGAATTTGAGGGCACATAATGAAAAATGCGAAAAGTTTCGATGACATGGAGTTTACTCCACTCCACAGAAAGATCATGCTATGGGGCAGTGGTGGTCCCTTCCTGGACGGTTATATTCTGGTCATTATCGGCATCGCCCTGGAACAATTGATTCCGCAGATGCAACTGGACTCCAACTGGATTGGGCTGGTGGGCGCGTCGACTCTGGTGGGATTGTTCGTCGGTACCGCCCTGTTCGGTTACATCGCCGATCTGTTCGGGCGCAAACTGATGTTTCTGATCGACATCATCGCCATCGGCGCCTTGTCCATCGCCACCATCTTTGTTTCCTCTCCCATGGAACTGGTGATCATGCGTTTTCTCATCGGCGTGGTCATTGGTGCCGATTACCCCATCGCCACCTCCATGGTGGCCGAATTTTCTCCGACCAAACACCGGGCGTTCACCATGGGGTTCATCGCCCTGATGTGGTACGTCGGCGCCACCTGCGCCAACGCCGTCGGCTATATGCTCTACGACCTTGAAGATGGCTGGCGCTGGATGCTGGGCAGTGGGGTCATTCCCTGCCTGGTCATTCTTCTGGGTCGTTTTCACCTGCCGGAGTCTCCCCGCTGGCTGATGCAAAAAGGGCGAATCGAAGAGTGTAAACAGGTGATGGCCACCTACTTCGGCAAAGAGATCGCCCTGGATGTAGAGGAGAAAAAGCCCACACGATACCGGGATATTTTTGAAAAACGAAACCTCAGAATGGTGATATTTACCGGCACCATCTGGAGCTGCCAAATCATTCCCATGTTTGCCATCTATACCTTTGGGCCGCAAATTATCGGCCTACTCGGACTTCATGATGGCAAGGACGCGGCTCTAGGGAACATTCTGATCAGTGTCTTCTTTATTGCCGGCTGCGTTCCCGCCATGTATTGGCTCAACTCCATCGGCCGGCGGCCGCTGCTGATTGGCAGTTTCGCCATCATGACCGCCGCCCTGGCGGTGTTGGGTATCGTCCCCAACCCCGGTATCGGCCTGGTGATTGCCGCCTTTGGCCTGTATGCCTTTTTCTCCGGCGGGCCGGGAATTCTGCAGTGGCTGTACCCCAACGAACTGTTCCCTACCGAGATTCGCGCCTCCGCCGTAGGAGCGGTCATGGCCTTCAGTCGTATCGGTACCATTCTGTCCACCTATGCCCTGCCACTGTTTATGGCCAAGTATGGGGTGTCCATGACCATGCTAATGGGGGCGGTGGTGTCCCTTGTCGGCTTCTTTATCTCAGTTACCATGGCACCGGAAACTCGGGGGTTGGCTCTGACTGAAACCAGCTCGGCAAAATTTGGATAAGGTGCATTTATGCCTCTGAATACAATAAGTACATTTCATAAATAAAGTGATTAGGGTAAATAACTACCCTCCTTTATTTATAACAAAAATAATATATAAAAGGCCTGCCGGATTCACTGACCGGACAGGCCTCGCTCGCTTCAAAAACATTAAATAAACAAAGAGCACAAATACCCCCAACAAATAAAAATAAAATTACCAAACAAAAAACGTGACCCAAAGTGTTTTTTTATTAATCACAGACAGGTAATGTCCGAATTAAAATTCACTCCGAACAAAACAATCTCAATATTAACTGACAGGCGAGTAGTGATGGTTTGTAATAGTGTCCCCATTAGCGCATCAACATCTGGCAACTGTAATGAACGGTAGACTCGGCCGCCAGCACCACAGTGCCATCCCAAACCAGCAACCTCAGCAACCGCCCCTGAGCCAATGGCCGGACTCTGAGGTGAACGCTCTAAACATGACTGTCAACACACAGCCCTGCCCGACCGGGCACATTGTCCCCCTAACCCGCTTTGGAGAGCAGCAGTGAGTACTATTCCGTCCACGGAGGCACGCCTCGGCTTTGGTGCGTCATCCCTATTGCCGAATATCGACACCTTCAAGTTTTTTGGCGCCTTTATTCTGGTATTGCTGGGAACCCTGCCGATGCTGCTCTATCCGGATAGCTCAAAGACCCTGATCTTCTCGCTGTTCCAGTTCATCACTCAGGAGCTGGGCTGGCTGTACATCATGGCCGGGATCGGCGCCTTCCTGTGGTGCCTGTGGCTGGCTTTCGGCCCCCATGGCAACAAGGTATTGGGCAGCACTCCCGAATACTCCGACTACAGCTGGGTGGCGATGCTGGTGTGCGCCGGTGTCGGCTCCGGCATCATGTACGGCAGCATGCTGGACTGGGCCCATCTGTCCAACCTGGGCATCAACGGCACCGAAGTCGGCAGTGCTCAGGCCAAAGAGTGGGCCTCGGCCTACGCCATGTTTCACTGGGGTCCCATCGCCTGGGCCATGTACGCCACCCTGGCGATTCCCATCGCCTACTCCTTTCACGTGAAGAAGACACCGGTGCTGAACATCTCCCAATGCTGCCACTTTTTGCTTGGAGATCGGGTCAACGGCGCCACCGGCAAGGTGATCGACATTCTGTTTATGATTGGCCTCATCGGCGGCGCGGCCACCTCATTAAGCCTGGGCGCCCCGGTGATTGCCGCCGGGATCAGTGCCCTGACCGGCGTTCCCAATGGTCTGCAATTGGAGGTACTGGTGCTGTTCCTGGTCACCGCCGTATTTGGGATGAGCGCCTTTTTTGGCATCAAGCGCGGCCTGCGCGCCATGTCAGACATCAATGTGGTGCTGTCGGTGGCGCTGCTGGCGTTTGTGTTGCTGACCGGGCCGACTGTGTTCACCATGGAGATGGGAGTCAGTACTCTGGGGCGGGTGCTGTCGAACTTCGTCGCCATGGCCACCAATATGGACCCCATTGAAAACTGCGGCCTGATCTCCAACTGGACCGTATTCTATTGGGCCTGGTGGGCGTCGTTTGCGCCCTTTATGTCGATTTTCATTGCCAAGATTTCCCGGGGACGCACCGTCAAAGCCACCATTTTGGTGACTCTGGTGGCCGCTTCCAGCGGCTGTGCCGCCTTCTACATCATCTTCGGTAACTTTGGTCTGCAACTGCAGCTGTCCGGCCAGCTGGACGTCGCCACCCTGGTCACCCAGTTCAAAGGGGGCGAGGTGATCGTGCGGATGGCCGAGTACCTGCCATTGACGCCGCTGTTCATTGGCACCTTCTCGCTGGTGTGTGGCATCTTTCTGGCCACCACTTACGATGCCGTCAGCTACGCCCTGTCCGCGACCACCACCGCCCACCTGACCCCGGATCAGGAGCCGGCCCGCTGGAATCGCCTGTTCTGGGCCTTTGTTCTGAGTTTACTGCCACTGGGCATTATGGTGGTCAATGGTCCACTGGAGGTGTTACAGACCGCCACCATCGTTTCGGGGTTGCCCATCATGGGGGTAGTCACCCTGGGAATTGTCTCCTTTGTCAAAGAGGTCAAAGCCACCGGCTGGGCACAATCCCGCTGATCCCCCCCCTTGTCGCCGGAATCCGTGCTCTGCTACTGGATTCCGGCGCACGACCCAGTATCATAGGCGCCATCCCAATGACGCTCGCCAGCACGCTGCCGGACTCCGGACTCAATCACCGGGGCAGGCCAGCCTGGCACTGATTGATTTTTTATATAGGAAACTCCATGGCACAGTTCATCTATTCCATGCTCAGAGTGGGTAAGGTGGTTCCACCTAAGCGCCACATCCTGAAAGACATCTCCCTCTCTTTCTTTCCCGGCGCCAAGATCGGCGTACTGGGTCTGAACGGTGCCGGTAAATCCACTTTGCTGCGGATCATGGCCGGCGTCGACACCGAATTTGAAGGGGAAGCCCGGCCGATGCCCGGCATCAATGTCGGCTACCTGCCCCAGGAACCGCAGATGGATCTGGACAAGACCGTGCGCGAAGTGGTCATGGAAGCGGTCAGCGACGTGGCCGGCGCCATCGCCCGCCTCAACGAGGTGTACGATGCCTATGCCGCCGAAGACGCCGACTTTGACGCTCTGGCCAAAGAGCAGGGTGAGCTGGAAGCACTGATCGACGCCAAAGACGGCCATAACCTGGACAACGCCCTGGAGCGCGCCGCCGACGCCATGCGCCTGCCGGAGTGGGACGCCAAAATTAAGGTGCTGTCCGGTGGTGAGCGCCGTCGTGTGGCCCTGGCCCGTCTGTTGCTGGAAAAGCCGGACATGCTGCTGCTTGACGAACCCACCAACCACCTGGACGCCGAATCCGTTGCCTGGCTGGAACGCTTCCTGGAAGAGTACCCGGGTACCGTTGTGGCCATTACCCACGACCGTTACTTCCTCGATAACGCCGCCGGCTGGATTCTGGAACTGGACCGTGGCGAAGGGATTCCATGGGAAGGCAACTACTCCTCCTGGCTGGAACAGAAAGAAGCTCGCCTGGAGCAGGAAGCCGCTCAGGAAAAGGCCCACATGAAGTCGATCCAGAAAGAGCTGGAGTGGGTACGCCAAAACCCCAAAGGCCGTCAGGCCAAAAGCAAGGCCCGTCTGAATCGCTTCGAAGAGTTGAACAACACCGACTACCAGCGCCGTAACGAAACCAATGAGCTGTTCATTCCGCCGGGTGAGCGTCTGGGTGACAAGGTGCTGGAGGTCAACAACCTGACCAAGTCCTACGACGGCCGGGTACTGATCAACGACCTGTCGTTCTCCGTTCCCAAAGGCGCCATCGTCGGCATCATCGGTGCCAACGGCGCCGGTAAGTCGACCCTGTTCCGCATGCTCAACGGCAGCGAAAGCGCCGACAGCGGCAGCATCGAACTGGGTGACACCGTCAAGATCGCCTCGGTGGATCAGTTCCGTGACTCCATGGACGACAGCAAAACCGTGTTCCAGGAGTTGTCCGGTGGTCAGGACATCCTCAAGATCGGTAGCTTTGAGATCCCGTCCCGGGCCTACGTCAGCCGCTTTAACTTTAAAGGCACCGACCAGCAGAAGCGAGTCGGCGAGCTGTCCGGTGGTGAGCGCGGCCGTCTGCACCTGGCCAAACTGCTGCAGGCCGGCGGCAACATGCTGTTGCTGGATGAGCCCACCAACGATCTGGATATCGAAACCCTGCGGGCACTGGAAAACGCCCTGTTGGAGTTCCCTGGCTGTGCCATGGTGATCTCTCACGACCGTTGGTTCCTTGACCGCATCGCCACCCACATTCTCGACTACCGGGATGAGGGGCAGGTCAACTTCTACGAAGGCAACTACAGCGAATACCGCGAGTGGATGAAGAAGACCCACGGCGCCGACGCCCTGGAGCCGCACCGCATCAAGTACAAGCGCATCGACTGATGCTACCAAGGGCCGCCATGGCGGCCCTTCCTCCTCTCTGACAGCTAGAACACCTATTTATCCCCTTGTTTTAAATAAACAAGTTTTTCCAGCTCGCGCCCCTCCCGGTAACATGAATCTCCCCCACTGCCGAACAGAAATCCAACCTGGGTTCACCTGCCAAGGCGATGAAAGTGTTATGCTGTTCGTCTGACTTGATCACTCCCGTCGTCACAACGATGGCGGGCCCTGGCATCGTCCGCTTCGTCCTCAACCAGACAGGCCGATACGCAACACCCGTCTCAGACCGGCACCCGGACGCCGATGCAAGGAGATCACCTGAATTTGGAAGCCTGTGACTCTCCGGCACAGCCCCAGGAATGGACACCTCGCTTCCCTCGATTGCTTCTAGCGGTGAATGACTTATGAACTACAGACTGACCCACGAACAAGAGCTGTTTGTCCAGGGGGTACGCAACCTGATGGAGCGGGAAAACTGGGAACCCTATTTTGCCGAATGTGACGACAGCAACACCTACCCGGAGCGCTTCGTCAAAGAGTTGGCGAACATGGGGCTGGACAGTCTGCTGCTGCCCGAAGAGCACGATGGCTTTGATGCGGGCCTGCTGACCCTGACGGTGATATGGGAAGAGTTGGGCCGCCTGGGCGCCCCCACCTATGTGCTGTATCAGATGGCCGGCTTCTCCACCTTCCTGCGTGAGGGCTCCGAAGAGCAGATCAACAAGATTCTGGCACTCAGAGGCACCGGCAAGCAGATGTGGAACTCGGCCATTACCGAGCCGGGAGCCGGCTCGGACGTGCGCAGCCTGCAAACCAGCTACCTGCGTAAAAACGGCAAAATCTACCTCAACGGCACCAAATGCTACATCACCAGTGCCGCTGGCGCCGCCTATCTGGTGGTGATGGCCAAAGACGCCTCCTCAATGACCCCGGTTTTTTCGGAGTTTTTTGTCGACATGAACAAGCCTGGCATCACCGTGACCCCGCTGCCTAAGCTGGGCCTGAAGATGGACAGTTGCTGCGAAGTGGAGTTTGACCAGGTGGAACTGGAGGAGAGCGACCTGTTTGGTACCGAAGGCAACGGCTTCGAGCGGGTAAAAGAGGAGTTCGACCTGGAGCGCTTCCTGATCGCCTGCACCAATTACGGCAGCGCCTACTGCGCCTTTGAAGACGCCGCTCGCTACGCCAATCATCGGGTGCAATTTGGCCAGCCCATCGCCCGAACCCAGCTGATTCAGGACAAATTTGCCCAGATGGCCATTAACCTGAACAACATGAAAAACATGCTGTATCAAACCGCCTGGAAAGCAGACAACGGCATGATGACCTCCGGTGACGCCGCCATGTGCAAACTCTACTGCGCCAAAGCCGCCTTCGAAGTGGTGGACGAGGCGATGCAAGTCTTCGGCGGCTCGGCCATCACTGGCGAGCACCGCATCAGCCGCTTCTGGCGAGATCTGAGGGTGGATCGCGTATCCGGTGGTTCAGAAGAGATGCAGCGGCTGACTCTGGGACGGGCGGTGCTCAAAGAGTACGCCTGACGCCCTGCCCAAATGGCAACCAGGTCGGCGATTCCGGGGCCTGGTTACTGTTCCAGCTCTGAGGTTAACCCTATACTCAGAGTATCAACATCAGGAGCGCAAAACCGATGGAAGAACGGCGACACTTTACTCGGGTGCAATTTATGGGGCCGGCGTTGTTGTGGCAGGGACAGCGACAGTGGTCAACCCGGGTGCTGGATCTCAGCCTGCACGGCATCCTGCTGGCCAGACCCGAAGGGATGACTGTGGCACTGAATCAACCCATGACGGTGCATGTGCCTCTCAGCGACACCATCACCATAAAGATGCAGGCGGAGATACTGCGTATCAACGCCCAGTCACTGGGGCTGGTATGGAACAACATCAATGTCGACAGCCTGATCCATCTGCGCCGGCTCATCGAACTGCACAGCCCCTCCTCCATTGACAAGGAGCTGGAAGAGCTGTGGATGGAGATCTGATCCCCGGCGGCCGACAGCGACCACCTCAGCATTCGAACAGGGCGGAGGCGGGCTGAGTCGGCCGCTTGCCGTTAAATCGCTTCCAGCGCCTGATCCAGTTTGGTCACCCCTATCACCTCCATGCCCGCCACTGGCTGTCTGGGCACATTGCCCTTGGGCACAATGGCCCGGGTAAAACCATGCTTGGCGGCTTCATTGAGACGCTCACCGCCGTTGGGTACCGGACGAATCTCACCGGACAACCCCACTTCGCCAAACACCACCAGATCCCTGGGCAGGGCGTGATCCCGAAAGCTGGAAACCATCGCCAGCAACAGGCTGAGATCGGCGCCGGTTTCGGTGACCTTGACGCCGCCAACCACATTGGCAAACACATCCTGGTCGGACATCTGCAGGCCACCATGGCGATGCAACACCGCCAGCAGCATCGCCAACCGGTTCTGCTCCAAGCCAACGGCAATGCGCCTGGGGTTTCCTAACTGGCTGTGATCCACCAGTGCCTGCAGTTCCACCAGCAATGGCCGGGTCCCCTCCCAGATCACCAGCACCACCGAACCGGGCGCCTGCTCCTCACCTCGGGACAGGAAGATCGCCGACGGGTTGGCCACCTCTTTCAGGCCCTGGCCGGTCATGGCAAACACCCCCAGCTCATTGACGGCGCCAAAGCGGTTTTTATGGCTGCGCATGGTGCGGAAGCGGGAGTCGCCCTCGCCATCGAGCAGTACCGAGCAGTCAATGCAGTGCTCAAGCACCTTGGGCCCGGCCAGGGAGCCGTCTTTGGTCACATGCCCCACCAGGAACATCGCCACGTTGTTCTGCTTGGCAAACCGGGTCAGGTAGGCGGCACTTTCCCGCACCTGGGCCACGCTGCCCGGTGCCGACTGGACGTCGGCCATGTGCATCACCTGAATGGAGTCGATCACCATGATCGACGGCTTCTCCTTTTCGGCGATGTGGCAGATCTGCTCCACCGAGGTTTCCGACAGCATCTTCAGCTTGTCGGTGGGCAGTGCCAACCGGTTGGCCCTCATCGCTACCTGCTGCAGTGACTCCTCACCGGTCACATAGAGGGCATTCATGCTCTGTGACAGGCGACACATGGTCTGCAGCAGCAGGGTGGATTTACCCGCCCCCGGGCTGCCGCCGATCAGAATGGCCGAACCGGGGACAATACCGCCGCCAAGCACCCGATCCAACTCGCTGAAACCGCTCCCAAACCGGGGCAGCTCTTCCAAATTAATCTCATTGAGTAACTGCACCCCGGCGGAAGCGGCATCGCCGGCATAGCCGCTGAAGCGATCGCTGCGCCCCTTGCTTGCCGCCCCCAGACGCACTTCCGTCAGGGTATTCCAGGCGCTGCACGCGTTACACTGCCCCTGCCAACGCGGGTGATCGGCCCCGCAATCGTTACACACGTAAGCCGATTTAGCCTTTGCCATTCTGCCCCTCAAACGGTGTTCATCAACTGTTGATCTGACTGGAATCCGGCCGTCTCTGCTCTTACCACTGCACCCAGACAGCAAAAAACTGAGAGCCAACCAGCCGCTTATGCATCGGATTATATACGGCAACCGCCTGAGGAGTTACACTCTAGCGATCAGAAGGTTGAATTTTGTCCCCATGGAAGACCATAACGATCTTATAAATCAGCTCGTTCCATTACTGCAAGACGCCAGTTTTGACAGCCTGCTGGATCAAGCGACGTCCCACCTCAGCAGCTCAGATCGCTTTCTTGTCCGCATGGAGCTGCGGCGGTTGAATCAGGATTGTCTGCGCAAAATTGATCTGAGCGGCCACTCAGGCCCGGAGACCCGGGAGGTGGAGATCTGCGGTGTCAGCCACCGCTTGAGTGAAGAAGCGGAGCAGTTTCTGCAGCAGCAGATTGAGCTGTATGAAGGGCGTTATACCGTCGGGGCTTATGAGGCCCTGCTGGATTCCCTCAAACCCGACAGCGGCAACCAGGATTCCCACGAATCCCAGAGCGACCAGCCGACCCGCCCTCCCCGCGTGGATCTTCTGCCCATGGGACACTACATTCGTCGCAGGGAAACCCGTCACACCTTCTCGTCGCCCATTACCTTGTGGCAACCCAACGGGGCGCCGATGTCCGGCCGCACCCAGGATCTGTCCATTCGCGGTGCCAAAATCAAAACCCTGCGTCCCTGGGTGCTGGATCCGGCCCAGCCGGTGATTGTCAGCTTCACCGAAATCGCCAGTGAGTTTACCGTGCCCGAACTGAAGCACGGCGTCAGCTACCGGGTGATCGACACCCAGCCGGGCGAGGACCATACCCAGATACGACTGAGACGGGTGGACAACACCCCCAATCTGGATCAGACCTTTGAGCGAATTCTCAGCGTCAGCCGATTGCGAACCCGGCCCGAACTCAACCATCTGCTGTCTACGGCCAAAAGTCGCGGCTATGAACGCCAGTACCTGCCGAGGCTGGCCTCTGTTCCAATTGCAATGTCACTGAAAAATGGCAAATTACAACCCTCCATGGCGCTGCAAACCGAGTCTAACCGCAGTCACCTGAACTACTGGCTGGATGAACGCGGTCACAGCCAGCTGTGTTCAGCCCTGACCGAGGAGCGCCTGGCCAGACAACTGAAGCATCCTGGCGAACTGGCCCACCAACTGCTGTTCAGCTTTGTGCACCACCATGACAACCACAAGCTGTTCTTCTCCGCCACCCTGTTTGAGCTGGAACGCCAGCAGATGAGCGCCTGCTTCTTCAAACACGCCAGCCGGAAAACCGGATTCCGGGTGCATCGCGTTAACCTGCACACCATCAGTGAACGGGATAAAGAGTGGGCCAGTCACTCGCCGGTCAATGGCCGCCCCAGCGACGCTCTGGTGCGCCAACAGATCAACGGCATGTCATTGCTGGTGCACCTGAGCAGCCTGGCTCCCGAGGAAAACAGCGGCTTTGCCGACTACGACTCAGACTGCCACATCAACCAGTTGCGCCAGTTTGGCCAGAAACGGGTGTCGAACATGGATCCCCGGCCACTGCCCTGCCAGCAGCAGGAGCTGCGACGGGAGCCGCGCTTCTCCCTGCAAACCCGGGTGCTGGTCACCCACAAGCGGGACGAGATGGTGGCACTGTCGGTGGATGTTTCGCCCAGGGGACTCAGACTGGATGTTGAACAGGCGGTACACCTGCCGCTGCATGAGACCCTCAAACTGGAGTTTCCCGAGCTTCAGCCTCTGGCGGGCAAGCTGAAACTGAAACAGCTGCCCTATGAACTGGTACGAAGCCAGAAAGACGGCAAGACCCTGCACCTTAAAGCGGTGGAGGACGAACCTCACTCAGGCGTGGTGTTCCTGTCTCATCTTCTGGGCCAGAACCGCGAAAAGATGGTGCAGGTTGGCAGTCAGATTCAACATCGCCAGCTGTTGGAAGGGGTCAAGAATCTGGTGCTGAAGCGACTGTACTCACTGCCATTTTTCATTCATAAATGCCAAAGTAAGCTGCATGCCAACCTGGCCGGTAACAGTTTATTGCCCAGCACCACCCTACAATCGCTGATCGATCTCCATGGCCTCAACCTCGACGCCATTCTCAACAATGAGGTGGTCCACAAACAGTATGACCAGATGGCCCGCAGCCGCAACGAGGCGCCGGCCTGGCTATCGACTCTGATACTGCACTGGCCGCCGGAGAGAGAGTTACGCCAGGCATGGACCCTGTCAGAGATTGGTCACCCAGATCAGGTTCGGCTGAAGCTGGCCCAGTTGCATGGTGACGGTCACCTTAAGGTCGTCAGCCTGCAGCTGAATCGGGCACAAAAGCCCGACCTGGATTACCTGCAGGCCGAACTGGCCGCCATCAGCACCCACGCCCTGCACCGGGCCAAAGAGCTGGAAGAGATGTTATGGCAGATCGCGGTCATCGGTGAGCTCCGGGACATCACCCCCGAGTTTCTGCTGCAATATCGCCTGCCCATCGAGGCTGCTGTAGCCAGCTAAGGACATTTGGGAACAGTTCGGCGGCCGCATCCCGGTGGGTCAGCAATCCTGCATGGTCGTAGTCTCGGCGAAAGCCCTGACTACGGCCAATCACCTGGTACTGGGCCCGCCCTTCCAGGCCACACTCCAGCATCAGGTCGTGCACGTCTCTGGGGTTACCCAGGGCCCGATCACCGGCACCGGCCACAAACCAGGTAACCGGCCAGCATCCCTGCTCCACCAGTGACCGGGCTGCTTCACCATAATCAAAGCCATCACGTTCATCCAGCCAGTGACGGTGACTGATCCAGGGCAGAGAATCCAGCAGGAACCGGGTTGACTGGTCGTCCATTCCCACCCTAAGTCTTTGCAGCGGCAGATAGCCCAATTTCTCCCCCAGCCAGGGAAACAGTCGTTTCCAGGCCAGCTCGATCTTCAGCAACCGCTCCGAACTCCAGCTGCGTACGGTTCGCTTGGAAGCAAACAGCGACAGGGTTTGTACCTGGCTGAGCATTTTCGGATAGCGTGCCAGAGTGGCGATCATCAATACCCCGCCCCAGGAGTGCCCTATCCAGTGAACCGCACCGCCGTGGCGCTGGCATAGGCGCTGCTGAACCAGAGGCAGTTGCTCGCTGATGATCTCATACTGACCGTGGCTCTCTTTATGCGCCAGCGGCGGATGAGACTGGCCGTGGCCATAACAATCCAGCACGTACACCAGATAGCCCTGATCCGCCAGGTAACACCCCAGCCCCTTGCCCCTGTCGCTGTAAAACACCCTGCCGTTACTCATGGCACCGTGCACCATCAATACCACACCTTTGTGAACCTGATGGGGGGTAAGCACCTTAAGGTGCAGGCGGCCACTGCGATAGTCCAGATAGTCTGATCCCTGACTGTGTTGCATTACTCTCTACTGCTTATTGACTGCTGATGGCACTGATTAGACCAGAAAAACGTGAACTAGATCAACATTGCCAGCACCGCATCCAACCCCAATTGGCTCAGGTTGGCATCGGCGCGGGCCGCCACCGCCGGCTTAGCCCTAAACCCCACTCCAAGGCGGGCGGTTTCCATCATCGGCAGATCATTCGCACCATCCCCCAGCGCCACCCACTGATTCGGTTCGATGCCATACTGCCGCCCCACCTGCTGCAATATCCGGGCTTTGGTCTGAGCATCGACGACGGTGCCGGTAACCTCTCCGGTCAGGCGACCGCCTTGCTCCTGCAGGTCGTTGGCCTGGAAATAATCCAGCTTCAACTGTGCCGCCAGCACCGATGCGATGCGATTAAACCCTCCGGAGGCCAGCGCTACCCGCCACCCCGCCTGCTGCAGGTGAGCCACCAATTTAGTAAGGCCTGGATTCAGCGGCAGATCGGCAGCGATATCATCCAGTACTGTCGCCGGAATTCCCGCCAATTTAGCCACCCTCTGGCGCAAACTCTGCTCGAAACCCAGCTCGCCGCGCATGGCCGCTTCGGTGACGGCACTGACCTCATCATAGACACCACCGGCACGGGCAATCTCATCAATGCATTCGATGTCGATGGCGGTGGAGTCCATGTCCATCAACAGCAAGCCTGGCCGGGCCAGTACCGGACCGTCGGTCGCCAAACACAACAGCTCTCCCTGCTCCACCTCAGGCAGGTCCTTCAACGGCTGCTGCAGCGGCCAGCGTGCAACCTGATACCCCGCCACCTCACTGCGCCAGGCCTGATCCAGCGACACCCCTTGAGGCAGAGGGCTGGTTTCCAGTGTGGCGACACTGCGACAGATCAACAACAACTGCCAGGGGTGGCTGACGGGCGTGTAGGAGTGCGGGCTGCTCATGGGACTTCCTTTAACATCGTTTTTCAGGGAGATAGCCTTGTTGGCTGTTATTTTTCAACCAGAGTGGTTAGGATCACAGAAGGATGAGCCGGTCGCAAGGACAACCATGGCGGGAACGAATACCCACATAAAAATCAGTAATAAACGTTTGGTTGGCTGGCGGGTAATGCAACTCATACTGGCCGTCACCCTGCTGGTGGTGACCCTCAACCTGTGGCGACATCATCAGCTTCAGGGCCAACAACTGTTGAATCTACAGGCTGGTGAGCTGGCTACCCAGCTGGTGCAGTACGCCGCCATCGGCGCCGCCCCGGCACTGGCCAAAGAGGGCGATGAACAGCTGGACTGGCTAGTGCAGCAACTGATTAAAGATCCCCGGATTCTGTCCGCCAGTATCTTCAGTGACGAAGGCCAGCGACTGGCGCAGGCCCAGAGCCTGTTTCCGGAGTCCCAGTTGCCGGAAGCAAAGCAACTGGAGGCCGCACTCAAACGTTACACCCCCTTTGTCGCCACCATCGAGCAGCCCGAAGGCACCCTGGGGTTCATTCGTATTCGGGTCAATACTCAACTGTTCTTCCTGGACAACCGCCGCCAGGATCGGGAACAGCAACGCCAGCAACCGCTGATGCTGCTGATGGCCGGACTGGTGGGCTTTCTGCTGGCCAAGTCGTTATCGGCCAAGCGCGCTGCCATGACCAGAATCACCAGGCAACAAAAAGGCGGCCCCAAAGGGCCGCCTCTATCTCGGTAAACTCCGGCTGATTTACAGCAGAGAGTCCAGAGTCATCACGATCATGTCGTTGAAGGTGTTCTGACGCTCTTCTGAGGTAGTCGCTTCACCGGTACGGATGTGATCGGATACGGTGACAACACACAGAGCGTTGGCGCCGAACTCGGCCGCCACGCCGTACAGGCCTGCCGCTTCCATCTCTACGCCCAGAACGTTCATCTTTTCCATCACGTCGAACATCTCTGGATCCGGCGTGTAGAACAGATCCGCAGAGTAAACATTACCGATCTTAACCGGAATGTTGGCCGCTTCAGCAGACTTCACTACGTTGGCCAGCAGGCCGTAGTCGGCGATGGCTGCGAAATCGTAGCCTTTGAAACGAGTGCGGTTTACGCCGGAATCGGTGCAAGCACCCATGCCGATGATCACATCACGTACTTTAACGTCGGTGCTAACGGCACCGCAGCTGCCTACGCGGATGATGTTCTTCACACCGTACTCGGTGATCAGCTCTTTGGCGTAGATGGAGCAGGATGGGATGCCCATGCCGGAACCCATAACGGACACTTTTTTGCCCTTGTAGGTACCGGTGAAACCCAGCATGTTACGTACGTCAGTGACCTGCTCGACATTTTCCAGGAAGGTTTCGGCGATGTACTTAGCGCGCAGAGGATCCCCTGGGAACAGTACGGTTTCGGCGAAAGCGCCGGCTGGTGCATTAATGTGCGGAGTTGCCATTATTATTGACCCCTTGTTATTTCATCAGTTAATTCAGGAAAGACTTACCGTAGTCCATCGGTTCCAGCCCAAGATAGCTGGCAATGGACTGGCCGATATCGGCAAACGATTCACGATGGCCCAGAGAGCCGGGCTTCACTGGCTTACCAAACGCCAGCACTGGCACGTGCTCGCGAGTGTGGTCGGTACCGGTCCAGGTTGGATCGCAACCGTGATCGGCGGTTACCAGTACCACGTCTTCGTCACCAAGTTTTTCAATCAGTTCTGGCAGGCGCTTATCGAAGTACTCCAGGGCATTGGCGTAACCGTTAACGTCACGACGATGACCGTAAGAGGAATCGAAATCCACGAAATTGGTGAACACGATGGTGTTATCACCGGCTTCGTCTACCTGCTCGAGGGTGCGATCCCAAAGCGCTTCCAGGCCAGTGCCCTTCACTTTTTTGGTGATACCGCAGTTGGCGTAGATGTCGGCAATCTTGCCCACGGACACCACCTGGCCACCGGCCGCCTTGTGCTTGTCCAGCACGGTCGGCGCTGGTGGCTCAATGGCGTAATCGGCACGGTTACCTGTACGGGCAAAATCAGCGGCGCCAGCACCAACAAATGGGCGGGCGATAACCCGACCAATGGTATAGGGCTCCAGCTCCTCGCGGGCGATTTTACACAGCTCGTACAGACGCTCAAGACCAAAGGTCTCTTCGTGGCAGGCAATTTGGAACACGCTGTCAGCGGAGGTGTAGAAGATCGGCATACCGGTACGCATGTGCTCTTCACCAAGCTGTTCAAGAATGGCGGTACCGGAAGCATGACAATTACCCAGGAAACCGTCCAGACCGGCACGTTCCAGGATCTTATCAGTCAGCTCTTTCGGAAAGCTGTCCTGTTTGTCGTGGAAATAGCCCCACTCATACAGAACCGGCACACCGGCCATCTCCCAGTGACCACTGGGAGTGTCTTTTCCCGATGACAGTTCGGAACAGTAACCGTAAGCACCGGTCACTGTTGCATCCAGGTTCATGCCAGCCGGCACTTCACCCGTGCTCTCCTTGGCGGCGTGCACCAGGCCCCAGTTAGCCAGGTTTGGCAATGCCAGCGCACCGGAACGGCCCACTTCGGCCTTGCCCTCGGCACACTCTTTGGCGATGTGGCCAAAGGTGTCGGCACCGACGTCGCCGAACTTATCGGCGTCCCCTGCGGCACCAATGCCGAAGGAGTCCATCATCAGGATAAATACGCGTTTCATCTACTTTTTCTCCTTAGCTGCCGCGAATGGTCTCGTACACATCCGGCGTGGCCTCGAAGGCCTCACCCAGAGTAACGGACTGACGCAGGGCAGCCTCAGCTTCCTGGAACTGAGCGTCATCCTGAGCATGAACCATGGCGATAGGCGTACTGCTATCGAGGGTTTGACCCAAAGAGATGATGTTGCTCAGACCCACGGCATAATCAATACCATCGGTTGGCAGGCGGCGACCGCCACCCAGACCCACTACGGCCAGACCCATGGCCCGAGCATCCATCGCGGTAACAATGCCACTGTGTTCAGCATAGACGGGACGAATGATCTGTGCCTGAGGCAAATAGGTGTCCATCTTGGTCATGAAGTCTGTCGGACCACCCAGGCCCGCCACCATCTTACCAAAGATCTCAGCCGCCTTACCGCTGTCCAGCGCCTGCTGCAGCTTGGCGCGGGCATCGGTGGTATCGGTGGCCAGTTTGCCCTGGACCAGCAGCTCAGCCGAGAGCGCCATGGTCACTTCGTGCAAACGGGGGTTACGATATTCACCGGTGAGGTAGCGCACCGCTTCGCGAACTTCAACCGCATTACCGGCACTGCTGGCCAGGGTTTGGTTCATGTCGGTCAGCAGCGCGGAGGTGGCTACGCCGGCGCCGTTAGAGACTTCAACGATGCTCTTGGCGAGCTCCTTGGAAGCCTCGTAGGTCGGCATAAAGGCACCACTGCCTACCTTCACATCCATCACCAGCGCATCCAGGCCACAGGCCAGCTTCTTGGAAAGAATTGACGCGGTAATGGCGGCGATGGATTCCACAGTGGCGGTCACGTCACGAATGGAGTAGAAGCGCTTGTCGGCGGGGGCCAGATCACCGGTCTGACCGATGATGGCTACGCCGGCTTCTTTCACGACCTTGCCGAAGACCTCGTTGGTTGGAGTGATGTTGTAGCCAGGAATGGACTCCAGCTTATCCAGAGTACCGCCGGTGTGGCCCAGGCCACGACCAGAAATCATTGGAACATAACCGCCACAGGCTGCGATCATGGGGCCAAGCATCAGCGAGACCACGTCACCCACACCACCGGTGGAGTGTTTGTCGATAACCGGACCATCGAAGTTATGGCCGTCCCAATTCAGGACCATACCGGAATCGCGCATCGCCTTGGTCAGCGCAATGCGCTCATCCATCGGCATGTCTTTGAAGTAGATTGCCATGGCAAACGCCGCAATCTGACCTTCACTGATGCTGTTGTCGGTAATCCCCTGGACGAAAAAACGGATCTCCTGCTCGCTGAGCGGCTCGCCGTTACGTTTCTTACGGATAATCTCTTGAGGTAGAAACATCCTTTGCCTCCGGTGCATGTCGATGCCCCGGGGGCATCGACATCATCTTATTTTTGAAATGGATTCGAATCGGTTGTGTCGTAAACTTACTAAAGCTGACTCAATACTAGACAAGCTTTTTGCAAGTTCCGGCGATCCGGATCACAAATATCAACGCAGATGTAGATTAGTAACCTTTAGAATCGGCAGGTGCGTCGGCCAGTTCCAAGGTGTGCAGCAGGCTGTTCAGCAAGCTGGAAGCACCGAAGCGGAAGGTACGGGCAGAGGTCCAGTCGTCACCCAGGATGCTGGCAGCCAGATCCAGGTACTCACCGGCTTGCTCGGCGTTACGAACACCACCAGCTGGCTTGAAGCCGATCTTGGTGTTCTTCTCTTTGATGACGGTCATCATGATGCGAGCGGCTTCCAGAGTCGCGTTCACAGGCACTTTACCGGTAGAGGTCTTGATGAAATCGGCGCCAGCATCGATGGAGATCTCTGATGCCTTGCGGATCAGGGATTCCTCTTCCAGTACGCCAGTCTCGATGATCACTTTCAGCAGCACATCGCCACAGGCCTCTTTACAGGCTTTAACCAGATCGAAACCGACCTGCTCGTTGCCAGCCATCAGGGCGCGGTAAGGGAATACCACGTCCACTTCATCGGCACCATAGGCCACTGCCGCTTTGGTTTCGGCCACAGCAATGTCGATGTCGTCGTTACCGTGAGGGAAATTGGTTACCGTGGCAATCTGCACGCCTTCGGCACCGATTTCACGCAGGGTCTTACGGGCAATGGGGATGAAGCGGGGGTAGATGCAGATGGCAGCGGTATTGCCAGCCGCGGTCTTGGCGTTGTGACACAGGTCGATCACTTTCTGATCGGTGTCATCATCGTTCAAGGTGGTCAGGTCCATCAGTTGAAGTGCACGTTGTGCAATCGCTTTAATATCACTCATGGTGAGTCTCCCAGATCTAAATTTAACTAAAAGCAGTATAGAAAAAGATTGGTCACTCGCACGTGGCTAAAGATGATCATAAAACCTATTAATGGCAGGCAGAGATACATGAGGTATCTTAGCGCAGGAGGTTACCGCTCACATGCCGTGACGCGGACTTGGTTCCCTGAAGAATCGAAAGAGCGACCGTGGTCGACCCTTGGGCGAAAAATCCATTTTCCCGCAGTAACAAATTCAACAACGGCAGCATCATGGCAGCAGTGGCTGCAGATTACAACCGCCTTCGGCAGGAAATGTTGATTTATTACTAACAAAATCGTGACTGAACACCAACGCTAACATCAGTATGGATGATAACGTCGAAATTCAGACAAAAAAAAGCCCCGAGTCCTAAGACTCAAGGCTTTCTCGCTTACAGGAAGGTTTAGATCTTGTAAGTGATAGAGAAGTAGTGCGCCCAACCGGTAGTGTCGCCAGCCAGACCGCCATCTTTCAGGCCGTATACGTCTTTGAAGCCTTTCAGGCCGTAGCCAGCTGCAAAGCGATCGGAGTGCCAGTACAGACCGAAGAAGGCAGCGCCACCCTTGTCAGTTTTCAGGGCTGCGAAGGAATCGTCAACACCCCACTGGTAATCTACGTAACCCTGGAAGGAAACGAAGCTGCCGTTCTCCAGGAAGTAGAAAGGCTTGAACCAGTTCATGGAGAACTGATAGCCGTCCCAGTCTTTGGCGTTGATGTCGTACAGGCTGTACAGGTTCATGCCGGTTTTGCCCAGCCAAGGAACCATTACGTCAGCACCGATACCCCAGAAGGAGTTGTTTACGTCGCCGCCCTTATCGAAGCCATTTTCATCAACGTAGCCAGTACCCTGACCTACATCCATCATACCGCCGCCCCAGTTAAACAGGGTGGAGAAGTAAACTTCTTGGATTGGGCCGTAGGACATGTCGATGCCGGTGATGGCGTCCAGAGAGAAGCGAGGCGCAAACTTCATGAACATCTTGCTGGCGCCAGCGTTCATGTCTTGCTCGCTGTCGTTGCTCAGGTTGAATACGTCAACGTAACCGTACAGATCCAGGAAACCAGAACGGCCGCCAAATTCCATCTCCAGGTAGTCGTGACCTGTGTGGGAATCATCAGCTTGAGGCAGCTGGTTCACAGCGTACATCAGGTTAAACTGCATCCACTTGTAGTCGTTCTTGTGGATATCGCCGTCAGAGTAATCGGCAGCGAAAGCGTTCAGTGAAAGGGCAGCCAGAGCCGCACCAGCCAATACTTTTTTCATCATCAACCCCTGTATTAATACAGATTATTAAATATTGTTTTCCAACATCCTTGGAACAGGGCGCATTTTATCCAACACACCCACAGGCACAATCACTTGCTACACGTTTCCGGTTAAAAGAAAGTAGAAATGTCAAAAAGCGTGATCCAGCTAACACTTCAACGGCAACTCAATAGACTTTTTGACATACTGTCGTAACGAACCCCCGCATTTCATCAAATTTCCAGTTTAGTTGTAAAATTACATAATGAATTGTGATTAGGTTACTTATTGAGCCATTTATGATCAGAGGTCACTAAATCCCCGATCAAAATGAAAGCAATAAACAGACGAAGATAATTCGGAAGAAAAACCAAGTTTCCAATAGAGTCGAAGATAAGTTGAAATTTAGATACCGATTTGTGGCTATTTTTTAGTCTCGGCCACCGCCCCCAACAAGCAACTGGGCGCGTTATTCGAGGCAGTGATGCCACCCAACCAGAAAACGCTCCCTCTCAAAACCCGGCAACAGCTCCGACCACCAACGCCGTTTAGCGCCGGGGCAGTAGTAAAATGTCTACAAATCATCCGCCGGAACCGGCCATAAAAAATGCCCGCAAGCAGGCATTTTTATCGGGCGACTCGCCTCAGAAATTGTATCTGAGACTGTAGATAATGGCGTCGTGGTAAGCGGCGGTTCCGAGCTTGTTATCGGCGTAGCGATACTGCAGGCCACCGGTCAGGTTGTTGGGCAGGTGCCACCACAATGCCACGGCCCCGTTCCAACCTACCGAAGCCAGTTGGTACTGGGTGCCGTTGCTGCGAAACTGGTCATCGCGTGCAAACTCCGTTTCATGCCAGTTGGTCACCGAAAACTTCTGCTCGCCGATGGCAAAATCATAGCCCAGCACCCAACCGAGCATGCCGCCGTTCCACCCCGAGCCAGCAAACGACTGCTGTTCGTAGTGGCCACCGATGAACGGCTTAAACCATAGGCCAAAGTCGGTAAACACATCGTAGCTGACCCCCAGCACCAGGTTCTGGTCAAAGAAGCCGCTGGAGGACTCGGTAAAGCTATAGAGGTGCCCGTAGGCATTCCAGTTGCTGCTGCCCAGATTGTAGGCCAGGGTACCCTTGGCGGCGATACGGAAGCCATCGGTGGCAAAAGCCTCATCCGAGAACTGGCCATCATTGGAGTTGGTGGGATTTTCGAAGTCAATAAAGCCATAGACGTCGCCCCAGTCAAACCCGGCACCGCCCTCCAGCTCGATGTAAAAGAAGTCCTCTTTTGCACCGCCCCGACCACCAATATCGGGGTTGGTGCGATCCTCTGCCTTTTTGGTCCAATCCAGATAGTTAATGGACAGGTCCATAAAGCCATAAAACTGCTCCGCCGCCACCGGCAGCGTCATCAGTCCCGCTGACAACAGCGTCATTGCTACTGTAACTTTCATCATCCACTCCTAGTTCCTTAGAGTATTTACCAGTTATCCCTGGTTCCGATGATGCCCAGCCAAAACAGCTAAGCCGACTTCAAAAAGTCGGAATATTTGGTTTATTACCCACTGCGTAACGAGTAAATGGGAACCGTCGGTCACCATACTGCGGATAAACAAAAGGCCGGACACTAGGTCCGGCCTCCTGAAGCACAAGTGTGCGAAGTGCGATTACAGAGCCAGGAACAAACCAGCCAGAGTCGCACTCATCAGGTTGGACAGAGAACCGGCCAGTACCGCACGCAGACCCAGGCGAGCCAGATCATGACGACGGTTTGGAGCCATGGCACCCAGACCACCCAAAAGGATAGCAATGGAGGACAGGTTCGCAAATCCACACAGAGCGAAAGACAGGATTGCCTGAGTACGGTCACTCATTACAACGCCGTTGATCAGCGCTTCACCGCTCAGGTAAGGAGCCAGGTTGATGTAGGCAACGAATTCGTTCACAACAATCTTCTGACCGATGAAGGAACCGGCAACAGTCGCTTCGCTCCAAGGCACACCAATCATGAAGGCCAGTGGGGAGAAGGCGTAACCCAGAATCACTTCCAGAGTCAGGTCAGGCATGCCGAACCAACCACCGATACCACCGATGATGCCGTTGATCATGGCGATCAGACCGATGAAGGCCAACAGCATGGCACCTACGTTCAGAGCCAGTTGCATACCGGAAGAGGCACCGGCCGCGGCGGCGTCCAGAACGTTGGCAGGCTTGTCGTCGGCTTCGCCGATGTCGTCCATGTCCTGCTTGGCTTCTTCGGTTTCAGGCACAATCAGTTTGGCCATCAGCAGACCACCCGGTGCCGCCATGAAGGAGGCTGCAATCAGGTACTCAAGCTTAACACCCAGACCTGCGTAACCCGCCAGAACAGAGCCGGCTACCGACGCCAGACCACCGGTCATGATGGCGAACAGCTCAGATTGAGTCATGGTAGAGATGAAAGGACGAACAACCAGAGGTGCTTCGGTTTGACCCACGAAGATGTTTGCAGTCGCAGACATGGACTCAGGACGTGAAGTACCCAGTGCCTTCTGCAAGCCACCACCCAGAATACGGATGATCCACTGCATCACACCCAGGTAGTACAGTACCGCAATCAGGGAGGAGAAGAACACGATGATTGGCAGAACGTTGATGGCAAAAATAAAGCCAACTTTGAACTTGGCCAGATCACCAAACAGGAAGCCAATACCGTCGTTAGCGTAAGAAATTACGTTGGACACAGCACTGGAGATATCACCCAGCACGTCCTTACCGAAAGGAACGTACAGTACAAACGCACCCAGGGCAGCCTGGATGGCCAGAGCACCACCAACGGTGCGCAGGTTGATCGCCTTGCGATTTGTAGAAAACGCAATGGCAATCGCGATTAGGGTAGCCACCCCTACTAAGCTCATCAGTATACCCATGAACCCATCATCCTCTTGTTAAATTTTATAAATTATGTCGTAAAACAACTTATCATCCGGTCGGAATTATACTGTTCCAAAAAACAAAAATCGCTGTCCAGATCAAATTTTTCGACCATAAAACAGGCAAACGACATATTTATCTTACATATCAGTAATTCAGATACACACTTTGATAGCCGCATTACAGTCGAACCGGAATTACGACCCCTTGGACGTAAAGTGAGGCGAAACCCAAGGCTGTTCGGTGAAACTTTACACCAAACGGTTGAAAAAGCGCGAGTTGTTGCGAGCCAGTTGCTCAGCGAGCGCATCTGAAGGTAAGTCTAGAAGCTGTGACAGGGCTTGCAACACCGATTGCACCGAGGCGGGTTCGTTGCGCTTTCCCTGCTGTCCGCACAGGGGCATATCCGGCGAATCCGTTTCCAATAACAAAGCGTCAACAGGCACACTGGCGATGGCTTCTCTGGTTTTTCTGGCCCTGGCATAGGTAATAACCCCGCCGACGCCAAGAAAGTAGCCCCGGCGAACGTATTCCGCCGCCAGTTCGCGGCTGCCGCTGAAACCATGGATGACTCCGGCACGGGGGAGTGAATGCCGATCCAACTGTGGCAATAGCAAGTGATGGGCCTTGCGGACATGGAGCAACAGCGGCAGCTGAACCTCGCTAGCCACAACAAGATGTCGCTCCAGCAACTGTTGTTGCTCAGGCAGACTAAGGGGTGAGTTAACCGCATCCAGACCGCACTCACCAATGGCCACACACCCCGGCTGCTGCAGCCATTGTGGCAGGGATTCCACCTCTACCAGGCTGTTGCCTGTGGCAAAACAGGGGTGAATACCCACCCCATAGCTCACATTGGAGTAAGCGCCTGCCAACGCCCTAACCCTGGGCCAGTGCTCGGCCGCCACCGCCGGCACCACGATCCGCCCCACCCCTGCCGCCTCCGCCCGCTGCAGTACCAAGTCACGGTCCGCATCGAAACAGTCAAAGTCGAGATGACAGTGGCTGTCAGTCAGCATCACGGTCAGTCTCTCGCTGTTCTGAAACTGTCGCCACACAGCTGCGCTTGTGTTTGGGGTTCAGGCCGTTGGCATCGCACCAGTTGCAGTAAGCCTGCCACCACCGTCGAATCCATCCCATGTGCATTCTCCATAAAAAAAGGACAGCCGAAGCTGCCCTTAGTATATCTCAAGCACTGACAAAACCGAGGCTTAGTGCTCGCGGGTCTTGTGGAAGCTGATGTCCGGATAGCGCTCCATGGTCAGGTTCAGATTCACCATGGTCGGCGCAATGTAGGTGAGGTTATCCCCCCCGTCCAGGGCCAGGTTACCGGACGCCTTGCGGCGGAACTCATCCACTTTGCGGGCATCGTCACCGGATACCCAGCGAGCGGTTGCCACATTAACCGCCTCGTAGATCGCTTCCACCTTGTACTCCGCTTTCAGACGGGCCACCACCACATCAAACTGCAGTACCCCGACCGCGCCCACAATCAGATCATTGCTGTCGATGGGCCGGAAGACCTGTACCGCCCCCTCTTCAGACAGCTGAACCAGCCCTTTAAGCAGTTGCTTCTGCTTAAGGGGGTCCTTGAGACGGATGCGACGGAACATCTCCGGGGCAAAGTTAGGAATGCCGGTGAATTTCATCACTTCGCCCTGACTGAAGGTGTCGCCAATCTGTATGGTGCCGTGGTTATGCAGGCCAATGATGTCGCCCGGGTAGGCCTCATCCGCATGACTGCGGTCGCCGGCCATAAAGGTCACCGCATCGGAGATAGAGACATCTTTACCGATACGCACGTGACGCATCTTCATTCCCTTGCTGTATTTGCCGGAGCAGATTCGCATAAAGGCGATGCGGTCACGGTGCTTAGGATCCATGTTGGCCTGAATCTTAAACACGAAACCGGAAAACTTCTCCTCACCGGCTTCAATGGTACGTACGTCGGTCTCCCGAGGTTGCGGCGTCGGAGCCCAGGCAGTCAGGCCGTCCAGCATATGGTCGACGCCGAAGTTACCCAGGGCGGTACCGAAGAACACCGGGGTCAGGTCACCGTTATCGAACATCTCTTGATCAAACTCGTTGGACGCGCCCAGCACCAGCTCCAGCTCGTCACGCAGCACGGCTGCCAGTTCGGCACCGATCTTCTGCTCCAGCTCCGGATTATCCAGACCCTTCACCACATCCAGATCCTGAATGGTGTGGCCCTGGCCGCTCTGGTACAAAATCGCCTCATCGCGGTGGATGTGATACACCCCTTTAAACTCCTTACCACAGCCAATGGGCCAGGTAACGGGGGCGCACAGAATGTTCAGCTCGTTCTCCACCTCATCCATCAGCTCCATGGGATCTCGAATATCACGATCCAGCTTGTTCATGAAGGTGACGATCGGGGTATCACGCAGACGGGTCACTTCCATCAGCTTACGGGTTCGGTCTTCCACGCCCTTGGCGGCGTCGATCACCATCAGGCAGGAGTCCACCGCAGTCAGGGTTCGGTAGGTGTCCTCAGAGAAGTCTTCGTGCCCCGGAGTATCCAGCAGATTGACCAGGCTGTCGCCATAGGGGAACTGCATCACCGAGGTGGTCACCGAAATGCCACGCTCTTTCTCCATTTCCATCCAGTCAGACTTGGCGTGCTGACCCGATCCACGACCTTTAACGGTACCCGCCTTCTGAATCAGGTTTCCGTACAGCATCACTTTCTCAGTAATGGTGGTCTTACCCGCATCGGGGTGGGAGATGATTGCGAAGGTGCGCCTTTTGGCCACTTCCTGCTGGTGCGTAGACATAACAACCCATGGATGAACAAACAAAGGCGGGCATTATATCAATCCCGCCAAGCCTTGGCGACGGTCTGAAGCAACTCGCAATCCCCAAACCAACAGGCAGCTATTCGATAAAGCAAAATAACTCTGCTGCAGGTAAAAAAAACGGTAAAAGAAAACGCTTTCATACGGCTAACGATGAACTCGCCCGCAATGCCCTCGGGCACGGCAATCAATCTTCATCGAGTCACAATAAAAACCATCCAACTGGCATTCGTCTTCTGCACTGCCAAAAACCGCAAGCTGATGTGATTGGTCCTGCCCGCTGACATTAATGATGAACCCTATGATAGGGCGACGATTCTGGCTCCCGACCTTCTCTTGGACAGCCTCATAGTGCATAAGGCTGTCGCAGAATCGCGGCGCTTACCAATCAACGTTGATGCCAATAATGTCACTTTTGAGCGGAGTCAGGACGTACCGACACATTGTATTTATCCAGCATGCGGTACAAGGTCACCCGGGAGATTCCCAGCGCCTTGGCGGTCTTCATGATGTTATTGCCATTACTGTTCAGTGCCGCCAGCAACACCCGTAAGTCGGTTTCTGCTCTGGCATCCGCCAGAGTTGCGACCTCCTGGCTGCCGACATGCATCTCTAAGTTTAGGTCTCTGGGCCCCAGGGTCCGTTGTTCGCACATCACCAACGCCCTCTGCACCCGGTTTTTCAACTCTCTGATGTTCCCTGGCCAATCGTAGGCGAGCATCTGCTTCATCGCTTTCGGGGTAAACCCCTGAACCTTGGAGGTAGCCATAGAACGATACTTACGGAAGTAGTAATGAGCCAAAAGCTCAATGTCTTCTCGCCGCTCGCGCAGCGGCGGCAGTTTCAGGTTAAGAATGCACAGTCGGTAGTAGAGATCTTCGCGGAATCGCTCCGCTTGCACCTCTTCAATCAGGTTTTTATTGGTTGCCGCTATCACCCTGACGTCCACGGGTATCTGCTTCACCCCCCCCACTCGAGTGATCACCTTCTCCTGAAGAAAGCGCAATAAATTCACCTGTACCTCAAGGTGAAGATCGCCAATCTCGTCCAAAAATATCGTTCCACCAGAAGCGGTCTCGATGTGCCCTTTATGACGCGAATGGGCTCCGGTGAAAGAGCCCCTTTCATGACCAAAGAGTTCTGACTGAATCAGGTTGATGGGAATGGCGCCACAGTTGACGGCGATGAAGGGGCCTTCAGAGCGCAGGGAACCACGGTGAATAGCCTGGGCCACCAACTCCTTGCCGGTGCCGCTCTCACCCTCAAGCAGTACGGTTGCGTCGGTCAGTGCCACCTTTCTAATCTGGCGGTAAACATTACGCATGGCAGCACTTTCACCGACAATGGTTCCCTCTGTAGGGCTGACCTCCTCCTCCAGGAAACTGCGTCTCCGCAGGCGAGCCATGCCATCAACATGGCCAAGAGAAGCCGCCAGCCGAAGCGGTTCTACCGGCAGGGTATGATAATCACAGCAGTAGCGTGCGATCAGCCGGCAGGCGGGGTCATTCTGCCCCCGTTCACCGTTGACTAAGCCAACCCACTCGATACAGCCCGCAGACTCCTGGAGCAACACCTCCAGAGCCTGGTTCAAGCCATTCACCCATCGCTCATCGAAGAGCACGATGCCGACGCAAGGCTTCTGAGGGTTAATAAGAGCACGAGCCTGATCAAGGCTATCCAGATAGCAGGGGCGCCATCCGGCCTGAATCAAAGAATCAGGCAATGTCCATTGTTTAGGATCCAGAAGACAGATGAGCTTACGCGATGCCATGAAACCTTATCCACAGTGCGTCCCTGATGAGCCGAGCAGTCCCTTAAACCTGCATTAGGTTTAGTCCACGAACGCCGCTCAAGCCACAGAAACGATAACTTTATTGACACTAATCAGTGATAATCCTCTTCATACAAAACCTCGCTACAACCACGCCTCTTCACCAGTTCGGGTCATTACTAACATAGCGAAATAAAACGGTTACGGCCCACAGAGAGAAAAACATAAGCCCCTAACTCTCTCCATCCACAATCCGGTGGCGCACTCTACCAAGAGATGCCTATCCTCACCGGTGCGCCAGTGTTAACTTAATGATTCCAGACCTGATTAACAAAGCCCCAAGAATCAGCCAATTATGCAGGGGGCAAAAAATGGCTGTATCATCGCAGTTACAGTTCTCACCCTTTCCCTCGCCCTCTTTACCGCAGTTCGCTCATTTACTTGTCTTTTCAGTTTTGGCCCATCACTTGCTGAATAACCAACAGCGGCTCATCTGAGCCGGAAGCAGGCGCCGCCGCCAGCAGAAGCGGCAGTGCCCACCTTCGACTGTGTTTATCGAACTTCATTTCCAGTCTCTTATTGATGTTATGAATTGGATGGTAAAACGATGAAACGACACAAAACTAACGCGATAACCCGAACGCTCGGCATCGCCCTTGTCGGTACGGCCGGGCTCTACTGCCTGGTCAGCCCTACAACGGCCAGGGCCGACTTCTTCCCTCAACAATTGAATCAGGCCTGTATGGCGGAGGCGGCGGGATTTAACCTCAACTGTACCGCCAACGACATTCAGGTAAGCCAGGTGACCAACATCACCAGGCCCGATGGCTCTCCGGGGCCAGTGGAGTGTACCCTGGGCGGCGACGCCGAATTCAGGGCAGACGTCACCATCGTCACCACCGCCAAGCGGCGGTATGACTACACGGTGTACCTGCCCGAGGGTAACTGGAGCCCGCAGGAATTTAACACCAGCAACACCTGTAGCGTGCTGGTGGGTCAGGACTTTACCGCTCCCGGTGAGGATCTCGAGGATCCCGGCGACATGTGTGCGGACATCTCCAAACCCCCAGGCTCCCACCTCTACACTCAGCAGCTGATCACCCTTAACTGTGTGGACGAAGACCAGGATGGCCGGGCCGAGTTCCGCTACTGTGCCGCCTGGGATAACAAGGCAGACTCTACCCCCGTCTGTGACGGCACCGCCGCCACGACTCCGGTACCCGGTACTCCGTCGAAGTGTCGCTGTGACGAATTCAATATCGACGTGTTTATCAAGCCGGATCCACCGACCATCAACAAGAGTGAAGGCAGCCCCATCACCCGGCCTGAGCCGGGCGGCGATTACACCTTCACCGCCAGCTTCACCAACAACAGCCTGACCTCCATCTTCATCGACTCGGTAGCCGATGAGATCGATGTGGGCGGCGAAGGCTCCTTCGACGTCAGCCTGGATCTGCTTAATGGCGCAACCCAGACCGTGGATCCCACCAATACCGCCACCGCGGAAGGGGTGTACCTGAAATCCCTGTCCGCCAGTTGCGCCCAGCCAGCGGATATCGGCAATGGTGCCGGTGAGCTGGTGTCTGGTGCTACCTACAGCTGTACCTTCACGGTTACGATTGTCGACAGGGATCTCCCCAATGATCAGAGTCCTGAACTGTATAAGGACGTGATCAAGGTGGCCCTGACCGATAAGAACGGCAACCCTGTGGTCAACGGCGCCACCTGCCCGGCGGATCTCAGCCCCATCGCTGGCGATCACTGCTCGGTTCTGCGCACCGTCGATGTCACCAATCTGCCACCCAGCATCACGGTTTCCAAGACCCCGAGTCCCGACCAGGTTCTGGAGCCAGGTGGTGATGTGACCTTTGACATCGTGGTGACCAGCACCTCCGGCAACTACGACGATCCGCTGACCCTGACCTCGCTAATGGACACCGTGTTCGGCGATCTGAACGGAGTGGGTACCTGTGCCACTGGAGGCAGCTTCTCCCTGGCCGCTCCGTACAGCTGTAGCTTTACCGAGACCATCAGCGGCAATGCCGGTGACGTGCACAACAACACGGTCACCGCCAAGGCAACCGACAACGAGAACGACGAGGCCCAAAACAGCGACGGTGCCACGGTCAACATCAACGACGTACCGTCGATAATCACCCTGGTGAAGACCGCCGATCCCATCGAAGTGGATGAAACCGGCGACGATCCTACGGTCTTCCGGGATGTGGACTTCACCTTTGAGTTCAGTGTTGATGCTGCCGGGGTGGATGACGTTACCTTCAACAGCCTGACCGACACCATCTTCGGCACCCTGACCGGCGAATGTCTGGTGGATACGAAGAATGGTTCACCGATAGGTTCAACCCCGCTAAGCGGCTTTGTATTGCAACCCGGTGAAGACGCCAGCTGTACCATCACCAAGGCGCTGCAGGGCGATGCCGGTGATGTACACAACAACGTGGCCACCATCAAGGGTATCGACGAAGACGCCCAGCCGGTAATGGACAGCGACGATGCCACCGTCACCTTCCTGGATACCGGACTGGATATGGAGCAAGAGTTTGCCGCGAAGATGATTGCCTTTGTGCGCATCACCAACGGTAACGTGGATACCGCCAGCATCACCGGAGTGACCATCAAAGGGGTCAACCTGGTTGCCGGTGGTGGCATCCCAGGCCAGTTCGAAGTGCAGAACGACGCCGGCACCAGCAGCTACAACCCGGGTGACGGTCCCTATGCATTCTGCTCCACCGGTGTAGACATTCTGCCGGGTGACACCTATGAGTGTGCCTTTACCCTGAAGCTGTTCCCCGGATTCCCTCCAGGAGACATCAACTTCTCGGCAACCGGCGCCAACGGACTGGTATTTACCTACCAGGATAACGAAGGCAACTCTGTGACCACCAACGTGGATATGAATGTCATGACAATCGAGTAACAACGGGAAGCAGGATTCCCACAAAACTACGGGGGTGAAGCCTAGGCTTCACCCCCGTTATTGATTAGTGATTTTTCTTGCCGTTCCCACCGCCACCACCGTTGTCCTGCAGGGTCACACTCACCCAGGCCGTAGCCGTGGCCAGGCCATCGCTGATGGTGTAGCTGAAGCTGTCGCTGCCCTTGAAGTTTTTGGCGGGGTGATAGCGCAGCTGGCCATCGGCCAGAACCTCGACACTGCCCTTGCTGCCCTGGGTGACCGCAACCACGGTCAGGGTGTCGCCATCGGGGTCGCTGTCATTCGACAACACGCCAATAGTGACGGCACTCTTGCTGCTCAGGGTAACGCTGTCGTCCTGTGCCAAGGGGGCACCATTGGTCGATGCCACCCGGTAGCTGGCCTGAACCTGGCCACTGGTGCTACCAGGCTCAGTGGCCTGCCCCAAAATGGTAATCGCGTAGTCGCCTTCACTTTCGTCCAGGCCGGAGGTCACGCTAACAGCAAACTCGGCACTGGCTCCCGGAGCCAGGGTAACGCTGGTGCCGGCGGCGCTCCAACCGGAAGCTACGGCGCCCTGAATCTGATAAGCCGATGTGTCACAGGCTTCACTGTCACGACTGCGAATGGTGCCGCGGTAAGTCACCGTGGTGCCCGCCGCCACCTCACCACTGTCGCTGTTATGCAACACCAGCTCCGGCGCGCTCAGCTCGCACACCGGCAAGGGGGCGGCCACCTCATAGCTCTCTGCCGCCGTCACCCCCAGGTTGGCCTGACGGTGCACCGCCTCGGCGATGATGGAGTATACCCCTTCGGCCGCACTGGACGGCGAGGTCACCACCAAGTCCAGTTGACCACTGGCGCCGGGCAATAAGGTGATCGAACCGGAGTTGGCACTCCAACCCTGAGGCAGCTGGCTGCCCAGGTCGAAGGTTTCGGCATCGCAGGCCTCGGAGTCCTGGTTGCCAATGGTGGCGCTGTAGGTCACCGCTTCTCCGGCAGCTACCGCTCCAGTTCCCACTCTCTGCAGTACCAGGCTGGGAGCCGACGCCGTGCAGACCGGGGCGGGAGACTCCACCACGTAGGTCACCTGAGCAGTCACCTGGTGGTTACTGCCGCTGTCGGCGGTCACGGCGATGTCGTAGAATCCATCGGTTGCGGAATCGATGGAGGCCACTTCCAGGATAACCGAAGCGGTTTCTCCCGGAGCCAGGGTAAGGCTGGCACTGTCACCGCTCCAGCCCGGTGGCGGAGTGGCTGCCAGAGTAAACTCGGTCGTCCCACAACTCTGGCTGTCCCTGTTGGTCAGGGTGGCACTGTAATTGACACCAGTCCCCGGGGCCACCCAGGCCCCCTCGCCCGGCGTCACGACCAGTTCGGGCTGTACCGGCGCGCAGATGGGCTGATCCAGGCTGACAGTGACACTGGCACCACTGGCATCCGCCCACTCGGTGGTCACAGTGGCACCTCCCTGGCCTTCCTGGTAGCTGACGCCGCCAATCAGCGCCGCGTCATCCAGATCGTACCAATCGCTCTCAGGAGTCATATCCAGCAGTTGACTGGAGGCGGCATCCTGGCCGGTTGCCAGGTGGAACACCACCCCTTCGGTCACCGCCTTGCCGCTGAGAAAGGCATCGAAGCCGTGAGGCTGTCGATACTCGAGGTAATACCAGAGTGGTTCACCGGACACCGGATCGGTACCCCGGGGGACCTTAATCGCCCTGATTGCACCGGAAGATTGACTCTCGAGCGGCACCAACTGATAACTGCCGTCACTGTCTGCGGTGACCACTTCGCCCCTGGACTCGGAGATCCACCCCAGTAGCTCTTTGTTGAATGCGTTGAAATGACCGGTGATCCCGGACTTGCCCATGATGTCCATGCTGTCTCCATACTCAATGGACACACAGTTGTCACCAATCACATCGGCACCGCAGTCCAGCACCTTGGCATGATGCAGGCCAAGGTTATGGCCCAGCTCATGGCCTACGGTGCGCAGAGTCAGGGAGCCATTGATCCAGGCACGACTGACGGTGCCGCCGATGGTGCCTTTCCCGGTCCAGCCACAGGCGCTGTTTTCAGGGAACACGTACACCATTCGGTTATACCGGGACAGGTCGATGCCGTCGGCTTCCGCAGCCTGTTGGGCCTGCACGTGGATCTCCCAGCTGTCACAGGTGGCGTTGATGGGCAGGGTGTAGTAACCATGCACGTCTCCGCTCAGCCAGGTCTGGCCGCCGGAGTTCTCCCGATAGAAATCATCGACGCTGCCAAATACCGTCTGGCGGGCCTGTTCCAGGCTCCAGGGCTGACTGCCGTTATCGAGAAAATTCACCATCATCACCAACAGCCGTTGCTCACCCAGGGTATTGGGCAAACTGGCGCTGCTGGTTGCCTGTGCGGACGAAACCTGTCCGTCCGCCAGCACCTGCAACTCCTCAGAGGAACCGTCAAGAACCAGTACCCCTTGCTGCCGCGCCTCGGCCTGCGGCCCAAACCACCATCCATCGGCGGCCACTCGGGTGCCGGTTTTCAGCGACTTAGACTTGGCAACCCGCTGCAAGCGCACCTGACCATTATCGGTGTTCAGCAGGTAGCCCAGGCGGTGGCTGCCGTCAGGATAGTCCTCATAATAGAGCTCCAGCTCTCCAACCAATTGGCGGCGCTGCTCCAGCTTAGCCAGAATCTCTTCGGGAAGTCCTTGTCGATGATGCCCCGGCAACACCGCCCTCAGGACTGCATCGGGATCCCGCTTAGCCAACACGAACATTTCCTGCTGACGCTGCTCGGCCTGTTGCAGCAATTTGCCATGGAGTCTGGATCGCTCGGGAGCACCGGCACGGCGATAGGCGGCAATCTGCCGGCCCAGGTTCAGGCTTAGCTGCTCGGACTGAAGCCGGGCGGTGTTCGCCTGACTCACAGAAACGGTGGAAGACTCAGCTAAAATAGAAGAAGAAAAAGAGATAAAAAATAAAGATATAAGTATCTTTTTACTCAAGAATCCTTTATTCAGGGCAGCCAAAGGCAGCGCCAACAAAGCGACGGGAAATTTCAAAATGGAAACCCTCAAAGTAAAACCACACCTCGAAAGCTCCCGAAAAAAGGATTAAAGCACTACGACTCCTTCGGTAATCCAGCCAACCTGGCAACCAGTGCCAGGCCCTGTGATTTTGCGCAGCCGGATTCTCTCCGAGCTTTGCCTTTTCGAGAGTACTTTCGAATATTATTGCCCAAACTATTTGAGCCAGCTTATTAATTATCTGTCCCTGAACCCGACCATCCCCGTTGTTCGAGGTAGTTAACCGTCGGTTCTATCTTCAGACCGCAGCATGCTAGCAACTCGACTCTCCGGTGACAATGCCCGCCTGCGCAGTTTTCGATCAGGATCGACGCTGGCACCCCCTGCCAAATCCGATAGAATCTTTCGAAAACAAAATAAATTATTACACCCACCGTCAAAATAACCTTTAAACTTAGCTTGGACCAAAGCATAGCAACCAACTAATTAAACAGGGAATAATACATCTTTAGAATCAAATAAATAATATAACAAAGGTTACAACAAAAACATTTACCAATAGATACTGCGGCAAACTAACCACTTGCGCCAATCTTCCAATCCAAACATCAAAAGCGCTCATCATGAATTTTATTTGAATTTACATCAGATAGTTGCCTGTAAAGTGCTGTTAATATTTACTCCTTCAAATTTTCTGTATTCATGACGACAAGACCTCGCCACTCTTTACGGGGGCTCAAAGCACGCCTACTTTTAACCTGAGCCTACGTGGCTCGTCTCCGTGGACACCGCACCATAAAGAACTCCTGCTCGAGGTAATCTGACATGCAAAACCCCCTTGGTCGCCAGCTCCTAATCTGCTTTGCCCCTCTCTTCTGCCTACCAGCCTTCCTTGCCATAGGCTCCGAACTGACAGAGAAAGAGCAAGCTCTGGTCGACACCATCACTCAACAGGTTTTAGAGGAACTCCGGCAGGGCGACGCGCTGCAGCAGGAGATTCAGGCCGGAATCGAACATTACATCGCTACCCAGAAACAGGCACAGGAGGATGCGAAACAGGAACAGCAACGACTGGCACTGGAGAAATACAAGCAGGTTCGCCCGCCGACCCCGGGGCGAGACCACTTTTATGGCGCTCAAGATGCCCCCATCACACTGATCGAATATTCCGACTTCGAGTGCCCCTTCTGCAAACAGTTTCATGCCACCGCCAAGCAACTGGTGGATCAATCGGAGGGGCAGATCAACTGGGTATATCGCCACTATCCACTCTACTTTCACAACCCCGGCGCCCAGAAACAGGCGGAAGCCTCAGAGTGTGCCTTTCAGCTAGGGGGAGATAAGGTGTTCACACAGTACACCGACACGATCTACCACAGGACGCGATCCGGCGGTAAAGGGTTTCCGCTCACTCAGCTGACCCCTTTGGCAGAAGAACTAGGCTTGGACGCCAACGCCTTTCAGGAGTGCCTGGATAACGACAGCCAGGCCAGCCGAGTCCAGGAGGACTTTGATGAAGGTGCCAGCATCGGCATTACCGGTACCCCTGGTAACATCCTGCGCCACAATGACAGCGGCGACATACGCCTGGTATCGGGCGCCAAGCCTTTGCTGGAGCTTCAGCAACAGGCCCGGGAACTGATGGAAGCCGCAGCGGCACCGGTCCCCTCCGGAACCGCATCACCTACGGCGAAAAAATAACAGATAGAAAAAAGGGCCCTCAGGGCCCTTTTTTCTGAACGTGAACCTCAATTCAACGGCTCGCTCTGCTCTGCCTCTTCCATCAACTGCTCGGCAATCTGGCGCATCTCCATGATGGAGTAGCGATGCTCCACAAATTCGTAAACGTTGGTGGCCAGGGACAACTTGAACAGATTCAGCGCCGCCCGTGGCTGGCCTTCCATGCGGGCCTGCTTGCCCATGTAGAAATAGGCTTCACACAGACGTTCGGCCAGCTGCTTCTGATGATTCAGATTCTGGCGGGACGCGGCCAGCAACTGGCCACTGTCGATGTCTCCCAGGTAGTAGGCCACCAGCGCCGCTCCCCAGCCGTCGCCAATCTGGCTGCTGTGGGCGCGCAGTTGCGCCTTGGCCTGAACCGGATCCTGCTGGTACTCGGCCAGATACAGCCACAGTGCCCGGTAGGCATCAGACTGATCACGCTGATAGAACTCGCTTAAGTCCTCCACAGCCAGTATGGGACGGCTACCATAGTAGAGGGCTATGCCCCGGTTCAGGTAAGCGAAGTCATAACCAGGATCGAGCTCCAGCACGGCGTCAAACGCTTCATACGCCTGATCAAACTCCATCGCCTGAGTCAGGTAGATGCCCATAAAGTTATAAGCATCGGGCAGATCAGGACGTAACTGCAGCGCCCGAGAGAAATCGATTCGAGCCAGAGTTCTCAGGCCAACACTGTCGTACAGCACACCGCGATCATACAGAAACCGTGCCCGCTGCTCTTCGGTCAGTTCGGCGGAGATCAGTACCTCGCTGATCTTGGCCAGCGCCACCTCGAGGTTGGCGTCAGGCTGCAGCGGCGTCACCAGCATCATCTGGCCATTGCCGGACTCGGTGTCACTGTTGGTGGAGGCACACCCGGCCAACCCCAGGCTGACGAGGACCAAAACCAGCCAACGTTTACTCAAACTCATAGAACCGTCCTTAGGACCCATTGCCGGTGGCAATGGGTAAAACATGCATTTTCCCATTGTAGTGGGGCACTGTCGCAAACGCATTAAATATTTGTCTGCTCAAGAAAACTGTTCAGATTAGAGTAATCAACGGCCGCCAAGTTCCATAAAAAAGGGGAAGCCGTTGGCTTCCCCTTGATGGTCGCTGCGTCTAGTGATTATTCACCTTTCGCTTCGCCACCTTTGTCGGCCTGAGCTTCTTTGATGGACAGACGAATGCGGCCCTGACGGTCCACTTCGACTACCTTCACGTCCACTTCCTGACCCAGAGACAGATGGTCGGCAACGTTGTTCACACGCTCAGCGGTAATCTGAGAGATGTGAACCAGACCGTCTTTACCTGGCAGGATGTTCACGAACGCACCGAAATCAACGATACGAACCACCTTACCCTGGTAGATACGACCCTCTTCCACGTCGGCGGTGATCGCTTCGATGCGACGTACGGCTTCGGCAGAAGCGGCGCCGTCGGTAGAAGCAATCTTCACGGTACCGTCATCTTCGATCTCGATGGTGGTGCCGGTCTCTTCAGTCAGGGCACGGATGTTGGCGCCACCTTTACCGATCACGTCGCGAATCTTGTCCGGATGGATCTTGATGGTGGTGATGCGAGGCGCGTGCTCAGACAGCTCGGTACGGGCAGCCGGCAGAGACTCGTCCATCACATTCAGGATGTGGATACGGGCTTCGTACGCCTGCTTCAGAGCGGTCTGCATGATCTCTTGGGTGATACCGGAGATCTTGATGTCCATCTGCAGGGCGGTGATGCCGTCACGGCTACCGGCCACTTTGAAGTCCATGTCGCCCAGGTGATCTTCATCACCCAGAATGTCGGACAGAACTACGTAGTTGTCGCCTTCTTTCACCAGACCCATGGCAATACCGGCTACAGAGGCCTTAATCGGCACACCGGCGTCCATCAGTGCCAGGGAGGTACCACATACGGAGGCCATGGAGGAGGAACCGTTGGACTCGGTGATCTCACTCACCACACGTACGGAGTACGGGAACTCCTCGGCGGTAGGCATAACAGCCATCACGCCACGCTTAGCCAGCTTACCGTGACCGATTTCGCGGCGCTTTGGAGAACCGATCATGCCGGTTTCGCCCACACAGTATGGAGGGAAGTTGTAGTGCAGCATGAAGCGGTCAGTACGCAGGCCGCTCAGCTCGTCGATCATCTGAGCGTCACGCTCGGTACCCAGGGTGGCAGTCACCAGGGCCTGAGTTTCACCACGGGTGAACAGGGCGGAACCGTGAGTACGTGGCAGTACACCAGGCGCCACAGACAGGGCGCGAATCATCTTGGTGTTACGGCCATCGATGCGAGGCTCACCGGCCAGAACGCGGCCACGAACCACGGTCTTCTCCAGGCTGCCCAGTACGCCACCGATCTCCTGAGAGTCCAGGCTTTCGTCCGCGGCCAGCAGCGCTTCGGCTGTCTTGGACTTCACGGCGTCAACGGCGTCTTTACGCTCCATCTTATCGGTGATGCGGTAAGCGGCACCCATGTCGGCTTCAGCCAGTTCGGCCACCTTGGCGACCAGATCTTCGTTCTTGGCTGGCGCAGTCCAATCCCATACCGGCTTGCCGGCTTCGGCCTTCAGCTCGTTGATGGCATTGATCACTTTCTGCTGTTCCTGGTGACCAAAGACCACGGCGCCCAGCATCACTGCTTCAGACAGCATGTTGGCTTCAGATTCCACCATCAGAACCGCTTCGGAAGTACCGGAAACCACCAGGTCCAGGTCGCTTTCAACCAGCTCGGTAACGGAAGGGTTCAGCAGGTATTCGCCGTCCTGGTAACCCACACGGGCACAACCGATAGGACCATCGAACGGAATGCCGGAGATGGACAGTGCGGCAGACGCACCGATCATGGCGACTACGTCAGGAGAGATCTCAGGATCAACGGAAACAACGGTGGCAACCACCTGGACTTCGTTCTTGAAACCGTTAGGGAACAGAGGACGAATAGGACGGTCGATCAGACGCGCGGTCAGAGTCTCACCTTCAGAAGGGCGACCTTCACGCTTGAAGAAACCACCTGGAATCTTACCCGCTGCGTAAGTTTTTTCCTGGTAATTCACCGTCAGAGGAAAGAAATCGCGGCCTGGATCGGCTTGCTTTTTACCAACCACGCTAACCAATACGGTGGTATCACCCATGCTTGCCAGAACGGCGGCATCTGCCTGACGGGCGATAACGCCAGTCTCCAGAGTGACCGTGTGACGGCCATACTCAAAACTCTTAATGACGGGATTCACTTTATGTGTTCCTTAACTGTGTTTTTAACCTTAAATTTCGTCGCTTAGTATACTGCAACCAAGCAGGAATGACAGGTGTCAAGGAGCAAAAGCATAAAAAAGACCACTCGGTCTTAACCCGCGGTTCAAACGAGGTTTTACTGCAGTTGTTACGGATTTTCCGCCGGACTAAAAACGAAAAAGGGGACCCGAACGGGTCCCCTTTTACCGGAATTGCATCTATTAGCGACGCAGGCCCAGCTTAGCAATCAGCTCAACGTAAGAAGCGTTGTTCTTACGCTTCAGGTAATCAAGCAGTTTACGACGCTGAGAAACCATGCGCAGCAGGCCGCGACGGCTGTGGTGATCGTGGATGTGCTTCTTGAAGTGGCCCTGCAGATGGTTAATCTGGAAGGTCAGCAGCGCAACCTGTACTTCTGGAGAACCAGAATCGTTTTCACCACGGCCGAAATCAGCCAGAATCTTTGCTTTCGCTTCAGTGCTTAGTGACATAACTATCTCCGATAAACAAATAATGCCGGAGCCAATCACTAATTCAGCTCCAGCGGGACGGGCATTCTATCGGCCTGGGCCGCTAAACTCAACCCTGCCTGACGTTAATCAGGCGTTTTGGAGCCACCAGGCCATCGGCATCGATCTCACCGATACCCACGAACACCCGCTGGCTGCCGACGGTCAGGCGAACATGACCTTCGTCCGGCGCCTTGGGCACCTGGACCGGCTGGCCCTGCATAATGTAGCTGGCCACCACCTCATTCATGTTCACTTCCGGCAAGGTCATTACCGCGGTGTCCATGGGCAACAGCAGTGGGTCGAGCAGTTCGCTCGGCTTACGGCCCTGATCCAGTGCCTGCTGCAGCAGGTTTTCCAGCTGCTCCAGAGTCACCATCCGCTCATAGGGGTAACCGGCAACCTGGGTACGACGCAGCACTTTCACGTGCGCCCCGCAGCCCAGCAGCTCACCCATATCATCGACGATGGTACGGATGTAGGTGCCCTTGGATACGTGCAGATCCATCTCCACCTCATCGCCATCGAAGCGGATCAACTCCGCCTCATAGACGTTGATGGGGCGCGCCTCTCGAGGCACTTCGATGCCCTGACGAGCGTACTTATACAGTGGCTCACCTTTGTACTTCAGGGCGGAAAACATGCTGGGAACCTGCATGGATTCGCCACGGAAGTGCTCGATCGCCTTGTTGATTTCACCCAGGCTGGTATTCACCGGTCGCTCGCTGACCACTTCACCATCCGCATCGGAGGTGGTGGTGCGAACGCCCAGCTTGGCGACCACGCGATAACGCTTGTCCGCTTCCAGCAGGTACTGGGAAAATTTTGTGCCTTCACCAAAGCAGAGCGGCAACATGCCGGTCGCCAGGGGATCCAGGGCGCCGGTATGGCCGGCTTTGGCGGCATTGTAGATGCGTTTTACCCGCTGCAGCGCATCGTTGGAGGTGATGCCCGCTGGCTTATCCAGCAGTACAATTCCATCCACCATGCGGCCGCGCATGCGACGTCTGCCCATTACTGCTCTTCCTCGTCCGACTCGTTGCTGCCGTGTTTATCGGCCTTGGCCTGATCCTCGGCGATCACCTTGGTGACCACGTTGGTCATGCGAATGCCTTCCACCAACGACTTGTCGTAGGAGAAACGCAGCTCCGGAATCGCACGCATGTTGCGCAGCGACGACGCCAGCAGGGAACGGATGTAGGGCGCCAGCTCAAGCAAGGCGTCCATTTGCGCCTTAACCTGCTCAGGTTCGCTGTCCAGGAAGGTTACGAATACCTTGGCATAGTTAAGGTCACGGGACGTCTCAACTTCGTTGATGGTCACCATGCCCAGACGAGCATCTCTGACTTCACGCATCAAGATCGTCGCCAGCTCTCGCTGGATCTGCTGATTGACGCGTCGAGTACGACTGAATTCTCTAGCCATAACACCTTAATCCGGGGAGGGTTACCCCTCCCCTCTTTGTCATTACAGGGTGCGTTGCACTTCAACGACTTCGAAGACTTCGATCTGATCGCCGACCTTCACGTCATTGTAGTTCTTCACACCGATACCACATTCCATGCCGTTACGAACTTCCTGTACGTCATCCTTGAAGCGACGCAGGGATTCCAGCTCGCCTTCGTAGATAACCACGTTGTCACGCAGTACACGGATAGGGGCGCTGCGCTTGACGATGCCCTCGGTCACCATACAACCGGCTACGGAGCCAATCTTAGGCGACTTGAACACGTCACGCACTTCGGCCAGACCGATGATCTGCTGCTTGAATTCCGGAGCCAGCATGCCGCTCATGGCAGACTTCACTTCGTCAATCAGGTCGTAGATCACGCTGTAGTAGCGCAGGTCCAGGTTCTCGGTATCCACAACCCGGCGGGCAACGGCATCGGCACGGACGTTAAAGCCGACCATGATGGCGTTGGACGCCGCCGCCAGAGAGGCGTCGGTTTCGGTCAGGCCACCCACACCGCGACCAATGATGTTCACCTTCACCTCGTCGGTGGACAGCTTCATCAGAGAGTCGGCAATGGCTTCCAGAGAACCCTGTACGTCGGCTTTCAGGACCACGTTCAGCTCGGACACATCGCCTTCCTGCATGTTGGCGAACATGTTCTCCAGCTTGGCCTTCTGCTGGCGAGCCAGCTTCACTTCGCGGAACTTGCCCTGACGGTGCAGAGCCACTTCACGGGCTTTCTTCTCGTCACGAACCACGGTGGCTTCGTCACCGGCTGCCGGAACACCGGACAGACCCAGAATCTCAACCGGAATGGATGGACCGGCAGTCTTGATCTCTTTACCGTTCTCGTCGCGCATGGCACGAACGCGGCCATACTCCAAACCACACAGAACGATGTCGCCCTGGTTCAGAGTACCTTCCTGTACCAGTACCGAAGCGATTGGGCCGCGGCCCTTATCCAGGCGGGACTCGATCACAACGCCACGGGCCATGCCCTCTTTGCGCGCGTTCAGTTCCAGAACTTCGGATTGCAGCAGGATGCCTTCCAGCAGTTCGTCAACGCCCATGCCGCTCTTGGCAGACACGTGCACGAACATGTGCTCGCCACCCCAGTCTTCAGGAATCACTTCGTGCTGAGACAGCTCAGTCTTAACGCGATCCGGATCGGCACTCTCTTTGTCCATCTTGTTGACGGCAATCACCAGAGGCACACCGGCCGCTTTGGCGTGTTGAATCGCTTCAACCGTCTGAGGCATTACGCCGTCATCGGCCGCCACAACCAGAACAACCAGGTCAGTGGCCTGAGCACCACGGGCACGCATGGAGGTAAACGCCGCGTGTCCAGGAGTATCCAGGAAAGTGATCATGCCGTTACCGGTTTCTACGTGGTAGGCACCGATATGCTGGGTAATACCACCGGCTTCACCATCAGCCACCTTGGCACGACGGATGTAATCCAGCAGGGAGGTTTTACCATGGTCAACGTGACCCATGATGGTCACAACCGGTGCGCGAGGTTCGGTGGTGGCATCGGTGTCACGATCGGACAGGATGGCATCTTCCAGCTCGTTTTCGTTGCGCAGGATGATCTTGTGACCCATCTCTTCACACACCAGAGCGGCGGTTTCCTGATCGATCACCTGGTTGATGGTGGCCATGGCCCCCATCTTCATCATCACCTTGATGACTTCGGTGGCTTTAACCGCCATCTTGTTGGCCAGCTCGCCAACGGTCACGGTCTCGCCAATCTCCACGTCGCGGGTCACTTTCTCGACCGGCTTCTGGAAACCCTGCTGCATGGAAGACGGGGTCTTGCCACGACCACGACCACGACCGCGTGGGCCTCGGGCATTACGATCCTGGGTGTCGGCCGCTTTCTTCTTCTTGCGGCGACGGCCACGCTCGGCCTGTGCGTCAGAGGCATCTTCGGCGGCACGGGCGGCAGTTGAGGTGGTGACGTGGTAGTCAGCCTGTTCACGGGCTTTACGCTCCGCTTCCTCAGTTTCCCAGCGCTTGGCGTTTTCTTCCGCCAGTCGCTTGGCCTCTTCCGCTTTCGCCTTGGCTTCCTCTTCCACCTTACGGGCGGCTTCGGCTTCCTGGGCGGCCTTCAGCTTGTCAGCTTCCTGGCGGGCGGTATCATCTTGGGCCTTATCTTTCGTGGTCAACTTCTCTTGCTCCTCGCGTTTGGCTTTTTCTGCTGCCTGACGCTTTGCTTTCTCTTCGGCATCACGCTTGGCTTTCTCTTCCGCTTCACGCTTGGCTTGTTCTTCGGCTTCACGCTTAGCCCGTTCCTCTGCCTCAAGGCGTGCCGCTTCTTCTGCGGCCTGACGGGCTTCCTCTTCCTGGCGCTGCTGCTCATCAACGGCACTGCGTTTCACGTAGGTACGCTTCTTACGCACCTCGACTTGCACGTCTTTGGACTTACCACCGCCGGCGTTAACGCTCAGAGTCGAACGTTTCTTACGCTGCAGGGTCATACGGGTCGGCTCGTTACTGCCGCCGTGTTGATCGGCCAGGTGGCTCAGCAGGGTTTGCTTTTCCTGCTCAGTCACACTGTCTTTGGCACTCTTTTTAATCCCGGCTTCGGCGAATTGGGCAACCAGACGATCAACCGGTTTTCCTACTTCACTGGCCAGTTTTTCAACAGTCAAATCTGCCATATTTTCTGAATCCTCCGTTGATCGGCTTACGCCTCGTCGCTGAACCAGCAGATGTTGCGGGCGGCCATAATCAGCTCGCCGGCCTGCTCTTCGCTCAGCTCTTCAATGTCGCTCAGGTCATCGATGCCCTGCTCTGCCAGATCTTCCAGGGTGATAACACCACGGGAAGCCAGAACAAAGGCCAGATGGCGCTCGAGGCCTTCCAGGTTCAGAAGGTCTTCTGCCGGCTCGGCGCCGTCCAGGGCTTCCTCGTCGGCCAGCGCTTTGGTGGTCAGTGCCGCTTTGGCACGCTCACGCAACTCTTCGACCGCCTCTTCATCCAGACCGTCGATCTCCAACAGCTCCTGGATTGGCACGTAGGCGATCTCTTCCAGGCTGGTGAACCCCTCTTCGGCCAGCACTTCGGCGAACTCGTCGTCGATGTCCAGGTTGTCCACGAACAGGGTGATCAGCCGGTCAGATTCTTCCTGATGCTTGGCCGCCATCTCATCGGTGGTCATCACATTCAGTTCCCACTCGGTCAGCTGGGACGCCAGACGCACGTTCTGACCGTTACGGCCAATGGCCTGGGCCAGGCTGTCCGGCTCAACGGCAACGTCCATGCTGTGGGCATCTTCGTCAACCACGATGGAACCCACATCGGCAGGCGCCATGGCCTTGATCACGTACTGGGCAACGTTGTCGTCCCACAGCACGATATCAATGCGCTCGCCACCCAGCTCACCGGATACCGCTTGAACACGGGCACCACGCATACCGACACAGGCACCGACCGGGTCGATACGCTTGTCGTTGCTCTTAACGGCAATCTTGGCACGAGAGCCTGGATCACGGGCGGCACCCATAATCTCAATCATCTCTTCGCCAATCTCCGGCACCTCAATGCGGAACAGCTCGATCAGCATCTCTGGCTTGGTGCGGCTCAAGAACAGCTGAGCACCACGGGATTCAGGGCGTACAGCGAACAGCAGCGCACGTACACGGTCACCCGGACGGAAGTTTTCCCGAGGCAGCATCTCCTCGCGATACAGAATCGCGTCGGCGTTGTTGCCCAGATCCAGGATCACAGAGTCACGGTTGACCTTCTTGACCACGCCGGTGACCAGCTGGCCTTCTTTGTCACGGAACTGCTCGATGATCAAACCGCGCTCGGCTTCCCGTACTTTCTGGACGATAACCTGCTTGGCGGTCTGGGTGGTGATGCGGTCAAACTTCACCGATTCGATCTGCTCTTCTACGTAGTCGCCAGCTTCAATGCTGTCGTCTTCGTACATGGCACGAGCCGCGGACAGAGACAACTCGCGAGTTGGCTCTTCCATCTCGGCATCGTCTTCCAGCACCAACCAACGACGGAAGGTATCGAACTCACCGGTCTTCTGATCGATCTCGACACGAACTTCGATCTCGATTTCATATTTTTTCTTAGTGGCTGTCGCCAAGGCCGTTTCCAGGGCCTCAAAAATCTTTTCACGCGGCAGTGCTTTTTCGTTAGATACCGCTTCGGCGACAAGTAAAATCTCTTTGCTCATGGGTCAGCCTCGTTTCACCCTGAAACTATCAGAACTTAGCTACCAGGTGGGCTTGGCGCACATTTGCTAAAGCCACTTCCTGATCCGTACCTTTCACTGACAAGGTGACCATCTCGCCCTCAACGGCGGTGATCAATCCCTGCAGCTTGCGTTTTCCTTCAACCGGCATATTCAGAAGCACAAAGGCCTCCTCACCGATGAATTTTTCATAATGTGCCGGCGTAAACAGCGGCCGCTCGATCCCAGGAGAAGACACCTCGAGGTTGTACTCAGTGCTGATGGGGTCTTCCACATCCAGCACCGCACCGATCTGGCGGCTGACTTCGGCACAGTTATCAACTGTGATGCCATTTTCGTGGTCGATGAACACTCGCAATGTCGAGTGCGAACCGGCACGAACGTATTGAATCCCTACCAGTTCAAAACCCAGGGCTTGAACCGGTTCCTGCAACATCTCGGTTAAGCGTTGCTCTAGCGTAGCCATCGCGCCTCCCCCTACAAACGAAAAAAGGGCATAAAGCCCTGTTATCTAACTAGCCATACCGATAGAGGTAATTAGATGGTTTATCCAGGATACCACCATGTAATTGCCCCATCGGTGCTCTCTTAGCCAATCCCAGAGGACAGATAACAAAAAGCCCCGAGCTAAAACGGGGCTTAAAGTGCGCTGTACCCTGTTTAGGATGACTGACGTCATCGAACTGCCCACAGGGGAACAATCCACCGCCTCCGTCGCGGCCTTCTCGGTATCAATACCCATCAAGAAACTTGATCACGGAGAGAGCTGTTGTGCGTCACCGCACTGGCCAAAACAGGAGTAAAACCTCAACCATTTTAGCTCATGAACACCAAACGCGTCGGGGCCCATGAATCAGCGGCACTTATTATACTGTTGCGCCTTTATACACGCAACCCAAATGCCAGGCTGTAAACGTGAAAAAGGCCGATTTAATAATCGACCTTTTTGATTGGTGCCGAGAGCGGGACTTGAACCCGCACGTCCATAGGACACTACCCCCTCAAGATAGCGTGTCTACCAATTCCACCACCTCGGCTAAATCTTTTACTGCGGCAGGTTGTCCTGCACTGGCTGCTCCACTTCGATGGTTTCGAAGTCGCTGGTCACCTTGCCTTTATGGGAAGACATGTTACCGATAGTCAGACTCAGTACAAAGAACAAAATGGCACAGACTGAGGTTGCGCGGGTCAGGAAGTTGCCTGAACCGGTAGAACCAAACAGGGTTCCACTCGCGCCGGCACCGAAAGAGGCACCCATATCCGCACCTTTACCCTGTTGAATCAGCACCAGGCCGATAATTGCTGCTGCAACCAACAGGTAAGCTACCATCAAAACCGTATAAAGCATCGTCGCTTATTCCGCATTCATTGCAATGCTGCACAGTGCCAGAAACTCGCTGGCATTGAGGCTCACACCGCCAATCAAACCACCGTCCACATCAGGCTGAGAGAACAGATCCGCCGCGTTACTGGGTTTCACGCTGCCTCCGTAGAGGATTCGAATCTTCTCGCCGATGAAGGGCGACACTTCAGATAATCTCTGTCGAATGAAAGCATGCACTTCTTGTGCTTGCTCGGGAGTGGCACTCTTGCCGGTTCCCACCGCCCAAAGCGGCTCGTAGGCGATAATGGCATTATCAAAGGCCATTGTCCCGACTTTTTCGATGACCGCGTCCAATTCGCCGGCAATCACTTCAAAAGTCCGGCGGGCTTCGCGGGCCGCCAGGGATTCACCCACACACAAAATCGGTGTCAAACCCATTTTCTGTGCCGTGGCAAACTTATTTGCCACAATATCGCTGGTCTCACCGTACATACGACGTCGTTCAGAGTGACCAACAATAACATAATTACAACCGAATTCCCGCAGCATAGAGGCCGACACTTCGCCGGTGTATGCGCCAAATTCATGATGGCTGACGTTCTGGGCACCGAGGCGCACCAGGCGACCATCCAAGCTCTGCTTGCTCTGTTCGAGCAGCTTGCTTGCGCTTTCCAGGTACACTGTCGGAGGGCATATCACCACTTCAGCAGAGTCGTCTTTTAAGCGGCCAAATTTTTTAACCAGCTCTTCAGCCAACTGACGAGAACCATTCATCTTCCAGTTGCCTGCGACCATAGGGCGTCGTAGTGCCATACTTCTCTCCTGTGAAAGCGGGCGAGATAATAACGAACCCATATTTAAGTTACAAGTCCTCGCCCGGCAAAATCTGGCTTAAGCCGTTTAACTGCTTTTATTTTATTCGTTGAGTCGCTGCCAAGACCTGCAGCACATCCCAGGTTTCCCGAACGTCATGAACCCGTACGATGCTGGCGCCCCCCTGGGCACAGAGCATCGCCCCGGCCAGACTGGCGGCCAGACGGTCGCCAACGTTGCGATCCAGCAGACTGCCAAACATCGATTTGCGGCTGAGCCCGGTCAGCAGCGGCAACCCCAGGGGCCTGAACTGTTCCAGCCGTGCCAGCAGCTGAAAGTTGTGTTCCTGAGTTTTGCCGAAACCAAATCCGGGATCAAGCAACAACCGCTCCTTGGCCAGACCGGCTTGCTCACAAGCCTGAATGCGCTGGGCGAAAAACGCCATGATATCAGTAACCAAATCCTGATAGCTAGGCGCACTCTGCATTGTTCTGGGCTGCCCCTGCATATGCATCAGACACACCGGAACCTGCAGGTCGGCAGCGGCGGCCAGGGCACCCGGCTCCTGCAGCGCACGCACGTCATTGATGAGGCCGGCGCCAGAGGCCACCGCCTCGCGCATTACCTGGGGTTTGCTGGTATCGATGGAGATCACCACGTCCAGTTCAGAGCCGATGGCTTCAATGGCCGGAATCACCCGGTTCAGCTCCTCCTCGAGACTCACGTCCGGTGCCCCGGGACGGGTGGACTCACCGCCGATGTCGAGAATGGTGGCCCCGTCGTTGATCATCTTACGAGCCTGCGCCAGGGCAGCGTCCACGCCATGAAAGCGACCACCGTCTGAAAACGAGTCCGGGGTCACATTGATGATCCCCATTACCTGTGGCTGGCTCAGATCCAGTAAGCGGCCAGCGCAATCGAGTTTCATTGTTGCTCTCCATAAAAAAGTCCCGCCAGAGGCGGGACTCGATTGTAACCTAAAAGGCGGACTATTTCGCCGGTGCTTCGCTGCCGTCGATGTCGTTGGCCGGTTTGTCGTCGGCGCCTTTATCACTGGCTTCGACTTTGGAACCACCTGACGGGGTATCGTCCGAGCTGTCGCCCTTACCCCACTCCGCCGGTTCCCGCACTTCGCGCCGGGCCATCAGGTCGTCGATTTGACGGGCATCGATGGTCTCGTACTTCATCAGTGCATCGGTCATGGAGTGCAGAATGTCCATGTTGTCTTCCAGGATGCTCAGGGAGCGCTGGTAGTTACGGTCGATGATGTCCTTGATCTCCTGATCAATCATCATCGCCGTTTCATCGGACATGTGGCTGGCTTTGGCCATGGAGCGGCCCAGGAACACCTCACCGTCTTCTTCGGCGTAGTTCATCGGCCCCATTCGGGTTGACAGCCCCCACTGGGTCACCATCTTGCGGGCAATGTCGGTGGCCCGTTCGATGTCATTACTGGCACCGGTAGTCACCTTATCGGCGCCGTAGATGATCTCCTCGGCAATCCGGCCGCCATAGAGGCTGGACACCATGGATTCCAGGTGCTGCTTGGAGTGGCTCCAGCGATCCTGTTCCGGCAGGTACATGGTCACACCCAGGGCACGGCCACGGGGAATGATGGACACCTTGTAGACCGGATCGTGTTCCGGCACCATGCGGCCGACGATGGCGTGACCGGCTTCGTGGTAGGCGGTCATCTTCTTCTCGTCCTCGGTCATCACCATGGAGCGGCGCTCGGCCCCCATCATGATCTTGTCCTTGGCCTTCTCGAACTCCTCCATGGACACCAGGCGGCGATCGCCACGAGCAGCAAACAGCGCCGCTTCGTTCACCAGGTTGGCCAGGTCGGCGCCGGAGAATCCGGGGGTACCACGGGCAATCAGGTCGGCTTTCACGTCTTCCGCCAGGGGCACCTTACGCATGTGCACCTTGAGGATCTGCTCACGGCCACGGACATCCGGCAGACCAACGGTCACCTGACGGTCGAAACGACCGGGACGCAGCAGCGCCGGATCCAGCACATCGGGACGGTTGGTGGCGGCGATGACGATGATGCCCTCGTTGCCCTCAAACCCGTCCATCTCAACCAGCATCTGGTTCAGGGTCTGCTCACGTTCATCGTGACCGCCACCCAGGCCGGCGCCACGCTGACGGCCGACGGCATCGATCTCATCGATGAAGATGATGCAGGGAGCGGATTTCTTGGCCTGGTCGAACATGTCACGGACACGGGAGGCGCCCACACCCACGAACATCTCGACGAAGTCAGAACCGGAGATGGTGAAAAACGGCACCTTGGCCTCACCGGCGATGGCCTTGGCCAGCAGGGTTTTACCGGTACCCGGAGGACCCACCATCAACACACCGGTCGGAATCTTACCGCCCAGTTTCTGGAACTTGGTCGGATCGCGCAGGTAATCCACCAGTTCACCCACCTCCTCTTTGGCCTCATCACAGCCGGCCACATCCATGAAGGTGGTCTTAATCTGGTCTTCGCCCATCAGGCGGGCCTTGCTCTTACCGAACGACATGGCGCCTTTACCACCGCCGCCCTGCATCTGGCGCATAAAGAAGATCCACACGCCCACCAGCAACAGCATCGGGAACCAGGAGATGAAGATCTGCGCCAGCACACTGGGTTGCTCCGGTGGCAAGCGGGTGATGTCGACCTTGTGCTTGATCAGATCGTCGATCAGCTTGTCATCGTAGGCCGGCATGTAGGTAACAAACTGCTCACCATTGCGAGTCTTACCAGTGATGGTGATGCCATCTTCCTGGAACTCCACCGCGGGTACCTGGCTATTGCTGTACGCTTCAACGAAATCGGTATAGCTCAAAGCGTTCCCAGCCCCATTAGTGGGGTTGTAACCCTTAAATACCGACATCAATACGACAGCGATAACCAGCCATAAAATCAGATTTTTCGCCATATCACTCAAGGTAGGGAACCTCGCAAATTCCTTTGATTATCTTAGCAAGCTTACAACTTGTAGCCGCTTGCCACAATGTAGACCTCGCGGGAGCGCGCCCGGGAGGAGTCTGGTTTACGAATTTTTACAACTTTAAAGGCTTTACGTACCTCAGCCAGGTATTGATCAAAGCCCTCGCCCTGGAACACCTTGACGATGAAACTGCCGTTGGGCGCCAGCACCTGATGACACATGTCGAAAGCCAGCTCTACCAGGTACATGGCGCTGGGTTGGTCTACCGACTGGGCTCCGGAAAAGTTGGGGGCCATGTCGGACATCACCACATCCACCTTGCCATCACCGACCCGGTTCAACAACGCATTGAGCACCGCTTCCTCACGGAAATCCCCCTGCAGGAAATCGACTCCGGCGATTGGGTCCATCGATAAAATGTCACAGGCAATCACCTTACCCTCGCTGCCAATCTCCTTGACGGCGTACTGGGACCAACCGCCGGGAGCCGCACCGAGATCCACCACGGACATGCCGGGTTTCAACAACTTATCTTTACCCTGAATCTCTTCAAGTTTAAACACAGCCCGAGAACGAAGGCCTTTTTTTTGCGCTTCTTTCACGTACTGGTCATCAAAATGCTCTTTCATCCAGCGTGTCGAGCTGGCACTGCGTTTCTTTTTACCGGCCATAATTCTCCAGACCGTGGTAGTGAGAATTTAATTACCAGGAAGTTTATCATCTTGGTAAGAATTAGTATTACGCTATAGATGGCGTTAGAATACGCGCTTTTCAAGTCCCCAAACCAAAATGAGTGGCCCAATGAGTCAATTAACTACCAAGCAGAAGCAGTATCTTAAAGGCTTGGCCCATAGCCTGAAGCCGGTAGTCCTGCTGGGCGGCAATGGTCTGACCGAAGGCGTAATGGCCGAAATTGAACTGGCTCTGGCACACCATGAGCTGATCAAGGTCAAGGTGGCCAGCGAAGATCGTGATGCCAAGCGTGCCATCATGGACGCCATCCTGCGCGAGTCCGGCGCGGCCCAGGTTCAGGTTATCGGCCATATTCTGGTGCTGTACCGTGAGTCTGAAAAGCGCAAAATTGAGCTGCCCAAAGCCCGTTAACCCGGTCTGTCAGACAGTATCAATAAAAAAGCCGCGAATTCGCGGCTTTTTTTGTGCGGGGCCAGTCTACACGCAAACCCCGCCGTCGAGTCATCGGGATTACTTGTATTGGACCTCGATGATCTCATACTCCACCTCACCACCCGGGGCTTTCACCACCACCAGGTCATCCAGCTCTTTGCCGACCAGGGCGCGGGCAATGGGTGAGTTTACGGAGATCATTCCGCCTTTCAAGTCCGCCTCATCGTCACCGACGATGCGGTACGTCACCTCTTCGTCGCTGTCCACGTTCAAAATGGTCACAGTGGCACCGAAGATCACCCGGCCATTGTTGGGGATTTTGGTGACATCGATGATCTGGGCGGTGGACAGCTTGCTCTCGATGTCCCTAACCCGCGCTTCGCACAGCCCCTGCTCTTCACGAGCGGCGTGATACTCGGCGTTCTCTTTCAAATCACCCAGCTCTCGTGCTTCTGCGATGGCTTCGGAGATCGCTGGACGCTTGGTGTGCTTCAGGTGATCCAGCTCTTCTCGTAGCTGCTGGGCACCGACAACGGTCATTGGAACCTGGGTCATAATCTGCTTCCGTCTTATCCGGCCAAACCGGGCCCCGGACAATGCATGCATTGACCTGCCAAGTTAGATTCCGGGTATTGTAAATAGGGTGTTTTGGTTCTGGAATAGACCGATTGTAATAAGAAAACGCCGGCAGGTCATCCCTGCCGACGTCTCAGTATCACCAAAAAAGCGGGGTTACTTCAAACTGCGCTGATGCAGCTCCTGTACCGAACTGACCTTACCGCGGTCGTCGGCGGTGTGCGCCAGGCAGGTAGCAAAACCCGCATTCATGGTGGTGGTGTAGTTCACCTTATGCTGCAACGCGCCGCGACGAAGGTGCTTGGAATCCTCGATGGCCTGGCGGCCTTCGGTGGTATTCACGATGTAGGTGTATTCGTCGTTTTTGATGCGGTCCAGAATGTGCGGACGCCCTTCATGAATCTTATTGACCAATCTCGGGTTAATGCCCGCCTCACCCAATGCCACTGCAGTACCGTGGGTGGCATCCAGTTCGTAGCCCAGCTCAATCAGCTGGGTGGCCAGATCCGCCACCCGGGACTTGTCGCCCTGGCGTACCGACAGCAAGGCGCGGCCGGATCTCGGCACATCCTTGATGGCACCCAGCTGCGCCTTGGCATAGGCTTCGGCAAAGGTATCGCCTACGCCCATCACCTCACCGGTGGAGCGCATCTCCGGACCCAGCAACGGATCCACACCGGGGAACTTGTTGAACGGCAGCACCACCTCTTTCACCGAGTAGTAAGGTGGAATCACCTCCTGGGTGAAATTCTGTGCCTTCAGAGAGGTACCGGCCATCACCCGGGCCGCCACCTTCGCCAACTGCACGCCGGTGGCCTTGGAGACGAACGGCACGGTACGCGCGGCACGAGGGTTGACCTCAATCAGGTAGATGGCGTTGTCCTTCACCGCAAACTGCACGTTCATCAGGCCAACCACACCCAGCTCCAGTGCCAGCTTGCGCACCTGGGCCCGCATCTGATCCTGAATCGACTGGCTCAGGGTATAAGGGGGCAGAGAACAACCGGAGTCGCCGCTGTGGACGCCGGCTTGTTCAATGTGCTCCATGATGCCGCCGATGACCACGTCGACACCGTCGCACACCGCGTCCACATCCACTTCGATGGCGTCATCGAGGAAACGATCCAGCAGCACCGGTGACTCGTTGGAGACGCTGACCGCTTCGTTGAAGTAACGGCGCAGGTCCTGCTCGTCATAGACGATCTCCATGGCCCGGCCACCCAGCACGTAGGAGGGGCGAACCACCAGTGGGTAACCGATACGCTTGGCATCGATGACCGCCTGCTCCATGTTGGTGACGGTGCTGTTTTCCGGCTGCAGCAACTCCAGGCGTTCTACCGCCTGCTGGAAGCGCTCGCGATCTTCGGAGCGGTCGATGGCGTCCGGGCTGGTACCGATGATCGGCACGCCGGCGGCTTCCAGATCCCGGGCCAGTTTCAGCGGCGTCTGGCCACCGTACTGAACGATCACGCCCTTAGGCTGCTCGACCCGGACAATCTCCAGCACATCTTCCAGGGTCACCGGTTCGAAGTAGAGGCGGTCGGAAGTGTCGTAGTCGGTAGACACGGTTTCCGGGTTGCAGTTGACCATGATGGTCTCGTAACCGTCTTCCCGCATCGCCAGCGCCGCATGCACACAGCAGTAATCGAACTCGATACCCTGGCCAATGCGGTTGGGGCCACCACCGATCACCATGATCTTGTCATTGGCGGACGGCTGCGCTTCGCACTCCTCCTCGTAAGTGGAGTACATGTAGGCGGTATCAGTGGAGAACTCGGCGGCGCAGGTATCGACCCGCTTGTACACCGGCAGCACTTCCAGGCGCAGACGCAGTTTGCGAATCTCACTGTCACTGTTCCCCAGCAACTTAGCCAGGCGGGCATCGGCGAAGCCCTTACGCTTCAGCTTGCGCATGAAGTCGGCGTCCAGGCCAGCAAAACCGCGCTCCTTGACCTGTTCTTCCAGTTGCAACAGCTCCTCGATCTGCACCAGGAACCACTTGTCGATGCCGGTCAGGCGATGGATGGCGTCCATGGACAACCCGGCGCGGAAGGCGTCGGCCAGATACCAGATGCGGTCGCAGCCCGCTTCCTGCAGTTCGTAGCGAATCTTGGACAGCGAGTCGTTGTCGTCCAGGTTAACGATGGAGTCCAGGCCAGTCATGCCGGTTTCCAGGCCGCGCAGAGCCTTATGCAGCGACTCCTGGAAGGTGCGGCCGATGGCCATCACCTCACCCACCGACTTCATCTGGGTGGTCAGGCGGTCATTGGCGCCGGAAAATTTCTCGAAGTTGAAGCGTGGCACCTTGGTAACCACGTAATCGATGGACGGCTCGAACGACGCCGGGGTCGCGCCACCGGTGATGTCATTTTGCAGTTCATCCAGGGTGTAGCCCACGGCCAGCTTGGCCGCCACCTTGGCGATGGGGAAACCGGTGGCCTTGGACGCCAGCGCCGAGGAGCGGGACACCCGCGGGTTCATCTCGATGATCACCAGGCGACCGTCTTTGGGATTCACCGCCCACTGAACGTTGGAGCCACCGGTTTCAACACCGATCTCCCGCAGTACGTTCATGGAGGCGGTTCGCATCAGCTGGTACTCTTTATCGGTCAGCGTCTGCGCCGGTGCCACGGTGATGGAGTCCCCGGTGTGGATACCCATGGGATCGAAGTTTTCGATGGAACAGACGATGATGCAGTTGTCGGCACGGTCACGAACCACCTCCATCTCGTACTCTTTCCAGCCGATCAGGCTTTCATCAATCAGCAGCTCATTGGTCGGAGACAGATCCAGGCCATTGGTGCAGATCTCTTCAAACTCTTCGCGGTTGTAGGCGATACCACCACCACTGCCACCCATGGTGAACGAGGGACGAATGATGCAGGGGAAGCCCACCTGCTCCTGAACCGCATTGGCCTCCTCCATGCTGTGGGCGATGCCCGAGCGCGGAGTTTCCAGGCCGATGGATTTCATGGCCACATCGAAACGGGCACGGTCTTCGGCCTTATCGATGGCATCGGCGGTGGCACCAATCATCTGCACGCCGAACTCTTCCAGGACGCCGTGTTTCTCCAGCTCCAGGGCACAGTTCAGTGCGGTCTGGCCGCCCATGGTGGGCAACACGGCGCAGGGGCGCTCCTTCTCGATGATTTTGCGCACCACCTCCCAGTGAATGGGTTCGATGTAGGTGGCATCGGCCATCTCCGGGTCGGTCATGATGGTCGCCGGGTTGGAGTTCACCAGAATGACCCGGTAACCCTCTTCACGCAGGGCCTTACAGGCCTGGGCGCCGGAGTAGTCGAACTCACACGCCTGGCCAATCACGATGGGGCCCGCGCCCAGAATCAGAATGCTTTTTAAGTCGGTACGTTTTGGCATTGTTCTATCTCTTAACGCTCTGTTATTGGGCCGCGTTGCGGTGCTGCATCAGTTCAATGAAATGATCGAACAAGGGTGCCGCATCGTGGGGTCCCGGGCTGGCTTCAGGGTGGCCCTGGAACGAGAAAGCCGGCTTATCGGTTCGGTGAATTCCCTGCAGGGAACCATCGAATAAGCTCTTATGGGTGGCTTTCAGGTTGGCCGGCAAACTGGCTTCATCCACGGCAAAGCCGTGGTTCTGGGCGGTGATCATCACCTTGCCGCTGTCCAGATCCTTGACCGGGTGGTTACCGCCGTGGTGACCAAACTTCATCTTCAGGGTCTGGGCGCCGGAGGCCAGGGCCAACAGCTGATGCCCGAGGCAGATGCCAAACAGAGGGGTATCGGTTTCCAGCAGCGACTGAATGGCACTGATGGCGTAATCGCACGGCTCCGGGTCTCCCGGGCCATTGGACAGGAACACCCCATCCGGATTCATCGCCAGTACCTCGGCCGCCGGCGTCTGGGCCGGAACCACGGTCACGTCACAGCCACGATCCACCAGCATCCGCAGGATGTTCTGCTTAACACCGTAGTCGTAGGCCACCACCTTGTACTTCAGTGCGTCTGCCGGGGTATCGCTGGGCAGTCCGCCCACCAACTTCCAGCTGCCGTTGCGCCAGTGGTAGGGGGCACTGACGGTGACTTCCTTGGCCAGGTCCATGCCTTTGAGGCCGGGAAAGCCCTGGGCCTGTTCCAGCGCCCGGGCCGCGTCGGCCGCGACCCCGGTCATGATGCAACCGGCCTGGGCGCCCTTTTCACGCAGAATGCGGGTCAGTTTACGGGTATCGATATCCGCGATGCCAACCACATTGTGCTGCTTCAAGTACTCAGACAGAGACTGTTCATTACGGAAGTTGGATGCCAGCGCCGGCAGGTCACGAATGATCAGGCCGGTGGCGTGGATTGCAGAGGATTCAACGTCTTCGGAATTGGTTCCGGTGTTACCGATGTGAGGGTAGGTAAGAGTAACTATCTGACGTGAATAGGAAGGATCGGTCAGGATTTCTTGATAACCAGTCATAGAAGTGTTAAAAACGACTTCTCCGACAGCAGATCCGTCGGCACCTATGGAAGTACCGGTGAAAACTGTGCCATCCTGGAGCATTAATAGGGCAGTTTTGTTCAACTTGACCTCCCACCAGAAGAATTATAAGTTATTGTTTTACAATGATTTAGGGTAAATCTCTCCAACTCGCCAAACTCAAAAAGTGAATTTTTGACAAATTCCGGCGATTATAGCGACCAAAGTCACATTTGTATATAGGTAATCAATAAAAAAGGGCTAAAAAGCCCTATTTTTATTTTAAATCCAATACTTGGTGCATGTCGTACAGGCCGTTGGGCCTCTGAAACAGCCATTGCGCCGCCCGCATGGCGCCATTGGCAAAGGTCATTCGACTCGAGGCTTTATGGGTGATCTCCAGTCGCTCACCGATGTCCGCAAACAGCGCCGTATGCTCACCGACGATGTCGCCGGCCCGAATGGTGGAGAAGGCGATGGTGTCGCGGTCACGCTCGCCGCTGATGCCTTCGCGGCCATAGATGGCACACTGCTCCAGATCCCGGTTCAGGGTCTCGGCAATCACCTCGCCCATCCGCAGCGCGGTGCCCGACGGGGCGTCTTTCTTGTAACGATGATGGCCTTCGATGATCTCGATGTCGGTGTAATCCCCCATCACCTTGGCAGCGGTTTCCAGCAGCTTGAACAGCAGGGTCACGCCCACCGACATATTGGGTGCCAGCACGATAGGCAGATCCTGCGCCAGCTCGGCGATGCGCTCTTTCTGATGGCTGCTGAAGCCGGTGGTGCCGATGGCGATGGGTTTGCCGTGCTGGGCACACCAGGCGGCCATCTCCAGGCTGGTTTCCGGGTTGGTGAAGTCGATAAGCACATCGAAGTCATCCACCACCAGCTCCAGTTTATCCACCAGGGTCACGCCGACGGCGCCGTGGCCGATCAGCTCTCCGGCATCCACCCCCAGCAAACTGGCACCGCTGCGCTCAATGGCGGCCCCCAGACGAATCTGCGGGTGCGCCAGGGCGGCCTCAATGAGTGTGCGTCCCATGCGGCCGCTGGCCCCGACAATGGCTACTCGGATCTGTTCCATCTGTTACTGCTCCCAATCGGCTCTATGCATCTGGATAATCATATGATTATTGACCGCCGACATAAAGATCTCTGTCCCAATTCGCAGACCAAAAAAAAGGGAAGCAACCGCTTCCCCTTTTTGACTTACTTAATGTCCAGCAACTCGACTTCGAATACCAACGCCGAGAACGGTGGAATGGCACCACCAGCACCACGCTCGCCGTAGGCCAGCTGGTGAGGGATGTACAGTTTCCACTTGGCGCCTTTGTTCATCATCTGCAGTGCTTCAGTCCAGCCGGCAATCACGCCGCTGACCGGGAACTCAACCGGCTCACCACGATCCACGGAGCTGTCGAACACACCACCATGGGTGAAGGTACCGTGGTAGTGACAGCTCACAGTGCTGTTCAGACCCGGCTTGTCACCTTCGCCTTCGGAGACGATTTCATACTGCAGGCCAGATTCGGTAGTGATCACGCCGTCACGCTTGGCGTTTTCAGCCAGGAAGGCTTCGCCTTCACCGGCGGCTTCGGCAGCCTTGGCTTCGCGGGCTTCAGCCAGACGCTGAGAGATAACCGCAAACGCCTGCTGCAGCTCAGCCATTTCAACCAGGCTGTCTTTGCCTTCAAAGGCATCGGCCAGACCCTGCTGAACCGCAGAGATCTCAATGCCTTCAAAGCTGTTGGCGGCCAGTTGCTCACCCAGCTGACGACCTACGCCGTAGCTTGCTTGCTGTTCTACTGTGTCGAACTTCATGATGTGTGTTCCAGTATGGAAAAAACTGCTGCGGAGTGTACCACTTGTGGGGCAATTAATACCAATGCAATTGAGTCTCTTTTGACCACCCCGACCCAGTCAGGGTGGTCAGGGTCAGCGACGGCAGCGTGGTTGAATCCCGGCGCTTTTCGCCTGGCGGTACAGCGGCTGCACCTGCCCCTGCAATCGCTCCAGATCCGAGATACGGGTGCGGTGTGAGGGATGGGTCGACATCAGCTCCGGCGGCGCACTGCCACCACCGGCTTCGGCCATGTTGTGCCACAGGGCCACCGACTGCAGCGGGTCGAAACCGGCCCTGGCCATCAGATCCGCCCCCATCACATCGGCCTCGCTCTCCTGGGTTCGGCCATAAGGCAGGGTGATGCCCACCTGCACCCCCAGCCCCAGGCCGGCCATGTACAGGTCGCGGTTGGCGGTGCCCTGTAGAAACACGTCGGCGATCTGCAGCCCGGCATTGCTGAGCTGGGAGCGGGACACCCGCTCGTTGCTGTGGCGCGCCAGCACATGCGCCACCTCGTGCCCCATGACGGCAGCCAGTTGATCCTGGTTTTCCGCCACCTCCAGCAAGCCGGTGTAAACGCCGATGTGCTTGCCCGGAAGGGCAAAAGCATTCACCTGCTCGGAGTCAAACACCACCACCTCCCACTCGGCCGGAGTATCCCCCAGGGCGGTGATGATGCCGTCGGCCACACACTGCACGTAGGCGATGGTGGCCTTATCGGTGGCGCGGGTTTCCTTCTCCTTGATCGCGGCAAAGGATTTCTCCCCCATCTGCGCCATCTCCGAGCCGGAGAACAGCAACATCTGATCCCGCCCGGTCGGCGACTGGTGGGTGGCACAGGAGGAAAGCAGCCCCAACAGGACCACAGCACCAAGCTTTCGCATAATCTACTCCATTAAAAAAGGGATGCGTGTGCATCCCTTAAGGTTACCCCATTCGCCGGTGGGTTAAAAACTCACAGCGTCAGGTGCTGGTCCAGGAAGCTGAGCATGGATTTGTAGGTGCTTACCCGGTTTTCCTCGTTGAACAGGCCGTGACCCTCTTTGTCCAACTCCAGCCACTGATAGGGGTGTTGACGTTTATCCAGCGCGTCACGCAGCTCCTCGGCATGATCGATGGGTACCCGCTCATCCTCTCCACCGTGAATCAACAGCAGCGGTACTTTCAGCTTATCGACGTTGTACACCGGCGAGAACGCCTTCATATTATTAGTGTCCTCACCGATCACCTCCTGCAGGTAGTTCACCCCGGATTGGTAATCCGGTATGTCGCCCACCTCGTACATCAGCTCCAGATCGTAGACCCCGGCAAAACCGATAGCACACTGAAACAGATCCGGCGCCAGAATGGGCGCCTGCAGGGCGGAGTAGCCGCCAAAGGAGCCGCCGTAGATGCAGACGTTGTCTTTGTTGGCCACACCGGTGTCGATCAGGTGACGGGTGGCATCGATGATGTCGTACTGAATCTTGCTGCCCCAGTTGCGGTAACCGGCCACCTCGTAATCCAGGCCATAACCACCGGAGCCGCGAAAGTTGACCTGCAGCACCGCCATGCCGCGGCTGGCAAACAGCTGCGACTCACTATTGTAGCTCCAGTAATCCCGTGGACCGTGGGGGCCGCCGTGGGGATTGACCAACAGCGGCAGATTCTTGGCTTCCTTGCCTGCCGGCACCGTCAGGTAGCCGTGAATGGTCATGCCGTCACGGGCGGTGAAACTGATGGCCTGCACCGTAGCAGACTGCTTGGGGTCCACCCAGCCACGGCTGTTCAGCAGCAGGCTGACGCTGCTCTTTTCGGTATCAAACAGGTAGTAGCTGCCCGGGTGGGTGTCGCTGTAAGCCAGCACGATGGCCAGCTTGCCATCCAGAGTCTGGCTGGTCAGTGCCACCTGCTGGCCGGGAAAGGCCGCCAGCAGCCCTTTGAGGCGTTGACTCTCCGGCCGGTTCTTGTCGATGAAGACGTAACTGGGGTAACCCGACTCCAGCTCCAGGGCATACAGGGCTCGGTCTGCCACCGACAACCAGGACTGGGAGGGATCCACGGTGTCATCGCGATAGATCAGCGAGCTGGTGCCCTTGGACAAATCCAGTTTCTTCAACCCCTGTATGCTGGCATCGGTGTTATCCAGCACATAGACCTCGTGATCACTGGCAAAGGCCACCGGCATAACACTGCCCCGCCCCCGGTTATTGGATCCAAACAATGTCCACGGTTCACCGCGCTTGTTGCGGTAGTAGATCTTGCCTTCGCCCTGCTTGTCGGTGCCGGTGACAAACCGCACCTCGCCCTTGGCGTCGGTCAGGAAGTTGGCAAAGGACACCGGTGCGTAAGCGATCTTCTTACGTTTGCCATTGTGGATATTGACCCGGAATACGGTGGCCTTCTTGTCCTGTCTGGCGCCCATGGGCACCGAGTTGATCAGCACGTGATCCTCATCTTCCGGAAGGGGATCGATCATGTAGCCCCAGGCCCGAATGGCGCCGCCGCCCTTGTTGAGGCGACCGCCGGTGTTATTAGCCTGCTGAAGACCAAAAAGATACTCAGGATTATCACCGTTATAATCCACCGCCATCATCTCGCCGTAATACTGCGGCGCTTCGCTCCAGCTTTTGAGGTACTGTTTGGTGACCACGATGCGGTCGTTGCTGGCCCAGTAGTAACTGCCCACTTCGGCCCGCATCGGGAAATAGACGGCATGCAGTAACTTTCGGGTCTTCGTATCCAGAATCACCACCCTCTGCTTGCCGTCGACCTTGGTCATCAAGGCCAGATGGTCGCCCTTAGGAGACAACTTAATGGAGTTCGCCTGGCTGGGCTTGGCAAAATCTTCCACCGGAATCTGGGCTGCCAGCGGCAGGCTCAGCATCAGCAGCAGGGTGAGTAACATCCTTGACATCGAACAGCTCCTAAACGGGTATTTTTCAAACGACAACGTTGTCGCAATGTTAATTCAAGGTGGTGAAATGGCAAGCCGATTTTGACAATTGGTTAATTTAAATCACAATAAAATGAGTAACTTCCGAGGAAAGGGTGACTCCTGGAGGGGATCTCTAAGCCCATAAATGCAACAAGGCCGCTGTAAACAGCGGCCTTGACGATAACACTCAGTCTGCGACAGCAGTGTTAGCTGGTCAGATCATCGAAGAACTTCTTCACACCATCAAAGAACCCTTCCGCCTTAGGACTGTGCTTCTTGGAGGAGCCCTCCATGGTCTGGTCGAACTCCCGCAGCAGCTCTTTCTGACGCTCAGTCAGGTTCACCGGCGTTTCGATAATCACCTTGCAGATCAGGTCGCCGACGGCGTGGCTGCGAACCGATTTCACGCCCTTGCCACGCAGACGGAACATACGCCCGGTCTGGGTTTCGGCGGACACTTTCAGGTTAACCCGGCCATCCAGCGTCGGTACCTCGATGTCGCCGCCCACGGCCGCAGTGGAGAAACCGATTGGCACTTCGCAGTACAGGTTGTTGCCGTCGCGCTGGAAGATGGGGTGATCCTTGACGTGCACCTGTACGTACAGGTCGCCCGCCGGCGCCCCCATCTCACCCGCTTCTCCTTCCCCGGACAAGCGAATGCGGTCACCGGTATCGACGCCGGCCGGAATCTTCACCGACAGGGTCTTGGTCTTTTCGACCCGACCCTGGCCATGACACTTGTTGCACGGATCCTTGATTACCTTGCCCTTACCATGACAGGTTGGACAGGTCTGGTTCACGGCAAAGAAGCCCTGGCGCATCTGCACCTGGCCCTGACCGTGACAGGTACCACAGGTCTGGGCGCTGGACCCCTTCTTGGCGCCACTGCCGTGGCAGCTGTCGCAGGAGGTCAGCACCGGAATGCGAATCTCCTTGGTGATGCCCTTAACGGCTTCCTCCAGGGACAGCTCCATGTTGTAGCGCAGGTCATTGCCCCGGCTCGGACCGGAACGGCCACCGCCACGGCGACCGCCACCAAAGATATCGCCAAACACATCGCCAAAGATGTCGCCGAAGTCACCACCACCGCCGCCGAAACCGCCGCCACCGCGGTTAGGATCGACACCGGCGTGACCAAACTGGTCATACGCGGCGCGTTTTTCAGAGTCGGTCAGGATCTCGTACGCTTCCTTAACCTCTTTGAAAGATTCTTCGGCTTGGGTGTCGCCCGGATTGCGATCCGGGTGGAACTTCATCGCCAGGCGCTTGTAGGCCTTTTTAATGTCTCGCTCGCTGGCATCTCTCGCCACACCAAGCACTTCGTAGAAATCGCGTTTGGACATATCTCTAGCCAATAGTTGTTTCGCAAAAAACGGGCGATCGGTGGTACCGAACGCCCGTTGCTTTCATTCAGGTCAAAGGACGTCAGACTTATTTCTTGTCGTCTTTCACTTCTTCGAACTCAGCGTCAACCACGTCGTCTGCTGGCTGAGCCTGCTGTTCACCGGCTTCGGCACCGCCCTGGGCTTGCTGGGCCTTGGCCTGAGCAATCTCCATCAGCTTAGCAGAGGCTTGAATCAGCTCCTGGGTCTTGGCTTCGATGGCTTCCTTATCGGAACCCTTAGTCGCTTCCTCAACCTCGTTGATGGCCGCTTCAATCTTCTCTTTCTCGTCTGCAGGCAGAGCCTCACCGGCTTCTTCAATCTGCTTACGGGTAGCGTGAGCCAGACCATCAGCCTGGTTACGGGCCTGAACCAGCTCTTCGAACTTCTGATCCTCTTCCGCATGGGCTTCGGCTTCGTTCACCATCTTGTTGATCTCGTCCTCGGACAGACCGGAAGACGCCTGGATGGTGATCTTCTGCTCTTTGCCAGTGCCCTTGTCCTTAGCGGACACGTGCAGGATGCCATCGGCATCGATGTCAAAGGTCACTTCAATCTGTGGCAGGCCGCGTGGTGCCGCCTGAATGCCTTCCAGGTTGAAGTTACCCAGAGACTTGTTGGCGCCGGCTTGCTTACGCTCACCCTGCAGCACGTGGATGGTTACCGCAGACTGGTTGTCTTCGGCGGTGGAGAACACCTGCGACTTCTTAGTCGGGATGGTGGTGTTCTTCTCGATCAGTGCGGTCATGACGCCGCCCATGGTTTCGATCCCCAGAGACAGAGGGGTTACGTCCAGCAGCAGCACGTCTTTCACGTCACCGGCCAGTACACCACCCTGAACCGCGGCGCCCATGGCAACGGCTTCATCCGGGTTCACGTCTTTACGAGGCTCTTTACCGAAGAAGTCAGCCACCGCCGCCTGAACTTTAGGCATACGGGTCTGACCACCCACCAGAATCACGTCCTGTACGTCGGACACGTTCAGGTCGGCGTCACGCAGAGCCACTTTCAACGGCTCCAGAGAACGGGTGATCAGGTCTTCAACCAGGGCTTCCAGCTTGGCGCGGGTTACCTTGATGTTCATGTGCTTAGGACCGGTGGCATCTGCGGTTACGTACGGCAGGTTCACTTCGGTCTGCTGAGTGGAAGACAGCTCAATCTTGGCTTTTTCAGCGGCTTCTTTCAGGCGCTGCATCGCCAGGGGATCGTTCTTCAGGTCGATGCCCTGCTCTTTCTTGAACTCTTCAACCAGGTAGTTGATCAGACGGTTATCGAAGTCTTCGCCACCCAGGTGGGTATCACCGTTGGTCGCCAGTACTTCAAAGGTCTTTTCACCTTCAACGTCGTCGATCTCGATGATGGAGATATCGAAGGTACCACCACCCAGGTCGTAGACGGCGATGATGTTGTCACCGGTGTTTTTGTCCAGGCCGTAGGCCAGGGCCGCCGCAGTCGGCTCGTTGATGATGCGCTTCACATCCAGACCGGCGATGCGGCCGGCGTCTTTGGTCGCCTGACGCTGAGAATCGTTGAAGTAGGCTGGTACGGTGATGACCGCTTCGGTCACCTCTTCACCCAGGTAATCTTCGGCGGTTTTCTTCATCTTCTTCAGAACTTCCGCAGACACCTGAGGTGCAGCCATCTTCTTGCCCTGGGCTTCTACCCAGGCATCGCCGTTGTCGGCTTCAACAATCTTGAACGGCATGATGTCGATGTCACGCTGAACGACTTCGTCTTTGAACCGGCGACCGATCAGTCGCTTAATGGCAAACACGGTGTTGTGCGGGTTGGTAACGGCCTGACGCTTGGCGGGCTGACCTACTAAGGTTTCATCATCGGTGTAAGCAATGATAGAAGGAGTAGTACGGTCGCCTTCCGCGTTCTCAATTACTTTTGGCTTGTCGCCATCCAGGATAGCCAAACAGGAGTTAGTGGTACCCAGGTCGATGCCGATGATCTTGCCCATCGAAAGCCTCCAAATGCGTTTAAATCTAATGCGAAAATTTGCGTTAACACCTATTTGGGGTTGCCGTCTCTGCCTTTCAAGGGCGACGGCTAAAAAAATTCCCCGCTGATGTCAGGGATATGGGGGCTGGGTCTGAGATTCCAATGGTCATCGACAAATAATTTGATCTGACGCTTTGCAACCACAGGATTGTATACAATATAATAATCGCCAATCCTGTGGTTTCGTCAATCAAGTTGTGTTTCGAATGGTCAAAAATCAGCGTCGTGCGGTTCAGTACGGAGCCGCGGCGGTGTTTGCCTGGTCCACCGTGGCCACCGCCTTTAAGTTATCGCTGGGTTACATGAGCCCCAGCCAACTGCTGCTGTATGCGGCGCTGTTCTCCTGTCTCGCCCTCGGCCTGATCGTGGTGCTGCAGAAAAAAACCCACCTGCTGCGAACCCAGCTGCAGGCCACCCCCGGTCGCTACCTGCAAAGCGGACTGCTCAACCCCTTCCTGTACTATCTGGTGCTGTTCGGTTGCTACGACCTGCTACCGGCGCAACAAGCGCAGCCACTCAACTACACCTGGGCGATACTGTTCAGCCTGCTGGCGGTGCCGATGCTGGGGCAGAAACTTCGCAGTTGGGATGTGATGGCCGCCATCATCGCCTACGGGGGTGTGGTCGTCATCGCCACTGGCGGCAATCTGCTCGACTTTCAGATGGAGAGCTACCTGGGCTACGGGCTGGCCCTGCTGTCGACCCTGCTGTGGTCGCTGTATTGGATCGTCAACACCAGGGACAAGGGCGATCCGGTGGTCAGCCTGTTGTTGAGTTTTCTGGTGGCACTGCCCTTCATTCTGGTTACCAGCGGTTACCGGGATGGCTGGGCAATGCCTCAGTGGCAGGGGATCGCCGGCGCCGCCTACGTCGGCCTGTTTGAGATGGGGTTCACCTTCGTACTGTGGCTGATGGCCCTCAAAAGCGCCGAGCGCACCGCTCCCATCACCAACATGGTGTTCCTGTCACCGTTTCTGTCGCTGTTTTTTATCGCCACCTTTGTCGGTGAAACCATCGCTCCGGCGACCTTTATCGGCCTGGCGTTGATCGTTTCCGGGCTGGCGACCCAGCAACTGGGGCCGCGACTGGTACGCAAGCCCGCCGCCGGCGAGACCAAACCCAATGTGGAGGATGGCGCCTAACCGCACCATTCCCCGCACGCCGCCAGCAAGGCCGCCTGTGCCGGCTTGGTGCTGGCGCTGGCCGGCAGCGTCAGACCGATGCGGCGGAACATGCGCGGCGCATCGAGCTGGACCTGGGCCAGGTCGGCGGCCGTTTCCAGCACGCCGGTGGGCAGAAACGAGATGCCGATACCCGCACTCACCAGGTGGCGAACCTGGGTTTTGTGCTGCGCCTTGGCCACCAGATTAACCGCAAAGCCTTCACTGGCCAGCAAACTCAGAGTTTGCTGGTGGGCTTCACACACCACACACTCGATAAAATTAAAGTCATTAAGATCGGCGATGCCCACCGACGGCCTTTGCGCCAGCGGGTGGTGATTGGGGACACACAGCACGTAGTCCTCCTCCCACAGCGGTACAAACAGCTCGTCCTCCCTCTTGAACACATCCAGAGTGATGCGGGCCTGAGCCGCGTCATCATCATGATCCAGCAACTCGAAACTCAACTGGGGCGATGCCTGACTGCAATGACCCAGAAAGCGGGCATAGGTGGCCGGGCTGATGTCATGAAAATTGGCCAGTGCCAGTGGCAGAGACGCCTCCTGACTGGCAAACAGCCGGCTCATCTTCTCCATCTGCCCCAGAGATTGCAGCGCCAGCGGATACAGCTGATGGGCCTCATCGGTCAGATCCACCCCGCGCTTGTGACGCACAAACAGCGCCACCCCCAACTCGGACTCCAACTGCTTAATGGCCGATGACAAACTCGGCTGGGACACAAACAAGCGTTGCGCCGCCGCCGTAATGGACCGCTCCTCGAACACCGCCACAAAGCTGCGCAATAACCGCACATCCATACAAAATTCCTATGTTAACCCTCAGTGAATCAGCACGCCCCACGCCGACGGCACCCGTCGTCGCCCAAGCCCGCTCAACGTCGGCCCGCCCCCTGTCATCGCCTTATCATAAGCTTACCCTATATCAGGCAGAGGAAATTAATATTTTAAGACTATAGCTAGCCCCTCTATAGTAATCGCCATCGCAACGGCCAGCGCCTTGCTACCCTTAGACACAGCTTTATTGGAGAACCCCTATGTCTCAGCCTCTGATCGTGATTACCGGCGCCAGCTCCGGCATTGGCGAAGCCACCGCCCGCACCCTGTCCGCCCAAGGCCATCCGCTGCTGCTGCTCGCCCGCCGTGTCGACAAGCTGGAAGCCCTGAACCTGCCCAACACCCTGTGCCGCAAGGTGGACGTTACCGACCGCGACAGTTTTGCCGCCGCCATTGCCGACGCCGAAGCCCAGTTTGGTCCGGTGGACTGCCTGGTGAACAACGCCGGTGTGATGCTGCTGGGCGACGCCGACTCACAGGATCCGGCTGAGTGGCAGCAGATGCTGGACGTCAACGTCATGGGCCTGCTCAACGGCATTCACCTGGTGCTGGCCAAGATGCGTGAGCGCAAGTGCGGCACCATCATCAACATCAGCTCGGTGGCCGGTCGCAAAACCTTCCCCAATCACGTGGCCTACTGCGGCACCAAGTTTGCGGTTCACGGCCTGTCGGAAACCCTGCGCGAAGAGGTGTGTGGCGATGACGTGCGGGTGATCACCATCGCCCCGGGAGCGGTGGAAACCGAACTGCTGGGTCACACCACCCGTCAGGACATCAAAGACGGTTACGGCGAATGGAAAGACAGCATGGGCGGAGTCCTGGCCGCCCAGGATGTGGCCAACGCCATTGAGTACGCCTATCATCAGCCTCAGAATGTGCACATTCGTGAAATCGTGCTTACCACCACCCGCCAGCCGGCGTAATCCCCACTGGCTCCTGCACCGCCTGCTGTTGGCGGTGCTGTTGCTGCTGCCCCCGGGGGCGGCGTCGGCCGCCGGTGATCTGGACGCAGCCCGTCAACGCCTGACTCCGGCACTGCAGCGCATGCCTGAAGGCCGGCTGCCTCAGCGATTGCTGCTGCTGGCGATCAAGCAGAGCTACCGGCTGGAGCTGTGGGGTGGTGACGCCGACGGCCACTGGACCCGGCTACGTACCTACCCGATCATGGCCTTCAGCGGCGGTCCGGGCCCCAAACTGACGGAAGGCGACCTGCAGGTGCCCGAGGGGGTCTACCGCCCGGTGGCCTTCAACCCCAACAGCCGCTACCACCTGTCACTGAAACTCAACTACCCCAACGCCTTTGACCGACGCATGGCGCTGAACGACGGCCGCCAGGATCCCGGCAGTGACATCTTTATCCATGGCCAGGAGGCCTCCAGCGGCTGCCTGGCCATGGGCAATACCGTCATTGAGGAGCTGTATTGGCTGGTCTCGGTCGTCGGCCTCAACGACACCCAAGTGGTGATCACCCCGGTGGATCCCCGTACCACAGTGCTGCGACGCTGGCCCTCCAGCCCCGGTTGGACCGACGACAAGTACCGGCGCATCGAAGCGGCTGTGGCCGAACTACAGCCACAAAAAAAGCAGCCATAAAGGCTGCTTCATCGGGCGGCGGAGCGATCAGGCAGTGGTATCCACGCTGGGCTGCTCGCTGCCTTTGGAGATCATCACCATCGCCGGGCGCAGCAGGCGACCATTGAGCTCGTAGCCTTTCTGCATCACCGCCATCACGGTATTGGCGGCGAACTCCTCGGACGGCTGCATCGCCATCGCCTGATGCTGATCCGGATTAAACGGCTGACCCAGGGGATCAATCTCTTTAATGCCGAACTTATCCACGCTGCTCAAGAAGCTCTTGCGAGTCAACTCAACGCCTTCGATCAGCGGCTTAACCGCCTCATTGTCGGCATCGGCGGTTTGCAGGGCACGCTCCAGGTTATCGATAACCGGCAGCAGTTCCCCGGCAAACTTCTCCAGGGCAAATTTACGGGCTTTTTCCACATCCTGTGCACTGCGACGGCGAATGTTTTCCATTTCGGCATGGGCACGTACTACGCTGTCTTTCTGGCCATCGATGGTGGCTTTGGCAGCCGCCAGCTGTGATTCCAGTTCATCAATGCGGGCGGCCTGTGGATCCTGCTCAGTTTCAACTTGCTCTTGTTCCAGTTCAACCTGTTCTGGCTGCTCCACTTTTTGCTGCTCGTCGCTCATTTCAACTCCGGCTAAAATACTCTGTTACCATTGGCTCTGAGCCTATTATGGGGACTGATTTTGTGACTTCAAGGGCTAACGGGGCAATATCCCTGTCTGCGGAGGGATTCTGTGCTTTCAGCGCCGACGCCGACAGTCCTGAGGTGACAAACCCTCGATCCCCGTATATCGTTGACCTAAGTAGAGTAACCCGTCATTACGGCGCGCCTGGCGGCGCATTCCGACACGAGACCAACATGCAAACAGCATTTAAGACCATCGGCCTTATTGGCAAACCCCGCCACCAGGGCGCCAACCAAACCCTGGCGCAACTGTTTTACTGGCTTAATAAGCAGGGCTATGAAGTGCTGATCGAGTCCGACATCTCCAAAGAGCTGGGCTGCGACAAAGCCGAGGCGGTGGAGATGATCGAGATCGGTGAGCGCTGCGACCTGGCCATTGTGGTGGGTGGTGACGGTAACATGCTGGGCGCGGCGCGAGTGCTGGCCCGCTATGACGTGGCGGTTCTGGGCGTCAACCGGGGCAACCTGGGATTTCTGACCGACGTCGACCCGGAACAGTTCAAAGACACGTTGACCAAGGTGCTGAGTGGCGAGTTTGAGACCGAGCAGCGCTTCCTGTTGCACACCGAAGTGCATCGCCACGGCGAACAGAAAAGCCATAACGTGGCGGTGAACGAAGCGGTACTGCACGCCGGCAAGGTGGCGCACATGATCGATTTCGAGGTCTACATCGATGGCCGCTTCATGTACAGCCAGCGCGCCGACGGTATGATTGTCGCCACCCCCACCGGCTCCACCGCTTACTCGCTGTCGGCGGGCGGCGCCATCCTGACCCCCAACCTCAACGCCAACATTTTGGTGCCGATGTTTCCTCACACCCTCTCCTGCCGCCCCATTGTGGTGGACGGCGACAGTGAGATCACCCTGCGGGCCTCCTGCAGTTCCAGCTCACCGGAGCTGGAGATCAGCTGCGACAGTCAGGTCACCCTGGCCTGTCTGCCCGGCGATGAGATTCGCATTCGCAAATCCCCCTACGCCCTGCGGCTGATTCACCCCAAGGGCTACAACTATTTCGAAGTGTTGCGCAGCAAACTGGACTGGGGCAGCAAGTTGTTCTGATCCCTTTGTCTCAAAACTCGATGGGCTGACCGTCACGCAGAAAGGCACCACTGGGGCCATGATCGTCCAGAGTGGCCGCCCAGGTGATCCAGCGCGCCGAATCGGCCGGCTCCCGGCTGGCCTGAGGCCCGCCCATGTCGGTACGGGCCCAGCCCGGACACACGGCATTGACCTTGATGCCATCATCGGCGGTTTCCGCCGCCAGCACCCGCGTCAACGCATTCAGGCCGGCCTTGGACACCCGATAGGCGGCCTGATGCTCGCCCATCTCCGCCAGCGAGCCGTAACCGGAAGAGACATTGACGATGCGGCCGTAATGGCTGGCCCGCATCAATGGCAGAATCATCTGGCACATCAGCATCGCCCCGGTCAGATTCGTGTCCAGGGTCCGCTGCCATTGTGACAAGCTGATGGCCGACAGCGGCAACCCCTGATCCAGCAGGACGCCAGCGTTATTGACCAGCACCTCGACGCCGCCGAACAACTCAGTCAGCCATGCCGCCAACTCCTGAATCTGCTCCGGATGGGTGACATCCAGGGCAAACGGGCTGGCCTCGCCCCCCTGCTGACGAATGGACGCCGCCACCGCCATGGCATCCTCATGCCGGCGGGCACAGGCCACCACATGATACTCCTGACCGGCCAACTGGTGGGCCACGTGCCAGCCCAACCCCCGGTTACTGCCTGTTACCACCGCAATCATACGGACTCTCCCGTTAGTCACCGCCACCGCGGCTCTTTGAAAACATAGGAAGAGTTGGGCCGCTGTACAACTTTTTGCCGCTGGTGCTTTACTGAACAGGGAAAATACATATACTGTTGTTCTATACAGTATGTCTATTCATACAGGGCAGAGAGATGCTGACTCAACTTACGGTTTCCAATTTCGCCATTGTTAAGTTCCTGGAACTGGATTTTCACCAGGGCATGACCACCATCACCGGAGAAACCGGTGCCGGTAAATCCATCGCCATTGATGCCCTTGGCCTGTGCCTGGGTGCCCGGGCCGAGGCCGCCATGGTTCGCCCCGGCGCCGGCAAAACAGAGATCAGTGCCTGTTTCGATCTCCGGCTTATCGACGCCGCCCGCCGCTGGCTGGCGGACAACGACCTCGATGACAATGACGAGTGCATTCTGCGCCGCAGCATCAGCAGCGAAGGCCGCTCCAAAGCCTGGATCAACGGCCAGCCGGTGCCCCTGGCCCAGCTCAAGGCACTGGGCCAACTGTTGATCACCATCCACGGCCAACACGCCCACCAGGGACTGCTGCAGAGTCACACCCAGCTGTCACTGCTGGATCAATACGCCGGCCACCGGGCCCTGCTGGAGGGATGCAGCGACGGCTACCGCCGCTGGAAACACCTGGATAACGAGCTGGCACGACTGCAGCAGGAGCAGCAGCAACGCCAGGCCCGCCAGCAGCTGCTGGAGTATCAGGTGCAGGAGCTGGATGAGTTTGCCCTTGAGCCCGGCGAGTTCGAAACCATCGAAACCGAGCACCGTCGTCTGGCCAACTGCACCACCCTGATGGAACAGAGCCAACGAGCGGTGTATCTGCTCAGCGACGGCGATGAGGTCAGCGCCGTCGGCTTGCTGCAGCAGGCCATTGCCGAGGTGGAGTCCCTGGCCGGTGACGATAAGGCGCTGGAGCCGGGTCTGGCACTGTTGCACGAAGGCCTGATCCAGTTGCAGGAGGGCGCCAACGAACTGGCTCACTACCACCAGTCGCTGGAGCTGGATCCACAACGTTTCGACGAGCTGGAGCAGCGCCTCTCAAGGGCGATGACCCTGGCCCGCAAACATCAGGTCAAGGCCACCGAACTGGCGCAGCTGCATCAGAGCCTGGCAGACGAGCTGAAAAGCCTCAGTGCCAGCGAGCAGCGGCTGGATGAGCTGGAGGGGGAGCGGCAGCAGGCCATGGACGCCTACCTGCAAGCGGCCCAACGCCTGAACAAGAGCCGCCAGCGCTACGCCAAAGAGCTCAACAAGTTGGTGACCGCCAACTTGCGCGAACTGGCCCTGCCCCACGCCAAGTTCCAGATCGGGGTGCAGTTCGACGACGGCAGCGTGTCTCCGGCCGGCGGCGACCGCATCCAGTTCCAGGTCTCCACCAACCCGGGCCAGCCGCTGCAGCCTCTTGGCAAAGTGGCCTCCGGCGGTGAGCTGTCACGAATCAGCCTGGCCATTCAGGTGATCACCGCCAAGAAGGTCTCAACCCCAACTCTTATTTTTGACGAAGTGGACGTGGGGATCTCCGGTCCCACCGCCGCCGTGGTCGGTCGAATGTTGCGTACTCTGGGAGACGCCACTCAGGTGTTCTGCGTGACCCATCTGCCTCAGGTCGCCGGCAACGGCCACAACCACATGTTTGTCAGCAAATCCACCAAGGGCAAGGTGACCGAAACTCAGATGGCGGCGCTGTCGAACGGCGACCGCCTGGACGAATTGGCGCGTCTTCTGGGAGGCGACAGCATCACCGAAAACACCCTGGCCAATGCTCGAGAGTTGTTGATGGAGCCTCAACCTCAGACCTGAATGCCACTCGGCGCAACTTTCCGCTGATCGGGCGCATCGCCCGATCACACCCCGCCGCCAAAACCCGACCCAGATCACAGCTTTTGCGCACGTTATTCTGATTTTTGCCACCCAAGTCGCCGATATTACTTCTTTTTTTACATCCGTAGTATTCTCGCCATTTTCTGTAATTTTCACACAGAAATAGGTGCCATATCACACAAAACCTACCTGTTTAACGTTATTTTGGCCCCAGATAGAGATTTTATTTCACTTTGATAGGAGACTGGCCATGTCAGTTGCAAAGTTCTTCATCCCATCAGTCAATACTCTGGGCACCGGCGCGGTAGACTCCGCCGCCGACGATATCGCCGCACTGGGTTTTAAACGCGCTTTGGTCGTAACCGATAAGGTTCTGGTTGAAGTGGGCCTGGTTGCCAAGGTGACTGCCAAGTTGACTGCCAAAGGGGTGGAAACCGTGATTTTTGACGGTACTCAACCTAACCCAACCGTGGGCAACGTTAACGCCGGTCTGGCGCTGCTGAAAGAGCACGACTGTGACTTCGTTATCTCCTTGGGTGGCGGCTCCCCGCACGACTGTGCCAAAGGCATCGCCCTGGTCGCCGCCAACGGTGGCAGCATTGCCGACTACGAAGGCGTGGATAAATCTCCCAAGCCGCAAATGCCTCTGGTGGCCATCAACACCACCGCCGGCACCGCCTCTGAAATGACCCGCTTCTGCATCATTACCGATGAAGAGCGTCACATTAAGATGGCCATCGTCGACAAGAACACCACCCCACTGCTGTCGGTGAACGATCCTGAGCTGATGCTGGACAAGCCTAAGGCGCTGACTGCAGCCACCGGTATGGATGCGCTAACTCACGCCGTGGAAGCCTACGTATCCATCGCCGCCAACCCCATCACCGACGCCTGTGCAGAAAAAGCCTTTACCCTGATCGCCGACAACCTGCGTGATGCGGTAAACAACGGTCAGGACATCGCCGCCCGTGATCAGATGGCCTATGCCCAGTTCCTGGCCGGCATGGCCTTCAACAACGCCAGCCTGGGTTACGTACACGCCATGGCGCACCAACTGGGTGGTTTCTACGACCTGCCACACGGCGTATGTAACGCCATCCTGCTGCCTCACGTACAGGCGTACAACGCTCAGGTTGTGCCAGAGCGTCTGGCCAAGGTGGCCCAGTTTATGGGTGTCGACATCAGCGGCATGACCGACGAGCAAGGCGCCGAAGCGGCTCTGGAAGCGATTCGCACTCTGTCCAAGGACATCGGCATCCCTGCCAACCTGACCGAACTGGGTGTGAAAGAGGAAGACATTCCGACTCTGGCAACCAACGCCCTGAACGACGCCTGTGGCCTGACTAACCCTAAGCAAGCCACACACGAAGAGATCTCTGCCCTGTTTAAAGGCGCACTGTAATCCCACTCCTTCCTCATGAGTGAACCCAAGGGCCGGCTTTGCCGGCCTTTTTTTATCCCTGACCGTCACCGACGAAAGAGCGGCGGGGAACCATAGTGACCTTTACGAGTCTCAGTTTGGTAACATTTTCCCTTTGTGCCACTTCAAGGCTGGGGTATCATCGGGGCTCACGTTTAGGGGACAAAAACAAACAGCATGAAGCAGTTCAAACACTTGTTACTGGCGGCAGTGGCCGCAGTAACCCTCAGCGGATGTTCGGTTTTCGACTGGATGGTGTACAAGATTGACATCCCACAAGGCAACTTCATCGAAGACAATCAGGTTGAAAAACTGCGCATTGAGATGACCCGGGAGCAGGTTGAATTCATTCTTGGCCGACCGGTACTGCGCGACAGCTTTGCCGATGACACCTGGTACTACGTGTACCAGTACAAAAATGGCCGCACCAATGAACTGACCCGCAAAGAGCTTGTGGTCAGATTCCACGACGACAAGGTTACCCAGATCACCGGTGACTACACCCTGTCAGAGCAGTTCAATACGCCACTGCACGATTCGGCGCTCACGCCCCCCGGGGTCACCACACCCTAACGAAAAAGCCGGCATCGCCGGCTCTTTTGATCCCGGCCTTTGCAATCCCGCCCCTGATTAATGAGAATTATTCTCAAAGTCATCAATTAAGGGATCCCATGCCCCCCATCTCCATCATTGGCTGCGGCTGGCTTGGCCTGCCTTTGGCCCGACACTTCGCCGAACTCGGCCACCCGGTACTGGGCAGCACCACCCGCAGCGAAAAACTGCCCCTGCTGCAACAGGCCGGTGTCACCCCCCACCTGCTGAAGTTGACCCCTCACAGCGACCTGGACGGTCATCCCCTGCTCAACGCACGGGTGGCGGTGGTCACCATTCCCCCCTCTAAGGGGGACGGTAAACCTCGGTTCTACCTACACCAGATGGCCCACCTGGCGACCGCCATCGAGGCCTCGGCCATCGAAAAACTGGTGTTCATCAGTGCCACCTCGGTGTACCCGCAAAACAACCGCGAAGTCACCGAAGCGGATGCCGAGCGGATTGAGTCCCCCTTTAGCGACTGCCCCTGGCTGGACATCGAAGCCTGCTTTACCTCGCTCAAGCGTGTCGCCACTACCGTAGTGCGCTTCTCCGGCCTGATTGGCGGTGACTACCAGCCAGGGCGCTACTTTTCCGGACGCGAACTTGGCGGCGCCGATGACCCGGTTAATATGATTCACCGCGATGACTGCATCGGCATCATCAGCGCCATCATCGAACAGGGGGCCTGGGGTGAGGTGTTTAACGCCAGTGCCTGCGAGCACCCCAGCCGGCGGGAGCTGTACAGCCGCTCCTGCGAACTGGCCGGGCTGGCGCCACCGATCTTTATCGCCGATCCGCGCCCCTACCGGCTGGTGAACTGCGACAAGCTAAAACGCCAACTCGGCTACCGCTTCCGCCACCCCAACCCGGTGGACGCTCTGGGACTGAACTGGGCCCCATAACCAAAACAGGCTCCCGAGGGAGCCTGTTATCAATGCAATAAAAGCCAGTCTAGCCCGCCTTGGGGGCCTTCGCCTGTTCGGCGCGGCGTTTGCGCACCTCTTTAGGGTCGGCAATCAACGGCCGGTAGATCTCGATCCGCTCACCGGGTTGAACCGAGTAATCGGCTTTAATCTGACGGCTAAACACTCCCAGCTTGTTCTTGCTCAGATCGATCTCCGGGTGACGGGCCAGCATGCCGCTGTCACGCACCAGTTGCTCAGCGGTGTTGTCCGCATGAGCCTGCACCGAAATCACCGTTGCCCCATCCGGCAGGGCATACACTACATCAACAGAAAACCCTTCAACCACGGTAAACCTCCTTGGCGCGTTCGGAAAACGCCATCACCATATTCTGAGCCAGGTCGTTAAAGATCTTACCAAAGGCTTTTTGCGCGACCGGATTGGCAAACTCAAACGACAGGCTCAACTCCACTTTGCAGGCACTGTCGGTCAGTGCCTTAAAGTTCCAATCACCCTGCAGACTGCTGAAGGGCCCCTCCTTTAACTTCATCGACACCTTTTCATTCTGGGTCAGGCTGTTAATGGTGGTAAAACTCTGAGCGATGCCCGCTTTCTTCACCGCGACAGTCGCTACCATCTGTTCGGCTTCGTGGCTGTGCACTTCGCCGCCGACACACCCGGGAAGAAACTGCGGGTAAGACGCCACGTCGTTGACCAGGTCGTACATCTGCTGCGCACTGAATCGAACCAGTGCGCTGCGGTTTATCTGCGGCATTCACTCAATCTCCCATCAATATTCTGCCGCCATTGTACCAATCCAGCGTCTAAGGTCATACCAAATCTATCTAAGACGGGTATAATGGTGCGCCTATGGCTAAGAAAAATTCAAAGAAATCCAAGCCCACCTCCTCAACCATCGCCCTGAACAAAAAGGCGCGACACGAGTACCACATTGAGGAGAAGATTGAGGCGGGTCTGTCCCTGCAGGGATGGGAAGTTAAATCCCTTCGGATGGGCAAGGTAAACCTGACCGAAGGCTTCATTCAAATTAAAGATGGCGAGGCTTACCTTCACGCCTGCACCATCACGCCACTGAACACCGCATCCACCCATGTGGTGGCGGATCCGCTGCGCCTGCGCAAGCTGCTGCTGAAACGCCGTGAGCTGGATCGGCTCATGGGCCTGGTGGAGCGAAAAGGCTACAGCATGGTTCCGATCGCCCTGTATTGGAAGAAAGCCTGGGTGAAGCTGGAGTTTGGTCTGGGCTTCGGTAAGAAGCAGCACGACAAGCGTGATGACGCCAAACAACGTGACTGGGACCGCGAAAAAGCTCGGGTCATGAAGGGTTCAAACCGCTAACCGCTTAAACCTTGTTCAAGCCGGACTTGGAGCCAGCGTGCTTTCGGTGGTATACTGCAACTTCCTGGGGTCGATTTTGGATTCGACGGGATTCTTGAAACCCAAGGTGCATGCCGAGGTGCGGTTGGCCTCGTAAAAAAGCCGCATTTTAATAGTCGCAAACGACGAAAACTACGCAATCGCCGCCTAAATAGCGGTTAGATCGCCTACCTCCAACCCCCCGCCTATTGGGTGAGGAATCAGGTAGTCAAGCCATATAGGATCGCGTGGCGTCTTCTCCAGTAGACAAAGCGTTAAAACTAATCTGGATCGCCCTAGCAAAGCCTGCCGCTCGGCGCTGCGAAGGGTTAACTAAAAGAGTCGGCTAAGCATGTAGTACCGAGGATGTAGGTTTTTCGGACGGGGGTTCAACTCCCCCCGACTCCACCAAACATCACTACTGGATACTCTCCAGTACACTTATAAGAGGCCGTAGCTCAGTGAGTTACGGCCTTTTTTATTCCCCGTCACTCCCCATGACATTGCCATAGACCTGGTCGAATAGGCATAGAATCTGTAGTATATTTTTTATCCATGGCATATCTACAGGGAACCACTATGGGCCGCAGGACGCTTCCACTTACTGATACCCAGATCCGCCTGGCAAAGCCGACCAAGAAAAATCCGACGCTTTACGATGGCCAGGGGCTGGAGTTAAAGCTCGACACCTCTGGATCCAAGCTGTGGCGTCTGCGCTATCAGCACCCCTTCACCCGCAAGCGCAAATACATCTCACTGGGAGCATACCCAGCGGTGACACTGGCCAACGCTCGGGACAAACGTAGTGAAGCCCAAGCGCTACTGGCCCAGGACATCGACCCACATCAGCACTGGAAAAGTGAGAAGGTTCGTCGGCAGCTGGCACACGCCACCAGTTTGAGAGCAGTAGCCGAACAATGGTTCGAGGTGAAGAAGACCAAAGTCACTGACGATTACGCCACTGACATCTGGTCCTCGCTGGAGCTGCACGTCTTCCCCGAGCTTGGCAGTACTGCCATCGGGGAGATCACTGCCCCCCTATTTATCGACGTCCTGCGCCCCCTGGCCACCAAGGGCACCCTAGAAACCCTGCGTCGCGTCTGCAGCCGCGTCAATCAGATTATGACTTTTGCCACCAACACCGGAGTAATTATTGCCAATCCACTGGCAAAGGTTCAGGAAGCCTTCCCGGCACCGAAAAAACAGCACTTGCCCAGCATCCAGCCGGAGCAGCTACCGGTGGTTCTGGCGCAGATAGCCAACACCCAGGTATCCCTGGCCGTGCGCAACTGCTTCTTCTGGTCGTTACACGCAATTGCCCGACCCGGTGAAGCGGCCAACCTGCAGTGGGATGACATCGACTGGGACAATCAGCTGGTGTGCATTCCCGCCGAACGCATGAAACGCCGACGCCGCCATGTGATACCGCTTACCCCACCAATGATCAAAATCCTGGAGACCATGAAGCCGGTTTCCGGCAAGGACCAGTACGTATTCAAAAGTCCAAACAAGCCCACCGGTCCCATCAACAGCCAGTCCGTCAATGCGGCACTAAAACGGATGGGACTAAAAGACACACTTTGCTCTCATGGCCTGCGCTCCATCGCCTCGACCGCCCTCAATGACCATGGATTCGAACCGGATCTGATCGAAACCGCACTGGCCCACCTGGACAAGAATGAGACCCGCGCCAGCTACAACCGCAGCGAGTACGTCCAACGTCGTCGGGCGATGATGGAGTGGTGGAGTAACTTCATCGTCCAGGCTCAGGTGGATGCCATCACCCAGGAAACTGACACCATCGCATAACCAGGGAGGTTACCAATGACCAAAAAACGCCTTAGCTGGATGGCCTACGGAAATACAGACCTGCAGCCAACCAGTATCAGCCCCGATCTGTGCCAGCATATAGAGCAGCAACTGCTGGCCACCACCGATCTGACCTCAATACCGGATCAGTTCTTCTGCGACCTGGAGCGGGCCATCAACTTTTATCAGGGCCAGGAGGAGATCAACCGCACGGACTCCCCGGCACGAGTCTACGCCGAGCTAAAGGGCGTCACCGCCGCCTCAACGGCACTGCACCAAGCGCTACAGGCGCTGTCTCCAATGGCCCGAGAGTGCATTGATTCTAACGTCTCAGACTACCTTGCCAGATCCACCACGCAGGAGATGCTAACGCGGACGGGTGCCTTTGAGGGGCAAGCAATCGAAGCCGAGAATGCAATCGCACCTTATTGTGCCAGGGGCAAATTACCTAAGTCTGCGCTGCATCAGTTAGCCGTGGATATTGCCAACGGCTTGGAGCAACACCTGGGCATCAAGGCCACCACTACCCGAAACGGCCCGTTTGAGGCTGTACTCGCACTCGTCTTAACTGCTATCGATCAGCGTCGGGCCGAGCCTCACCTATTGGTATGCAAAGCCATCGCTTTGAAAAGGGGCGCTAATTCCTAAGAATCGCCATTATTAGCGAGGACACCCTTTTTTTCAGGACATTTAAGGTGTAGCCAGAACCACAGAGGAGTCTGAGCTATGACCGTTCGCTTTATCAAAATCAAAGATATCGTTAACACCACCAGCCTTTCTGAGTCCAACATCTACGCCCGCATGGCCAGCGGAAACTTTCCCAAGAGCATCAAGCTGGGTCCTAGAACCTCAGTCTGGGTGGAGTCCGAAGTCCAGGCATGGATGGAGCAGCAGATCCCCTCCCGCCCTCAGGAGGAGGAGGTCTAATGCTGAAATTCGCCCATCGCTACCGAGAGCTGGGGTACACCCCCATCAAGCTGGCACAGGAATCAAAAATACCTGCCGGTCCCTGGAAGCACTGCCAGGGCCAAAAAATCACCGAAGAGGAGGTCCAGCAGTTTCAGCCCCACTCCGGCAATCTCGGCATAATCACCGGGCAGCCGTCTGGTTTGTTGGTTGTCGACATCGACCAGGCGACGCCAGAGCTGCAGCAGCAAGCCCGGCAACAGATCGACCAGCTTGTTGGCAGCCCCCTCCCCTGGGGTCTGGCCCCCCTGGTACTCACCTGTAATGGTGGCCTGCACTACTGGTTCCGAAGCCCGATCCCTTCTGGCAACCGTGCTGGAGTCGTCGACAAAGTAGACATTCGTGGCGATGGCGGCTATGTGGTAGCTCCCCCGTCCAGAGTCAGGAATCGCCAGGGAGAGTTAAGCCAATATCGGTGGCAACAGAATCCCAGTGAGGCCACACCTCCAGAGCTGACCGAGGCCCAGGTGCAGAAGCTGTGCAATACCCAGAGGGACTCCCGCTTCAGTGACGACCCGGAAACCGATTACAACCACCCGAATCGACAACTGGTGCGTCAGGGTTGTCCGGAGGCCGTTCCCCCTGATGAGCTTACGCAGCTGTATCTGGAGGTAAGCAGTGCCACAGAGGGCGTACGCAACGACACCCTGAACCGCTGCGCTTTCGAGTGCGGCAAGATCGCCTACCGGGAATGCCTCCTCCTTGAACCCATCACGCAGGAGTTAATCACCGCGGCGACGATGGCCGGACTGCCCCCCTCGGAGATCAGCGCCACTGTGGATCGCGCCTTACAGGACGGTAAGGCGGCAGCCCAGAGGGCCGTTCAGCCATCCGAGCTGCCTGAGCAGGGTTGCTTTCCCTTCACCATCGGCTCACAAGGGTACGACTATCAGGCCAATTACCTGATTAAGGGACACCTTCCCGCCGATAGCTTCGGTTTGATCTACGGTCCCTCCGGGCACTTTAAGAGCTTTATCGCCCTATCCATAGCCTGCCACATTGCCGCAGGGCGGGACTGGAACGGCTATCGCACCCAACAAAGCAAGGTCATTTACATCGCCGGAGAGGGGGGGATTGGTGTCCCCCGCCGCATCAAGGCCTGGGAGGAGTCGGTCAACGATGGCCGCCCCATCCAGGATCTGGCGGTTATTACCCAGCCGGTTTACGTCACCGAACCCCATCAGCTGACCACCCTGGTGGAGACAGTAAAGCAGTTTGGCCAGGACGAGCCGGTGGGACTGATCATCCTCGACACCCTGGCCCGCTGCTTCGCCGGTGCCGACGAAAACAAGACCGCCGACATGAACCAGTTCATTGCCAGGTGCGATGAGCTACGCCGCCTTACCGGGGCAGCAGTGCTTGTTATCCACCACAGTGGTAAAGATGCCGACAAGGGAGCCAGAGGCAGCTCGGCGCTTCGAGCTGCTGCCGATTTTGAGTTCTCCGTGTCCCGGTTGGAAGGCTCCCAGCTGGCCGCCACCCTCACCTGCACCAAGATGAAGGATGACTGCGGGGCAACTCAGCTGGCCTATCCGCTGCGCCCGGTCACCCTGTTCGAGGATAACGATGGCGATCCCGTCACCAGCCTCGTCGTCCTCGATGAGGGTTTCATCGTCGAGGAGAGTGACAGCGAGCCGCAACCCCTGACCCAGAATCAGATGGCCGTCTGGCAGGCTGTACGCTCTCGTCAGGCCAAAGGGGACGGCACTGACCGCAAACTCATCATCGACGACTTGAAGAAACTTGGCATGAAAACCGCCAACTTCAGCCGCTGGCTTGAGGCGCTGGTAGTAAAGGGCAAGCTCCGCATCGACGATAACAGCCTGACCGCCATATGACCCCCACCATTTTTGCTCCTCGGCTCGGTCTCTGTGTAGGCAGGGAAGCGAACCGAGGAGATGAACAAAACTCAACTCCGGATTTAAGAAAAACTAACCACAGACAGTGCTACCGGCACCTGTCAACGTGTTAACATCAGGCGATTTCCTCCATTACGAGAACCGAACATGGCCAAAAAGCCAGCGTCCAAGGCCAGCAAAGGCTTTGAAGAGTCCCTCTGGGACAGCGCCAACAAGCTGCGTGGCAGCGTCGAGTCCGCCGAATACAAGCACGTGGTGCTGAGCCTGATCTTCCTCAAGTTCATCAGCGATAAGTTCGAAGCGCGCAAGCTCCAGGTCGTTGACCAGTACGGCGCAGACTTTGTCGATATGGTCGACTTCTACACCATGGAGAACGTGTTCTACCTGCCGCAAGAGTCGCGCTGGAGCCACATCCTCAAGCACGCCAAGCAGGACAATCTGGCGCTGGTCATCGACACCGCCATGAACACCGTAGAGAAGAACAACAAGGCGCTAGTGGGTGCCCTGCCAGACAACTACTTCTCCCGTTTAGATCTGGACAGCAGCAAGCTGGCGTCCCTCATCGACACCATCAACAACATCGACACCATCGCCAACGATTGCCACCTCAGCGAGCAGGACGTGGTAGGCCGGGTATACGAATACTTCTTGGGTAAGTTTGCCGCCAGTGAGGGCCAGCGCGGCGGTGAGTTCTACACCCCTAAGTGTGTGGTCACCCTGATCGCCGAGATGCTGGAACCCTACAAGGGCAAGATCTATGATCCCTGTTGCGGCTCCGGCGGCATGTTCGTGCAGTCGCTCAAGTTCATTCAGGCACACCAGGGCAACCAGAAAGACGTGGCCATCTACGGCCAGGAGTACGCCAACACCACCCGCAAACTGGCCAAGATGAACCTGGCCATCCGGGGCATTGCCGGTAATCTGGGCGACGTGGCGGGCGATACCTTCTTCAAGGATCAGCACCCGGATCTCAAGGCCGACTACATCATGGCCAACCCGCCTTTCAACCAGAGCAAATGGCGCGCCGATGCCGAGCTGACCGACGATCCCCGCTGGGCCGAATACGAGGTGCCGCCGGTGGGTAACGCCAACTACGGCTGGATCATGCACATGATCTCCAAGCTGAGCACCCAGGGCACCGCCGGTTTCGTGCTGGCCAACGGCTCCATGAGTTCCAACACCAGCGGCGAAGGCACCATCCGTCAGCAGATCATCGAAGACGATTTGGTTGAGTGCATGATCGCACTTCCGGGCCAACTTTTCTACACCACCCAGATTCCTGTGTGTCTGTGGTTCCTGACCAAGGATAAGTCCGCCAACGAAGCCAAGGGCTACCGCAAGCGCACAGGTGAGACCCTGTTTATCGACGCCCGTAACATGGGCAGCATGATCAGCCGCAAGCAAAAAGAGCTGACCACCGATGACATCGCCGAGATCGCCCGTACCTACCACGCCTGGCGCGGCGAAGCCAAAGACGGTGTCTACGAGGACCAGGCCGGTTACTGCAAATCCGCCAGCTTCGATGATATCAAGGCCAATGACTTTGTCCTGACTCCGGGCCGCTATGTCGGTGCCGCCGAGCTGAAAGACGACGGCATCCCCTTTGAAACCAAGATGGCAGAGCTGACCGCCAAGCTGGGTGGTCAGTTTGCAGAGTCCGCCAAGCTGGAAAAGCAGATTAGACAAAGTTTGATGGAGTTGGGTTATGATATTTAACTTACCCAAATCTTGGGCCGCCCTTTCCATTGAAGAGGCAATGGAAGCTATTATCGATTACCGGGGAAAGACGCCGAAAAAGTCAGACAGTGGTATTCCCCTTATTACAGCAAAGATCGTTAAAGGTGGGCGGTTAACACCACCGACTGAATTTATCCCCGAAGAAAATTTCGACGAATGGATGGTGCGAGGCTTGCCACAGGTTGGTGACGTTGTATTAACAACCGAGGCACCTCTTGGAGAGGTGGCTCAGCTTGACAGTGCCAATGTTGCTTTGGCTCAACGAATTGTCACCTTGAGGGGTAACCCCAGTGTTGTTGAAAACGACTACCTAAAGTATCTGTTGCAATCTCACTCAGTTCAGCATCAGCTAGAAGCAAGGGCATCTGGCTCAACAGTCAAGGGAATTAAACAGAGTGAATTACGCAAAGTTATTTTGCCATTACCACCATTAAGTGAGCAACGACATGTTGCTGGCGTCTTAAGAGCACTGGACGACAGAATCAATATTAACACCCAAACCAACCAGACCCTGGAGCAGATGGCGCAGGCGCTGTTTAAGAGCTGGTTTGTGGATTTTGACCCAGTGATCGACAATGCCCTGGCGATAGGCAATCCCATCCCTGAGCCACTGGCCAAACGCGCCGCACTACGTCAGGCATTGTTTGCAGGTGACACTCAAACTCAGCCTCGGCGATTGCCCGAGGCCACCCGCGCCCTGTTCCCCGACAGCTTTGAACAGCACCCCGACCTAGGCTGGATTCCGGCAGGCTGGATGACCATGGAGGCAAACAAAATTGCGGATGTCGCTATCGGCAAGACCCCTCCACGCAAAGAGAGCCAGTGGTTTAGTGAACAAGAGACTGGCAACTACACTTGGATATCCATTAAGGATATGGGGAATTCTGGCCCCTTTATTTTGGACAGCAGCGAATACCTGATACCAGAAGCAGTTGAAACTTTTAACGTGCGGACGATACCGGAAGGGGCAGTTTTATTGAGCTTTAAGCTTACGTTAGGGCGCGTAGGTATGACGACGAAAGTGCTAACCACCAATGAAGCTATTGCCCATTTTGTAAACTATGAGCAAGGTTTGAATAAAGAATATCTGTACTGCTATTTGAAGCAATTTAATTATGGCAGTCTCGGAAGTACTTCCTCGATCGCAACCGCTGTCAACTCGAAAATTATCAAAAGTATGCCTGTACTTGTGCCCGATAACGGATTGGCAGATATTTTTTGCTCACAAACAAAAATCTGGTTCGAAATGTTACTTCTTAACTCGAAAGAAATAGAAACACTTTCCCGGATGAGAGATACCCTTCTACCTAAACTTCTTTCCGGTAACTTGCAACCGCCGGAAGTCGAGGCTCATATAGAAGAAGCGCTGGAACACTAAACAATACGGACAGGACGACCATGAAGAAGTTTGACGAAGCCCAACTGGAAAACGCCATTATCGCTCTGCTGGGTGAGCAGGGCTATCCCCATACCCTGGGTGCGGAGATTGCTCGGCGATCTGACAGCGTGCTGTTGGAGGAAGATCTGCGTACCTTCCTGGCCAAACGCTACGGTGATGCCGGTATCACCCAGAGCGAAATTCAGTCGGTCATTCGTCAGCTTCAGTCCCTCCCTGCCAGTGACCTGTACGACAGCAACAAGATATTCTGTCACTGGCTGTCCGACGGCTTCCTGCTGAAACGGGACGACCCCAAGCAAAAGGATCTGCACATTCAGTTGCTGGATTACACCGGACTGGAGCAACTGGGCGCCAAAGTGGGTGAGTCGTTGGCAAAAGTGGCAGGACTTACCTCCAGTGATAATGCAGACACCAACATCTACCGGCTGGTCAACCAACTGGAAATTGAGGGCAAGGAGACCACCCGCATCCCTGACGGCATTCTGTATGTCAACGGCCTGCCTCTGGTGGTATTCGAGTTCAAGAGCGCCATCCGTGAAAATGACGCCACCATCTACGATGCCTGGAAGCAGCTGACCGTCCGCTACCGCCGAGACATTCCGCAGCTGTTTGTGTTCAATGCCCTATGCGTCATCAGCGACGGCGTCAACAACAAGATGGGCAGCCTGTTTGCCCCCTACGAGTTTTTTTACGCCTGGCGCAAGATCACCGGTGACGAGTCGGTAGAGAAAGACGGCATCAACTCCCTGCACACCATGCTGAACGGCCTGTTTGATAAGGCCAGGTTGAGACTGGTGATGCGGGACTTCATCTTCTTCCCCGATGTCTCCAACAAGGAAGAAAAGATCGTCTGCCGCTACCCCCAGTTCTACGCGGTGAACAAGCTGTACCACAGCATCAAGGCGGCCCAGCGCCGGCCTGACGGCACTGGCGGCGACGGTAAGGGCGGCACCTACTTCGGGGCCACCGGCTGCGGCAAAAGCTTTACCATGCAGTTTCTGTCACGGCGGCTGATGAAAAGCCTGGAGTTTGAAAGCCCGACCATTGTACTGATCACCGACCGCACCGATCTGGACGACCAACTTTCGAGGCAGTTCACCAACGCCAAGGGCTACGTGGGCGATAATGTCATCGAAACCGTTACCAGCCGTGCCCACCTGCGAGAACTGCTGAAAGGGCGCAAGAGCGGCGGCGTGTTCCTGACCACCATCCACAAATTCACCGAAGACACCGAGCTGCTGACCGAGCGCAGTAATGTTATCTGCATCTCTGACGAAGCCCACCGCTCCCAGGTCAATCTGGATCAGAAACTGGTGATCACCGACAAGGGGGTCCGCAAGACCTATGGCTTTGCCCATTACCTGCATCAGTCACTGCCCAATGCCACCTACGTCGGCTTTACCGGTACGCCCATTGACGCCACTTTGGATGTGTTCGGCCAGGTGGTGGACAGCTACACCATGAGCGAGTCGGTCAACGATGAGATCACCGTGCGCATTGTCTACGAAGGCCGCGCCGCCAAGGTGATACTCGATGACGCCAAGCTGCAGGAGATCGACAAGTACTATCAGGACTGCGCCGACGCGGGCAGCAATGAACACCAGATCGAAGAGAGCAAGAAAGCGATGGCCTCCATGGGGTCGATTCTCGGCGACCCCGACCGCATTCAAGCCCTGGCCAAAGACTTCGTGGCCCACTACGAGCAGCGGCTGTCGGAAGGCTCCACCATCAAGGGTAAGGCGATGTTTGTCTCCAGTAGCCGCGAGATTGCCTGGCAGCTGTATCAGGAGCTACGGGAGCTGCGACCGGATTGGTTTACCGTGTTGGACTGCGAAGCGGGCAGCAGCCTGACCGAGCAGGAGCGTAAGAGCGTCAAGCCAATGGAACGGGTCAAGATGGTAATGACCCGTGGCAAGGACGACGAAAAGGCGCTGTACGATCTGCTGGGCACCAAGGAATACCGCAAAGAGCTGGATCGCCAATTCAAGAACGATAAGTCCAACTTTAAGATCGCCATTGTGGTGGACATGTGGCTGACAGGTTTCGACGTACCGTTCCTGGACAGCATCTACATCGACAAGCCGGTGCAACAGCACAACCTGATCCAGACCATTTCGCGGGTGAACCGCAAATTTGAGGGTAAGGACAAAGGCTTGGTGGTGGACTACATCGGCATCAAGCGACAGATGAACCAGGCGCTGGCCAAGTTCTCCAAAGCCGACGAGTCCAACTTCGAGGACATTCAGGCGTCGGTGGTGGTGGTGAAAGATCACCTGAGCCTATTGGGCAAGCTGATGCACAAGTTCGACGCCAGCGACTATTTCAGCGGAAAACCTGTGCCACAACTCAACTGCCTCAACCGGGCGGCGGAGTTTGTGCTGAGTGTAGGCAAGCTGGAAAAGCGGTTCATGGCGCTGGTAAAACGCCTCAAGGCCGCCTACGACGTCTGCTGTGGCAGTGACAAACTCAGCCAGAGTGAGCGCGACCAGATCCATTTCTACCTGGCGGTTCGTTCCATCATTTTCAAGCTGACCAAAGGCGAAGCACCTGATACGGCACAGATGAACGCCAAAGTCAGGGAGATGATTGCCGAAGCGATCCGTGCCGACGGGGTGGAGGAGATCTTCAACCTTGGCGAAGACGGGGCCGAAAAGATCGACATCTTCGATGAGGACTATCTGGCCCGGCTGGACAAGATTAAACTGCCCAACACCAAGATCGAGCTGCTGAAAAAGATGCTGGCCAAAGCGCTGGGCGAGTTTAAGAAAACCAACCAGCACCAGGCCATTGAGTTTGCCAAAAAGTTCCGCTCACTGGTGGATCTGTACAACGAACGCAAAGAGGAAGACGCCTTCACCGTCGAGGTGCATCAGGAGGCCGTAGACAGCTTCCTGAGCCTGATGGCCGACCTCAAGCAGGAGATGGGGTCGTTCAAAGATCTGGGTATCACCATCGAAGAGAAAGCGTTCTACGACATTCTCAAAGCGGTAGCGGTGAAGTACCAGTTCAGCTATGACGAAGTCCGACTGCTGAAGCTGGCAACCAAGGTAAAAGCGGTGGTGGACGATAAAGCCAAGTATCCGGACTGGAACAACCGCGAAGACATCAAGTCGGCGCTGAAGGTCGAGCTGATCATGCTGCTGTCCAAAAATGGGTATCCGCCGGTAGCCATTGATGATGTCTACCACGACGTGTTCGAGCAGGCGGAGAACTTCAAGACGCACCATCACTACGCCTGACACCGTAAATTGCCCGTATTTTTTTGCCTCGGTAAAAAATGGGCCTCGTTACGAGACCATATTTAATACCCAGGGGGGGGGGGATGCCCGTTTGCAGCCCCTCCCCCTAGGCATGGATAAATGCCTACACGGCCTCCTCCGGTGAAGAGGGTACTTCCGAAAAATCCTCTCGCCTCGGAATCGGCCCGTAGACTTCCGTCATCAGATAGCTGATGTGGTCCAACGCTTTGGTCAAATCATCGTCAGTCTGATCCAACTTCTTTTCCAATCGTTCCATACGAACCTCCAGACGTTTCATGATTGCTCCTTCAATTTCGCTTCCAGTTGCCCCAACCGACCTTCCAGCTCTACCACTTCACGTATACGCTGCACTGACATCAGTCCCTCAATCAGGGAACGACCTACATCTGCCGGCAATTCACCCTGAGCAATGGCCTGCATCACCGACTGGGCACCGGCCAGAGGGTCCTGTGCGTTATAACTGAAAGGGGTCGGAGGGTAGGCAGATTTGGTTGGAACAGCGACATAACGGGCAGCCAGAGACAGCGCTGTGGTATCGCCTTCAACGATCTTTCGCATTAGAGTTCGATATACCAGCTGAACGTCGTCGTCAGTAAACAACCTGGCCAGCTGACGGCCCCGATCTTTATACCCACGTTTTGCCTTGGCAGCGGTATTTCCTGCACAAAAGCGTCCATTGCTGTCCCTGGCCATCTAACCACCTATACTGGAGCTGGAGATTGTGAATAAATTTGGATGCCACTTTTTTTCTTTTGGCATTTAATTTGGCATATGGCAATAAATAACAAGAACCAAGCAGTATAATTATTAAGCATTTAGCTGCATTATTCAACTCCCCCCGACTCCACCAAACATCTGAAAAAGCCCACCGCAAGGTGGGCTTTTTTTTGCCTGCTTCACTGCCACCCGGCTGCCTTGATACCGAAACCGCCCCATACCCATCCAGGCCTCCGTCACCTTGGGCTGCTGAATCCCCCGCTCCCTCAAAGCTCCCTGACAAGCCGAAAGCCACCAGCGCAATGAGGCCTCACTGTCATTGCGAGGCTGCCGACTCAATGCATCGAAAAATTCATCGCGCCCAGGGGCTGTCTAAGATGGAAAGTCGGCCGAAAAAACGCAATAATGGATGCAAATGATAACCATTAGCGAAATCAGATGTCGTCATCGCTGAAGAAGTTAAAGAAGCTGGCCAAATCGGGCCGCGCTGTCGCGCCTAAGGCGTCGCGCATTCTGCCGCGCCCCTCGTCGGCGGTACGCAGCGAATTACTGTCCATTACCCAGGATGCCGGGCTGTCTGCGGCCCGGGAGTTGATGGGGCCACTGAATCCGCTGCTGTCTTGGTTCAATGAGGGGGCCAACCTCACCTTTCGGCCAATGGCTGCGAACACGCCAGTACCTCAGCCAGGTGCCGCCACCAATAACCTTTCCCTGGCACGGCTACCACTGAAGTCTCCACCCTGTAAACGCTGTCCGGCCAGGATGGGCGGCATCTGCAACTGCGCCCGCAAAAAATTCGCACTGTAATCAAATAAAGAAACAAACAGAAAAGAAAATACGCTGCCGAGCCCCTAACGGCATCAACCTGGGGCAGGGAACAACAAGAGACAGGCATCTGAGAAACCAACCCGAACGGGGTAAATGGTTCGAGGTAGCGTGGTCAGCGAGGAGATGAGGTGCTCAGGCAAACGCCAGTGCGCGCACCACGGTCGGGCCAATAGCACGTTTTAGCGCCATCATCGCCACCCCTTTCACCAGCGTCTTGGAACCGTTCTTCACCGCATTTTCCACAAAGGCGCTGCGCTGCTGACTGCGCAACCAACCGTGGCTCTCGACGGTTTCCAGCAGTGAGTCGGCATCGATCTCATTATGATCAAACACGATGGCCACCGAGCCGGCATAACGCTTGTGAGTTACCCCCAATACCGCATCAATCTCATTAAGCTGCTCAATCAACTCGGCCACCTGCTCAGGATGATTAAGAATGAACTCGGACCGAACCCGCAGTCGACGCTCTGTCTTGTGAATGTAGGTACTCATAACAACACCATGAATGAGATTGATTATCAATTATACTAGCTTGTTTCTTACAGGAAAACAACGGAAATTCTTTGATCCAAAACAGGTTTTTGGATGCTTTTTCGTGTGAGAATCCGCCTTATTCTTCCTGCCACTAGTTAACTGAAATTTATGACCGAATGGACTTCTGAAGTCTTGAAACTGAGACAGTGGGTGCACGTCGCCCACCACATCCCCGGGCGCATAAGACTGAAGTTCAATTCCACGCTGATCACCCAGATGGCGCGGTTTAAAGCCGAAAAAGCGATGGAGCAGGCTACCCAGTTTCCGCCGCTGAAACGCTACCAATTGAACACCAGCAGCAACAGTCTGATCCTGGAATACGACCACGGCGTGATTCAGCCGGATCTGTTGGACCAGCTGTTCAGCCCCTGCGAACAGCAAGCCAGCAACGCCTGCACCACGCTCATCACTACCCTAACCCCAATTTATCAAGCCGGAGTCAATCACAATGAGTAACAAGGACGAGCAAAACATGGCGTACCCTCCCTACGGTTACCCCCATATGCATCCTCACTATCAGCATCCGGCCATGTATCCATACCCGCCGCACATGCACCAGCCGATGTACCCGCATATGCAGCAGCAGATGCCGCCCCAGATGCAGCAGATGCACCAACAGATGCACCAGCAGCAAATGCCCCATGGTCACCACCCCCACTATGCCCAGCCGCCGCACCCGGGCCAGCAGCCTGAGTCAGGCTTCGACCCGCTGATGGCACAAGGCCAGCAGATGCTGGAAGGGCTGATGGGTGACCAGGCCGGTGTGTTCAAAGACCTGATGCACAAGCTGGGCGTCGACGATAAAGAGTTCTGGAAAGGGGCGATGATCGGTGCCGCAGCGGCGCTGATCCTCAGTAACGACAACGTCCGTGGCAACCTGATGAACCTGGTCAGCGGTGCTGGCGACATGCTCAAGACCGGTACCGACAAGGTCAAGCAAACCGCAACCCAGACGGCGTCCAATGTCAGCGACAATGTCTCCATGACCAGCGATGTGTTTAAAGACACCTTCGCCGCCGGCAAGGCCGGATTCAAGGAGTCGGTAGAGCGTCATCGTCATCCCGAGGCTACCGAGGCACCACAAGCCGCCGCGCCACAGGCCGACGCCCCGGTAACCGAAGCGGGCAGCCCCAATGAGTAATGGCTCCAACCAGTTGAGCCCGGCCAGCCGCACCATGATCGCCAGCGCCCTGCTGGGGGGCACGGCATCGGCGGTATCACAGTGGTCCCAGTACCAGAGTGGCGAACTGGCGGTGAACGACATGACCACCAAGGTACTCAAGGATGCGGCCAAAGCCGGCCTGGCCGGTGGCGTGGCCACCGCCGTCGCCGGACAGATGGCCGGCAGACCGGTGCTGTCTCTGGCCACGGTGCTGTGCGCCGGTGCCGCCAGTCTCTACCTAATTGACGAATTAATGGAAAATCGCAATGAACAAAACACCTAATCCCTACTACTACCCCTACGCTCAGCAGCCGGTGGCGCCACAGCCCGCGCCCTACCAGAGCCAGAACTCCCGCACCCACCTGCTCACCGGCCTGGTTGCCGGTGCCGCCGTGGCCTACCTGCTGTCAAACAAGAAAGTACAGCAGGGCGTGGCTAACACCGGCACCAAGGTGTGGTCAACGGTTCGCGGTGAGGTGGAGGAGCTCAAGGAGCGTCTGGAAGACACCCAAGCCGAACTGGAGTACTACCGCAACCTGCATAAGGAAGACTGATGACTCACGTTGTGGTCAAACACCACATTCCCGGACGCGTCCGCTTCAGACTGGGGGCAGCCCAGCCGTTAGACGGCCTGTCTGAGTGGCTGCGACTGGGGTTGTTGTCGGTGCAGGGCGTGCAGTCGGTCCGGGTCAACGAAGCGGCCCAGTCACTGGTGGTCAGCTACGACGCCGACCTGATTCAATACCAGCAGATCAGCGAAAGGCTGCAACAGCTGGACTGGCAACAGGCGGTTGCGGGCGACAGTGAGCACCAGTTTACCCGGGGCGACATCGCGCTCAATACCCTGGGGCTGCTGGCCGCCTGCTTCATCCCCAAAGGCTACGCCGCCGCCTCGACTCTCACTCTGATCACGCCGACACTTGGCGAAGGGCTCGAGCAGCTCAAGGACAAAAAGCTCGGGGTCGAAGTGCTGGACGCCATCGCCATCGGCCTGTCGGCCTGGCGCGGCGACTACAAGACCGCCATGCTAACCCAGACCCTGCTGTCCACCGGCGAGTACATGGAGCAGGAGACCAGCCGCAACAGCGACAACCTGCTGGCGGAGCTGATGCAGCCAAAGCACAGCACCGTATGGGTGGCCCGTGATGGCCAGGAGCAGCAGATCAGTTCTGAAGAGTTGGTGCTCGGCGACGAGGTGTTACTGGGTCCCGGTGACATGGTGCCCGCCGACGGTCACATTGTCGACGGCACCGCCCTGGTGAATCAGGCCAGTCTCACCGGCGAGTCGGTGCCGGTACGCCGGGAAGACGGCGCCTACCTCTATTCCGGAACCGCCATCCACGACGGCAAAGTCAGGATGCGTATCGATAAGGTCGGCAGTGAAACCACCACCGCCCAGATCGCTGCCATCATCGCCCAGTCCCTGGGAGAGAAGAGTCAAACTCAGCTGGCAACCCAGGAGATGGCCGAACGGCGGGTGAAGATCACCCTGGCCATCGGTACGGCGGTGTTTGCCATGACCCGGGATCTGGAGCGGCTGGCATCGGTATTCCTGGTGGATTACTCCTGCGCCCTGAAGCTGTCCACACCGGTCACCTTCAAGTCGATGATGTACCGGGCTGCCAAACAGGGGCTGCTGCTCAAGGGCGGCCGCGCCATGGAGAACCTGGCCCAGGTCGACACCTGCGTGTTCGATAAGACCGGCACCCTGACCTATGGCGATCTGGAAGTGACCGACGTCATCTGCCTGCGTGAGCAGGAGAACGCCAAGGAGTTGCTGGCCATGGCCGCCTCGGTGGAGGAGCACTGCAACCACCCGCTGGCGCAGGCCATTGTCAACGCCGCCAAGCACCACGCCCTGCCCCATATCGAACATGGCGAAGTGGATTACGTCATCGCCCATGGACTAAAAAGCTTCATCAACGAGCACCCGTTGGTGATTGGTAGCCGCCATTACCTGGAAGCCCACGAAGGGGTCGACTTCTCCAGCCTGGAGCAGACCATCTCCCGGCTGGAGTCAGAAGGTAAGCACCTGCTGTTCATGGCCAATGAACATCAGCCCATTGGGGTTATCGGCCTGCGGGATACCCTACGCGAAGAGGTGCAGCAAACACTGCAACAACTGCGCGACAGTGGTATTCGTAATCTGGTTCTGCTTACCGGTGACACCGCCTCCAAGGCTCGTCAGCTCACCGAGGAGCTGGGCTTTGACCTGTACTTCGCCGAAGCCACCCCGGACAGCAAAGCCGAGGTGGTGGACACGCTGCAACAGCAGGGACACAAGGTGTTGTTTGTCGGCGACGGCGTCAACGACGCGCCGGCACTGTCTCAGGCCGACGTCGGCCTGGCCATGGCCACCGGAACCGATCTGGCCCACCTGGCGGCCGACGTTGTCCTGCTGCAGGACAACTTGCAGGGCATCGCCCAGGCCCGTCAACTGGCACAGGAAGCGATGACGCTGATCAACAGCAACATCCGCCTGACCGAAGTGGTCAACAGTGGCATTATGCTGGCGGCAGCCATGGGGTGGCTCAACCCGGCCGCCAGTGCTCTGCTGCACAACGGTACCACCCTGGCTGTACTGACCCGGGCCATGGCCGCCCGCAACGGCTAACCCGGCTTCACCACCCCACAAGCGGCGCTGCGGCGCCGCTTTTTTTATGCCCGTCCCCCACTAGCACCGGCGCAGAAAAATTGTGCGCTGCTGCTGGGTTATTCACCAGCACGGCAACCCGGCTCTCGCCGTCAGCCAGAACCACTGGTCAGACCGACGCAAGCGCATAATGTAGTTGCTTGATCATCTTTAAATCCTTGCGGATGTGCACAAAAACCCACCCAAACACCACCAATGTCACACAAATTACTGATTAAGAAGGCTAAAACTGCCTATCCATTAACAAATCAGAAAAAATGCCCCGCCTGATCTCGTAACTTTACAAGTAAAAACTTTCAATTTGAGTGCCAAAATGTGACATCTCTATCGGAAGTCTGCCCGAGTGTGATTTATCATTTTTCGTCCTATTTCTAACGGTTGATGTTTGCGATGGCGAGTTCCTCAGACCAGGTAAAAACAATAACGAAGGGCCTTGATGTGCCCATTGCCGGCGAGCCCCGGCAAATCATTGAATCCAGCCTGAGCCCATCCCACGTAGCCCTGCTTGGCGAAGAGTACGCCGGGCTCAAACCCACCATGATGGTGGAGGTGGGTGACGTGGTGAAGAAGGGCCAGCCTTTGTTCGAAGACAAAAAGAACAAAGGGGTGATCTACACTGCGCCCGCCAGCGGTGTGGTGACCGCCATCCACCGTGGTGCCCGCCGGGTGCTGCAATCGGTGGTGATCCGCGTCGAGGGCAACGAAGCGATTCAGTTCGATGCCTACGATGATCTGGCCTCGCTGTCCCGCACCCAGGCGCAAACTAACCTGATTCGCAGTGGCCTGTGGACCGCCCTTCGCACCCGTCCGTTTTCCCGGGCACCACAGCCAGGCAGCGCTCCGGCAGGCATCTTCGTCACCGCCATGGACACCAATCCCCTGGCGGCAGATCCCCGAATCATCATCGCTGAACAGTCCAAGGCGTTTGCCGACGGGCTGGCGGTCCTGACAGCACTTACCGACCACAGTGTCCATTTGTGCCATGACGATCAGGGCAGCCTGCCCGGTCACGATCTGCCCGGGATCGAGAGTCACCGCTTCGGCGGCGTCCACCCGGCAGGCCTGGTGGGCACCCACATCCACCACATTCTTCCAGTCAGCCTGGAGCGCCAGGTATGGCACATCGGTTATCAGGACGTCATCGCCTTCGGCAAGCTGTTCACCACCGGTGAGCTGTGTACCGATCGGGTGGTGTCCCTGGCCGGCCCCAACGTGACCCAACCGCGGCTGGTACGGGTCCCACAGGGTGCAGAACTGACGCCGCTGCTGCAGCAGGAACTCAAGCCGGGATTCTCCCGTGTGGTCTCCGGCTCACTGCTGTCCGGCCACACCGCCGCCGGTCCGCGCGACTTCCTGGGGCGCTACCACACCCAGATCTCGGCCCTGACCGAAGACACCCAGCATAAGCTGCTGTCCTGGGCACGCCCCAGCCACCAACGTTTCTCCATTGCCCGGGCAGTGACCTCGCTGTTCACCCGCAACAAGAAATTCGACCTGACCACCCACTCCGGCGGCTCCAAACGCGCCATCGTGGCCTATGGCCAGTTTGAAAAAGTGATGCCGCTGGACATTCTGCCGACGCTGCTGCTGCGTGACCTTATCTGTCAGGACACCGACGAAGCCCAGGCCCTGGGGGCACTGGAGCTGGACGAAGAAGATTTGGCCCTGTGCACCTTTATCTGTCCGAGTAAATACGACTTCGGCAAAGAGCTGCGCACCTGCCTGGACATTATTGAGAAGGAAGGGTAATGACTGATCACAACCAACGTGGCCAGGACGCCTACTACGCCCACGGTAACTCCATGAAGGATTACCTGCGTTCGCTGTTTATCGTTTACGCCCGCCCGACCTCGGGCAAGGTACACGTTCGCGATGGCATCGATGTGAAACGCACCATGCACGTGGTAATGCTGTGCCTGATGCCGGCGATGCTGTTTGGCATGTACAACCAGGGTTTGCAGGCACAACTGGCCCTGCAAGCCGGCGCTGCCGCCGTCGACGCCTGGCAACTGGGGCTGTTCAACACCCTGTTTGGCCCCCTCAATCAGGACAGCTCCGCTGTGGCCCTGTTTAGCTACGGCGCCAGCTTCTACCTGCCTATCTACGTCACCGCACTTCTGGTTAACCTGTTCTGGGAAGTGGTGTTTGCCCGGGTTCGTAACCAGGAGTTGCACGAAGGCTTCTTCGTGACCTCCATGCTGTTCGCACTGGTGTTGCCGATCTCCACCCCATTATGGATGGTGGCCATGGGCATCAGCTTCGGCGTGGTCATGGCCAAAGAGGTGTTTGGCGGCATGGGCTGCAACTTCCTCAACCCCACTCTGGCGGGTCTGGCATTCCTGTACTTCGCCTACCCCACGGTCTTTGGTGCCACCGGCCAGATAGTGGCAGTGGATGGCTTCAGCGGTGCCACCACCCTGGCCCAGGCTGCAGCAGGCAAAGTTTCCTTTGCCGACTACCCCTGGTATCAGGCCTTCAGTGACGCCGCCTGGTGGGATGCCTTCCTCGGCTTCACCCCCGGCGCGATCGGTGAAACCAGCACCCTGGCCCTGCTGATCGGCGGAAGCCTGCTTATGCTGTCCAGCCTGGCCTCCTGGCGCATTGTCGGTGGCGTATTCATCGGCATGGTCGCCACCGCGACCCTGTTTAACCTAATTGGCTCCAGCACCAACCCCATGTTCGCTATGCCGTGGACCTGGCACCTGGTCACCGGCGGCTTTGCCATCGGCATGCTGTTTATGGCCACCGATCCGGTCACCAGCACCTACACCCGTAAGGGGCGCTGGGCCTACGGCGTACTGATTGGTGTGATGGCGGTATTGATTCGCGTCATCAACCCCAAGATGGCCGAAGGCATGATGCTGGCGATTCTGTTCAGCAACCTGTGGGCACCGATTTTCGATTACCTGGTGGCGCGAGCCAACATCAAACGGAGGCAGGCACGCAATGGCCTTTAATAAAGATTCTGTGCTCGGCACCATGACCTTCAGTGTGGTGCTGTGCCTGCTGTGTTCCTTTATGATCACCGGCACCGTCGAAGTGCTGAAAGAGCGCAAGCTGGTCAAAAAACGCAGCGAGCTGAAGCGCTACGTACTGGTGGCCGCCAATATTCAGGGCGACGTCGAGGAGATGTTCGACAAGCACGTTACCCCGATGCTGGTGAACCTGGACAGCGGCGAGACCGCCGACCTGAGCGAAAAAGAGATTCTCGATTTCGATGACCGTATGGCGGCCATCAATCCGGACACCTCGGTCAAACCCAAGAAAGATCTGGCCCGCATCAAGCGACGCGCCAACCAGGCTCGAGTATTTAAGGTGGTGGACGACAACGGCCAGCTGACCAGCGTGGTGATGCCGATTCATGGCAAAGGGCTGTGGTCTGTGGTGTACGGCTTCGTGGCGATTCAGCCCGATCTGAATACCATCGAAGGCATGGTGGTCTCCGAGCACGGCGAAACTCCCGGCCTGACCGACTTCCTTAAAGACCCGCAGTGGCTCAAGGGCTGGCACGACAAGCAGATCTTCGATGACAGCGGCAAACCGGTACTGGCGGTGGTCAAAGGCGGTGCCAAAGCCGGCGACAGCCACGGCGTTGATGGCGTCAGTGGCGCGACCAAAACCGGCCGAGGCCTGCAAAAAGCCGTGCGCTTCTGGTTCGGCCCCGAAGGCTACCAGACCTTCCTGAACACCTTACACAAGGAGGCCTGAGGTGAGTAACGCAACCAAACAGGTTCTGACGACCCCGATTTTCGCCAACAACCCGGTTGCCATGCAGGTGCTGGGGGTGTGTTCCGCCCTGGCGGTCAGTAACTCCATGGAAACCGCCGTGGTCATGACCCTGGCAGTCACCTTTGTACTGGTGTTTTCCAACCTGATTATCTCGCTGATCCGCAAGATGATCCCCAACAGTGTGCGCATCATCGCCCAGATGACGGTCATCGCCTCTCTGGTGATTGTGGTCGACATGGTGATGCAGGATGTGGCCTATGAGCTGTCACAAAAGCTGTCGGTGTTCGTTGGCCTGATCATCACCAACTGCATCGTCATGGGGCGGGCGGAAGCCTACGCCATGAAGCACGGTCCGCTGATGTCAGTGGTGGACGCCCTGGGTAACTCCATGGGCTACGGCGTCATCCTGATCGGCGTCGGCTTTGTCCGCGAGCTGCTGGGCAGCGGCACCCTGTTCGGCCACGAGGTGATCACCACTGCCGAAAACGGTGGTCTGTACCTGGCCAACGAGATGTTCAAGATGCCCCCCAGCGCCTTCTTCCTCATCGGGCTGATGATCTGGGCCATCCACGTGATTCAGCGTAAAAAAGGCTAAGGAGCTCCCATGGAACATTACATTAGCCTGTTTATGCAGGCGGTCTTCATCGACAACATGGCACTGTCCTTCTTTATGGGCATGTGTACCTTCCTGGCCGTCTCCAAGAAGGTGTCCACCTCCTTTGGTCTGGGCGTGGCGGTAATCGTGGTAATGGCACTGGCGGTGCCGGTAAACCAACTGATCTACGTTAACTTTCTGAAGCCAGGCGCCCTGGCCTGGGCCGGCCTGCCCAACCTGGATCTGAGCTACCTGAAGCTGATCACCTTCATCGGCGTGATTGCCGCACTGGTGCAGATTCTGGAGATGGTGCTGGATAAGTACGCACCGGCCCTGTACCAGACTCTGGGGATCTTCCTGCCGCTGCTGACGGTCAACTGCGCCATTTTTGCCGGGGTGATCTTCATGGCCAACCGCGACTACAACATGACCGAGTCGGTGGTGTTTGCCCTGGGTTCCGGCACCGGCTGGGCCATGGCCATTGTGCTGCTGGCCGGTCTGCGGGAGCGGATGAAATTCTCTGCCATCCCGGAAGGGCTGCAGGGGATTGGCATCACCTTTATTTCTACCGGATTGATGGCGCTGGGCTTTATGGCCTTTGCCGGCGTCTCTCTGTAACCGAATCACCAGATTAAGAAGGTAACGTAATGGAAATGGCAATCGGCATCAGCATGTTCACCGTGGTGGTGTGCCTGCTGGTCGCGGTGATTCTGTTCGCCAAGAGCAAATTGGTCGCCAGCGGCGATGTCACCATCGGCATCAACGACGATCCGGACAAAACCGTCACCACCCCAGCGGGTGACAAACTGCTGGGCGCGTTGGCGGGCCAGGAGATCTTTATCCCCTCCGCCTGTGGTGGTGGTGGTACCTGTGGTCAATGCCGGGTAACTGTAAAAAGTGGAGGCGGTGAAATTCTGCCCACCGAGCGCGATCACATCACCAAGAAAGAGGCCAACGAAGGCTGTCGTCTCGCCTGCCAGGTGGCCGTGAAAGACGACATGGAGCTGGAGCTGGAGGAGGAGATCTTCGGCGTTAAGAAGTGGGAGTGCGAAGTGGTCTCCAACGACAACACCGCCACCTTCATCAAGGAGCTGCGCCTGAAAATTCCGGAAGGGGAAGAGGTGCCGTTTAAGGCCGGCGGCTACATTCAGATTGAGGCGCCGGCGCACCACGTGAAGTACAGCGACTTCGACATTCCGGATGAGTACCGCGACGACTGGGACAAGTACAATCTGTTCGAGCTGGAGTCGAAGGTGGAGGAAGACGTACTGCGTGCTTACTCCATGGCCAACTACCCGGATGAGAAAGGCCTGATCATGCTGAACGTGCGTATTGCCACGCCGCCAAGCAATGACCTGCCTCCGGGCAAGATGTCGTCGTTCATCTTTAACCTGAAGGCCGGCGACAAGGTCACCATCTCCGGCCCCTTTGGCGAGTTCTTCGTTAAAGAGGACAGCGACGCCGAGATGATCTTTATCGGCGGTGGTGCCGGTATGGCGCCGATGCGCTCGCACATCTTCGATCAGCTCAAGGGCAAACAGACTAAGCGCAAGATGAGCTTCTGGTACGGCGCCCGATCCACCCGGGAGATCTTCTATCAGGAGGATTTCGATACTCTGGCGGCCGAGAACGACAACTTCGAGTGGCATGTGGCGCTGTCGGATCCGTTGCCCACAGACAACTGGGAAGGCTACACCGGCTTCATCCACCATGTGCTGTTGGAAAACTACCTGAAGAACCACAAGGCTCCGGAAGATTGTGAGTTCTACATGTGCGGACCACCAATCATGAACTCCTCGGTGATCACCATGCTCAAAGAGCTGGGCGTCGAGGATGAGAATATTCTGCTGGATGACTTCGGCGATTGATCTCTGCGGGCAGCCTCATGGCTGCCCCTTTCTCTGTTAAGGAGCGGTTATGACAGCTTTTATTGCCACCTTTTCCCTGATGTTGCTGGTGATTCTGATCATGTCAGTCGGTTACCTGTTCCGGCGTAAATCCCTTGCCGGCTCCTGTGGTGGCCTGGCCGGTGTGGGCATCGACAAAGCCTGCGATTGTCCCGAGCCCTGTGACAAACGCAAAGCCAGAATGGCCGCCGAAGCGGAGCAGCAACGGCATCAACAGTACCTGCAACAACGGATCCTGTAACCGAACATGCCTAGGTAACTGCATAAACATTCAGGCAATTCAATCGCTTGACCTATACTCCCAACGGCTGTTTTTTGCTAACATCCCGACCATCTTTCTTCGCTGTTGCACAACCTGGACTCAACAGTGTTACCAGTCGGGAGTCGAAATGAAACCCTTATTTGCCCTGATGCTGGCCGCCCTGGCCTCTCAGGCATCTGCCGCCACCGTTGACGTCAGCATCGAGCTGTCCCTGCCTGGCAGCGACCCTATGACCCTGCAGGTCAGCCCCGAAGCCAATGAATGGGCCCATTACCCACTGGGCGACTATCAACTCTCCATCCGTCCCAGTACCAGTTCCGATCAGAAAGACGACATCATCACCGTCGACGCCATCCTGACTCAGGGGGCCGGCAACAACACCAATCAGCTGCTGATGCCCGCCATTACCGTGCTGTCTGGCGACAAGGGCGCCATCGAATTGGGCAAGCCTCCCCGCTCGGTCAATTTTGCCGTCAGCGCCACGCTGGCAGACTGATTTCTCACCGTATCTGCAGGACGCGCACGCCATGGCCAAACCCAACAAAAAGGCCCCTGGACGCTCGGTCGATGTGTTTTGCAGCGGCTGTAACCAGAAGTTGTACCGTTATAAAAAGGGCGGTAATGGCGCCCTGGTAAAGTGCTTTAAAGAGCGCATCAGTGAAGACTACACCGTTACCCCCTGTATCTGCCCGGGGTGCGGCGTCACCTTTGCCCGCGACACGCTGATCCGAGGCACTCCGGCATTTAAGATGATCGGTGGCAAAGTGCGGATGAAGTAGGCCGACCGTACCTGCCCCCTCGTAACTGCCGGCTCTTGCTCAACCGAATAAATCTCGCTCAAGTCAATGCATCAGCGATTCCTACTGCCGTCAGCGCCCCCCGCCAGTGACAGCAACGCCCAGCCTCTGAAGTCTGGACAAGCCGTTCATAGTTAACAGAGTGCGTTAGCAGTGGGAGCCAGATCTCACTTTGCGTCAATTGTTTTAATTTTATTACCTGTTTGTAGTTCTTTTCCTTTTTTACCTTTGCCTTGATGAGTCAGTAGTGATAGCGTTTCGCGTCTAATATTAACTTCATGGCGAAACTTTAGAGCCAACTAATTTACATAACTTTAATTGTAATAGGCCTAAAAAAGGTAAACATAATGAGAATTGGCTTACTTTTAGTCGCTCCCATTTTATGGGCTGCGTCTTTTTTGGTGCACGCCGAAAACATTCAGGACCGGTGGGAAACTCCAGAGAAAAGTCGCTGGTCTGGTTTTATTAGCTTTGACTACACGCAAAACAAATACAGCGCAAACGCATATCTATCTGAGCGAATATATTCTGGTACCGCCATTATAAGATACGCACTTAATAAAGATTCTAGGCTCCAGGCGGTTATCTCCGGCTATCATTCAAACGACGGTGATGACTACCGCAGCCAGGGAGACTTCTGGAACGACACCTCCCTGTCATGGTCAGAAAATAACGTTTGGAATCCGTCGGATAGTGTAACAATGAGCACGGAACTGCGGGCCATCTTCCCCACCTCAAGGCTGTCGCAGCGACAGGATCTTGAGTTCTCTGTGCGAGGTGGAGTGCGATTCAGTTTCGACCTCAGTAAATACGTAAAGGGGCTTTATATAGGCAACAATGTAAGACTGAGAAAGAACTTCCATGAATACGAAAGTGCGGGTGGCCAGTTGATGACTGAATATCAACTCAGCAACCTATTCACTGTGGATTACTTTTTTGCAAAACGATTCAATTTCAGTGCCTATATTATCGCTCGCCAGAGCTGGAATTACGACGGTGGAGATTTCTACCCGGATCTGATTCACGGCGAAGAGTTCGGTTATCAGTTATCCGACAATATCGACCTCGCTTTAGGTATGACCAATGGCATTACCTATTACAACCAAGAACGCGGCACGAATCCAATTCACGACCTGATTGACTTGGACAAAATGAACTTTTATTTCGTTGCCAACTACCAGTTTTAAATGAACAGGAAATCACCCATGTTTAAAAGGATAGCGATTGCCGTCGCCATCAGTGCCGCATTGGCGGGCTGTGGCACCGAAGAACGGCCCTATGACGTCTACGAACGACCGGCGGAGGAGATCACCACCGCCTCTCTGGATACCGAGTCGCTGTGGCTGTACATGCCCTCTACCGGCGAAGCCCCGCGCTACGCCATGACCCAGCGCGGGTTCTTCCAGGGCGATCCCAAACTGGTGACGCTAAAGTTTGATAAAAAGAACGGCATCTTCGCCGAAGAGGTGGACCGGGATAAGCTCAGCGCCGACAGCGACAGTCGCTGGGATGCCGACATCAACAAAGCCCCGGTGCTGCGCATTCCCGGAGAGTTCCGTCAATACCGCTGTGCCCTCAACGCCTACGACGAGTGCACCAACAAAGAGGAGGTCAACGAAGACGAGGATCTGCTCTGGAGTGACGCCACCCACTTCGTGCCCGAGTATGAGAAGATCGAGTCCATCGCTCAGGACAGTGTGCGCGCCTGGTTTACCGCCAGCAACGTCGAAGAGACCGCCGATCCCCGTGTGGTGTCCTATGAGTACAATCCGGAAGAGGGGGTGATCAACGTCGAAGTTGAACGCACCTTTACTGCCGATCCCGAAGACCAGTACCAGTTCGGCCCGGACCTGAAAGACTACTCCTTCAAAACCAAGTTCTACTACTCGTTGGTCAAGCTGGATAAGCTGACCACCCCGGGGTATGAGCCGGTCTATTATCAGGGCCGCGATCGCGCCTTCTACGGCTTCTTCAACGACGCCAAAGAAAAGAGCACCGACACTGGCGAGACCAACGTTCAGGGCAGCGTCTACAGCCTGCTGAACCGCTTCGCCCCCGGCAAATCCAGCATCGATTACTACCTGAGCGACAGCTATCACGACGATGGCAACGAGCTGTACAAACAGGTGACGCTGGACAGCATCGCCGACATCAACACGTCGCTTCAGGGCACCGGTGTACCGCCCATTCGCATCGTCAACCCCGACAGCAAAGCCGGCGTGCACACCGGTGATCTGCGCTACAACGTGCTGAACCTGATCACCGATCCTGTGGATAGCGGCCTGTTGGGCTACGGCCCGTCCGCCACCAACCCGCTGACCGGCGAGATCGTTCACGCCCACGTCAACCAGTACGCTGGCGTGATCCGCTCCGCCACCCGTCGCGTCTGGAATGAGCTGGTGATGCGCTACAACCGCCAGGAGATTGTCCGCCCTGACGAATACACGCCAACTGGCAACACCGCGGCCGACGAGGAGAGCGTCAATACCGAAGTCGCCGCCTTCGCAGAGATGCTGGCCGCCGATCGCGGCGCGCCTATCGGTACTCCCGAGTTCAGCAGTGATGAGATCAGCCTGGTCGCCGGCCAGGTACTGACTCCCCAGATGGCAAACCACAACGTCGTCGATGACCATGCGTTCAATACCCGGCACCCGGACCTGGCGATTCAGTCGTTCAACAAGGATCAACAACGCCTGAAGAACCTGTCTGAGCAGAACGCTTACTCCATCGATTTCATGTGGCTGAGCACCCAGTCTAAAGGCTTGATTGACGGCATCGACTACGCCGCCGGTGGCTACTTCGCCGATGACCAGAACCTGACTCTGAAGGACTGGAACAGCCTGAGCAAAGCCCAGCAATCCAGCATCAGCGACGCCGTCGCGGCCCACATGTTCCGCTCCACCCTGATTCACGAACTGGGCCACAACCTGGGTCTACGCCATAACTTCATGGGTTCGGTGGATAAAGCCAACTTCTACTCACAGGCCGAGGCCAAGAGTAAGGGGATGGACAAGGTTCCGGCCTACAGCTCCATCATGGATTACGCCGCCTCGGTGTTCGATGAGCTGCCCAACTACGGTAAGTACGACATCGCCGCCCTGCGTTTCGGTTATGGCCGTCAGGTCGAAGCCAACCTCACCACGGAGCAGGTCAATCCGGAAACCAGTGCCACCGAGCGGGTTACCGAGAAAAAGTATCTGTCACTGTCGAATCTCGACGCCAAACTGGCCCAGGACTTCAACGCCTTCCCTCGTGGCACGGTTCAGTACATGCGGGACAACTACCAGGACAGCGATGAGCTCAAAGAGATCGATCTGGGTGACAACCAGACTCTGGGACTGGCCCTGTACAACTTCTGTACCGACGAACACACCACCACCTCGGTACTGTGTAATCGTTTCGACGAAGGGACCGACATCAAGGAGCTGACTGAATTCCGCATTCAGAAGTACCGTGACAGCTATGACACCATGAACAAGCGCAACGGCCGTCAAAGCTTCTACCAGTTCCACCAGTACAACTACTTCCTCGCCCGTTGGAACGAGTTCCTGCAGATTCGCGATGTGATCGAAAACGTCGAGGAGATCGATTACCTGTTTGCCCGTTACCTGGGGGTCAGCAACACCAATGGCCGGGTCTTCAGCGAGATCTACGCCAACAGCTGTCGCGGTGTCGATCGCAGCACCATGAACAGCAACTTGAAGAATCTGTGTGACACCTACGACGCCGCCGTCACCGCCGCCGACTTCTTCCTTGAGGTCATGACCACGCCCGACATGGTGTGCGAGCTGGAGGAAAAATCCGGTGTCCCCGGCGTCCCTAACCGCTACCGCTTTGCCACCCTGTCCGATCTGTGGCGCACCTATGGCCCTGGCATGTCCGACAACCGCGACATCCCCACCAGTTGCTATGACGATGAGTTGGTCAGCGTATTGGCCAACCAGCAAAATGAGATCGTGGTTCGCTCCCAGACCCGTGATGGCCACATCGAGGCCAGCCTGCAGGCCAACAACCCACATCAGAGCTCGGTCTCCTCGGTGGATCTGCTGGGGACCTGGCCGGACAAACTGCTGGCGGCCCAGATGCTGGTACGCCGGGACAGCCCGTTCGTGGACACGGAGAACTCCAGCCTGGCGCTGATCGACATCGAGGGTAAAGTGGAAGAGATCTTCAGCCACCTGTCTTACCTGACCGGCAACCCCACCTCCCGTCAGCCGGTATTTGTGGACAACAACGGCGACTATGTCAAAACCGTCGATCGTTATGTGCCGGCCTTAGGCAAAATGGTCGATCAGGCGCCGTCCTACCTGTGGCCGATGAAGCGCTTTTTTGGCCTGACTGGCGGCGATCAGTTGAACTACTGGTTTGACGCCTCGACTCCGGATACTCCGACGCCGATGTTGCGCGCCCTGCTGACCAACCTGCATACACACGCCTATGCCCGTGAATACGGCCTGAGTGACAATGCGGTTGGGCTCATCGACGGCATCAGCCTGCGTAAAGCCGGACCCTATGTGGACACCACGGACGCCCTCACCTTCTCCTGGAAAGCCGATAACTTTGTGGCTTCCCGTCGTAACCTGCTGGCCAAGGCGATGGCCACCCGCGCCCTGTACACTGACGATCAGAAAGCCAAAGTCGAGCGCCTGGGTAAGGTCGGCTACCGGGTACGCAACGCCCTGAACGTGTTCCGCGAGACTCATGATCACCATGAGAGCCGTCTGGTCGCCATCGCCGATGCCGACGCCCTGAAGCTGATGAAGGAAACCACCGGGTTCTCCCGCTTCTTCCTGATTCGAAACAGCTTTAAGGAATACACCGATGCCGACACCGGCACCAAGTGTCGTCGCCTGGAGGTGGACAGTGAAACGGAAGCGCAGCGCCTGAGTCGCAAGTGTAATTCACAAGCCAGTCTGGAAAACGCGCTGCAGTCCATCGACCGTGTCGAAGAGGACCGCCTGCCGGCCCTGTACGAACTGGCCACCATTTTTGGCGATGCCATTGCCTCCAACAACGGCATCAGCAGCTACGCCAAGGATAAAGAGGTTTACGACTACGATTCCGAGTTGCTTCGCCTGTGGAGCACCAACAAGTACGTCGAGTACCGCCGTGCCTTCGAGCAGTTCCCTCTGCTTAACTAAGTCGTACCACTAAAACACAAAGCCGGACCCCAGGGTCCGGCTTTTTTATGCCTCGATGACGTTATGCCTATCCTCAATCCGGCTTTCGTGCCCGCACCAACAGGTTTCTCGGGGTCATCTGCCTGTCGCAGAAGGTGCTGATCTCCACCTCATAGCCCTGCTCTTCCAGATAACAGACCCGATCCAGCACCAGCCACAGCTCCAGAGGACGGCGGAACAGCTGACGCACCGTCTCCATCTGCTCCACCAGATGCAGCCGTGACTGGCCCTGATCCAGATAGGACTCGAACTCAAGCCCCTCCACAGGCAACGCCAGCCCTTTGCGCTGCGCCGCCCACTGACAAAACGCCTCAAACCCCTCACCGAGCAGCGACTTGGGCACGTTAGGCAGCGGCAGGTAGCGATCCTGGCCCGTCAACTGGCGCTGCAGGCAGTCAAAGCCGAGGCGATAACTCAGCTCCAGCTGCCGCTGGCGCTTTACATGGCCCGGGGCAGTGACGGTTTCCTGCAGCGGCAGCTTTAGATCCAGCTTACTCAGATCCAGATCCAACCCTTGGGCCGCTTGTGATAACGGCTGATAGCGGTCACTGCGGATCAGGTGATAACAGCAGGGGGAGAAAGAGATCGCTTCGGTGCCGGCCCTGGCCCCGTGGCGCAGCAGCGCCACATGAAGATCGCCGCAGGCGTGCAGGGCCACCGCATGCTGATGTTGCCTAAGGTGGCCGGCCGCCGAGTCGTCGAAGGCATCGCCATTAACGAACGTCATCGGCAGGCCAAAGCGGGTCGCCAGTGCCTGGCCCTCTTCACACAGACCCGCCTGCCACTCCAGGCTGACCACAGGCTGATCGCTGGTGGCCGCCAGGGCGCGCCCGAGGTGCCCCTTGCCGGCGCACCACTCCAGCCAGGGCCGGTGACGTTCGGGCAAGGCATCGGAAAACGCGGTGATCTGCTGCCATTTGCGACCGGGAATCTGCCAGTCGAGCCGGGGCGGATAGGCCTGGGCAGGCTGTTGAACCGGATTGGCCTGAGCCAGCTCGGTCAGTTCCGCCAGCCAGGGCAGCATCGGCGACAGCTGGGCCTGAAGCTGCGAGGCATCCTGGCGCAGTGCCGTTAACTCTGACAACGAGTGCTGCTGCAACCACTGACACAACGCCGGCTCCTGCCACGGCAGCGCCAGGCAATCGAAGGGCACAAACTGCCAATAGGGCTTGAGCTCAGCCAGCAACAGGCTCAGGCGCGTAAAGCGATCAGAATGGGACATAACCAGGGCACAATGAGTGAGAGGGCGACGATTGTAATGGCTTCGAAGGCAAAGATCCTCTGTTGCCTTCGATTGGGTTGAACCGGGTCACCCTCAAAAGCAGACGGGCTCAGGCCGCCTGGCCATAGCGCTGCTCCAGGTAGGCAATGATGTCACCGGACTCCAGCATCCACTGGCTTCCCTGGGCATCATCGATGCGCAGACAGGGCACTTTGACCTTACCGGCATTGTGCTCCAGTTCCTGACGGAACTGAGGGTGGCGATTCACATCCCGGGTTTCTATGGGCAGGTTGAGGCGATGCATGGCCCGGCGCACCTTGATGCAGAAGGGGCAAGCGTAAAACTGATACAGAGACAGCGACTGCAACTCCTCGGCAATTCGGGCCTGCTGCTCCTCAGAGCGTTTCATTTTACTGCCGCGGGTAACGAGGTCCCCAAGGGCAATGGCCCGTCCCAATCCTTCGCGTACAATCTTAACCAGCATGAATGAGTCCTATTCGGTATTTAGCTGGCGCCATTGTACCCCGAACCTGGACAAAAGGGCAGAGATCACAAAAACCACCAAAATCAATCGGGGCGCACAAGGCACCCCGACTCCCGGCCACACCGTTACAGCACCGGTGGCCGCTCCGGCAGCTGCTGAACGTGCAGATCCATCTGCGGGAAGGGGATGCCGATGCCGGCGTCATCCAGCGCCCGCTTGATGTTGGCCATCAGCTGGAAGTAGGCGTCCCAGTAATCCTCACTCTTCACCCAGGGGCGAACCACAAAGTTGACGCTGGAGTCCGCCAGCTCAGACACTTCCACCCGGTAGGCGGGGTCTTTCAGGACATACTCACTGGCTTCCACCACCTGGCTCAGCACCTCCCGAGTCTGGCGCAGATCGGCGTCATAAGCCACGCCAATCACCAGGTCTACCCGGCGAGTGTCCTTGGCACTGTAGTTGACGATGACGCCATTGATCACCGCCGCATTGGGCGCGATGACCTTTTTGTTGTCCGGGGTGATCAGGGTGGTGGAGAAGATGGAGATCTCCTCGACCACACCGGCGGCGCCCGCCGCCTCAACGTAATCCCCGGCCCTACAGGGGCGAAACACCACCAGCAGTACGCCGGCGGCAAAGTTGGACAGCGAGCCCTGCAATGCCAAGCCCACCGCCAGGCCGGCGGCACCGAGTAGTGCCACCAGAGACGCGGTCTGCACCCCCAGTTGAGCCAGTGCGGCGATAAAGGTGAAGGCCATGATAATGGTGGACACCAAGGCGCCGACAAAGCCGACCGCGGTGGCTTCCACGTTGCGCCTTTCCATCATCTTGCGGACCATCGAGGCTACTAATTTGCTGACCCAGCGACCCACCACCACGATCAACAGCGCGATCAGGATGCGCATCCCGTAGGCCATCGCCAGCGCGGGTAACTGCTCTAACCATTGTTCCATATCATCACTCTCCTTTGACTAATTGCAGCCGAATTGGCCGTGCCACCACTTCCACGCGGCGGTTCTCGGCCAAACCGGATTCGGTTTCCAGTTGGGATGCGGGGTCGGTCTCCCCCAGGGCATGAAGGGTCAGGCGGCGGCGACTGATGCTGTACCGCAGGGCCAGCACATTGGCCACCTCGTTGGCACGGGCCAGGGACAAAGCCTGGTTGATGTCGCCACTGCCACGCTCGTCGGCATGGCCCTTGATCAACAACTCATGGCCTTGCCACTTGGCCAGCCAGGGCTCCAGCTTTTGCAACTGAGCGTCAGACAGGCGTGAGGATTGGCTGTCGAACAACAGCACTAAAATTCGATCGGCGGACACCGCATCGGAGGGGCAGCCATTGCCGCTGCCCAGGGTAGCAGGCTGGCGCGGACAGGCATCCTTTCCATCAGGGATGCCATCATCGTCTCTGTCCGCCGCCCAGGCTCCGGCGCTCAGTACGAGGCCAAAACACAAGTATTTGAAATTGATTGTCATCTTTTCCTCCACGTCCCTGCAGAAAAGATAGCTCATGGTAACGCTGTTTGGGTTAAAACAACTGTCCTTGAATGGGTTGACCCGTCGAGTGGTAGGCCGTCACCGAGACGGGATCCGGCAGGCGCTGTGGCATTCGCCCCTGCTGCAGCCAATCCCGGGCAGCAGCGCCTCGCACCAATACCGGCATTCGATGATGATACGCCTTAAGCGACTCGGTGGCCGCCTGGGTCACCAGCACCAGCGCACCGTCTGGCCGAGAGGTCGTTGCCGGCCACCACAGGCCGGCAAAACTGAACAGTGGCCGGGCACTGACAAAGCGATAGGGCTGCTTGCGCCCCCCTTCTGTTCGCCACTCATACCACCCTGAGGCCGGCACCAGACAACGGCGGCTGGCATAGGCCTCTTTAAACAGCGGTTTCTCTGCCAGGGTTTCACTGCGGGCGTTGATCACCGGCCGCGACAACGACGGATGGGACAGGCCCCACTGCAATTGCCGCAACTGCAGCTGGCCCTGGTTCAGGGTAACGCCGCCCAGCAACTGGGAAGGGCGAATGTCGTCGCAGGCATCCAGCAGGAAGCTCAGGCCGTCCATCCCCAGCTGCTCACAGCTGTCAAAGCCAGTGGCCAGGCTGAAAAAACGGCCACACATGGGGTTACTGTCCGAACCTGGGGCCACCATCGGCCAGATACAGGGACTCGGCGGCCGAATTTTGCCGCTTCAGCACCCGGTTGCGATGGGGAAAGCGGCCAAAGCGTTCGATGATCTCCAGATGCAGTTGCTGGAACTTCAGGGTTCCCTGAGCCTCCTGAAGCGCCACTCCATCGAGCCCGTCGCACATCGCCGTCAGCAGGGCCACACCCAGGGCCTGATCCTGGAACGATTCGGAGTGTTGCAACGGCATATAGAAAAACTGTTTCTCGGACAGCTGCAACGCCTGATCCTGGCCGCCCTCTATCCCCGCCTTACACAGGGCCAGTGCCTTCTCATCACCGGCAAAGGCCAGAGACGACCCGCGATAGAGGTTGCGGCTGAATTGATCCAGCAGGATGATCAACGCCAACCGCCCTCGGGGCTCCTCGGCCCAATGATCCAACTCTCCCTGCAGGGCTCGGGCATGCAGATCGCCAAAATGGGTGCGAATCTCTTCGTCGATCACCTCGCCGGCGCCAAACCAGAGTTTGCCTTTCGGCTGTTTTGGCAGCCCCCCTTCCAGCTCTCCAAACCAAAAAAACAGCACCTGACTGATCTCAGGATTCATGCGGCCTCCTTTGCTTGCCGTTCGTCACTGCCCACTTAAAAGCAAAAAACGGGCCGATTAACTCGTCCCGTTTCAGGAGTTACTTCTCTTTGCCCGGTGGATAGCCTTCCAGGATGGCCATCACTACTTTGTTCACATGCTCGGTGCGTTTTTCCGGAGTCAGGTTCTTTTTCAGCGTATCGGTGCCGCTGCCCCGCCACAGCAACTGCTTGCTCTTGGCGTCGATGATGTCAACGATCAGGGTACCCTCTTTGTACTCGCGCACCCGGGTATCCGCCTGAACACCGGTGCCCCAGTAGGAACCGCGACCGTGGTAATAGGGGTAATAGCCGAAATTGGTGTAGAAGGTATCCACATCGATTTTCTTCTCCACCTGGGTCAGATAGTTCACCAGCACCTGGGCATCGCTGACGGCCACCTGCTGCAAACCAACACCGCTCAACTGATCCGCCAACGCCTTGCGAATGCGGCGGTCGTTGAGGCCATCCATCTGATACTGGGCTGCACCCGTATTGGCACTGGCTTCCACCCAGGCCCAGCGGGTATAGTCGGCGAAATTCACCTGCTCATCGTAATCATACTCTGTACTGACCGAGCTACAGCCCGCCAGAACAACGACCGCAAGCATCGCACTCAGTTTTTTCAGCATACAGGGCTCCGTTTCATTACTGTCTTATGTAACAGACCTTAACACACTCAATCCAGTTCCCTAAACCCGCCTCATACCACGGCAAGTTCAGGTTCAGCTTATTGCAACTACACTAACCAGTAGTTTCTGAATCGACACCTGAAATATTCCGATTAGCGACGTAAAACAGCGGAAATTCGCTAGCCAATCAACATCATCGATGGAGAGTCCATAATGACCCGATTCCTGCTCTGGCTGACCGCCAGCCTGACTCTGATCTTCAGCCTGAGCGCCGGCGCGGCCTCCAAGACCGAAATCGACGCCAAGGTCTCCGGTGCCCTGCAGCAACTGTACGCCGACTCTCCGGCTGCCAAGGAGCTGGCAGGCAAAGCCCATGGCATTCTGGTGATGCCAGAGGTGTTAAAGGCGGGGTTTGGCATCGGCGGCGAATATGGTGAGGGGGCGCTGCTGATCAATGGCAATACCCACAGCTACTACTCCACCGCTGCGGCGTCATTTGGCTTTCAGATTGGTGCCCAGATCAAGAGTCAGGTGGTGATGTTTATGACCGCTGATGCTCTGGCCGCCTTTCAGGGCAGCAGCGGTTGGAAGGCCGGTGTGGATGGCAGTGTGGCCTTGGCGACACTGGGCGCCGGAGGCACCTTTGACAGCAACACCCTACGTCAACCTATTATCGGCTTTATCTTTTCCAACAAAGGCCTGATGTACAACCTGACCTTTGAAGGCGCCAAATTCACCCGGATTGAACGCTAGTCCAACAACAAATGGTTCAGGTGTCTCGGCAGATCGGCCACCAGCTCCGGTGTCAGCAATAATCGCTCCCTATCGCCGCTTTCCGCCAGTATCCGGCTGACGGCGGCGGCCATGCCACGTCCGGTGCGGGTCACCTCCGCATGCAGGTAGACACCATCACTGGCAGGCACCAAAGCCAACTCCATCTCCTCGATTCGACCGCTGAACTCGCCGCTGCCGGGCTGATAATGGAACATCTGCAGATAGGGAGCCGAAACCCGGGCCATGGACGACACCGCTTCGGTATGCACCAGCGTCTGCACAAAGCCCAGCTCCTCAACCTTATGCAGCAATTCTGCCGCCAGAGGCTCGGGCACCACCTGCAGGTAATCCCGGTCTTTTGGATCCACCGCCTGGCGAATGTCCAGCCCGGTGGCCAGCCACACCCTGGTTTTCCCCAGGGTCAGCGGAGTAAACTCCGGCAGCACAAACTCAATGGGTAACTCCCACTCCTCTCCCGCCGCCACCTTAAAGGCATCGGCCAGTTGAAAGTGGGCCAACTCCACCTCCAGCGTCTGAGTCTGCCCCTCCGCCACCTGCTCGTAGCTGCAATGCAAAGAAAAATAGACACCATGAATCCGTTGGCCGACATTTCCGGCCTTGATCCGAACCCGTGCAGACACGGTTTCACCAGGAAAGTAGCGCTCTTTTTGCAGCAAGGTATCCACCTCGCATGACCCCATTCCAACGGAAGAAAGCAAACGATTGAACAACGACATGGGCGAGGTTTTTCCTTTTTTAGCGATGAATTTGTTAAACTGGCAGGCCCGTACCTGATAAGCCGCAAGATATGATCTCTAATCAAGACTCGCAACTGGTATATAGCACCGACATCGGCCGCATCGACCAGGAGCAAACCAAAACCGCCCCACCCGCCGGCGATGGCTGGGTGCGTATTCACCTGGATCGCAAAGGCCGCAAGGGCAAAGGAATGATGATCGTAAAGGGACTAGGCTTAGAGGATAAAAAACTCAAGAAGCTGGCCGCGACACTGAAGAAAAAGCTGGGTGTCGGCGGTGCCGTCAAGGAGTTCGACATCGAGATTCAGGGCGACAAACGGGAGCAGCTGAAGCAGCTGCTGGAGCAGCAGGGATTCAAGGTCAAACTGGCCGGAGGGTAAGGAGCAGTCCATGAACAGTCTGAAGAACCATCTGTTGATCGCCATGCCTTCACTGCAGGACAAGTATTTTAAGCGCTCGGTCACCTATCTGTGCGAGCACGACGAGGAGGGCGCCATGGGACTGATCATCAATCAGCCCATCGGCCTGGATCTCGATGACCTGCTGAAAAAGATGAAACTGCAACAGGCCGATTTCGTGCTGCCCACCAACCTGGCCAACCAGGTATTGCTGGGTGGCCCGGTCACCCCGGATCGCGGCTTTGTGCTCCACAGCGGTTCCACCCAGTATGCCAACAGCCGCCGCATCAACGACCAGTTGACCGTTACCTGCTCCAAGGACGTGCTGGACAGCTTTGGCAGCGACCAGGCTCCCGAGCAGTACCTGGTGGCCCTGGGCTACGCCGGCTGGGAAGCCGGACAACTCGAGCAAGAGATTCAGCAAGGCTCGTGGCTGACCATTCCTGCAGAGCCCGAGTTGTTGTTTGATGTGCCCCATAAACAGCGCTGGGAGACCGCCACCAAGCGGCTGGGCATCGACATCTGGCAGTTGTCCGGGGAGATTGGCCACGCATGAACCAGACCATTCTCGGCTTCGATTTCGGCACCAAGGCCATCGGCCTGGCCATTGGCCAGAGCATTACCGGCACCGCCCAGCCCCTGTGCGGCATCAAGGCCAATGACGGCATTCCCAACTGGGATGAGATCGGCAAGATCATCAAGGAGTGGCAACCGCAGTTGATCGTGGTCGGCCTGCCCCTGAACATGGACGGCACCGAACAGGAGATGACCCTGAGGGCACGCAAGTTCGCCAACCGTCTCCATGGCCGCTTCGGCATCGAAGTGGTCACCCAGGATGAACGCCTGACCACCACCGACGCCAAGGCGCACCTGTTTGAGCGTCGCGGCTTTAAAGGGCTGAAAAAAGACAGCATCGATGCCACGTCGGCGGCGCTGATCGTGGAAGACTATTTCGAGTCCCAGTACCAGTAACCGCAAAGACAACAAAGGGGCCAGACGGCCCCTTTTTACTGCTGGCAGCGAACGCTACTCAGGCTTAAGCAGGTAACTCCGCAGCTGATCATAGTCCGCCGCCATGGCATCACTCAGCAGCGGCTTCACCGCCGCCTGTGCCAACGCCTCAGGCAGTGGCAGATCCAGATCCAGCAACTCATCCACCGACTCTTTGAACTTAGCCGGATGCGCGGTACCGAGGAACACCCCCACCTCATCCCCCTTCAGTGAACAGGACAGCGCCCGGCTGGCGATGGCCGCGTGGGGCTCGGACAGATATCCCTGTTGGTGGAGCGCCTGCAACTGCAGTTCACACTCCCGCTCGGACACCGCCGCGCCCTCGATGGTCGCCAGGGGCCAACTGTTGGCTCGGCACAGCGCTTCAACCCGGGGCCAGTTGTTGGGCGCCGACACGTCCATGGCGTTGGAGCGGGTAGCCACAGTGGGGTTCACCTGCCAGTGGCCGGAACGCAGATAGCGGGGCACCGTGTCGTTACTGTTGGTAGCGGCGATAAAACGCTTTACCGGCAAGCCCATGGACTTGGCCAGCAGGCCGGCGGTGAGATTGCCAAAATTGCCACTGGGCACCGCCACCACGGCTTGGCGGCGCTGGGCAGCGGGCAACTGGGCGATCGCCTCGAAGTAGTAACAGATCTGCGCCAGCAACCTGGCGATGTTGATGGAGTTGGCGGAGTTCAGGCCGATGGCCTGCTTTAACTCCTCGTCTTCAAACGCCTGCTTCACCAACGCCTGACAATCGTCGAAGCTGCCCTGCACCGCCACGGTGCGGATGTTGCCACCCAGGGTACAGAACATCTTCTCCTGCAGCGGGCTGATGCGCCCCTGGGGATAGAGAATCACCACCTCAATGTTCTCTAAGCCAAAGAAGGCATCGGCCACCGCCGCACCGGTGTCGCCGGAGGTGGCCGTCAATATGGTCAGTTTCTCATCACCGGCCAGTTGCGACAGCGCCCGGGCCAGGAAACGGGCCCCAAAATCTTTGAACGCCAGGGTCGGGCCATGGAACAGCTCCAGGCAATACTGGTGGTCGCTGGCGGCCACCAGCGGACAGGCAAAGGTAAAGGCATCCCTCACCAGCGACTCGACATTGTCCCGACCCAGCTCATCGGCCAACCAGGCACTGAGAATGGCAACGCTGCGATCGACAAAGTCCATCTCAAGTAAAGCATCGACGTCATCAAATTCCGGCAGCTGAGACGGGAAAAACAGGCCCCGATCACGCCCCAGTCCCTGGCGCACGGCCTGGGAAAAGCTGACCTTCTGCTGTGGGTGTTTCAGGTTATACAGTTCCATTTCAGTTCTCGCTTGTGTAGATGACGCCATCGGATGCCAGTCGGCAGACATGGGCAAAACCCCGGGCATTGGCCAGGTAACAGTGATTCAGATAGTGGTGCGCCCGCTCGGCGCTCTGCGAATCGCGACACACCGCAAACAGGGTCGGGCCGGAGCCGGAGATTCCCACCGCCTCGGCCCCCAGATCCGCCAGCGCCGCCTTGGCCGCCAGAAATCCAGGAATGTGGGGCGCCCGGTAGGGCTCCGCCAGTTCGTCCGTCAGTACCGACAGCGCCTGTTGCTCATCCTGTCGGTAACAGGCGTCCACGAAGGCCGCCAGCTTCTGGCCAAACGCAATGCTGGTGGCCTTGTCATACTGATCCGGCAACAGCGCCCGCATCTTGGCGGTCGACAGGCTGATGCCGGAGTAGGCCACCACCCAATACCAGTTGCTGAACTCCGGCAGCTTGCGGGCGTAGTCTGCCACCATCAGCTGCACTCCCCCCAGGTAGCTGGGGGCCACGTTGTCGTAATGCACCGAGCCGGAGATCTTGCCTTCCAGTTGCCCCATCAGGTGCAGCAGCGCTTTGGGCTCGAGGGCATCGTCAAAATAGCGGTTGAGAGCGGCACAGGCCGCCACCACCGAACTGGCACTGGATCCCAGTCCGCTGCCCACCGGCAAGTTTTTCTCCAACGTCAGCTTCAGTGGCACCGGCGCCAGGCCGCTGGCCTCAAAATAGGCGGCCATCGCCTGATAGACGATGTTGTCCTGCTCATTGACAGGCAGGACATCGGCATAGGGGCCCCGGCACGCCAGACAGGTCCGTTCCGCCGACTCGACGCTGACCCGGTCGCCCAACACGCTGCCGTCCACCGGCTGCAGCGCCGCCCCCAGCAGATCAAAGCCGACGCTGACGTTGCCCATGGAAGCCGGCGCGTACGCAGTTACTCTGGCCATGTTACGCCTCCTTCTGCCAGGCTTGAGTGCGCAGGATATCGGCAAACACCCCGGCGGCTGTCACCGCCGTACCGGCACCGTAGCCACGCAGTACGAAGGGCAGTGGCTGATAGTAGCGGCTGTAGAACGCCAACGCATTCTCACCGCCCTTAATGGCGTAGAGCGGGTGTTCCGGCCCCACGGCCTGAACCGAGACCCTGCAGCCGCCGTCATCATCGATGGCCCCGACGTAGCGCAACACCTTGCCTTCGCTGCGGGCGGCCTCAACCCGGGCGGCCACATCGGCATCGGCCTTAGGCAGGTTGGCCATAAAGGTGTCGGTATCACCGCTGGCGTCAAATACCGCCGGCAGCACACTGTCCACCTGAATCTGGTCCATCTCCAGCTGCAGACCGGCTTCACGGGCCAGGATCAATACCTTTCTGGCCACGTCCAGGCCGGACAGATCCTCACGGGGATCCGGCTCGGTAAAGCCTTTATCCCTGGCCTGGGCCGTAGCCTGAGACAGGCTGATCCCCTCCTCCAGCAAGCCGAAGATGTAAGACAGAGAACCCGACAGGATGCCGCCGAAGCTGTGCAGCTGATCACCGGCGCGAATCAGCCCCTGCAGGTTATCGATCACCGGCAGACCGGCGCCGACATTGGTTTCATACAGGAACTGGCGTCGCTGCTTGCGAGCCACCTGACGCAGCTGCTGGTAGTACGCCATGGAGGCGGTATTGGCTTTTTTGTTGGGGGTCACCACATGCAGTCCGGCGTTCATGGCATCCAGATAGCGCTCCGCCAGGGCATCACTGGCACTGCAGTCCACCAATACCGGGTTGGTGAGTTTGGCATGATGGGCAAAATCGAACAGCGCCTGCAGCGCCATCGGCTCATCACAGCGACCCAGCTGGTCACGCCAGTCTTTCAGATCCAGACCGCGGGCGTTGAGCAGCATGGTGCGGGAGTTGGCGATGCCACACACCCTCAGGGCCACATGCTGGTCACTGAGTACCTGTTGCTGCTGCTGAATCTGGCTGAGCAACTCCGCCCCCACCTGACCGCAGCCCACCAGTAACACATCCACAAACAGGCGGCTGTCGAAAAAGTTCTGGTGGCAGATGCGCATGGCGGCCGCAGCATCCTCATTGGCCACCACCGCCGAGATGGCGCGCTCCGAGCTGCCCTGGGCAATGGCAGCGATGTTGATGCTGGCCTGTGCCAGAGAGCGGAAGAACCGTGCTGCCACCCCTTTGCGGGTCTTCATGCCATCGCCCACCAGGGTGATGATGGCATGGTGGGGCATCAGCTCCAGCGGATCGAGCATGTCGCTCTTCAACTCCAGGGCAAAGGTCTCCTCCAGCGCCTGCACCGCCCGCTCCTGATCCGCCTGTTCAACACAGAAAGAGATGGAGTACTCGGACGAGCTCTGAGTGATCAAACTGACCGAAACCCCCGCCAGGCTCATGGCATCAAACACTCGGGCGGCCATGCCAACCATACCTTTCATGCCGGGGCCGGAGACGCTGATCATAGTCTGATCCGCCAGGTGGCTGACCGCCTTGACCGCATCACTGCCGGCGCCTTCCTGATGGATCAGGGTACCCGGAGCCTGGGGGTTGAGGGTGTTGCGAATGCGGCAGGGGATCTGATGCTGGGCGATGGGGGAGATGGTTCGGGGGTGAAGGACCTTGGCACCGAAATAGGACAGCTCCATCGCCTCCTTGTAACTCATCTCGGTAAGCAGGCGGGCATCGGGCACCAGCCGTGGGTCAACACTGTAGACACCATCGACATCGGTCCAGATCTCGCAGCTGTCGGCGTGCAGACAGGCCGCCAGTGCCGCCGCAGAGTAATCGGAGCCGTTACGGCCCAGGGTCACGGTCTGGCCCAGCTCATTGCAGGCGGTGAATCCGGGCATCACCCAGAAACGGTACTCCCCCACCGGCAGCGATGCCAGTCGCTGACGGCTGGCTTCGATGTCCACCTGGGCATCCAGCGTCTCACCGCGGGCCACCAGGTAACGACGGGGTTCCAGCAGGGCACAGCGCTCACCGGCCCCCTCGAGCAGCGCCATCATCAGGTGCACCGACAAGCGTTCGCCCACCACCATCACCTCGGCGACCACCTCATCGGGGCAGCGCCCCAGCAGTGACACCCCCTGCAGCTTCTGCGCCACCGACTCCAGCTCCTGCTGCCACAATTGCTGCAGCGCTTGTCGGGCATCCAGGCTCAGTTCGGCACCCTGGATCAGCTGACTCAGTTTGTCCTCCACCGGCGCCAGCAGCTGGTCATGGAAACCGGCCACCGCCTGTCGAACCGCTTTCTCCAGGGCGTTGGTCACCCCCTGAGGGGCCGACAGCACCAACGCCAGCGAAAACCCTTCGACGCTGTCTCTTGCCAGCTGTGCCACTTGAGCAAACCGCTCTGCATTGGCCAGGGAGGAACCCCCAAACTTCATCACCTTCATCGTGCCTCTCCTGTATGCCCTAACCCTGAAACGAAGAAAGCCCGCTCAGGGAGCGGGCTTTCTAATATTCGGATGGTGTTTATCCAGATACTATCAGCCCGTCCCGCCACCGGTACCGGTGCCAGTAATCACAGTAATGGTTGTGATTAGAGCTGCGTGAATTAGCATAGTATTCTGAATAAACTCCTAAAACTTGTCCTTTTAACTTGGATCAGATGGCCCCCTTGAGTCAAGGGTTATTTTTTCAACGCCTTGTTGATGTCGCCAATCAGGGTGTGGGCCATGGCCACATCCCGCTGATTCGCCAGCCCCAAGGTGTCCTGAAGCCACAGCCGCAGGGGATCATCTCCATCGAGACTCAAGTCATTCATCAGAGTTATGGCCCGGCGCTTCAATGCCGACAACTGCGGCACCTCTGCCTGCGGCTGTTGCTCGGGCAACGACAACTGCGAAAATTCATAGGCGTACAGCATGGCCGCCTGAGCCAGATTTAACGACGGGTAGGCGTTCACCAGTGGAATGGTGGTGAGACGATCCGCCAGCGCCAGATCCGCATTGCTGAGGCCGGATTCCTCACAGCCAAACACCAACCCGACCCGGGGCGCCGCCGCCCCCAGTTGCTGCACCTGAGTGGCCGCCTGTGCCGGCGTGTACAGCGGCCGCTTATCGCCCCGACGGCGGGCGGTACTGGCAATCACCAGGTCCAGATCCGCCACCGCCTCGGCCAGAGTGTCATGCTGCGTGGCATTGCTCAGAATCTCCTGACTGCCATGAGCCACCCAGCGGGCTTCGTCACTCAAGTGAGCCTGTGAGGCCACTACGCTCAGGCGTTCAAAGCCCATAGTTTTCATCGCCCGGGCCACCGCCCCGACGTTTTCGCCCCTGGCGGGCGCCACCAGAATAAAAGTCAGTTCCACAATCTCTCCTCGCGTTTGCCGCCAGAGTAGCGAAATCCTCACCAGAGGCAAGCCCTAAGCTCGATGGTGTCGCCACAAAAACAAACCAGGCACAGAGCACAACCGAATAGTCATCAACCAATGAATGAGTTAGGTTAAATAGTGGACGATGGACAGCGTCAACTTTGAGTGGGTCACAGGAGTACCAGCATGGATCAGGGAACGCCCAAACGGATCGCCTATCGGATTTTAACCGGCTTTGATCAACATTACCGACTGTTTTCCCGCATCAATGCCGGAGCACCGGAACGCTTCCTCAATGCCGACTGGCATGGGGTTCAGCGGGCGCAGAAGGAGCGGATACGCTACTACAGCCGCCGGGTATCGGAAACCGTGGCGGTATTGATGCAGCAACTGGACAGCCCCACCATCTCCACCGAGCTGTGGCGGGCCACCAAAACCGAGTACAGCCAACTGCTGCAGGGGCACCCGCAGGCCGAGCTGGCGGAAACCTTCTTTAACTCGGTGTTCGCCCGCCTGTTCCGGCACCGGGGCCTGGATAACCAGCACTTGTACATCCACACCAGTTGTGCCCGCCGCTCCCCCTTTGCCCCGCACCTGCTGTGCTACCGGTTTGCCCTGCGCCACGAGCCCAAAGCCGCATTTCGAAAGGCGATCGGCTACGCCCGGCTGCAGCTGAAATTTGCCGATCTGGATGCCGATCTGGCCCGCCTTGAGCAGCGTCTTAGCACGCTGCTGAAGCGCATCGATGCCCACGACGTGGAGTTCCTCAAACCGGTGTTCTACCGCAACAAAGGCGCCTACCTGATTGGCCGCCTCATCGGCCGGCGCGGCGAATCGCCGCTGATTCTGCCGATCCGCCATGGCGAAGGTGGGCTGAGTATCGATGCCGCCATTACCCGTCAGGACGACTGCTCGGTGATCTTCAGCTTTACCCGCGCCTATTTCATGGTTGACACCGATCGGCCGGCGGCGCTGCTGCGCTACCTGCGCCACCTGATGCCCAACAAATCCTGGGCTGAGCTGTACAGCGCCATCGGCCTGCAGAAACACGGCAAGACCGAGTTCTATCGGGATTTCCTCAGCCATCTGAATCACAGCAGTGATCAGTTTGTTATCGCCCCGGGGATCAAAGGGATGGTGATGAGCGTGTTCACCCTGCCCTCCTATGATGTGGTATTCAAACTGATCAAAGACCGGTTTGCCCCACCGAAGGAGAGCAACAAAGAGGAGGTACAGCAGAAATACAACCTGGTTAAGGAGCACGACCGAGTCGGCCGAATGGCCGACACTCAGGAGTTCCGTAACTTTGCCTTTCCCCGCCATCGCTTCAGCCCGGCGCTGCTGGAGGAGTTGCTGGAGGTCGCCCCGTCCGAAGTGGAGCTCGATGGCGACCGGGTGATCATTCGCCACCTGTACATCGAACGGCGCATGACCCCGTTGAACCTGTTTCTGGACAGTGCCGAGGATCTGGAGGTTCATCACGCCATTGGCGAGTACGGCCACGCCATCAAACAGCTGGCGGCGGCCAACATCTTTCCCGGCGACATGCTGTTTAAAAATTTCGGCGTCACCCGTCATGGCCGGGTGGTGTTCTACGACTACGACGAGATCGATTACATGACCGACTGCAACTTCCGGGTCATTCCAGAACCGCGCTATCCGGAAGATGAGATGGCCGCCGAACCCTGGTACTCCATCGGCCCCAAGGACATCTTTCCGGAGGAGTTCGGTCGCTTTCTGCTGGGCCGGCCCGCCATTCGAAAAAGCTTTATGGCCCAGCACCGGGATCTGCTGGATGCCCGCTACTGGCAGGCACTGCAGCAACAGATTCGGGATGGCCAATACCCGGAGATTCGCCCCTATCAGGAGTCCTGTCGACTGTAAATGCCCAGCACACAAGCCTCATAGGCAAAAATGTTGGCTCAATCATGGTGCCGGGGCAGTGAAATCCGTATGATTTGGGCCTTTCACACCGAATTGTTTTGGAGACCCGGATGAAAATTGCTGCGAATACCGTAGTAACCATGCACTACCGCCTGCGTGATGGTGACGGTGAACTGATCGAAGATTCCTTTGATGGCAAGCCTATGCAATACATGCACGGCACCAATAACCTGATCCCGGGTTTGGAAGCGGAACTCAACGATAAGGCCGCTGGCGACAAGATGAGCGTTAGCGTAGCCCCTGAACAAGCCTATGGCCCATACCAGGACGGCCTGAAGCAGGAAGTGCCTATGGCAGCCTTTGCCGGTGTCGAGGACATCGCACCCGGCATGCGCTTTATGGCGGAAACCGATCAGGGTCCGACCCCGGTTACCGTAACCGAAGTCAACGACGACACCGTTGTGGTTGATGGTAACCACCCTCTGGCTGGCGTTACCCTGAACTTCGATGTCGAAGTGGTTGAGGTTCGCGCCGCGACCGAAGAGGAGATCGCTCACGGTCACCTGCACGCCGAAGGCGGATGCTGTGGCGGTGGTTGCTCCGGTGAAGACAAGGGCGACGACCACGAATGCTGCGGCGGTACCGGTGAGTGCGGCGGCGAAGGCCACGAAGGCAAAGGTGGCTGCGGCTGTCACTAAGCCCCACAGACCTGAACAAACGGCAGCCTGGGCTGCCGTTTTTTTATGGGTACTCCGCTGTCATCTAGCTCTCAGACCCAGGCACTACCAGCAGGTGACTGCGCATGCGGTGCAATATCGCTTCGGCGGTATTACCGATAACAAACCCCAGCAATCCCCGGCGCTGCCTGGCACCGATGGCAAAATAGCCAACTCCCAGAGTCGCCGCCAACTGCGGCAGGCACTCGCTGGCGTCACCCACCTGCACATGGATCTGCTCCTTGGGCAAAGCCAGCGACTCTAACAGCAACCCATGCTTGCGATAGACCTCTTTTAGCAGGTGGCGGGTGTCGATGATCTCCAGATCCCTGATAACCCTGGACAAGCGGACCACAAAAGCCACGTGCAACTTACCACCGGTCGCCTTGACCAACTCCCGGGCCGCATGCAGCACCTGCTGATTCAACCGCTGCTTGACCTCATTACTTGTACCAAGATCCAGCGCCGCCAGCACATCCTGGCCCTGAGCCGGCTGGTGATCGGTGAGCAGCATCAATGGCACCCGCGTCTGACGAATAAGGTGCCAATCGGTAGGCAGCAGGTGGTCACTCTGCCGGTAGGCCTTCACCACCATGGTAAAACCGTTGTTCACCAGCTCACTGATATCATCGGCGATGGCTTTGGCCCAGCGCACCGATATCGGTGCGGTCTGTCCCAAGGCCGCCACCCGTTGTTTGAGCTCGGCACTGCGATTGGCCATCAGATCCGACTTAATACCATTGACCACCTCAGTGGGCGTCCCCTCCATGACCGACAGTGGCTCATAGCAATAACCCACCACCTCCGCCTTGGCGTTCAGCGCCTGTGCTAACTCCAATCCCTTTTTAATGGCATCAAACTGCTGCTCCAGCGCCGGTGCAATAATCAATAACTTCTGCATAGTGACCCCGCATCTATTCAAACCAAAAGAGCGATCCCCTACCTTTAGCCTAATGGCTGGATTTCAACTTGCAGAATATTTTACGCTTTTCTTCCAAGCGTCGAGATGAAAGCGGTCCAGGGGACGCCAAATTACGTCCCCCCGGGGATCGGGGCACGCGGTAACGACTTACTCGCCGCGAAGGGTTTTGGCCAGCTTCTCCACCGCCTTGTGGGCATGCTGCTCGCTGGCTTGCTCTCCCGGCTCCAGTTCCAACTCGGCCCGCTTATGCAGACCGGTCATGTCTTCGGCAATGTGCAGCCAGTCCGGGTGCCAGTACAGGGTGGTTTTCTCATCCACCTGCCAGCGATGAACGCCACTGTCTTTGCCCTGATAGTTGATGTTGCCCGGTTCATAATCCATGGTCATGCTCTCCTATTTAAAAGGCTCAAATTAAGCGTAGCGCCATTTTTCACCCTTAAGCCAGATCCACTTCATAAACACCGACCCCGCTGATATCACTGCCACCAAAACGACACAACCCGGCACCAGGGCCGGGTTGTGTTCACTGAGCCAAAGTCGCTATGGGAAGGTCGGCAACATCTTCAGCAGCGCCAAGGATTCGCACAACATCACCAACACCCCAAAGGCCAACACCGAGTACAGACGGGCGTTACCGCCGCCAACCCGAAACGACTGACTCTGACCTCGACGGCGCAGCACCAGGGCGATGGAGCAGGGCAGAATCAGTACAAAGATACTGGCCAACAGGGACGCATAACCAATGGCGACAATAAATCCATCGGGAATGGCCACCCCGAGGATCATCGGTGGCAGGAAGGTGATGGTCCCGGCGATGGCGGTATCACGGTTACTGTCTCCCAGGCCACATTGATCTTTAACGAAATCCAGCAGGCCCAGTGCCACACCCAGGAAGGAGCTGGCCAGGGCGAATTTAGCAAAGAAGCTCAGCAGGGTATCGATAAGGTTACCATCGACGGCATCCCCCACCGCCGCAATCAGGGCACCGACGTTACCGCCGTTGGACACCACCTCACCGAAGTCATCTCTGGAGACGGTACCCAGGATGGCCAGCTGCCATACCCCATAGATGGCCAGGGCCAGCACACTGCCCATCAGGATGGCAGAACGGGATTTTGCGATGTCCTTGTTGTAGTGCTTCACAATGCTCGGCACGGTGCTGTGGTAACCGAAGCTGATGGCCAGCACCGGAATGCCCAGCCAGATGTAGGGCAGGGTTTCCGTCATTCCCGCCGCCGGAAACAGCTTGTCAGTGCTGACCTCCGAGGCCAGCATACCGGTGGAGGTGATAAAGGCGATCACCATGGCACCGATCATGATGGTACTGACCCGGTCAACCGCCCGGGAACCCAGCAATACGATGCCACCGAGTACGGTGCCAAAAATCAGCCCCGCCTGCCAGTTGGCCAGGCTAAGGCCGAAGCCGGCATTGAGGCTGGAAGCCAGCACCGACGACCCGCCGGAGATGTAGGCATAACACAGAATGTAACTGACAAAGCCCACCGAACACAGAGAGGCAATCACCCCCGGCTTACCCAGGGTATCCTGGGCCATGGTGGCGTAGCTGGCACCACTGCGGTAGTTCATGTTGGCCTCCGCCAGATACATGGCGGAGCTGTAGGAGCAGAAGCAACAGATAGCCAGGATGATCATCGACCACCCAAACCACATGCCGGCACTCATCACTGGCAGAGACAGCATGCCTGCCCCTATCGCCGTACCGGCAATGATCATCGCCCCACCCAGAACACTGGGTGAGGCCGGTTTTGTTGATGTCTCTAATACAACTTCTGACATCGGTTACTCCACTTCTTTAATTGTTATGGTGCCGAGAGAATCAGGCTCTGCAGCCGATCCCGCTCCGCGTCGGATAGATTCTTTAATGTGTTTGAGCAACGAGTGATGGTGGCGATGCTGACGTTCAATGTTGCGGCGATCTGGCGTTGGGTCAGTTTTCCGGCCAACAACGCCCGGAACACCGCCAACCGGGCGCCGATGGCCTCCCGTTCATCCAGGGTTAACAACAACAAAAACAACGACGCCAACGATTCCTTTCGGCCTTGCTCAGTGATAAGTCCCAGCGCCTTATCCCAATACTCAGATTCCATAAAATGTTTACTCCACATGTAATGCCGTAGCATTACACCGTTACAGCAGGACAAAAGCGAATGTCATTCTAAAAAAGCGAGAATCAATCGACACTTTCAGACACAAATGAGAGATTGGTCACGGCGGGTATTTGGCGGTATTATTCACATCGGAACAACATACTTAGGGAAAACATAACAATGACAAGATGTTCAATGCTGTTGGCCGCCCTGCTCGTCTCTACCAGTGGCAGCGCCATTGCCGAGGGTGCTTTTAACAGCGCCAACGACGCCATCGCCTACCGACAACACGCCTTTGGGCTGATCAAAGAGAACTTTGGTGACATGTACGCCATGGTCAAGGGGAAAAAAGAGATGGACGCCGACGCGTTTCAGCGCCGGGCTCAGCACCTGGCTCTGTTGAGCCAGATCCCCTTTGAAGCGTTCAAAGTACCAGGCTCCAACCAGGGGGATACCGAGGCTCTGGCCTCAGTCTGGAGTGACAGCGCCAAGTTCGCCCAGATCGCCAAGGAGTTCCAGGACGCTTCCGCCAACCTGGCCAAAGTCAGCACCAATGGCGATGCCAAGGCGATTAAACAAGCCTTTGGCGCGACCGGCAAAGCCTGCAAGAGCTGCCACGATCAGTTTAAGCAGGACTGATAACCACAAAGGGCTGCCCATGGCAGCCCTTTCCCTGTGCATCTTTGCCTTACCATAACGGCAATATCAGCCAATACAGCACCGCCATCCCAACCAGCATCAAGGGCACCAGCCAACAGATGGGCGCCACCGCATTGGATCGCCGCCCGCCAGCGGTCATGCCGTAACCGGTGACCATCGCTTCCACCAGGTTCACCCCATTGAATCGATAAAATACGATGGCGCACAGGTGCATCGCCACGGTCGCCAGAATCAGATTAAATAGCCAGTGGTGCAGACTGGTCATGGTTCCGGCCAACGCACCGCTGACCGACGACGACAACGGCCCTTCCGCCAAAATGTCATCGGTAGCGAACAAACCGGTCATCACCTGAGCCATCAACAGCAACATCATCACCACCACCATATAACCTCCGGCCGGATTGTGGCCAAAGTAGGGGCGCTCATGGGCATGCCAATTAAACAGGTAGTGCAGAACCGCGCCAGGACGGCGGACGAAATGATTGAATCGGGCCGTAGTGGTACCGATGAACCCCCACAACAGGCGCACCAACAGCAGCACCATCAGCAGGTATGCACAGGTCATGTGCCACTCCATCATCCCCTGCTCGGCGGTCAACCAACACAGAGGCAGGAGCGCAACCGAGCCCCAGTGGAACAGCCGAACCATGCCGTCCCAGATCTTAACCTTCACCTTAAACTCCTTGGAATCTGGTCAGACAAGGAGATCTCTAATGCGGTCAATTAACACTCAAACCGCGGCACTCCTTCGCCCTAAATCCCACCCATAATGCGCTTGTTTCGGTTATCCCTCAAGCAGAAAAGTGTGTTTTTTTAACCCCAGTTGAACCGGTTGGGTAAGTTTGCAGCATTCAGCAAAAAGGTGATCCAGATCACTTTACCCGAACCCTGTGGTAGGGGTAGTCTGAAGTTGAACCTGATTTTGGGTTAACAGAAGGGGAACTCTATGAGAATTGAAATTACCAGCAAACAACTCACCGTTACCGACCCCATTCGTGAGCGCATCGAGAGCCGGTTTGAGAAACTGGAGCGTCATGAAGTCAACCTGATTACCCCACACGTCATCATTACCCAAGAAGGACCCGAATTTCAGATTGAAGCCTCAATGGGCATCCCCAGCGGTAAACTGTTTGCCAAAGCGTCTCATGAGAACCTGTACAACGCCATCAACCAGATGGGACAACGCCTGGAACGTCAACTGAATCGACACACCCATAAAGACCAGTCCAAGCGTCATATCAAGCCTGCCGCCATCGATATCGATGTCGATGCAGAAGAGGCGGAATCCGCCGCCTGAACGACCCCGGGTTGAGGTTTCGACCCACATAGGAAAGGAGTGGCGCCGGCAAACAGCTGGCGCTTTTGGTTTATTGACAACCGCCCTAACAAGCCGCTAGTGTAAGCCCATGCAAACTCTGCCACAGCACGACCTGTTTATTTTCTTTTTTACACCCCCCAAATAGGGAGGCGGGACTCGGGTGTCAAAAAGAAAGTAACCAACCCAAGCAAGCCTCCCCAACCGGGGAGGCTTTTTTGTATCAGCCAGCGCCATGGGCTCACTAAACCGAGGATGAGATGGACCTAAATAAAATCAGAACCGACATCAACAACGTCGATGGCGAACTGCTGTCCCTGCTGGCCAAGCGTCGACAGCTGACACTGAATGTGGCCCGCAGTAAAGAGATTGACCTGAAACCGGTGCGGGATCAGGAGCGGGAGCAGCAACTGCTGGAGAAACTGGTTGCCCTGGGTAAAGAGCAGGGGCTGGACGCCCAATACGTCGTCCGCCTGTTTCAAACCATTATCGAAGACTCGGTATTGCGCCAGCAGGCCTGGCTGCAAGGACAGCAAAACACCTCTCAGGATCTGGTGACCGTGGCCTATCTCGGTGCCAAAGGCAGCTACAGCTACATCGCCGCCCATGGCTATTTTGCCCGCCGCGACCACTCACTGGTGGAGTTAGGCTGCGCCAATTTTGATGACGTGATTCAGGCGGTGGAGCGTGGCAATGCCGATTACGGCATTCTGCCCATCGAAAACACCTCCTCCGGCTCCATCAATGAGGTCTATGATCTGCTTCAGCAGACCCATCTGCAGATCGTCGGTGAAACCACCGAAACCATCGGCCACTGTCTGCTGACCCTGCCCGGAGCCGACCTGTCGGCCATCTCCACCATCTACGCCCATCCTCAGGTGATCTCCCAATGCAGCAACCACCTGCGTCAGTATCACGGCGTAAAACTGGAGTACTGTGCCAGCTCCGCCCACGCCATGGCACAGGTGAAAGACAGCCAGGATCCCACTCGCGCCGCCATTGCCAGCAAAGCCGGTGGCGAGTTGTACGGGCTGGAACCCCGTCAGGAGAAACTCGCCAACCAAGCGGAAAATGAGAGTCGTTTCATCCTGGTGTCCCGCAAAGCCAAGGACGTCCCGGTTCAGGTGCCGGCCAAAACCACCCTGATCATGGCCACCGGCCAGAAAGCCGGTGCCCTGGTGGACGCCCTGCTGGTACTGAAAAACAACGGCCTGATCATGAGCAAGCTCACCAGCAGGCCGATTCCCGGAAACCCCTGGGAGGAGATGTTCTACCTGGACATCGAAGCCAACATCAACAGCGATAACATGAAGCAGGCTCTGGCCGAGCTCGTGCCAATCACCCGCTTCATCAAGATCCTAGGCTGCTACCAAAGCGAGCGCATCATGCCCACCGAACTGGAGTGACGCCAGCAACCAGAACAAAAACGCCGCCCTGGGGGCGGCGTTTTTTTATGACGGAGAAAGATCAGGCTTCACTACGATTATCGTTAGCGCTGAGTAACATATTGCCACTCTCACTCTGAAACTGTTTGGCGAAGTCGCCAAACCAGTCGGCGATGTCATTGAACTGAGCCTCAAAGCCGGCTTTGTCGCCATGCTCCAGCATCTTTAGCGCTTCCTGATAGCGATCCATATAGTGCCGCGCTCGGGCCAGGGTATCGGGCTGGGAAAAGATGATGTCGCCATACAATTTGGCATCCTGGGCAAACAGGCGGCCCACCATCGCCAGCTCCAAGCGGTAGATGGGAGAGCTAAACTGCAACAACTGATCCAGATCCGCCCGCTCCCGGCGCAGGTGAGCCCCATAGACAAAAGCGGTAAAGTGACGCATCGCCTGCACCAGTTGCATCGCCTGATCGTGTTCCGACGCCGGGGCCTCGTGCAGACGGGCCCCCCAGATGCGAATCTGCTCCAGCAACCACTGGTAGCGGGCTTCGTCGCGGCCATGACAGACCACCACCACCTGCTTGGCCAGACTGGACAGATCCGGGCCAAACATCGGGTGCAGACCGACCACCGGCCCCTGATGCTTGCTGAGCATGGCCGCCAGGGGGGCCTGCTTGATGCTGGTCAGATCCAGCAGCACACACTCCTTCGGCAGTGTCGGCAATTGAGCGATGACCGCATTGGTATGGTGAATCGGCACACTGACCACCACCACACCGGCACCGTCAAGGATGGCATCGGCATTGGGCCAGTCGTCCTTATCCAGAATCCGCACTTCGTAGCCGGACAGGCGGAACAGCTGGCTGAACAGGGTGCCGAGCTTACCGGCACCACCGACAATGACGATGGGGCCGACATCGGGGTTGATGCATTTGAAGCCGACGTCATTTTCGCTGGCATAAGATTCACGCATGATGCGCCGCAGCAGATCTTCGATCAGTTGCGGCGGCACCCCCATCAGGGTCGCCTCTTCACGGCGCTTCATCAACATCGCCGCTTCCCGTTTCGGGGCATAGATAGGCAAGCCCTGCTCGTGCTTGATGCTGCCCACCTCACCGACCAGATCCAGTCGGCGGCGTAACAACGTCAGCAGGTCTTTATCGACCTCGTCGATGCGGTCCCGCAACCGGTCCAGCTCCTGGCTGCTTCGTTCTGCCATCATTGACCTCCAAAGCGCGTCGGCAAGATCGGCGCCAGTTCCCGGGCGCCCTGACGCAGCAGTTGCTCGGTGTCGTCCCAGTCGATGCAGGCATCGGTAATGGACACCCCGTACTCCATCTCCGCCTTCGGCAGTTCCGAGGACTGGCTGCCCGCTTTCAGGTGGCTCTCCAGCATGATGCCGATGATGGAGGTGTTGCCCTCCTGAATCTGATTAAAGACGTTTTGGGCCACCAGAGGCTGGCGACGGTGATCTTTGGAGGAGTTGCCGTGGCTGCAGTCCACCATCAGGCGGGAGGTCAGCCCCGCCTCATGCAGCTGACGGGTGCACAGCTCGACATTGACCGAGTCGTAGTTCGGCTGCTTGCCCCCCCGCAGGATCACGTGACCATCCGGGTTACCCTGGGTCTGCATCAACGCCACCTGGCCGGCCTGGTTAATGCCCATAAAGCGGTGGCCGCTGGCAGCGGACTGCAGCGCATTCATGGCCACATCCAGCTTGCCGTCGGTGCCATTTTTAAAGCCCACCGGCATCGACAGCCCCGAAGCCATCTCCCGGTGAGTCTGTGATTCTGTGGTACGTGCGCCGATGGCGGACCAGGAGAACAACTCCCCGAGATACTGGGGGCTGATGGGATCCAGGGCTTCGGTGGCGACCGGCAATCCCAGCTCCGCCAACCAGATCAGCAACTCACGAGCATTGCGCAAGCCCTTTTCGACGTCGAAGGAGTTATCCATGTCCGGATCATTGATCAGCCCTTTCCAGCCTACGGTGGTGCGCGGCTTTTCAAAGTAGACCCGCATCAGAATGTACATCTGATCGCTGAGATCATCGTGCAGGGTCTTCAGTTTCAGGGCGTACTCTTTGGCCGAGGCCACATCGTGAATGGAACAGGGGCCGGTTACCACCAGCAGTCGGTTGTCCCGCTTGTGTACGATGTCGGCGACCTTGGCACGGGCGCCGTTAATATATCGATAAGCCTGCTCGGAGAGGGGGAGCTGTTGCTTCAGCTGTTCAGGGGTGGTCAGGACCTGTTCGGACTGAATGTGGATATTGTAAATACTGTCCTTTTGCATTACTGCTTCTCCAAGTAGTACCTATCTGTGGCTTATTAACGATAGGTTTGTGAACCCAACCGGTGCTGCCGGCCTGAGTTCAATGTGCCTTGTCTACTGTGAAGATGCAAGTAAATGCTCATCTGTGAGCGAATTCGAGTTCAAAGGGTTATAAAACGAAAAAAGCCCGCCATAAAGGCGGGCTTTTCCTGCTTCGAGACTAAATAAAATTTAGCCCAGACGCTCGCGGATACGAGCCGCCTTACCAGTACGTGTACGCAAGTAGTACAGTTTGGCACGACGAACGCGACCACGACGCTCCAGCTTGATGCTTTCTACCAGCGGAGAGTGAGTCTGGAACGCACGCTCTACGCCTTCACCATTAGAGATTTTGCGAACTGTGAACGCAGAGTGCAGGCCACGGTTACGCTTAGCGATAACTACGCCCTGGAAAGCCTGAAGACGGGTCTTGTTACCTTCGGTTACGCGAACCTGTACGGTAACAGTGTCACCAGGGCCAAATGCAGGTACGTCCTGCTTCATCTGCTCTTGTTCAAGCTGCTTGATGATATTGCTCATAATGTCTCTCTTCCTAGATTAAACTGAAAACTCTAACGCTCGTCCTGCCCCTGTTGGGCGGCAAACTCTGCAAGCAACTGGGCTTGCTCGTCAGTCAGAGCTAGGTTGTCAAGTAACTCGGGTCGTCGCTGCCAGGTGCGTCCAAGGGACTGCTGCAGGCGCCAACGCCGAATTGATTCATGATTGCCGCTTAATAACACTTGCGGAACCTGTTGACCGTCCAGAACTTCCGGACGGGTGTAATGAGGGCAATCCAGCAGACCTTCCGAAAAAGAGTCCTGCTCTGCCGAAGCTTGCTTGCCCAACACCCCAGGCACCAGCCTGGATACGGCATCGATCAAGTTCATCGCCGGCAGCTCACCACCACTGAGAACGTAGTCGCCAACGGACCACTCCTCATCAACTTCCGATTGGATGATGCGCTCATCGACACCTTCGTATCGACCACACACCAGCACCAGGCGTTTGTTGCTGGCCAACTCCTCCACACCCGACTGGGTAAGGGGACGACCCTGAGGCGACAGGTAGATAACCTTGGCCTCATCACCCGCTTCGGCTTTCGCCGCACGGATGGCATCACGCAGGGGCTGCACCATCATCAACATCCCGGGACCACCACCATAAGGCCGGTCATCCACAGTGCGATGTTTATCATGGGTGAAATCGCGAGGATTCCACGTCTGCACTCCAAGCAAGCCGTTTTTCACGGCGCGACCAGTAACGCCAAACTCGGTTACGGCACGAAACATCTCGGGAAACAGGGTCACGACCCCTAACCACAGTGCGTTCGGTTGTGCCATTAAAAGTTGGGATCCCAGTCAACGGTAATGTGTTTTTCGGATGTGTTCACCTCAATGATGAACTGTTCCGGGACAAAGGGGACCATACGTTCCCGTTTGCCAAAGGCGTCTTTTGCGTTCGCCTTGATCTCCAGTACGTCATTGGCGCCGGTCTCCAGAATTCCGGAAACGGTTCCCATGTCGTAGCCTTGCTGGTTAACAACTTTACAGCCAATCAGATCGCGCCAGTAGAACTCGTCTTCCGGCAGCTCAGCCAATTGGTGAGCGAAGATAGAGACATCGTTGTTGGTGTACAACGCGGCCGCATCGCGGTCCTCAATCCCTTCCAAGCGGACAATCAGGCCGTTATTCTGACGACGCCAATCCACCACTTTCACTTCTTGCTGTTGACCACCATGGTTGATCAACCAAGGACGGTACTCAAAGATACCCTCTTTATCATCGGTAAAGGAGGTGATCTTCAACCAGCCCCGAATGCCATGTGGTGCGCCAAGGCGCCCGACTAACATTAGTTCTTGCTGACTCATCAACTTACCCTACCAATACCCATTAAGCCGCAGCTTTACGGGCGTCCTTAACCAGAGTAGCAACACGGTCAGACAGAGACGCGCCCTGTGCAACCCAGTGATCTACACGGGCCAGGTCCAGACGCAGCTTTTCAGCTTGGCCGGTCGCTACAGGGTTGAAGAAACCAACTTTCTCGATGAAGCGGCCATCGCGCTTCATACGGCTGTCGGCAACAACCACTTGATAAAACGGACGCTTTTTGGCGCCGCCACGAGCTAAACGAATGGTTACCATACGGTAATTCCTCTAATGGTATTTATAGCAATAGAATTGGGGCCGCAGGGGCCCCAAGGTAGAAAGCCCGCCGATTTTACCTGAATGCATCCGCAATGCAACCATTTCGACGGGTTTGTAGCCACCACACTGGAGTGTAGCAGCTGTAAAGACGGGAAATATCAGCGAGGCATCTTCATTCCGGGGGGCAACATGCCGCCCATACCGCGCATCATCTTCTTCAGGCCACCGCCCTTCATCTTCTTCATCATCTTCTGCATCTGGGTGAACTGCTTCAGCAACCGGTTCACATCCTGCAGTTGAGTGCCGGAACCGGCGGCGATGCGGCGTTTCCGGGATCCCTTGATGATGTCGGGGCGAGCGCGCTCACCGGGCGTCATGGAGTTGATGATCGCCTCCATCCGCTTGGTCATCTTGTCGTCCTGCACCTGGGACAGGGCTTCGGTAGGCAGTTGACCGACACCGGGCATCTTCTCAAGCATGCCCATCATGCCTCCCATGTTGTGCATCTGACGCAGTTGATCACGGAAATCGGTGAGGTCAAACCCCTCCCCTTTCTTGATCTTCTTGGCCAGTTTTTCCGCCTGGGATTTATCAACCTTACGCTCCACCTCTTCGATCAGAGACAGTACGTCCCCCATCCCCAGGATGCGTGAGGCCACCCGATCCGGGTGGAACGGTTCCAGGGCGTCGGTCTTTTCACCCACCCCCAAGAATTTGATCGGCTTGCCGGTGATGTGACGGATGGACAGGGCCGCACCGCCGCGGGCATCACCGTCCACCTTGGTGAGGATCACCCCGGTCAGTGGCAGCGCTTCATCAAAGGCCTTGGCAGTATTGGCCGCATCCTGACCGGTCATGGAGTCGACCGTAAACAGGGTTTCCACCGGGTCGACGGCGGCATGCAGCGCCTTGATCTCGTCCATCATGTCGGCATCGACGTGCAGACGGCCGGCGGTATCGACGATCACCACATCGATGAATTTCTTGCGGGCGTGGTCCACCGCCGCACTGGCGATGGCAACCGGCTTCTGGCTGACGTCGGACGGGAAGAACTCCACACCGATGTCATTGGCCAGGGTCTCCAGCTGCTTGATCGCCGCCGGACGATAGACGTCGGCACTGACCACCAGTACCGATTTCTTCTCTCTCTCTTTCAGCAGCTTGGCCAGCTTACCCACACTGGTGGTTTTACCGGCCCCCTGCAGGCCCGCCATCATTACCACCGCCGGTGGCTGACTGGCCAGGTTGAGGGCTTCGTTGGACTGGCCCATGGCCGCTTCCAGTTCACCCTGAACAATTTTAATGAAGGCCTGACCGGGGCTCAGGCTCTTGGACACTTCGGTGCCCACGGCCCGTTCGCGCACCTTGGCAACGAAGTCACGGACCACGGGCAGGGCCACGTCGGCCTCCAGCAACGCCATGCGCACTTCGCGCAGGGTGTCTTTAATGTTGTCTTCGGTAAGACGACCACGGCCGCTGATATTTTTCAGCGTCTGGCCTAAGCGTTCGGATAGATTCTGGAACATCGCCTGCTGCATCGGTTAATGGGGAGTCACCGCATTATAACGGCGTGCCGATTACAAACACAAACCCACCCCGGCAGCGAGGCCACCCGCTCACCGACGCCAGGACCGAGTTTGATCCGGGCCAAACAAAATGCAACTCAGCACCGAAAATGCGATTTCAACCGCTGCCCAAACTTAATAGTGCATGATAAGCTTGAGAAAATAGGGTAATTACCCACTGAATCAACGATGCAATAGGTGAGGAACAAGGCATTATGGAGTTTTTTGCCATCAGCGCGATTTTGGGTTACGGCGTGGCCTTCTATCTGGTTGCCAGCAAGTTGCTGCACTCAGACGGCCCTAACCGTAAGCTGGCAACCATTGCCGGCGCCGTCGGTGTCATCTCTCATGCCGCCGCCCTGGCGCCGATGATTATCGAGAACGGCGGACAGCACTACAGTCTGGTGAACACCGCCTCTCTGGTGATGCTGATGATCACCACCGCCATTACCATGATGCTGCCACGCATCAAGGTGATTGTTGTGGTACCCGCGGTCTACATCTGCGGCATTTTCGGGGCCGCCGGCATGGTGCTGCTGCCTCAGAATGAAGGCTATCTGTTTAACGACCCGGCGCTGTTCACCCACGTGGGCACCTCGTTGCTGTCCTACGCGGTATTTTTCATCGCCGCCCTGTATGCCATTCAGCTGGCCAGCATCAACCGCCGGCTCAAGGATCGCAAACTGATGCTGGAGTCGCCTCTGCCTCCGCTGATGACGGTAGAGAAGCAACTGTATCATCTGATCATGATCGGCTTCGCCCTGCTGACCTTTGCCCTGGCCACCGGATTTATCTTCCTGGAAGGCTTTTTCGGCAGCGGCCAGGCCCACAAAACAGTATTCGCCTCAGCGGCTTGGCTGGTGTACGGCACCATGCTGTATCGGCAACGAACCCGCGGTATGCAGATCCGCAGCGCCATCATCTACAGCATGACCGGCGTGGTCCTGCTGACCCTGGCCTATTTCGGCAATCGCCTGGTGCGAGAGCTGTTCATCGGTTAATGCCTGCGGCCGCCCTTGACACGGGGCGGCCATTTCCTAATTCTAGGACCTTAACCGACATAAAGGATTGCCCCATTTGGACGACATATCCACCGCAGGCCTACTGATTACCCTAGGCCTGCTGATTCTGCTCTCAGCCTTTTTCTCCGGTACCGAAACGGCGATGATGTCGCTCAACCGGTACCGCCTGCGACACCTGAGCCAACAAGGCCACCGCGCAGCCAAGCGCGCCAACACCCTACTCGAGCGCCCGGATCGCCTGATAGGGCTGATCCTTATCGGCAACAACCTGGTCAACATTCTCGCCTCCTCCATTGCTACCGTCCTGGGCCTGCGCCTGTTCGGCCAGTGGGGACTGGCCATTGCCACCGGCTCACTGACCCTGGTGATTCTGATTTTTGCCGAGGTCACTCCAAAAACCCTGGCGGCCCTGTACCCGGAAAAACTGGCCTACCCCAACAGCCTGGTGCTGCGGCCGTTGATGACCCTGTTCTACCCACTGGTGTGGCTGGTGAACCTGATCAGCAATGGCCTGCTGCGCCTGCTGGGAGTCAGCACCCGCTCTTCCGGCGACGACGACCTGTCTGCCGACGAGTTGCGCTCGGTCCTCAATGAAGCCAGCGCCATGATTCCCCGCCGCCACCGGGAGATGCTGGTATCGATACTGGATCTGGAGAAAGTCACCGTCGAGGATGTGATGGTGCCGCGCAATGAGTTGTACGCCATCGACATCAACGATGACTTCAAGACCATGATGAAGCAGCTGACCCACAGCCCCCACAGTAAGGTGCTGTTGTATCGGGATAACATCGATGACGTGGTCGGGTTCCTGCATCTGTCGGATCTGCTGCGACTGATGGCTCGGGAGCAGGGGGTGACCGACAAGGCCACTCTGCTGCGGGAGGTGCGGGAGATCTATTACGTGCCCGAGGGCACGCCGCTGAATGTGCAACTGCTGAAATTCCAGCGCGCCAAGGAGCGACTGGGGCTGGTGGTGGATGAGTACGGTGACATCCAGGGACTGGTGTCTCTGGAGGACATTCTCGAGGAGATCGTCGGCGACTTCACCACCGGGCTGCAACCGGCCACCAGTGAGGAGATCAGCAAACAAGACGACGGCAGTTATCAGGTGGACGCCAGCATCAACATTCGCGACATGAATCGCGAAATGAACTGGCACTTCCCCACCGACGGCCCCAAAACCCTCAATGGCCTGGTCCTGGAAGCGCTGGAGGAGATTCCGAAGGAACACACCAGCCTGTCCATCGGCCCCTATCAAATCGAGGTACTGGAGGCCAACGAAAGCATGGTCACCACAGTCCGGATTGAACCTAAATAGGGCTCAGGCAAACCCTCTAAAAAATCTGAACTATACTGAAAGGCCGGCGCCCCGAAAGGAGCCGGCCTTTTGGTTGCCAGGGAGGATGGAGGATGCAGGGGAATTTACTATTGGGCCACAGCGTCCTGTTCGGGCTAGCGCTGGTGGCGCAGCCGCTGCAGGCCGAGAGCCAGTGGGTTACCGCCCCGACCCTGGCCTACCAGAACCCCAACTTTACCCAGATCCCTCTGACCCTCGAGCAGCGCTGGGGCAATGGCCCCTGGTATACCCAGACCTCGGTCAGCGTGACCGAGTCCCACCTGCCGCAACTGAATCACCCGACAGAGAACGGTCTCGGCGCCCGTATCGGTGGTGGCCTCAGGCTGGGGCCAGTCAACATCTCACTGGATCTGCAGTACCAGCAACAGAAGCAGCAGAGCCTGACCGTATTGGGATTTCGAACTGAAGTGAATTTCTAGCCCGGCAGAGCGCCCGACTAACTGAGCACCACCGTAGCCACGGCATAACGACGCTCATCCGCCAGGCTGATATGAGCGTCGGTCGCCCCCAACGCCTGCATGCGGGCTAAAGCTCCGCCGCTCAGATGCAGAACCGGTGCGCCATCATCGTTATGCCCCAGCTCGATGTGCTGAAACGATACGCCGCGACCAATGCCGGTCCCTAGCGCCTTGCCCACCGCCTCCTTAACCGCAAACCGCTTGGCCAGTAGCCTCGCCGGCGCCTTACTGGCCATCAGCTCATTACGCTCATTATCGGTGAGGATGCGATCGGCAAACCGTTGACCTAGACGCTGAAACTGCGCCTCAACCCGCTCGATTTCGACAATGTCGGTGCCCAGCCCCTTGATAGTCATCAGATCCCCTGACGGCCTTCTAACATCAAGCTGCGCATGTCACGAACTGCGGTTTCCAGGCCATCGATGGCCGCGCGGGCGATGATGGCATGGCCGATGTTCAGCTCATAGATCTCGGGAATGGCGGCGATCGGCTTAACATTATGGTAGTTCAGGCCGTGGCCGGCATTCACCACCAACCCCTGAGCGGCAGCGTAGTTGGCGCCTTCGGCAATGCGGGCCAGCTCCTGCTGCTGCTCCTCTTCGGTGGCGGCATCGGCATAGGCACCAGTATGAATCTCGATGTAGGGCGCCCCAACCTTAACCGCAGCATCAATCTGCGCCTTGTCGGCATCGATGAACAGCGACACCTTGATACCGGCAGCCTTAAGGCGCGATACCGCGTCCAGCATCTTATCCAGCTGACCGGCCACATCCAGGCCCCCCTCGGTGGTCAGCTCTTCCCGCTTCTCCGGCACCAGGCAGACGTAGACCGGCTGCACACCGATGGCGATGTCCAGCATCTCCTCGGTCACCGCCATCTCCAGGTTCATGCGGGTCTTCAAGGTCTGTGCCAACACCTGCACATCACGATCAATGATGTGACGGCGATCTTCACGCAGATGGATGGTGATGCCGTCGGCACCGGCGTGCTCCGCCACCGCCGCCGCATGCACCGGATCAGGGTAGTCGGTGCCCCGGGCCTGGCGCAGGGTCGCGATGTGGTCGATATTGACACCCAGTAAAATGCTCATGATGTGCTTGTCCTTGGTCTGGTTTTTCTTTGAAACAGTTCACGACTGCGCAGTGGTTTGTTGCCCAGCAGCGGCTTCAGCAGGGTTCGTGCCAGGTGCTTGGCTTGTTGCAGGTGCAGAGGGTCGCTCAATTGCTGCTGCTGCAGTGCCAGCAACATCGCCCCGAGATAACCGCGATCCCCGGCCACCGGCATAAACCCCTGCTCGGCGACCAGGCTATAGCGACCATCGGCGTGCAACGGCTCACCACAGGCGTCCTGACCCAGCAAGGGGGCGACACCGAGGTAGTCCAGCAGCATCCATTCAAAATAGCGCAGCACCGCTTCGTTGCTGTCGGCCATAGCCAGGGTTAACAGACTCTGATGGTAGCCTTGGTACAACGACGGGCACTCCTGCAACTCTGACAGTAACCGGACTGTCAGCTCGTTACAATACAAGCCGCAAAACAACTTTTGCCCCTGCAGCGGTACCGGCAGGCTCAGGGTTTCCACCTGTTTGAGGGTTTTCAGTGAACCGCTGCCGGAGAGGAAAATTTTAAGAGGTTGAAAGGGTTGCAAGGCAGCCTTGGTCAGGCCGCCCTGCTTGCCACTGCTGCGGGCCACCGCCGCCACCTTACCGTCCTGCTCGGTCAGCAGGGTGATCAGCTGGCTGCGCTCACGATAAGGGCGGGCGTGCAGCAGATAGGCAGACTGCCAACCCGCGTCCAATCAGTCGTCCCCGTACCCCAGACTGCGCAGCGCCCGTTCGTCGTCCGCCCAGCCGGATTTCACCTTGACCCAGGTCTCCAGGTACACCTTGGTCTCGAACATGTTTTCCATCTCGATCCGCGCCTCGCGGCCGATGGTACGCAACTTGTCGCCCTTGTTGCCGATCACCATCCGCTTCTGGCCTTCCCGTTCAACCAGGATCAGCGCATGAATGTGGAAGGTGCCCTTTTCATCGACCTTAAACTGCTCGATCTCCACCGTGGCGGCATAGGGCAGTTCGTCGCCGAGGAAACGCATCAGCTTTTCACGCAGAATCTCGGACGCCATAAAGCGCTGGCTGCGATCGGTGACATAATCTTCCGGGAAGTAGTGAATCGACTCCTGGATGCTGTCCAGAGACAGCGCCATGATGGGGTCCACATTACCGCCCTTGCCGGCGGCCACCGGGAACACCGCATCAAACTCAAACTTGCTCTGCAGCTCCTGCAAGTGCGGCAGCAGCTCCTCTTTGTCCTTGATCTGATCAACCTTGTTGACCACCAGGGCCACTTTGCGACCCTCGTTGCCTTCACGGCCAAGCTTCTTCAGCACCATTTCGTCGTCCGGGGTCCATTTGGTCCCCTCGACCACAAACAGCACCAGCTCGACATCGGCCAGGGAGGTCGCCGCCGCCCGGTTCATCAACCGGTTGATGGTGCGCTTCTCTTCGATGTGCAGCCCCGGGGTATCCACAAAGATCACCTGACGGGGGCCTTCGGTGTGGATGCCCATAATGCGATGCCGGGTGGTTTGCGGCTTACGGGAGGTAATGCTGATCTTCTGCTTCAGCAGACGATTGAGCAGGGTCGACTTGCCCACATTGGGGCGGCCGACAATGGCAACAAAGCCGCAGTAGGTGGTATCGGTCATACTTTCAATAACTCCAGGACCTTACCGGCTGCGTCCTGCTCCGCCTTGCGTCGCGAGCTGCCTTTACCCAGTACCGGGTCGGCTACCTCGCTTACCAGGCAATGCACGGTAAACTGTTGGTTGTGGGCATCACCGGTAACGGTAACCACCTCGTAATTGGGCAGCGGCTTCTTGCGCGCCTGCAGCCACTCCTGCAATCGGGTCTTGGGATCTTTCTGCCCGGCACCGGGCACAATGGTCTCCAATCGCTGCTTCCACAGGTTCAGCAACAGCGGTTTACACACCTCGATGCCGTCGTCCAGGAACACCGCTCCGAGAATGGCTTCCACCGCATCGGCCAAGATGGAATCCCGACGGAATCCTCCGGATTTCAGCTCGCCGGCGCCGAGGCGAATGTAATCGCCCAGGTTCAGCTCACGAGCGATTTCCGCCAGGGTCACCCCCCGTACCAGCGTGGCCCGCATGCGGGTCATGTCGCCTTCCGCCGCTTGCGGGAAGCGATGATACAGCTCCTCGGCGATCACCATGGATAGCACGGCATCACCCAGGTATTCCAGTCGCTCATTATGGCGACTGCCGGCGCTGCGATGAGTCAGCGCCTGTTGCAACAACTGAGGCTGCTTGAACTCATAGCCAAGCAGTCTCTGTAAACGATTTAAATCAGCCACAGCTAACCTTTATTGTAATCCGCCGATGCGATTAAAGCGCACGCCGGTAGGCACCCATCCGGGCAGAATACTGCTGCTATCGCGGTCAAACTCAAAAGAGATCCAGATTCCGGTGGCCTGGCCGACCAGGTTTTCCTCGGGCACAAAGCCCCAGAAACGGCCATCGGTGCTGTTGTCACGGTTATCACCCATCACAAAGTAGTGCCCTTCTGGCACCACCCATTCACCGGTACGGCGGCCCTGCTGCTGATAATAGTAGCGCAGAGGCTCCGAGCGACGGGGATTGATCAGGGTATCGTGGGTAATGCCCATCAGATCTTCTTTCAGACGCAGCAACGGCGTGCCGTTTTGCGAAAACTCACCACTGTTGACCTTGGCGCTGTTGATGGCGGTCAACTCAGGACAAGGAGAGACCCCAGCCTCACATTTCTGCTGCACGAACAACTGTTTGTTGCGGTACACCACCTTGTCACCGGGCAAGCCGATCACCCGCTTGATGTAATCAATGCGAGGGTCTTTCGGGTACTTGAACACCACAATGTCGCCGCGTTGCGGCTCATTGTTGTCCCAGAACTTATAACGGAAAACCGGGTCGCGCAGACCGTATTCGTGCTTGTTCACCAGGATGAAGTCACCCACCAGCAGCGTTGGCATCATGGAGCCGGACGGAATCTGGAAGGGTTCCCACAGGAACGAACGCAAAATCAGCACGAAGGCGATAACCGGGAAAATGGACTTGGAAGTTTCCACCAACCAAGGCTCCTGGACCAGCTTTTCCTGGGCTTCCTCCGGCAGGTCGCCTGAGGTTTGCTGGCTGGCAAAAGCCAGTTTTTCCTGACGTTTTGGCGCCAGGTAAAAATGATCGAGTAGCCAAACCAGACCCGACCCAAGGGTGATCAACACCAGGATCAGTGAAAACATTGCCGCCATCTGCGCTTATTCTCCTACTTTCAGTACGGCCAGGAAGGCCTCCTGGGGAACCTCTACGTTACCCAGTTGCTTCATCCGCTTCTTGCCCTCTTTCTGCTTCTGCAGCAGCTTCTTCTTACGGCTCACGTCACCGCCATAACACTTGGCCGTTACGTCTTTACGCAGCGCTTTCACGTTGCTTCGAGCCACAATCATGCTGCCGATGGAAGCCTGAATGGCAATGTCGAACATCTGCCGCGGAATCAATTCCCGCATCTTCTCCACCAGCTGACGGCCGCGGAACTGGGCGTTCTCTTTATGGGTGATCATCGCCAGCGCATCGATACGCTCGCCGTTGATCATCACATCCAGACGCACCATCTCCTCTTCCTGGAAGCGGGTGAAGTTGTAATCCAGCGAGGCAAAGCCGCGGCTGGTGGACTTGAGTCGATCGAAGAAATCCAGTACCACTTCCGCCATCGGCAGTTCATAGGTCACTGCCACCTGATTACCGTGGTAGGCCATCTTAGTCTGAACCCCGCGCTTTTCGATACACAGGGTTATCACATTACCAAGATATTCCTGTGGAACCAGAATGTTGGCTTCGACGATTGGCTCGGCAATGGTTTCGATGTTGTTCAGCGGCGGCAATTCGGACGGGTTGTCCACCAGCAGGGTTTCCCCCTTGGTGGTGCTCACCTTGTACACCACGGTCGGTGCGGTGGTGATCAGATCCAGGTTGTACTCCCGCTCCAAGCGCTCCTGGATGATCTCCATATGCAGCATGCCCAGGAAGCCTACCCGGAAGCCGAAGCCCAGAGCCGACGAGGTTTCCGGCTCGAAGAACAGCGAGGCGTCATTCAGGGACAGCTTGTTCAGGGCGTCGCGGAAGGACTCATAGTCTTCACTGGAGATCGGGAACAGACCGGCATAGACCTGTGGCTTCACTTTCTGGAAGCCCGGCAGCACCTCGTCAGTGCCGTGCTTGGCGGTAGTCAGGGTATCACCCACCGGTGCACCGTGAATCTCTTTTATGCCACACACCACCCAGCCGACTTCACCGGTATTGAGGACGGTGGTGTCTTTCTGCTTCGGCGTAAAGATGCCGAGGCGATCGACGCCCCACACCTGGCCGGTACTCATCACCTTGATCTTGTCGTTCTTCTTCAGAACGCCATTTTTAATTCGAACCAGCGACACCACACCCAGGTAGTTGTCAAACCAGGAATCGATGATCAGCGCCTGCAGCGGCGCCTCAGGATCCCCTTCCGGTGGCGGGATCTTGTCGACGATGCATTCCAGCACCTCATCGACGCCGATGCCGGTCTTGGCTGAACAACGCACCGCTTCGATGGCGTCGATGCCGACGATGTCTTCAATCTCTTCCGCAACCCGCTCCGGATCTGCCTGTGGCAGATCGATCTTGTTGAGGATCGGTTGAACCTCGAGATCCATCTCGATGGCGGTGTAACAGTTCGCCAGGGTCTGGGCTTCTACCCCCTGACCGGCGTCCACCACCAGCAAGGCGCCTTCACAAGCCGCCAACGACCGGGATACTTCATAGCTGAAGTCCACGTGCCCGGGAGTATCGATGAAGTTCAGCTGATAAGTTTCACCGTCCTTCGCCGTGTAATCCAGAGTCACACTCTGTGCTTTAATGGTAATGCCGCGCTCACGCTCAATGTCCATGGAATCGAGCACCTGGGCCGCCATCTCACGCTCTGACAAACCACCGCAAACCTGGATCAATCGATCGGAAAGCGTCGATTTACCGTGGTCGATGTGGGCGATGATACTGAAATTTCGAATATGCTTCATCTAGTCCGCTTCTTGCAAAAACTACAGGAATAAATTATCTACGATAGCTATAGGGGGGGGATTTTAACGGATTTTATGCCCGGCGGCTATGCATCCGGGCATTGCAGGCTCAGCGCCCCTGAAAAACCGGCACCGGGCGCGCCATAACCGGCTAATCAGACGTTGTCGACGCCCCCAGCACCCTGAGGATCCGCGGAGTCGGCGTGTAACGGTGCGACACTCCACGAGCCAGTAAAAAGCCACCGATGGCCAAAGCAACCCCGCTCAACAGGGACAGCCACTCAGGCCCGCTCCACAGAGCCCCCAGCCCGGCCCCTAACAATAAGCCTAGCAGCGGCAGCAGATACACCAAGGCCGCGGCGGTTAACAGCTGCTGCTCGGGAATGCCAAGGCTGACCTGAGTCCCCACCGACAACGGCTTGCCATACGCCAACGTCAAGCGCTGCGCTTTGGCCGCCACCGCCTTGGCCACCACGCCGGAGCCACAAGTATCCGCTTCATGGCAGTGGCCACAGGCGCTCTGGCTCTGCCAACTGACGGTCACCTGTCCGTCGGAACACGCTTCCACACGAGCCAGCGCCTCGATCACTGCTCCCCCTTGGCGGGGTAGATGGAGTTAGCCACGTTACTGAGGCTTTCCACCGGCAGTTTGCCTACCGCCACCACCTCGACCTCACCATGGCGAGCCGACGCCAGAGATAAGCCACTGCCGGTCGACAGGTTATCCGGCATCTCAATCTGGCCGGCCAGGCCGATATACACCGACATTTCAGTGAGACCATCACTGAGCGATAGGTATTGGACCGGGTCATTAACGCCAAACAGCCGGTGCTGATCCACATGCGTCACCTCAAAGCCCTTTGGCAACCAACCGAAACGCCACTGTGGCGCGTCTTTCGCTGACGCCGATGCCACTACCGGAGGCCAGATCTGTCCCGCCAACTCCGACAGAATCGGTGGCGGCTCACTGAAGGTCACCAGTTCAATAACCAGATACTGCTCCAGCAACTGACCATCGGCATTGATGGTGTCGATACGAAGCGGCAGACCAGATTTCACATCCAGCCACAACTGATAGCTGTAACGGAAGCGGTCGGTGGAGACAATGCGGATCACTTGGGAGGTGCGCCCGGCGATGCGATCCCGGCCCCCCATGGCCAATTGATAGAAGGGCGTAAACGCTTCAACGCCAGTGCCAAAGGCCGGTGGAATAAAGCCGCTGATGCGGGCACTGCGCACCGAATAGGGTTTGACCTCATGCTCCAGATAGATCACCTGTTCATCCACCCGAACCACGTTTTTCTGCGGACCGTTCAAGTGTTCCAGGTAAGCCACCTGTTGATCATCCACCACCCCGTGCAGGTAGCGCAAAGGACGGATGTGATCCATCTGCAGGTGAATAAGTGAATATTGAAAGTGGGATTGAGAGAGCGCTTGCTGCATCCGTTGCAGCCAGCTGATGGCGGAGTCGCCAGTCGCGGCATGGGCTGGCAGTACCAGCAACCATGCCATCAGGAACCATATTTTACGCAAGCCTTGCCTCGTTACTGTTGGCCTTGGTCATTATCCGCCACATTATGCCCTTTCAGGCGCTGCTGCAACAGGTGGTCGCGCAGATAGGCATTGACCCGACGACGCTGCTCCTGAGCCTGCTGCTCAGAGCTTTGAGCCTGACGGGCAGACGGAGTATTCGCCTGATAGCTGGCCGGGGTCGGAGCCCCCATCACCGGCAGGGTATTCAACACTGGCAATGGGCTGTTTTGCTGCTCGGCACCGTACTGCTGCACTCCCACAACCGCAATGGCGGCCACCGTGGCGGCAATGGCGTATTGACCGAAACGACGGGACAGCTGAACCACTTTGCCCTGTAGGGCCTGTGCTCGCTTGGCCTGTGGTTTCGGCGCCAATACCGTCGGCTCCTGCTCCAGTGCCGCAGCTACGTTTGCAGCGATGTCCAGATCCATTTGCTGAGGCAGTTCGTTTCGCATCGCATCCCCGATGAGATGGTAACGCTCCCAGCTCTGTTGCATCGGTTCATCGTTCAGCCACTGCCCAAGTTCCCGATCACTTCCCTGACCGTCCACCCAAGCCGATACTGCTTCTTTACGTTCTGTACCCATGGTTCACCCTGATTGATGCTACCGTTCTAATAACGGTTGAATACGCTTATCAATTGCTTCTCGCGCCCTGAAGATTCGGCTTCGCACCGTCCCCACGGGACACTCCATAACAGTGGCAATCTCTTCGTAACTCATCCCTTCGAGTTCCCGAAGGGTAATTGCCACCCTTAACTCTTCAGGCAGTGTTTCGATGGTATTGAACACTACCTTCTTAATCTCTTCTGACAGCAGCTGGCGTTCTGGCGACGCGTCTTCCCGCAATGCATCGGCACCGTCGTAGAACTCCGCTTCCTCGGCATCCACGTCACTCGCTGGTGGACGCCGCCCCTGGGATACCAGATAATTTTTGGCGGTGTTGACCGCAATCCGGTACAGCCAGGTGTAAAACGCACTCTCGCCACGAAAATTGGGCAAAGCCCGATACGCCTTAATAAACGCCTCTTGTGCTACGTCGGCGACATCGCCCTGATTCTTCACGTAGCGGCTTATTAAGTTGGCCACCTTATGCTGATACTTCATTACCAGCAGGTTAAAAGCTTGCTTATCACCTTGTTGAACGCGTTCGACTAGCTGCTGGTCGCTGTTTGGCTCACTCACTTAAGAGCTCTCTCCCATAACTAAACTGCTAATTTTGCTTTTACTCGTCTCCGCGCACTTTAATAGACTGCGTCTTTTGGTAAAAGTTCGTAAAAAAATGTGATCCATTTTAAATTTACCCTCTCTGGGACCGATTCTTTGGCCCTGGCCCCCGAAACGAGTAACATAGTGCGCAAATTTCCAAACCCCATGATACCTAATGAAAGCCGGGATTGAACACAGCACAGACGTTTTGGTAATTGGCAGCGGCGCCGCCGGACTGACGCTGGCCCTGAAACTCGCCAAGCAATGCCGGGTGACGGTCGTCGCCAAAGGCAACCTCGCCGAGGGCTCCACCTACTACGCTCAGGGTGGAATCGCCGCCGTATTTGACGAAGATGATACCGTTGAATCCCATGTAGAAGATACCCTTATCGCCGGGGCGGGGTTATGTGACCGACAGGCGGTGCAGTTTACCGCCCAGGAAGCGCGGGCTGCACTGGAATGGTTGATTCGCAAAGGAGTGGACTTCGACGAAGAGGAACACGATGGCGAATCCCGTTACCATCTGACCCGGGAAGGGGGCCACAGCCACCGCCGCATTCTGCACGCCGCCGATGCCACCGGCAAAGAGGTACAGCTGACACTGGAGGAGCAGGCCCACCGCCATCCCAACATCGCTCTGCTGGAACGCTACAACGCCGTCGATCTGATCACCACCACCAAGCTGGGATTAGCGGGTGACAAGCGGGTGGTGGGCGCCTATGTCTGGAACCGTTCGCAGGAACACGTCGAAACCATCCGGGCCCGGTTCGTGGTGCTGGCCACCGGCGGCGCCTCCAAGGTCTATCAGTACACCTCCAACCCGGACGTGGCCTCCGGTGACGGCATCGCCATGGCCTGGCGAGCCGGTTGTCGAGTGGCCAACATGGAGTTTAACCAGTTTCACCCCACCTGCCTGTACCACACCGAAGCGCGCAACTTCCTGCTGACCGAAGCGCTGCGCGGCGAAGGGGCACTGCTGAAGCGCCCCGACGGCAGCCGCTTTATGCCGGATTTTGATCCCCGGGAGGAGCTGGCGCCACGGGACGTGGTGGCCCGGGCCATCGATTTCGAGATGAAGCGCCTCGGTGCCGACTGCATGTTTCTGGACATCAGCCATAAGGATCCGGCCTTCGTTACCAAGCACTTCCCGACCATTTACCAGCGCTGCCTGGATCTGGGCATCGACATCACCCGTCAGCCGATTCCGGTGGTCCCGGCGGCGCACTACACCTGTGGCGGCGTCATGACGGATCTGGATGGCAAGACCGATATCGACGGCCTGTACGCCGTCGGAGAGGTGGCCTACACCGGTCTGCACGGCGCCAACCGCATGGCCAGCAACTCCTTGCTGGAATGTCTGGTGTTTGCCCGGGCAGCCGCCAGATCGATCTTTGCCCAGTTGGACAGCACCGAACTGCTGGACACCATTCCCGACTGGGATGAAAGCCAGGTCACCGACTCCGACGAGCACGTGGTCATCGCCCACAACTGGCATGAGTTGCGGCTGTTTATGTGGGATTACGTTGGCATCGTCCGAACCGACAAACGACTGCAGCGGGCGCTGCGGCGAGTGGAGATGCTCAAGACCGAGATTCACGATTATTACTCGGACTTTAAGATCAGCAACGACCTGCTGGAACTGCGCAACCTGGTGCAGATTGCCGAGCTGATCATTCGCTGTGCCATGAGCCGAAAAGAGAGTCGCGGTCTGCATTACACCCTGGATTATCCCGAGCAACAGCCCGAACCGACCCCCTCTATCCTGACTCCGGATCCCTGAGCCGAGCCGCCAGCACAATGCGACACAACCGGCGCCAGCCGGTTGTGTCCAACTGCGACCGCCGCAGCCACCACAGCCGGCGCTCCGGCCTGACCACCAGCATCACCGCCCCGGGCAACACCAGGCTCCAATGGCTGACTTCGATGGCCTCGCCACTGTCCAGCCGTACCCCCTGCCCCAGCTCATTCAGTGCAAATGACGGCGGCCGCTTGCCAGACCGCAGTAGCGGCAACGCCAGTGCCACCACGGCCACCACCCCCTGCCACAGCCCTTGAGCCGGCAGACGGTTGTCCGGCCACCAGAATAGACTGAGCAGCACCAGGCAACTCAGGCACCACGGCAGCGGCGCCCATTGGGAGCGAGGGGCAGGAAACGGATAGCGAGGAAGGTCGTCCATGACCGGCTTAACGCTGAGAGCCCGGACTCAGTGAGGCCGGGCCGCGTCATCAACGAAGCAGTTCGCGGTTACGCTCAAGGATCAGCGCCACCATGCTGGCCAGCGCCGGATCGTTACAGCGCTCGTGGCCCATGAACCAGGCAAACAATTCGGGGTCATCGCAAGTCAGCAGTCGCTCGAAGTCTGCCTGTTGCTGTGGCGCCAAATCACTGAAATGGTGCTCGACAAAGGGTTCCAGCAACACATCCAACTCCAGCATGCCCCGGCGACAGGCCCATTTCAGGCGCGCCACATATTCCCTGTTTTCGGTCATTTTTTATCCTTAACGGCTTTGGGTACCACGTTTAATGTGTACCAATAATACCCCAAGGCCGCCAGTGAACATACCGCCATGCCGATCAGCATCGGCATCGGCGATTGCGGCTGAGTCAGGCTGAGCAACACCCCGGCCAGGGCACCGGAGATAAAGCGGATGGCGCCACCCAGGGCCGCCACCGATCCCGCCGCACCGTCAAAGGAGTCCAGCGACAACGAGGTGGCATTGGCGGACACCATCCCCAGCGGCCCCACCATCAGCATCACCGGCAGCACCACCAACCACAATGGCGGCGTACTCAACGACGCCGCCAGCAGAGCCAACACCGCCCCTGCCCCGCTGATGGACAAGCCGGTGGCCAACATCTTGAGGGTGCCAAACCGGGCCACGTAACGGGCATTAAAGGAGGTCAGCAGCATCATCAGGATGATGTTGATCCCGAACAGGTAACCAAAGTGCTCCGGCGCCACCTCAAAGTAGCGAATGTAGACGTAGGAGGAGCCGGTCACAAACACAAACAGCGACCCGGACACCAGGGCGCCTATTCCCAGATACATCATGGTTTGCCGGGTCGACAAGATGCGCCGGTACAGCCCCAGTGCCGACCTCAGGTTGAGGTTGTGGCGCTTCGATGCGGGCAGGGTTTCGCCGATGCGGGTAGCGATCAACACCACCAGCAGCAGCGCCAGCAGCGCCAGCAGATAGAAAATCGCCCGCCAGCCGCTGTGGGTCAGCAGGTAGCCACCGACAATGGGCGCCGCCAGGGGAGCGAGATTCATCACCAGCATCACGAAGGACATGGCCCGGGCGAACTGCTCACGCTGGAACAGATCCCGAAGGATGGCCATCACCACCACCGAGCCGCCGGCCCCTCCCAGCGCCTGCAACACCCGGGCGGCAATCAGCCCCTCCACCGAACTGACAAAGGTGGCCAGCACACTGGCCAGGGCAAACACCCCCAAGCCGCCAATCAGTACCGGAATGCGGCCCAATGCATCGGTTACCGGGCCGTAGAACAGCTGCCCCACCGCAAAGCCCACCAGAAAGAAGCTGACGCTCATCTGAGTCAGGGATACGGTGGCATTGAGCTCATCGGCAATGGCAGGAATGGCTGGCAGGTACATATCGATGGCCAGCGGCGTCATGCCAGCCAACGCGCCCAGCAACACAATTAAGGCCAGGCCGGTGGTTTTCGAAGTTTGGGTCATCGATACCGTCTTAGGGACGGGCCCGCGGGCCCGACCATCATTTGAAGCGGCTGAAAGCGGGCTCTTTGCCGGAGAACAGCGCGGTAAAATCGGTTTCCAGGATTCGCTTCACGGCCGGATGCTGAATCATCCGTTCGGCAAACATCACGTGGTATTGTTCAGTGACATCGACCGTTTCGCCAATCAACTTAACCCCCTGGGCCAGAATCTCTTCCCGGTACAGGGTCGGTGCCACAAAGATCCCCTGCCGGTACATGCCAAAGGCCTTCATCATGGCGGCGTCATCGAATTCGCCCAAAATCACCGGTGACACGCCCACCTCGTCGAACCAGCGCAGCAGCTGCTGACCTAGGGCGGTTTTGCGATGAGGCATCAGGATGCGGGAGCCATCCAGATTGGCGGGGAAGCGGCCCTCAACCTCATCTACGGAGAAGAAGCTGATGCCGGTTTCCCCCAGCTTTTTGCTGAGAATTTCCGGGTACTTCAGGGACTCTGACTCACTGCCGGACACCACCATGTCGAGCTTATGCTGCGACAGACGTTCCATCAGATTTTCATCGGTGGACTCATAACAGCACAGGTGGATGGAGCCGTCATCGGGGATCACCGACAACAGCAGCCGGCTGGCCAGCGCCTTGGACAGGGCATCGGAGTTACCCACCTCAAACAGAATGGAGCTGTCCTGATTGTAATTCAGCAGATCCAGCATCTCGTAACTGAGGCTGAACATCTTGTCCGCATAGCGAAACACCAACTCACCGAGGTCCGACGCCACCAGTTGTCGCCCCTGGCGGCGAAACAACTTGCCCCCCAGGCGGTGCTCCAGGTGACGGATCTGACCGGTAACGGTCTGGGGCGTCAAAAACAGCGCCTCGGCGGCTTTAGTGACCGAGCCCTTCTTGCGGACCATCCAAAAGTAGTACAAGTGGTTGTAATTAAGATGCGCCATAACAATCGATTCTGCCCCAACAGGGAGAATCACTCCATAAATAGAAAAACATGTCGAGGAAACGACTCTATATCCAGGCCAGGCACCGTCGGGCACCATGGTAAATCAGGCAGCCTTAACCGGGAGTTAAGGACTCATAAATGCGTATATCAGCCTACCACAAAGCCCCGAACAACAAAGAGCTAAATTTGTAAGTTCCGGTTATCAACTGATAGTCGAATACTGATGAGTCTGGCACAGAATCGGTGTGCCAAAAGCCTGGAGACGAAAAAACGCCTGACAGCGACGCGTCAGGCGAATTTCATTGGCCGGCATCGCTGTGACCGGCACTACACCGAGAACGGATAGGCGATGGGATCGTGGTGCTGATACCCCTCAACCTGAAAATCATCCAGGGTAACCCAGGTCTCCAGATCTTCCAGCGAGCGGATCGCCGGGTTGATGATCAACCGGGGCGAAGCATAGGGCTGCCGCTTCAGTTGCACTTGTGTCATCGGCCCCAGCTGATCTTCATAGATGTGGGCATTGACGATCTTATGGTAGGCCTTACCCGGCTTGTGGCCGGTGATCTGGGCTACCAGCGCCAACAGGGTAAACACTTGCACCTGGTTGAAATTGAGCCCCAACGGCACATCGCAGGAGCGCTGATAGGAGGTCAGGAACAACCGCTCTCCCACCAGAGAGAAGGTGTGGGTATGCATGCAGGGACGCAGGCAGCCAAGGTGGAACTCACCCGGGTTATAAAACGTCAGGATCTCACCGCGGTCGTCCACCCCCTGACTCAGGTCATCGACTATCTTGCGCAGCTGGTCGATGCTGCGACCGTCCGGCCCCTGCCAGGCCCGGCCCTGAACGCCGTAGACCCGGCCCATGTCGTCCTCGCCTCGACGATGCGGATTGGCGAGCCAGGCCGCGTTGTCGTTGGCATTGGCGTTCCAGGTATTGCAACCAATGGCACGGAACTCGGCGGCGCTGCTGTACCCTCTCAGGTATCCCAGCAGCTCAGCAATGGCCGCCTTCCAATAGCTCTTCCTGGTGGTAATCAGTGGAAAGGCATTGCCACCGACGTCGTACTCCAGATCGGCATTAATCAGCGTCAGGCACCGCTTGCCGGTACGGGCGTTGTCCACCCAGGTACCCTCATCGACTATTCGCTGACACAACTGCAGATACTGCTTCATGAATCGACTCGCCCCTCGTGGTTGTATGGGTCGTTAAAAGGTGGAGATCAGTGGCTAGGCTTCACCGGTCTCAGGATCAGGTACAGACCATAGGCCAGCATCGGCACGGTCAGCAGTTGGCCCATGGAGAAGCCCCAGTACAGGCTCATGTGGGCATCGGGTTGGCGTACATACTCAATCAGGAAACGGGCACAGCCATAACCGATGAGGAACATGCCTGCCACCGCGCCCGGCTTGTCGGTACAGCGCTTATACCAGGCCAGCAGGAGGAACAGCACCAGGCCTTCCAGAATCGCTTCATACAGCTGCGACGGATGGCGCGGCAACGGTCCGGCACCGGGGAAGATCATGGCCCAGGGCACGTCGCTCACCCGGCCCCACAGCTCACCGTTGATGAAGTTACCGATGCGACCGGCCCCCAGACCAATGGGAATGGTGGGTGCCACCAGATCCGCCACCTGCCAGAAGGTTCGCTTCTGACGCTTGGCAATAAACACCATGGCCGCAATCACCCCCAACAGGCCTCCGTGGAACGACATGCCCCCTTCGGTAATGCGGAACAGGTACAGCGGGTCTTCCAACAACCATTGCCAGCCATAGAAGAACACATAGCCCAGCCGGCCTCCCAGCACCACTCCGAGAAACGCGTAAAACAGCAGGTCGGAGACCTGGTCACGACTCCAGCTGGAACCGGGTTTGTCGGCATGGCGGTTCAACATCGCCATGGCGCCTAAAAAGCCCACCAGATACATCAGGCCATACCAGCGCAGCGCCAGCGGCCCTATCTCAACGATCACCGGATCGATGTGGGGGAAAATGAAGTAGGACTCAGTCATGATGGGTTCTTCTGTTCGTTCGTCGCCCGGTTAAACCGGAAAAGTGGTCGTTAGAATAAAGGGATGCGCCGGACATTGCCATGCCCGGCCTGAAAAAGGGCTGCATAAGGCCGGCGGCTGTCAGAGATCCTGATACAGTTCAGACAAACCGTGGACATCCATCCACTGGCGGGCCAACTGCCGCACCTCGGTGCACTCTCTGGCCTGCAGCAGTGCCACCTTAAGTGGCTCCAGCTGCTGCGACCGCAGGTGGCGAACCAGGTGGTGAATCCGTCCCAGGCTGCGGCGGTTCATACTCAACTGACGCAATCCCAGAGCCATCAAAATCAAGGCGCCCTCGGGTTCACCAGCCATCTCGCCACAGACGCTCAGTTCGCTGTCGCCCACATTGATGGCCACCTGAGCCAACGCCTGAATCACCGCCGGATGATAGTGGCTGAACCGATCCGCGACCTGGGCGTTATTCCGGTCCACCGCCAGCAGATACTGGGTCAGGTCGTTGCTGCCGACGGAGAAAAAGTCCACCAGGGGACGCAATTGCGGCAACAGATAGATGCTGGCCGGCACCTCAATCATCACCCCTACCTGCACCGGCGACAACTCGCGGTCCAGCTCCTCTTCCAGCTCCAGCCGAGCTTGCTCAATCAGCTTGCGGCTCTGTATCACCTCATCCAGGTTTGACACCATCGGCAACAGAATGCGCAGGTTGTTGGTGCCCACATTGGCCCGCTGCATCGCCTTCACCTGCACCAGAAACAGCTCTGGGTGATCCAGGGTCAGTCGAATGCCGCGCCATCCCAGGAAGGGGTTGTCTTCCCGAATGGGGAAATAGGGCAACGGCTTGTCACCACCGATGTCCAGGGTACGGATGGTCACCGGCTTATCGCCCAGCGCCTGCAGCACCCGCTGATAGGCTCGCTCCTGGGTCTGTTCGGTGGGGAAATGGTTTTGCACCATAAACAGGGTTTCGGAGCGATACAAGCCGATGCCGCCCACATAAGCGGGGTCCAGCTGCTCCCCCTCCGCCACCAGGCCGGCATTGACCTGCAGGCAGACCGCCATGCCATCCTGAGTCTGACAGGGTTGGCTAAGACCACGCTCATAGCGGGCGTCCTTCTTGGCCAACGAAGACTGAAAGCGGTGAAACTCCTGCACCACGGTTTGGGCCGGCTCCACCAACAACTGGCCGCGAACCGCATCGAGAATCGCCCGTTTGCCCGCCAGCGCTTGCATCGGCAGGCCCTCGAGACCAAACAGGGCCGGAATCGACATCGCCCGCGCCAAAATGGCAGCGTGGGAGCTGGCGCCGCCCTCGACACTGACGATGCCCGCCAGTTTACTGCGCGGCACTTCCGCCAGCATGGTGGCGGTAATCTCATTGGCCATCAGAATCACCGGCTTCACCGGTGGCTTGCCGCTTTGACCAGGGCGGGCTAACTGCCCGAGAATGCGCTGGCCAAGATCCTTGAGATCCGAGGCCCGCTCTCTAAGGTAATGATCGGTCATGGCCTCGAACCGGGCCACGTAGCTGACAAAGGTGTTGGCCACCACGGTTTCCGCCGACCAGCCCTCGTCACAGCCGGTCATCAGATCCTGCTGCAGCACCGGATCGGCAATCAGGTATTGGTAGATATCAAAGATGGCACTGATCTGGGATTCCATTTCGCCGCTGAGGCGCCCGCTCAGTGCGGTCATGTCGTCCTGGGTGGCCAACAGGGCCCGCTCCAGCCGCAACCACTCTTTGTCACTGCCCTGCCCCTGCACAGGCTCAACGTCCAGTGACAGTCGCGGCCGGGCCAGCAGAATCTCGGCGTCGGCGATGCCTGGGCTGGCCACGGTAGCGCTCCAACGTTTGGGGGTGGAGCTGGCCAGCTCGGTGGCTTCCCGGCTTTGACGCAGCTCAGGCACCAGCTGGGAGGCCAGAGTCACCAGAAACGCCTCCTCCTCTTCGTTGAATTGACGGGCCACCTTCTGTTGCACCACCAGCACCCCCAGCACCTTGCTGCGGTGGGTAATGGGCGTGGCCAGAAAGGCACGGAACTCGTCCTCTTCGACCTCGGGCAGCCGCTTAAAAGCCGGATGTGACGGGGCGTCGGCCAGGTTGATGGGTTCCTCTCTGCGCATCACCATGCCGACGATGCCCTCGCCGGCATTGAGTCGGGCACGGCCGATGGCCTGGGCCGCCAGGCCATCACTGGCTTGCAGAATCAGCCCCTCACCGTCCACCAGATACAGGGAGCAACAATCGGTATTCATGGCACCACGGGTCTGTCGGACCAGTTCCGCCATCGATTGCTCGATGGAGTCCGCATCCGCTACCCGCTGCACGATAGTACGCAGAGTGGTTATCATCGGTTTCTTCTTCGCCGTCTTGCCCTAAAGTTTCCATCCCGGTTGCGCTTAGTATGGTCGCTGCGCTCCTGAAATGGCATGGCGACAGGTGAAAATTCCTTCATCACCTTTCTGTACACGTCCCGCTTGAAAGAGACAACCTGCCGTACTGGATACCAATAGCTTACCCAGCGCCAGTCATCAAATTCCGGGTGGCCGCTGCGGCGCAAATCAATGCGCTTTTCATCTGCAACCAACTGCAAAAGGAACCATTTCTGTTTCTGGCCAATGCAAACAGGTTTGGAGTCCTGTCGCACCAGGCGCTTGGGCAACCGGTACCTTAACCAGGAACGGCTGCTTGCCAGCACCTTTACATCCTCTTTCTGCAATCCGACCTCTTCATAGAGTTCCCGGTACATCGCCTGTTCCGGAGATTCTCCCTGGTCGACTCCTCCCTGAGGAAATTGCCATGAATGTTGGCCAAAACGACGGGCCCACATAACCTGGCCGCGTCGGTTGCAGATGATGATCCCGACATTGGCCCTGTAGCCTTCATTGTCGATCACGTTGTCATCCGATTGAATTTTAACTTGATGTGATTGTTCCACAGATTACCCCATGGGGGCAAACCGGAAGCCGCTGAGACGGACAGTGGGTAACTTGTAAAATTATTCACAGTTATAAACAGCCCAAACCAGTGACAGGGCCGCTCGACAAAAGTTATCAACCGCATCTGTGGATAAAGCTGTTTGTAAATCGGTATGCGGTGGAGATATCCGCCAAAGGCGCCCAATTCTTGCACCACCGAAACAATTCGAACGCCATTTAAATTCATAAAAATCAAATATATAAATCAACAGCAAAACGATCTACCGACAAGATTGAAACGATCGCTTAAAAAATGCACGACCCCGCTATTGACGACAGTTACCCACTTATGGGTCGGCTTTCGATCCTCAAACCGGCTCTGCCTCGACGGTTCATTTCACTGCCTGTGGATCAATCTAAGAAAGTTATCCCACCAATCTGTGCATAACTCTGTTAAGAAAAAACGAGTAACTCAGGGATAACCTGAATAACTTGGTTCACCAACCGCCGGCAACTCCAACTATTATTTTTTATTTTCATGAACTTAGCCTCATTTAGGCCGGATTTGTGTTGGCTGTATTACCGCGACCAAAATATCTGTACAAAAAATCGCCCCCGATAATTATCCACACCGTGAACCTCAATTGAGAGCCGCTGTCATTAAAGGTACAATCCCGCCATGATTACCGTTCCCTTTATCCCCGAATCCGAATCCCAGCTGCTCGAGCGTGCCGAAGCCATCGCGGGCTGGTCCCTGGGTGAACTCGCCGACGCTCTGGGTGTGGCAGTTCCCGCCAACCTGCTGCATCACAAAGGCTGGGGCGGACAACTGCTTGAACGCTACCTGGGTGCCGATGCCGGTTCCAAGCCAGAACCGGACTTCTCCCGTCTGGCGATTGAGCTTAAGACCATTCCGGTGAACAGCAGTGGCAAGCCGCTGGAAACCACCTTCATCAGCGTCTGTCCGCTGACCCGGTTGCGGGGCCTACGCTGGCAGGAGAGTCCGGTTTTCCACAAGCTGCAAGCCATTCTGTGGATACCTATCCTGGGAGAGCGGCAGATTCCGGTGGCCAACCGGTTGATCGGTATGCCGGTGCTGTGGCGACCATCCCCTTCAGAGTGGCAGCTGCTGCAGCAAGACTGGGAAGAGATCATCGAGCGGGTCGCCCTCGGCGAGGTGGAATCGATCACCGCCCGCCACGGCGAGGTGCTGCAGCTGCGACCCAAAGCCGCCAACAGCAAGGTACTGACTCAGGCCATCGGCCCCGGCGGCACCACCATAGAAACCCTGCCCCGGGGCTTCTACCTGAAGATTCCCTTTACTCACGCACTGCTGCAACGGCACTTTTCTGCGCAGGGATGAAAAAGCTGTGGGAAAGTTGACACAGGTTTGGGTTAAAGGGGTAAAACTTGTATAATGTCTCGTTATTACAAATATAAACAGTTTTGCTGGGAACCTTTCGGCAAGGCCGTCTCGTTTTTACACAGAGTAAATTGAGCTAGAGTGCAGTCGCGGCAACAACTTCAAAAACTGATCTTTGCAATCATCGCCTGGTCACTGGCGATGATGGCTTACGTCACTTTCCGCTATGCCCAGGGCGATGAACGCCCTTACTGGGCCATTACTGCGGCCGATCTGACCACACTCTCCATCTATATGGGGTTGATTTTCGGCTGCCTGCACTGGCTGTCGAACCTGATCACCGACGTCAGCGGTATCCGCCGGCTGCCCTACGCCTTCATTGTGGCCTTTAAAGGCCTGTTCCTGCTGCTCGGTGCTCTGACCCTGGCTTACATCACCAACTGGCTGAACTCCTGGGACAACTCTGAACAGTTTGCCGCCACCAGTCAGATCCTGACCGCCCATGTGCTGAATGCCCCGTCCGCCCAGACGCTGATCGCCTACCTGGTACTGGTGCGCACCGGACTGGCGTTCATCGAGCAGATGGGATTGTTAGTTGGGCCCCGGGTACTGCTGAATATCGGCATGGGCAAATACCACAAGCCCCGTTACGAAGACCGGACCTTTCTGTTTCTCGATATGGTGGGTTCTACCGCTCACGCCGAAGCACTGGGCGACTATCGCTTTAGCCGCCTGATTCAAGATTGTTTTGACCTGCTGTCTGATGTGGTCACCAAGAATCAGGGCGAGATCTACCGCTACGTCGGCGATGCCGTGCTGATCAGCTGGCCTCAACGTCATCGATCCCGGGCCCGCCTGTGTCTGAATGTCTATTTTGACTTCGTTCAGACCCTGTATTGGAACCGGCACTATTTTCAGAAAGAGTATGGCTTTATGCCCAGGTTCAAAGCCGCGGCCCATGGCGGGCAGGTGGTGGCGGCACTGGTCGGGGTGTACAAACAGGAGATCAGTTTCTTCTCCGATGTCATCAACACCCTGGCACGGTTGCAGGACCAGTGCGGCCCCCTGGGCTGCCAGATGCTGATCTCCGATCAAGTCAAGGATTCTCTCGATGACGAGCACAGCTATGAATTGCTGTCGCTGGGTCCGATTCGGCTCAAAGGCAAACAGCATGAAGTAGAGGTGTTCTCTGTGACCCGAACCTACACCAGCGACGACTCAGACTGCCCCTCCGAGCAATTCTGAGCCACCGGAAAGGCGCCCGCCGGGCGCCCTTTCAGAGAGTTACTCGCCCTTACTTGGCAATAGGTCCCCAATCATCTCTCCCAGGGTACGGAAGGTTTTCAGGCGGCTGGTGGTCTGACGCCACACCAGCCCGATCTCCCGAAACGCCTGTTGATCCTCCAGTTCGTAGGTGGCCAACTCGGTCCCCTTAAGAATCCCGGAATCGATGGCCATCTGCGGCAGGAAGGTACTGCCCAGGCCGGAGTCCACCATCTGCACCAGGGTGTGCAGGCTGGTAGCGGCAAACGGATTGATCTTTTCCCGGTTCTGCAGGTTACAGGCGCTGATAGCGTGACCGGTAATGCAGTGTTCACGCTGCAGCAGGAAGATGCTTTCATCGGGCCAGTCTTCGTATTCCAGCTTGACTTGGTCGGCTGCGTCTTTGTGAATCACCACCTGGAAAGGATCGATGCCCACCGCCATGGTATGGAAGCCGGAGGTGTCCACCGGCAGTGCCAGCAACAGCAGGTCCAACTCCCCATTGCCCAGCATCGACAACAGGTTTTCCGTGGTGTCTTCCCGCAACAACAGCGTCAGATCCGGGTATCGCTGCTGCGACTCCTTGACCACCCGGTTAAGCAGAAACGGGGCAATGGTGGGAATGCAGCCTAACCTCAGGGTACCGCTCATCGCCTCACCGGCACTCTGGGCCAGATCCGTCAACTCCTGCACCTGAGCCAGCAACTCCCGGGCACGGCCCACCACCTCTTCACCGGTGGCCGTAAACAGGAAGGATTTATGATCCCGCTCAATCAGCTGGCATCCCATCTGCTCCTCCAGATTCTGGATGCCGCTGCTCAGGGTTGACTGACTGACATGGCACGCCTTGGCGGCACGATTAAAGTTCTGGGCCTTGTGAAGGTGAACCAGATAATATAGGTTTTTAAGACTAGGCAGTCTGCGCATCGTTCTCTCCGGAACAATCGATTGTTTTAATCTATTTTATTCGATTCTACGAAGGAACACACCCCCCTATAATGTGCACAGTTTCACACGACAACCGCATTAAAAATGGGCGTGGTCGAGACACTTAGCACTGATTGCCGTCCAATTTAACCGTTTTAAGAAGGAAAGAAACCATGTCTGTATTAGTTGGCCGTCCTGCTCCTGATTTTACCGCCGCAGCCGTTCTGGGTAACGGTGAAATCGTTGAGAACTTCAACCTGAAAACCGAAATCGAAGGCTCTGCAGCCGTGGTGTTCTTCTACCCACTGGACTTCACCTTTGTGTGCCCATCCGAGCTGATCGCCTTTGACAAGCGTTTTGAAGAGTTCCAGAAGCGCGGCGTTAAGGTAATTGGTGTCTCCATCGACTCCCAGTTCAGCCACAACGCCTGGCGTAACACCGCCATCGAAGACGGCGGCATCGGCCAGGTGAAGTACCCTCTGATTGCTGACGTCAAGCACGAAATCTGCCAGGCCTACGACGTTGAGCACCCAGAAGCCGGTGTGGCGTTCCGTGGTTCTTTCCTGATTGACACCCAGGGTGTCGTTCGCCACCAGGTGATCAACGACCTGCCTCTGGGCCGTAACATCGATGAGATGCTGCGTATGGTTGATGCCCTGAACTTCCACGAGACTCACGGCGAAGTGTGCCCGGCTCAGTGGGAAGAAGGCAAGAAAGGCATGGACGCGTCTCCGAAAGGGGTTGCAGCCTTCCTGTCCGAGAACGCCGACGACTTGTAAGCCGATGCCTTAGTCGCGCCTTCGAGCGTGACCTAAGACAAAAACGGGGCCCTCGATGAGGGCCCCGTTGTCGTTTCTCTCTCAGAAAGCGATGGCTAGTCGGTGTCACCCACCAAGGCGGCGTCCACCAGATCGTCGATGGTCATCTGAAACGCCGGCACGCAATGCTCCATAAACCAGGAGACCTCGGGCATGACGTCGATAAAAGGGGTTAAGGCCGCCAGCACCTTACGTTCGGTGCCCTCAAACTCCATATTGCCGGCCCTCAGCTCTGCCAGCGCCTTGGTGTAAGCGGACAGCAGATCCGCTGCCTTGACGAAACGGGCGGTCTCGGCGTCGTCTTCGTGTTCAATCAGCCCCTTGTAGGTGGACTGCAGCGGCTTGGGCAGGGTGGTCACCAGCATGTGCGAGGCGATGGCCTCCATCTCCCGACACAATGCCAGCATCCGTTTGTCGCTGTATTTGATGCCGCTGTTGACGTCCTCGGTCAGCACCTCTGCCGAATCATGAAACATCGCCACCACCGCCAGGTGGTTGGCATCCACTTTGGGTTGATCGGTAAACACCTGGTTACGAACCTCTCCCAGAGCGTGGGCAAACATCGCCACCTGGAAGCTGTGTTCTGCCACGTTCTCCGCCCGGGTAGGGTTTGACTTGCCCCAGCGGTGAACGTTCTGCATGCGTGACATCAACGCGAAAAAGACTGGCTGCACAGTGACTCTCCCTCACAAAAAAGGCAATTCTCACCCCATGCTAGGGTTGGCGCCCCCCGGGCGCAAGCTTTTCCAGACTAACCGGCCTGCTGCTCACCCAGCTCATCGGCATCGTGCAGGGTAAATCGACATCGAATCTGGCTGCCCCCCAGTAACTGGCTGCGGCCAATGCTCAGTTCACCCTGGTATTTGCTGACGATAGTCCGCACGATCAATAACCCCATGCCCGCCTCGAAGCGATTGCTCTTGGCTATCGTAGCGGCATCGTTGAACTTGTCCCGATCCAACCCGGGCCCCGAGTCGGCAACGGTCAGCGACACCTTGCCCGGCCCGGCCTCACGAACGGAAACGATGATCTCGCCGTCATCCGGGCTGGCCTTAAGGGCATTGTCGATCAGGTTATCCAGCAGCGCCTCTACCATGGTGCAAGGCAGGGCCACCAGTCCCTCCCGCGACAAGCCCCTGAGAGTCAAACTCTGCCCACGGGCCACCGCGGCCTGGTAGTGGCGGGCACAGCTGAGGGCGGCCTCTCGATACAGGTTGCTGTAGGCCACCTCCGCTTCGAAGGGACGATCAAGTTCGTTGAGGGTACTGCCGTTGGCCATCAAACGCTCGGCACGCTTGAGCTGCAACCGGGCTTTCTGGTTGCTCGGACCGGAGTCGGCCAGTTGATCCTGAATAGAGTGCAGGTACTGGATCATCCGCTGTGACAACTGGGCAATGGTGGAGTGTCGCTGCAGCTCGGCCTGCACCAACGACGTCTGGCTCTTGGTCAGCGCGGTGACCGTGGAGTGCAACTCCTTAGGCATGCTGGAGGTGGCCGGCAGAGTCATATTGGGCCAGCTCTGCAAGCGCCGGCTGAAGCGCCGCAGTGGACTCATATTGATCCCTACCACCACACTGCACATCAGGATGGTCAACGGCGTCAACAGCATCATCTGGGTACCCCAACTGGCCCACATGGCACTCTGCAACACATCCCGGCCGAGGGAGTTGGGGTAGCCAACCGTGAGATATAACTGTTGCTTGACGCTGTAGATAGTAAAGGTGCGCCACTGTTCCTGATGATAACGTTGATCGGAAAAACCGGCATTGATGTTATGGAACGCCCCGCCGTCCTCACAGGGTAGGCCGTTAACACTGACGCACTGACCCTGTTGCCAGATCTGGTACTGAACCAGAGGGGTGTCGGCATAGTCACCGTGTTCAGACAGCAACCAGCCCTGGCGGCCGGTCAAGTCGAGCTGCACAAAGCGCTCCCGGGCCTGACGCACGGTGGCCTGAACGTCTCCGGAAGGAGTTTCGTTGATCAGCTGCAGCATGATCCTGGCTCGCTGCGCCAGGTTGCCATCGTAGACTTTCTGGTAGTAGCCCTTGGCCGTCCACAGGGCGTTAATGAACCCCAGGCCGTTGGTAACCAACAGCAATATAGCCAACCAGACAATCAGGTTACTGCGAATTGAATTCATCCTTGGCCACTCTAGTTATCTGCCCCGATAAGGGTAAACGGTAACGCATCAACTTTCTGTTGATAGGCGGCGCATTCTGCCAGTAATTGATGCAGAAATCGTCGAAACAGATCACAAATCACCGTTTTGTGTGAATTGGGTTCAGAAAATAGTTCTGCATGTCACTCCCCCCAAACGGCAAAAAAAATTTGCTCCGGTTCAAACCCTTTGCCAACTTAACCCTGTCTTATTTATCAACAGTCACTCAATTCAAGGAGCGCCGGTGAACCAAGCAGCCCCCCCGCTTGATGCGGCCACAGATAGCCTGAACCAGGATGTCCGTCTGGCCCAGCAAGGTGACAAGCGTGCATTTGCCAGGCTGTACCGACAACTGAGCCCGCGGGTCTATGCCCTGTGTCTGAGACTCAGCGGCCGGGTAACCTGCGCCGAAGAGGCGACCCAGGAGGTGTTTATCCGCCTGTGGCAAAAACTGCCTCAGTATCGCTTTGAGGCCCGTTTCACCACCTGGTTGCACCGGCTGACGCTGAATCACACCCTCAACTACCTGAAAGCCCAGCCCCAACTCACCGAGTTGACCCAGGCCGACCAGGAGAGCCATCAGGAGATGGAATCTCTGAATCTGGTCGATCGGTTGCTGCCCAGGCTGCCGGCCCGCGCCCGACAGGTGTTCGTACTGCATGCCATCGAAGGCTACCGACACCATGAGGTCGCCGAACTGCTGGAGATCAAACCCGGCACCAGCAAGGCCCAATACCATCGGGCCCGCCAACTGTTACAGGAGATGCTGTCATGAGCCACAAACTGGATGATTTGCTGGACACCCTGCAACCGGAGATCACCCCGCAGCGCGACCTCTGGGCCGGCATCGAACGGCAGCTGGACCGGGCTCCACTGGAGCCTAAACGCCCCGCACCGGTCAGCCGGCCGTGGCTGCCATGGGCCATGGCAGCCAGTCTGCTGCTCACCAGCCTCGGCAGTTTCTGGCTGGGTCAGCAGCAGGGGGGCAACCAGGATCAGCAGTTTCAGATGATGCTGCAGTTGATGGCCAACCAACATCAACAGCAACGACAGCGGCTGCAAAGCCGATTTGAACTGAGTCAGTTCGATGCCGTCAATGACACCCTGCCGGATGCCGAAAGTTCGGGCATTCAAACCCTGAGGGACGCCGCTGAACAGCTGATCGGCGCCCTCAAACAGGACCCTTACAACCCCGATCTGCTGGAGCTGTGGCTCTGGGTACAACAGCGGGAACTGGAGCTGATGCAAAAACAACAACAGCGCCAACAACGACTTCACCACCTTTAGGAGAACGCCATGAAGCACATTTTTTTGGGTGCCACCCTGCTAGCCACCTCAGTCTCCGTACTGGCGGGGGAAGCCATTGACAGCCGCATGGATGCGGACGGAATCCGCACCCTGAACCTGATCGTTCCCAGCGGCGACGTCATCCTGACCGGTGGTGACCACAACCAGATCAGCATTCTCGGTGAACTGGACGATCAAGCCGAACGCTGGGTGTTTGAGCGTGACGGTGACACTCTGGTGGCGGAGGTCAAGATGCCACGCAACTGGCGGGGCAACAACGAGGGCAGCCGCCTGACCGTCACCCTGCCCAGCTCCATCCGCTTTAAGGGCGAAGGGGTCAGCACCGATTTTAACCTGGCCAACCTGCAGCGCGGCCTCAAGATCAACAATGTCAGCGGCGAGATCACCCTGGAACGGATCCAGGGCGAGGTGGACGTCGAGGTGGTCAGTGGTGACATCAAGGCCCACGAACTGTCCGGTGAGATTGAGCTGGAAACCGTCAGTGGCAACATCGATGCCAGCGATCATCAGGGCAGCGGCAGCTACGAGTCGGTCAGCGGCAACGTCAGCCTGAAGCGCGGCGGCCACCAGGTGGAGGTGGAAAACGTCTCCGGCGACATTCAACTGAGCCTGGACCGGGTTCGTGAGCTGGAGGTCACCAGCGTCAGTGGTGACATCGACGTCACCGTCGCTGCCCTCGATACCGGCGCCGAACTGGAGTTTGAAACCGTCAATGGCGACACCTCACTAGCACTGCCTAAAGACGCCTCGATGCGAGTGCGCCTGGAGACCGGCCCCGGAGGCGACATCAGCAACGGTCTGACCCAGCATCAGCCCAACCGAGGCAAGCACGTGGCCACGGAGAAGCTGCACTTCGACCACAATGGCGGCGACGCCAGGGTGGAGATGCAGACCGTCAATGGCAACCTGAGCCTGTCGCCGCTGTCTCTGAAGTAAGCCACAAAAATCGGTGATGGCGGCAGAATCTGGTATTCTTGCCGCCATGAACCTATCACCCCCTGACAGCACCGACAACCAGCAGCCGGATTGGGCCGCGCTGGCGTCGGAGATCAAATCCTGGGCCCGGGAACTGGGCTTTGCCGACGTCGGCATCACCCGCCTGGATCTGGCCGATCAGCAACCCGCCCTATCCACCTGGCTCAATAACCACTACCACGGTGACATGGAGTACATGGCCCGCAATGTGGCGATGCGCACCCAGCCAGGGTTGCTGCACCCCGGCAGCGTTACCGCCATTGTGGTCCGCCTCGACTACCTGCCCCCCCACGCCGGTTTTGCCGATGCCCTTAGGGAGGGGGAGCGGGCTTACATCAGTCGCTACGCCGGCGGCCGCGACTATCACAAGCTGATGCGCAACCGCCTCAAGCAACTGGGCAACCGCATTCGCCTGCAGGTTCAGGATTACGATGGCCGCCCCTTTGTGGACTCAGCGCCGATCCTGGAGCGGCCGCTGGCCAATCAGGCCGGACTGGGGTGGGTCGGTAAGCACTCACTGCTACTGAGTCAGGAGGCGGGAAGCTGGTTCTTCATCGGCGAACTGCTGACCAACCTGCCTCTGCCTGAGGATGTCCCCCATCAAGGCGACTGTGGCAACTGCAAAGCCTGCATGACCCTGTGCCCCACGGCAGCCATCGTCGAGCCCTATGTGGTGGATGCCAAGCGCTGCATCTCCTACCTGACCATCGAGTCGGATGCGGCGATTCCTGAACCCCTGCGCCCGGCGCTGGGCAACCGCATCTACGGCTGCGATGACTGTCAACTGGCCTGCCCCTACAATCGCGACGCTCCGCTGACCCGGGAGCCGGATTTCCATACCCGTGGCCCGCTGACGCAGCCTGAACTGCTGACCTTGTGGCACTGGAGCGAAAGTGAGTTTCTCAGCGCCACCGAAGGCTCCCCCATCCGCCGCATCGGCTATCGTCGCTGGCAACGTAACCTGGCCGTGGCGCTGGGCAACGCGCCGACATCGACGGCCATTATCGAGGCTCTGACTCAGGGCCTGGGGCAGGTGGATGCCATGGTGGATGAGCACATCCGCTGGGCCATCGCCCGTCAGCAGCAACGGCTGGGGCAGCTGAGCAAACAGCAGCAACGGTTGATTCGGGTGGTGGAGAAAGGCTTACCCCGAGACGCCTAAGCGGGCGCCGACCGGTTTACTATGCTAAAGTATTCAATCACTTTCGACTGGAAATGGCTGAATCAGGACCCCGGTATGCTTCCCCTGAATGACCACCCCCGCCTGCTGGTGCAGCAGGTGCACGAATTGGCAGAGTTCATCGGTTTCGAAAGCCGCAACAAGTATCAGATTCTGGCCGGCGATCAGCAGCCACTGGCCTTCGCCGCCGAGCAGAGCAGCGGCCTGTTGGGGACACTGGCCCGCCAGGCCCTCGGCCATTGGCGCCGCTTTGACCTGATCTTTTTCGACGGCCAGCGCCAGCCCTTCATGCGCGCCCACCATCCATTTCGCTGGCTGCTCCAGCGGCTGGAGATCAGCGACCATCAGGGGGCGCCCCTGGGCGCGATTCAGCAACGCTTCTCGCTGCTGCACAAAGAGTTTGATCTGCTGGACGTTCAGGGGCAGGTGGTATTACGGGTGGCATCACCGCTGTGGAAATTGTGGACCTTTCCCTTTGTGGATGAGCAGCAACGGCAACAGGCTCTGGTGGCCAAACGATGGTCCGGGGCGTTCTCGGAACTGATGACCGACAGGGACAATTTTCTGGTCGAGTTTGAGGCCGGCCTGAACCCGGCTCTGCGCCACCTGGTGCTGGCGGCGGCGGTGTTCATTGATCTGCAGTATTTCGAAGCCAAGGCGAGCGGCTGATTCCAGCGTCTATAGCAGCATGTCGTCGCCGATAGGCACAAACTCCGACGCCGACTCCATCAGCGAATGGGCGGTCAAAGACGGGACCCCAAACACCATGGCCTGCACGCCGTAGTCTTTACGGATCTTGTTGAGCAGCATGTCAAAATCGCCATCGCCAGACAGCAGCACCACGGTATCGACCTTGGGTGCCGTTTCCATCACATCGATGGTGATGCCCACGTCCCAGTCTCCCTTGGCAGAGCCGTCAGCCCGCTGGATAAAGGGTTTGAGTTTGACCTCAAAACCGATGTGTTTGAGGGCATCCTGAAACTTGCGCTGGCCATCGTCGCCTTTATGAGTGGCGTACGCCGTCGCCGATACGATGTTGCCCAACTGACTCAGGTGCTGCCACAGTCCACGGTAGTTAAACTGGCGGCCAAATGCCTGACGACAGGTGTAGTAGATGTTTTGTACATCCACAAAAACAGCGATGCGGTTCAAAGGCGCTCTCAAATATTCAGGAGGTAAGTCACTAGACTAACGAATATTCCCCGCGCGTGACAGCATCCTTGGGCAAAATTCAGACACCGCCACCACAAATGGCCGCCCGCGCTGATTAAACTCTGCCCAAACAGTGCCCCGGGGGGGTTGCCGTTTCGGCAACGGCGATAAATACTGGTTCGGTGCAATACCAAACTGACTGCCCGCTTTGCCTGAGCGACCACGAGCCAGTGCGCAGTCACATTGGCATTCAAAGGAGGCCCCCGTGGAGATGAACCTGACCCTCAATGAGACCCGCATCATTGGCTGTTTACTGGAAAAAGAGACCACCACCCCAGACCTCTACCCACTGTCATTAAACGCCCTCAAAGGCGCCTGCAATCAGAAAAGTAACCGCGAACCGGTGCTGTCCCTCAGCGACAGTGAAGTCAGCCAGACCCTGAATCAACTGATGGATCGCCGTCTGGTCAGTGAAGAGGGCGGCAGTCGAACCAGCAAATACAAACACCGATTCTGCAACACCGCCTTTGGCGGACTGTCGCTGACCGACAAGGAACGGGCACTGGTGTGTGTACTGCTGCTGCGGGGACCGCAAACCCCGGGTGAACTGCGCAGCCGCACCAACCGGCTGGCCAGCTTCAGCGACGTCGGCGACGCCGAGGCCGTATTAAAGGGGCTGGCGGAAAAGGAGATGGTGGTGCAACTGCCCAGAGAGGCCGGCAAACGGGAAGCCCGCTATGCCCACCTGTTCTCCGGCGCCGTCTCCATGACCACCACCGCCGAGGTGATTGCCGACGACAAAGCCCGTATCCGCGATCTGGAGCATCAGGTCATGGTACTCAAAGCCGAGATTGAACGGCTCAACGGCGAACTGGCCCAGCGCTGATGGCGCCGCATCCCGATTAATCCAGTACGGAGTGGCGCCCCCAGGGAATTCGGCGCCGCTTCTGATCCCGAATCAGTAACCACAGCACCCAGCCAATCAACACCACATTGGAGAGGGGCACCGCCAGCCATACCCCTTGCACGCCAAGCCACAGCGGCAGCAACAGCAGAAACGGCAGTTGAATCCCCATATTGGCAAAGGTCACCCAGCTGGCCCGGTGGCCATCGTTCACCGACTGGAAATAGGCAGCAATCACAAAGATCACCCCATCGAGATACAGTGCCCAGGTGTGCCACCTCAACCCCTGAGTGGTGGCCTGAAGCAGCGCCTCATCCTTGCGGTTAAAGGCGTGGGTGAACAGCTCGGGAAACAGCAGAAAACTGATAGAAAACACCAACCCGCTGATCAGGGTCAGGGTCAGAGCCCACACCAGTGCCCGCTGCATCTGTTTAAGACGACCGGCGCCAAACAGATAGCTGAGCAACGGCTGGACGCCGTTGGCCACCCCCTCCGCCAACAGGTAGTACAAGGTACACAGGTAGCCGACGATGGCAAAGGCCCCCAGCGCAGTGGCATCACCGTAGGTCAGAAACTGGCTGTTGTGTACGGCGGTGATGAAGCTGAAATAGAGGTACATGGCCCAACTCGCCAGCCCCAACCCCAGAATCTGTTTGCTCTCCCGCCAACTGAGGCTCAGCCGGGTCAGCGACAGCGGCACCTGGCACAACGACGAGCGAAAATAGGTGACGCCCAGTACCAGCACCACTGCCTGAGCCAGAGCGGTGGCCAGCGCGGCCCCGGTCAGTTGCCAATCCCACAACACAATAAACAGATAGTCCAGGCCGATGTTGATCACCGCGCCGGCCCCGATCAACAGGGTTGCCAGGTTGGGGGCGTCATCATTGCGGATCAGAAAGGGTAAGGCGATGCCCCCCAGAGCCACCGGGCTGGCCCAGATAAGCACCTGCAAGTAGTCTTCGGCCAGAGCCAGCACCGGCCCCTGGGCCTGCTGCAATCGAAACAGCGGCTCCCCCAGCCAGGCCAGCAACACCCCGCAGGCGATCCCCAACAGCAACAGTAACCACAACCCCGCCGCCAGCCATTGACTGGCCCCGGGCAGATCACCTTCGCCGCGGGCGATGGAGCTCAGGGCGCCGGCACCGATGCCCACCATGATCGCCACCCCGTAGGTGATGCCGATCACCGGCCAGGCGATATTGATGGCGCCGAGGCCGTCGGCACCGATGACCTGGCCGACAAAGATGCCGTCCACCAGTTGATAGAGGCCGTTCACCAACATGGCGGCGACCGTAGGAATGACAAACCGCCAGAACTGGCGGCCTAATGTGTGGGTCATCGAGGACTCAGAAGAGTGATGCTCAGGTGGCAACAGTCTACCAGTCGACGCCTTTGCGCGCCTTAATTCCCGCTTCGAACGCGTGCTTCACCGGCCGCACCTCGGACACCGTATCTGCCAACTCCTCCAGGCGACGATGCACCGCCCGTCCGGTAATCACCACGCTCTGCTCCGGCGGTCGATTGGCGATGGCCTCCACCACCTCGTCCAGATCCAGGTAATCGTAGTTGGTCATGTAGGTCAGCTCATCCAGCAGCACCAGATCGACACTGGCATCGGCCAGGGCCGGTTTCAGCTGTTGCCACACCGCCTGGGCCGCCTTCGTGTCCGCTTCCCGGTCCTGAGTCTCCCAGGTAAAGCCGGTGGCCATCACGTGGAAGTCCACGCCGTGCTGCTCCAGCAGCGACCGCTCACCGCAGTCCCAGGTGCCCTTGATAAACTGGCCGACGACGCAGCGCTGGCCGTGGCCCACCGCGCGGGCAACGGTACCAAAGCCGGCGGTAGACTTGCCTTTGCCGTTACCGGTCAGCACCAATACGATGCCACGCTCCTCCTGAGCACTCTCCACCTTGGCATCGACTTTCTGCTTCACTTTCTGCTGTCGTTGCTGGTGACGTTCGTCTTTGGTGGTCATCCTTTTTTCTCGCATAATTTAGGGGAACAGGCCCGTCAGTGTGGCGCGAACCTGCCGGGGTTTCAAGGTGGGTTCCCACAGTCATTTTAACCGAATTGATTGACTGCCAGGCCCGTTACAGGGTGCAGCACTCCGCCTTCAGGTAGTCGATCACCTCATCCAGGGCGTCCATGTCCACCTGACAACGCAGAATCCGCCCCTCACGGGTCTGCTGCACCAGCCCGGCCTGAATCAGCCGGCTCAGGTGGTGGCTCAGTGTCGACCCGGGAATGCCCAGCTGCTGCTGAACGTCGCCGACGGTCATGCCGGTCTTGCTGCCCTTGACCAACAGCCGATACACCGCCAACCGGGTCGGGTGCCCCAGCTCCGACAACCGTTGAGCCACCGCTTCATCACTGATCATAATTGCTCTCCTGTGGTTTTGAACAATTCTATAGTTGTCGAAATTGTTAGCCAAGTCCCCGGCAGACGATTTCCGTGGCCGGTCATCGCCATCGGCTATGAATCGATAACAGCGGCTAAAAAAGTTGCAACAAGGGCTATTCAGTGGCCGCCGCCTTAGCTAAGATAGACGTCTAAACGGATAAATGTCTATTTGAAGTGAATAGGGACGGCATCATGGCGACAACACTGCAACACCTCCTCGAGCAACGCATTCTGATTCTCGATGGCGCCATGGGAACCATGATTCAGGGCCATCGACTCGAGGAGGACGACTTCCGGGGCGACCGCTTCGCCGATTGGCCCTGTCAGCTCAAGGGCAACAACGACCTGCTGTCGCTGACTCAGCCCGAGATTATCCACGGTATTCACCGTCAATACCTGCTGGCCGGTGCCGATATCATCGAAACCAACACCTTTAATAGCACCACCATCGCCATGGCCGACTATCAGATGGAATCGCTGTCGCGGGAGATCAACTATGAATCCGCCCGGCTGGCGCGCCGGGCCGCCGACGAGGTGGCCGCCGAAACCGGCCAACCCCGCTTCGTAGCCGGGGTCTTGGGCCCCACCAACCGAACCTGCTCTATCAGCCCGGACGTCAACGACCCCGGCTACCGCAACGTCAGTTTCGATCAACTGGTGGACGCATTCAGCGAGTCCGCCCGGGCGCTGATCGACGGCGGTGCCGACCTGCTGTTGGTGGAAACCGTGTTCGACACCCTCAATGCCAAGGCAGCCCTGTTTGCCATCGACAGCCTGTTTGAGTCGTTGGGACGGTCCCTGCCGGTGATGATCTCCGGCACCATCACCGATGCCTCCGGCCGAACCCTGACCGGCCAAACCACCGAGGCGTTCTATAACTCTCTAAATCACATCCAGCCCGTGGCCATCGGCCTCAACTGCGCCCTGGGGCCCAAGGAGTTGTCCCCCTACATCGAAGAGTTGTCCCGCATCGCCGGCTGTCCGGTATCGGCCCACCCCAATGCCGGCCTGCCCAACGAGTTCGGGGAGTACGACGAAACGCCGCAGCAGATGGCCAAAATCATCGGTCAATGGGCGGCAGAGGGCTGGCTCAATATCGTCGGTGGCTGCTGCGGCACCACCCCGGAGCACATTCGAGTGATTCGTGACGCGGTATCGAACCATTCCCCCCGGATAATTCCACAGATTCCGGTGGCCTGCCGACTGGCCGGCCTGGAGCCCTGCACCATCGGCGCCGACTCGCTGTTCGTCAACGTGGGTGAGCGCACCAACGTCACCGGCTCGGCTCGGTTCCTGCGGCTGATCAAAGAGGGAGACTACGAAACCGCCCTGTCGGTGGCCCGCCAGCAGGTGGAAAACGGCGCCCAGATCATCGACATCAATATGGACGAGGGGATGCTCGATGGTGTGGCCGCCATGGAGCGGTTCCTGAAACTGATCGCGTCGGAGCCGGAGATCGCCCGGGTTCCCATCATGATCGATTCCTCCAAATGGGAGGTACTGGAAGCGGGGCTCAAGTGCATTCAGGGTAAAGGGGTCGTCAACTCCATCTCCATGAAGGAGGGAGAAACGGAGTTTATCCGTCAGGCCACCCTGATTCGCCGCTATGGCGCCGCCGCCATTGTGATGGCCTTTGACGAGCAGGGCCAGGCCGATACCTACCAGCGTAAAGTGGAGATCTGCAGCCGCGCCTACCGGGTGCTGACCGAACAGGTGGGCTTTCCTCCCCAGGACATCATCTTCGATCCCAACATTTTTGCCATTGCCACCGGCATCGAAGAGCATGACAACTACGCCGTCGATTTCATCGAGGCCTGCCGTACCATCAAACAAACCCTGCCCCATGCGCTGCTGTCCGGCGGTGTCTCCAACGTATCGTTCTCCTTCCGGGGCAACAACCCGGTTCGGGAGGCGATTCATGCGGTGTTCCTCTATCACGCCATTCACGCCGGACTGACCATGGGCATCGTCAACGCCGGTCAGCTGGCGATCTTCGATGACATTCCCGAGGCGTTGCGGGAGCGGGTGGAGGACATCGTCCTCAACCGTCGCGAAGACGGTACCGAACGGCTGCTGGCGGTGGCCGACGACTACCGCGGTGACGGCAAGCAACAGCAGGATCCTAAAGACGCCCAATGGCGCAGTCTGCCGGTAAATAAGCGGCTGGAGCACGCCCTGGTCAAGGGCATCACCGATTTCATCATCGAAGACACCGAGCAGGCACGGCTGCAGGCTCAAGAACCCATCGAGGTGATTGAAGGGCCATTGATGGACGGCATGAATGTGGTGGGGGATCTGTTCGGCGATGGCCGCATGTTCCTGCCCCAGGTGGTCAAGTCCGCCCGGGTGATGAAGCAGGCCGTCGCCCATCTGACCCCTTTCATCGAGGCTTCCAAGAAGGAGGTCAGCTCCGCCGGCAAGGTGGTGATGGCCACGGTCAAAGGGGATGTGCATGACATCGGCAAGAACATCGTTGCGGTGGTACTGCAGTGTAACGGCTACGAAGTGGTGGATTTAGGGGTGATGGTGCCGGTGGAGAAGATCATCGACACCGCCATCGCCGAAAACGCCGACGCCATCGGCATGTCCGGGCTGATCACCCCGTCTCTGGACGAGATGATTCACAACGTCAAAGCCTATCAGAAGGCCGGCCTGGACATTCCCTGCTTTATTGGTGGCGCCACCACCTCCAAGATCCACACCGCCGTCAAGATTCATCAGCACTACCCGGCCGGCGCGGTATACGTCCCCGACGCCTCCCGGACCGTGCCCGTGGTGGCCAAGCTGATCGACAAAAGCCAGCGACGGGCCTTTGTGGATGAAGTCTATGCCGACTACGCCGAACTGAAAGCCAAACGCGAGGCCCAGGGACGACGCAAAACTCTGGTGAACCTGCAGCAAGCCAGAGACAACCGCAATCAGATCGACTGGGATCACTACACTCCTTTTGTTCCTAAGCAAACCGGCATTCGAGTCTTTAATGACTACCCTCTGGACGATCTGATTGATCGCATCGACTGGACACCGTTTTTCCGCAGCTGGGGGCTGCATGGCCGCTACCCGGATATCTTGGACCACCCCAAGGTGGGAGAGGAAGCCCGGGAGCTGTATGACAACGGCCGCACCATGCTGGCGACCCTGGTGGCGGAGAAGTGGCTGACCGCCGCGGCGGTCATCGGCCTGTTTCCCGCCAACAGCGTCGATCACGACGACATCGAGATCTATGAGGATGAGTCCCGGCAATCCACCCTCACCACCTTGCACATGCTGCGACAACAGATCGAACGGGCCGGCAACAACAACTTCGCCCTGTCGGACTTTGTGGCCCCCAAAACCAGCGGCAAGGGGGATTACATGGGCGCCTTTGCCGTCACCGCCGGCATTGGCATCGAGCCTCACGTCAGCCGGTTTGAAGCCGCCGGCGACGACTACAGCGCCATCATGCTCAAGGCGCTGGCGGATCGACTGGCCGAGGCCTTTGCCGAGCGGATGCACGAACGGGTCCGCAAAGAGTTCTGGGGCTATGCCGCCGACGAGCAGTTGGACAACGGCGATCTGATCCGCGAACGCTACAAGGGCATCCGTCCAGCCCCCGGTTACGCCGCCTGCCCGGATCACACCGAAAAAGGGCTGTTATGGCAACTGCTGCAGCCGGAGCGGCGCATTGGATTGGCAATCACCGAAAGCTACGCCATGTACCCGACGGCGGCGGTGTCAGGCTGGTACTTCGCCCACCCGGAGTCCCGTTACTTCGGCATCACCGACATCGGCGAAGATCAGCTCGAGGACTACGCACGCCGCAAAGGCTGGAGCCTGGAGCAGGCTCGAAAATGGCTGGCGCCGCTGCTGCACGGCTAAGACGGAGCCCGCCTCAGCGCCAATCCATCCAGATAAAATCCAAGGGGACCGTCCAGGTCCTCCAGGCTGAGGGCGCCGGGGGCCGCATGCAGCGCCAAGGCAAAACCATGCAGGTAATCCACCAGCAGGCACAGCGCCTGCTGGCGCTGCTCGCTGTCCAGCGCCAGCGGGGCCAACGCCTGCTCAAACCGCTCACCAAACACCTGCGCCGGGCCGGCACTGGTCATGGACAACAGGGTCTGCAGCAAGCCACTGTGATCGGCAAGCAGTTGCAGGTAGCTGCGACTTAAGCGGGTTAGCTCCTGACGCCAGTCCTGCCCCGCCTCGGGTTGATAGACGCCGGACACCAGGGTGCAGCACAGCGCCTCCAGCAACGCAGCCTTGTTAGGAAAGTAGTGGTACAGGGCCATAACATCCACCTGCAACTGCGCTGCCAGAGACCGCAAACTGGGCACCCTGGCCTCGCTTAACAGTAACTGGTGCGCCTGTTCGATGATCCGCTCTGCCGACAACCCCGGCTGGCTCGACACCGGTCGTCCGCGCCGTTTTCCCTTGACAGCCATCGATGCACCTCTCTATGCTTACTCAATAATTCTACATTGTAGAATTACCTTATCCCCATGTAAATGCCTAAGGAGCATCAATGAACACCGTCTACCTCGGAATCAGTCTCGATGGCTACATCGCCGATCGCCAGGGAGGACTGGAGTGGCTGCACAGCACCCCGAATCCGAATCACAGCGACCTTGGATTTGCCGACTTTATGGCGCGCGTGGACGCCCTGGTGATGGGCCGAAATACCTTTGAAACCGTGCTTGGATTCGACAGTCCCTGGCCCTACAGCAAGCCGGTGTTTGTCGCCAGTCGCACCCTGACCTCGGTGCCCGCCCACCTGACCGATAAAGTGCGGTTGATTCAGGGATCACCGGCTCAGATCTGCAGCGATCTCAAGATGCTGGGCTACCACAACCTCTATATCGATGGCGGCGTCACCGTACAGCGCTTTCTACAGGCGGGGCTAATCGACGAACTGATTCTGACCCAGATACCGGTGCTGCTGGGGGGCGGTGTCCCACTGTTCCGCGAGCTGGAGGCACCGCAGGAGTTTGACCTGATCGGCTCCGAGGTGCTGCTCAATGCCCTGGTAAAAAGCCACTACCAGCGCAAACTGGCACCAAACGACACCGCCTCTCAGTAACGTCGACGCCAAGAGATTACGCTTGAGACAGCGGCCCCTTCTGCAAGGCTGGCGCCCGGGCCGCCCAGGCCTGGATCGGGGCGCTGAAGTAGATAGTCAGGCAGAGAGCATCGGGGCATTTGTGCTCAGCAACACCCCAGGCGCCATTTCAGGGAAGCGGGTAACAGGGCCAGTGTGGCTCAGGGGGCGCCAAAGTGATCAGCTGCCACATCGAATCAAAAGGGGTTTGAACCGCTGGGCAACAGACCACAAAATCAGGCATACCCACCGTAATGGTGGGTATGCCTCTCATTCCAATTTTGTCGTAATAAGTTGGATTCGATGAGATCAAGGCGCAGACAGCTCGCAGCCTTGATCATTAAGGGAATTGATAAAGGTCAGTTCCCCCAGGGGCTCAAAGTCGGCCACTTTTACAACCCCGCCAAGAGTATCAGCCATGTAGTCGGCCAATACCTGGGCATCGACGAAACCGGAATCGATCACATCACCGAGAACCGGGTAGCCATCGCCCCCTGCGGCACTGAAGCTGGGAATGGAGAAGGTATATGTTTCAGCCTCATTGAAGCCCCGCCCGCCAAGATCGGTGATCTCTACGGTTTGCGCTTCACAATCCACCGTCATGGTGACCCCGGCAAACTGCGGGTAACCACCGTTTTGGCCCACATTGGTTTGAGTAGCCACCTGAGCCAGGTAGGCGGCAACTTCACTACCGGTCATCTTGGCCTCGGCTACAGTATTGCCGAAGGGTTGCACGGTAAGTACCTCGCGGTAAGCGATTTCACCAGCTTCGATGGAGGCCCGCACGCCACCGGAGTTCATCACTCCGAACTCAGCCCCCTGGATAAAGGCACTTTGGGCGGTGGCAATCAACCGGCCAAGGTTGGTTTGTTGACTACGAACCACGGCCCGATCGCCTTCCAGCCTGCCATCGGAGCTGGCAATCACGACATCCAGTAGCTCGCTGCCGGCATCCTGATAAGGCTGCAAAATGTCTATCACTTCGGCATTGGGCTCGATAGGTTCACCGATAACATTCCCGTCTTCATCCAGAAGGTTAACTGGAATTAGGGTGTAGTTCGTCAAAGTCAGCTCACCTTTGAGGTACTCAAAATCGGCCCGCCCCAAGTATTTGCCCCAGTCTTCGGCCTGCACGATATAGGTTCCGTTCTTCATGTCCGGTACGCAGGGTTCACCGGGGGCAAAATCGCTATAGGTGCCATCTGGATTTACGCAAACCGGATTCTGGGAGTGGCCACCGACGATGAGATCCAGCATCCCCTCGTCCAGGAACTCAGCCAGGGCCACATCACCGGGGGCATTATTACCGCTATTGCCGTTGGCATAGTGGCCCATATGGGTAACAGCAAACACCAGATCAGGTTTCTCCTCTTTCATGATCTCGGGGATCAAGGCCGCCGCTTCGCTTTTAGGATCCTTGAACACAAGCCCAACCATGTTGTCCGGGTTAGCCTTGATGGGAGTGTCTTCCGTGGTCAGGCCGATTACCGCAATGGTCAGACCGTTGATGGCGAAAGTAGCGTGACTGTTGAAAACTCGGGTGTCCGTGGTTTCGTCGTAAATATTGGCGGAAAGGAAAGGGAAGCTCACCAAGGTTTGCTGCCAGCTGAGAATATCTCGGCTGTTGTCGAACTCATGGTTACCAACGGCCATGGCATCGTAGCCAAGCAGTTCCATGCCAATGAAGTCAGGCTCGGCATCCTGCAAATCTGATTCCGGCACCCCGGTATTGATGTCACCACCGGACAGCAGCAACACGTCACCACCTTCTGCTTGCACCTCGGCGATAATTTGGTCGATCAGCGTCTTGCGAGCGGCCATGCCATATTCGCCATCGCTATTAGCCCAAAAACGACCGTGATGGTCATTAGTATGCAACACAGTAAAACCGATGACTTTTTTGGCGAGTCCCGGGGGAGTCGAGGGTGGCCCGGGGGGATCAAACGGTGGGCCCGGTATCTCCACCGGCTTACCGAAAGCAACAGGCAGGTACAAAGAAACAAGCAACAACAGGATCACTCGATAGATCATCATCCACTCCTTCAGTCAGCATTAGGAATAAAGTAGCAGTCAAGCAAAAGGGCTGCAGGATAAACATGCGATCGAAACCGCCTCTACCAGAGAGATCCGCCGGTAAGCACCAGGCGTGATATTCAAATAGGGTCGCCATTTCAATGAAATGACACAATGAGAGGTAACGCATGACACGACAGTATTATTCCGATGCCGCAATTAAAACACGCCAGCCAGGCCGGAAGTTCATCGGTAAGCGGTTGTCCGGCCCCCGCAGCCCAGACAATTCAAGGAAACTGAACAGGAACCGGTTTAGGTTATTGCATTCAAAAATGACCAGTTCGAGCCTAAGTGGCCACACTTCGCCGCACTCTTGTGAAAAATGCGGTGAAGTGCGCTCCCGGATTGCAGCAGTGTTTTTTAAAATCTGCTAGTCTGCGGCAAGAATCATTTCAAGGACCCCCGTATGCGAAGCAAGCTTGCTCTGGCCGCACTGGCGCTGCTGATGGCCACCAGCGCTCAGGCCGCCGACCAAATTCTGACTCTGGAGGATGGCCGACAGGTCATTCTTCGAGACGACTTTACCTGGCAGTATCTGGCCCCGGCCAATGAACCTGAGGAGACCGTCAGAGAAACCAGTACCACGCCAGATGCCATACCGCCTGTGGCTGCAACCATTCCCGTCATTGCCACAGCCCCAACAGCCCCTTCCAAGGGGATGCCGGCCAAACCGATGTCCAGTGGCGTAAAAGTGGTTCCGGGACAAGACAAAGACGTGATGCAGTTATCGGACTCCGGTGCAGACATTCTCCTTGGCCACGCCAGCTACGAGGGCGGTGAACTGGTGATATTCACCGCCATCACCAACCAGGGACGGGAATCGATCATCGAGATCGACCTCAGCGTCCGGGTCATGGATGAGAATGGCCAGATTCTGGCCGATGAAACGGTTCCGGTATGGCGATCCATCAAGCGCATGGCCGATACCTACCTGCGCCCCGACAGCAGCAAGCCAGGGCTGGTGATTCGCATCCCGGTGGAGCAACGTGAGGTCTACCAGCTGAAGGTGGAGGTGGAAGCGCTGTCCACCCGCTAGTCCCCACAGTAACAACGGCGCCTGGGCGCCGTTGTTGTTAACCCCTTAGCGACATCAAAACCGCTTCACTACGCTGAAGGCGCCGCGAACCTGCCCCAACTCATAGCCCCGGGCCTGATCATCGGGGTAGTGGCTGTCGAGGGCTTCTGCCAGTTGCGGCGCCACCTTGGCCCCATGGCACGTCAGGCATGGCCCCTGAATGCCGATGGCTTTCATCAACCGGTACTCCTGTTCATCGAACCGGCTCGTCACTAACTCAGACACCGGTTCGCCAGCGGCGTGACGCCGCTCAAATTCCAGCAGACTCTGGCGCTCCCAGCCATCGATCGCAGCCGCCTGAGGGTTTCTCGGCTTCAGGCTAAGACGGGTTATCTGCCAGCCACTGCGCGCCTCCAGTTCGGCGGCGATTTGCGGCGCCCGTTCCGCGCACACGGACACGGCGGCAACCGGCCCCCCCTGCTGCATCGCCTGCATCAATGCCGGCTTCAGGGTACCGGCAAAATCAGCGATCAGTGCCAACCCTTCCGCCCGCAGTGTTTGCTGCTCCGTTGGCGTTGCCTGCCCCGTCAGGGGCAGCAGTGCACCCGCCAAAACCACCCAAGCGCACCCAATGCAATCCTTCGCTGTCATCGTCCCTTTCCTTGTTCTGCGGCTCATACGGCCAACTAGTAAATTAGATATATCTTATCAACAATTGCCTAATTAACAATCCTCACGGTGGGATACCGATGCCAGAGGGCCCGTGCCGTTACTTCAATGCCCGCCATGGCCAGAGGGGTCATCAGCACCTTCAACCTGTTGTGGGACAACCGATAGCCGCTCATTTAAAAGGCTCAGCTTCAGCGTCCCCAACCAGAATCGATACAGCCCCTGGCTCGGGTCGCGTCGAAGGGCCTGCCACTCAGGCGGGCAACCATCACATTCATCAACACCAGCCCATGGCTCACAACCCGGGCGGGGCATGGGACCGCCAGTAGGGGTAACAGAGCGCAGCAGGGCCACACCGTTCCCCCAGTCCCGGCAGTTTTTACTGACATTAAGCCCATCGAAATGAAAATCGTTCAACTTTAGTTTAACAATCTGAAAATAAAGCTAATTCAGCTTTTATCACCTTGATGGGTAGCGCCGGATAATTGAGCATTATAAAAAGCACAACGGATGGCATAGCTTTTCTTTATCCAAGTAGCATTTTCGTACACTCCCGTTTGAAAAACCGATACAAAGAGAGTAAAACCAAAGCCGAAAACGACAGAAGTGACCAACATAGAGTCATTAAGCAATATAAAAACCCAAGCATTCCAACATTTTCGCAACAAAGGTGTTACCCGTGCAAAAGACGAAAGGCCTGTTAGGCAACATTGGCATCCAGGTGGTCATCGCCATGATCATCGGTACCCTGGTGGGTATTGCCATGGGAGAAAGTGCAGCGGTATTTGCCCCGCTGGGTAGTATCTTTATTCACCTGATCAAGATGCTGGTGATCCCCCTGGTGGCCGTGGCCATCATCAGTGGCGCCGCCGGATTGGGCAACAGCCACGCCGCCGGTCGGGTCGGTCTGACCACCCTGGGCTTCTTCGGCCTAACCTCCGCCGTAGCGGTCGCCCTGGCCCTGGCCATGGGCGAGATCTTCCAGCCGGGTATCGGTATCGACTTCTCCTCCGTCAGCGCCATGTACGAAGGCAACCTGGCAGCGAAGGGTGAACTGCCTACCTTCTGGGCCACCATGATTGGCATGATCCCCACCAACGTATTCTCCTCTCTCAATGACGGCAACATTCTACAGATTCTGGTGTTCTGCCTGTTCTTTGGCATTGGCCTGTCGAAAGTGGAAGCCGCCCGCTCCAAGCCACTTATCGACGGAATCAACACCGTTGTCGATGCCTTCGTATGGATGATCAACGTAGTCATGAAGATCGCCCCCATCGGCGTCTTTGGCCTGATGGCAGAAGCGGTCGGCACCTTCGGCTTCGCCGCCCTGAGCACGGTGATGAACCTGTTCCTGGTGTACGTGGCCACCATCCTGATTTACGGCTTCCTGTTCTACCCGGCGATGATCAAGACCCTGACCCGAATCCCGGTCAACAAGTTCATCTCCGCCATGAAGAAGCCACAGGCCGTCGCCCTGTCCACCGCGTCGTCCATGGCGACGCTGCCGGTGACCATGGATGTGTGTGAAAAAGAGCTGGGCATTCGCAACTCCACCTCCAGCTTCGTATTGCCACTGGGCGCCACCATCAACATGAGCGGCAACGCCATCTACTACGGCCTGGTCGCGGTGTTCTTCGCCCAGGCGTTCCATGTGGATCTGGGACTGGGCGCTTATGTGGCCATCATCCTGACCTCCACTCTGGGTGCCGTCGGGCAGGCAGGCGTACCTGGCCCGTCTTTCCTGGTGGTGGCCGTACTGCTGGCCGCCGGTATTCCAATCGAAGGTCTGCCGCTGCTGTTCGCCCTGGATCGTATCTTTGACATGATCCGTACCGCCCTCAACATCACCGGCGATGCGGTCTGCGCCGCCATCGTTGATGAGATGGCCGGCGAGGTGCCCCAGAGCCAGCAGCAAGATGCCATCGACCTGAGGTAACCCGAATTCCGGTTAAACTCTGTTCAGGCCACCCTTGCGGTGGCCTGTTTGTTTTTTATGCGGGCAGTGATACAGTGAAACGCTCATTCTAAACAGGTGTTTTAAAAGTATGGACGCTTTCAAACGGGACTTTCCCATCCACACGCCCATTACCGTTGCCTGGGGCGAAATGGACGCCCTTCAGCATGTAAACAACGTGGTCTACTTCCGCTATTTCGAAACCGCGCGCATCGATTTCTTTAATCAAATCGGCCTGATGGAAGCGCTGCAGGCCACCGGTATCGGTCCCATTCTGGCCCAGACCCAGTGCCGCTTTAAGCGTCCGGTCCTATTCCCTGATACCCTGCAGGTTGGCACCCTGATCAAGGATCTTCAGGACGACCGTTTCACCATGGAATACCACATCTTCAGTGAAGCGCAGCAGTGCGTGACCACCATCGGCAGTGCCGAAGTCGTGGTGTTCGACTTTAACAATCAGCGCAAAGCCACACTGCCCGCCGCCATTCGGGCCCGGTTGGAAAACTACAGCACCAGCTAACCCTTTCTGTCGGATGGCGCGGACTGCAGCTGATGCCGCAGCCAGCGCCATGGTCTTGTCGAGACAGGCCAGCCGCTAAGCGGCACAACCGCAGGCGACACCTCCACCTCTTTTCCACCCGGCACTGGTATACTGGCGCCAATATCGATTGAGGAGAGCACCATGAAGCACCACCCGCGGATGCTGGCACTGGCCGGCATTCTGGCCTTAAACGCCCCGGCCCAGGCCGGCTGGGACGAACTGAAGGCCAAAGCCAAAGCGTTGAGCGAGCAAGCCGCCGACGCCGGCAAAGAGGCCTGGGAAACCACCGCCGATGCCAGCAAAGACGCCTGGGACGCCACCTCGGAATGGAGCAGCGATACCTGGGAAGCCTCCTCAGAATGGGCCGATGGCGCCCTGGACCAAGCTGGCGAATGGAGCGACGACGCCCTGAAAAAAGGCAAAGTCTGGGCCGAGCAGGGCGAAGCAAAACTGGACGATATGCTGGAACCCGACAGCCCGCAGCAGGCCCGGGATGCGTTAAACACCATGTCGGAAGTCACCCTGGTTCGGCTATTCAGCGAGCACCCCGAGGTCAAGCCGCTGTTTGATGAGGCCTACGGCTATGCGGTGTTCGATTCAAGAAAGTTCTCTCTGATGCTGCACACCAACGGCGGCTCCGGGGTGGCGGTGAATCGCCACAGCCACAAGCGTACCTACATGAATATGTTCGGCGCCGGCCTGGCCCTGGGTGTGGGGGGGAAATTCTACCAACAGGTGATGCTGTTCGAAGACCAGATCCATTTCGATAAGTTTGTGAATGATGGTTGGGAAGCCAGCAGTGAAGCCGGTCTGGTCGCCTGGGATGAGTCCGCCGAAGTCAGCGCCAAGTACAACGGCGGCATGGCCATCTTTGTGCTCAACGACAAAGGCATCCTGCTCGACGCCAATGTCACTGGCAGTCGCTACTGGCAGGACTCAGACCTGAATTAAAGACAAAAAAAGGGCGGAGAAGACTCCGCCCTGATTCCCTATCCGTAATTGACCCTGACCGGCGTATCATGCGCCTCCCAGGCTCGCTGATACAGCTCGCTGGATTGCTGCTTAAGCTTGCTGATTCGGGCCAGTTCAAACTCCGCCAAGGCCCGTTGTTGCTGGGCGGCGTGTCGCTCAATCTCCTGAATCTGGGTATAGATATCGTGCTCGGCACCGCTTTTAATGGCGGCAATGTCCGCCAGGTGAATCTGAACCTCGGCCACCAGCTCAGATTGCGGCAGACGTACCAATACGTTCATGTCTCGATAGCCATTGGCCTTGGGGGTCTGAAACCGGTTTTTGACCTTCACCACCTGACCATGTTGATTGAGGTGATGATAGGCTCGAACCACCCCTTCCACATCCGACGCCACCAGCGTGGTGCGCGCCAGATCCGTCAGTAAACGAACATCGCCATCCAGTTTCCCCTCCAACTTCGCCAGCGCGCGCTCTCGACTCTTCACATCGGGGACGCTGGCCTGGGTGGAGGACAGGTAGGCTACGCGATGGGTCAGCATGGCCAGTTCGTTTTGGGCCATCTGCGCGTGTTGATACAGGTTTTCGAAATCTGTGGTCGGCTGAATTACCGAAGCGTACTCCTGGCTATTGATGGCCATCAGTTCCGGCAGGCCCTTCTGGGCCTTGGTTGCGCGCTCCAGTCCGGGGAGCTCGGTCAGAGATTGATTGAGAGACAGCGGCGTTGCGGCCTGAACCGGGGCTTGCCCGACCATCAGCATCATTAACGCCGTTTTTAAAAACTTACCCATTCTGACTCCTATTCCAGAGAAACGAATCCACCGACAGCTGGGTGGACACTACTAGCATCTGGGCCAGGTGGGGCTTTTTCAACCTCGACGAGGTCACAAAAAAAACCGCCAGCCTCAAAAACTCAGAGTCTTCAAGGGCTGGCGGAGTTCCTACAGAGTACTGAAATCCTTCACTGAGTCAGCTTAGATTCAGTATTACGTCAGAATGTGATTCTGATAAGACTAGCCTCCGGGCTTAAAGAACAGCTGACTGAACGGGTTCAGCGCCCGTGCCAACCCGGAGGTGAAGTGCAGTGGTGCATCGATGGCCGCCAGACACAAACAGCCGTTCTTTGAATAGGGGGCATGTTCCACCTGGTCATCACACTGAATCAGGTCGCCGGGATGAAAATCGCCGCGGTCATCGGAGAAAGTACCGTCGAGCACCAGGGTCCACTCCAGCCCTTTATGGGCGTGGCTGGCGATGCTGCCGCCGGGCTCCATGTAGATGAAGTTTAATTGATAGGGTAACTGATGCCCCTGAATGGTAGCACTCCACAGCCGGCTCACTACCCGGCTCCAGGGCCCGGCCCTCTGCACCATCGTCGCCAGCGCTGGCGGTACCGATACCGTTCGGCCCTGAAACTCCAACTGGGTGGGCAGGCTGGCCTCGGCCTCTGTCAGATCCTCACCACGATCCAGCTGGTCCAGCATCCGATCCAGATCGGCGTCGTTAAACGCCTCTGTCTCCGCCACGGCTACCAGAGCGTGACTCGCCTGTTGCTGCTGACACTCTTGCGCCAATTGGCTGCACTGCTGGCATGCCCCCAGGTGTACCGACACCATAATGGCCTGTACATCATCCAGGTCGCCCTGAATGAACTGCTCTATCTGAGCCAAGGTTGGATGACGTTCAGTCATAGCCCAAAGCTCCTTTGTTAAGGCGTAACGCCAGTTTCTCCATAGCCAGCCGCAGCCGGCTCTTCACGGTGCCCACAGGCAGTTGCAGATGCTGGGCCGCCGCCTGATGACTCATCTCTTTCAGGTAGACCAGCGACACCACCTGACGCTGGGCTTCAGGAAGACTGGCCAACAACTGGTGCAGACGATTTTTCTCACTGGCCAACTGCAGGATGCGATCACTGTCGTGGGACTGGGGGGCCGGCTCGCTGTACAGATCGTCAGAGCTCACCAACACCGGCCGGGACAGCTTCTGTCGGCCGAGATCAAAGCAGCGGTTGCGGGCAATGGTGTAGATCCAGGTGGACACGTTGCCCTTATCCACATCAAAACGATGCGCCTTTTGCCACACCGCCAGCATGGTGTCCTGAGCGACCTCTCTTGCCAGCTGGTCATCGCCGACCTTCTTGAAACAAAACGCATGCACCCGGTTTGCGAAATGCTTAAACAGCATCGCATAGGCTCGTTTATCTCTGTCGTTGGCAACCTGAATCATCGCCTGCGACAGGGCTTGGGGGGAGGGGTCATTGTTCGGCGAAGTCACCATACCACTCTCGGGTTGGTTGGTTGAAGCCGAGGGCGCGACACCTTGCATTGAGCGCTCCTTGTCGTTACGCACTCGCCTCACAAACGGTTGATTATGAATCATACCAGCTTCCTTTCTCACCATAGGTCAACGAGCGGATACACGCAATACGGGCGGCGGCTTAAGATGGATCACTGCGATCAATGATGGAGTGGATCAATGCCAATGCCATCTCCGGAGAGGGCCGGGTCAGAATGTGAGCCTTGGCCTTGGCATCGATAGGCAACAACTCCAGCCACCTCAGCATGCACCAATCCAGCGGTCGCCGCTCGGCACCGGGGTACAGATCCCCAATCTCCGGGTACTCTTTAAAAAGCCGTAACAGGGCCGGTTTGATGCCGTCGTCCTCGCCAGGGGCCGCGTCGGCCCAGATGGACACCGACTCATATCGAGCCCAGCGCAGACCGTCTGCATCGGTGCGCATTTGGCTAAGCCGCACCAATTCGACCCCTTCCACCGTGATTCCCAACAAGCCGTCCTGCAATTGGTCGAAATCAACGATGTTGACCAGGGTCGCCAGGTCAAGCACGTCGCCGCCAGCCTCGCCGTCCACCAGCATGCCCATGGCAAAGCCATCGGGCCTGCCGGCGCGCTCACGCACCATGCGCAGATATCTGGCCTCAAAGATGCGCAGGCTCAGTCGCCCCTCGGGAAACACATGGGCATTAAGGGGAAATACTGGAATCATCATCACAGGGCCACACTGGCAAAGGGTAGCAAGCACTACGTCTATCAGCGGCAAGCGGTTCACCGAATTCCCTGATCCCCTCGCCAAAAGCTTCGTATAACCCAGTATCTTCGGCCCCAGGAGTCATCATGTTCACCCTGACCTTCCCTTTACGCTGGCGCCGGCAGACCTGCCGCCTGATTGTAGACAGTGTGGTTTTTCAGCTGTTCTGGCTGGCCACCATGCTGGCACCGCTTCCTGTCTGGCAACTGCCTGCCCTGTTGCTCTGGGCTTGGCTGTCCCCCTTCGGCCGACGCCAGTGGCTGATCGCCCTAGTTTTGGCGAGCCTTGGCATCATGGTCGATGGGCTGTGGCTAAACATCGGCTGGCTGAGCCTGACCGAACCGGCCGCCCTGGTGGCCGGCGTGCCCCTTTGGCTGGCGCTGTTGTGGTTGGCCTGTTGCCGTTATCTGTTGATGCTGGTGGCAAGCGTGCGCTGGCCGCTGTGGGCGCTGAGCCTGTTTGGCGCCTTGGGAGGACCGGCCAGTTACGCCGCCGCTGCCGCCTTTGGCCACGCCAGCATTCACTGGTCACAGTTGGTCATTACCCTGCCATTCGTGGCGTGGTGGGCCTTACTGCCGTTGCTCGTTCATCGCCTGGGAGAGACCCATGATCCGCTTTAGCCTGATTCCATTGTTGCTTTGGGTGGGATTCCACCCGGCTTCTGCCCTAGACCGCATCGGAGAAAGCACCTTCTCGGTGCTGTTTTGGGACATCTACACCGCCCAACTGTTCAACCAGGATGGCCGCTATCAGGGGCTCAACGGTCCGTTGCGGTTGTCATTGACCTACCACCGGCAGATTGACGCCAATGACCTACTTGAGGCCACCGAATCCCAGTGGCAACGAATGGGCTACCAGGACGCCGCCAGTCGGCAGTGGCTGCAACAGATGGGTCTCTGCTTTCCCGATGTGGATACTGGCCATACCCTCAGCTTCTACCTGGCTGAAGACAGCAGTGCCAGACTGGACTGGAACGGGCAACGACGCTGCGACTTTGATCGCAGCGAAGGCAACCGCCAGTTTCTTGCCATCTGGTTATCACAGGACAGTGCCGACCCCGACTTTACCCGGCAGTTAACCGGTGAACCGGGAGACCAGCCATGATTCGTCTGTTGCTGATTGCACTGCTGCTGGTGGGCTGCAGCCAGGATCTTTCCCCCTACCGTGACTGGCAACCGCCCATGAGTCTGGAGACCTTCTTCGATGGTGAGGTAATGGCTTACGGCATGGTCACAGACCGCTCCGGCGAGGTTATGCGCCGCTTTCGTGTCCGCATCGACGGCCGCTGGGACGGTGCACAGGGCACTCTGGACGAGTATTTTTTCTATGCCGACGGTGACACCCAGTTCCGGCAATGGCGCATCGAACGGCTGGAGGACGGCAGTTATCGAGGCCGGGCAGACGACATCATTGGCGTAGCTCAGGGCCGGGTCGGCGGCGCGGTGTTGCACTGGATCTATGACATGGAACTGAGTACCGACAGCGGCAACTGGCAGGTCAGCTTCGACGACACCATGGTAATGATCGATGCCAACCACATGTTAAATAGAGCGAAAATTAAAAAATTCGGCATTACCGTGGCCGAGGTGTTTTTGTCTTTCGAGAAAAAGGCTCCCCCATCGGCAACAGATTTCTGATCTGCTGCCGAAGCGACGGCGTAATGGTTCGGGCTTATCGAAAACTGGAGCATAACCATGAAAGCCCTACTTAAAGCCACCTTGGTGGCGAGCAGCTGTATGTTGATTGTTGCCTGTGACGATGATGATGATCTGCCGGTCACCCCGGTTCCGCCAACCCCGCCCGCAGATCAGGGGTACGTCCGGGTCATCCATGCCTCTCCCGACGCGCCCAAGGTGAATGTGCTGGTGAACGGCAGTGCGGTACTCACCAACGTGGACTACCAACAAGCCTCCTCCCTGCTGGCTTTGGACGCAGGCAGTTACCAGATTCAGGTGGACGGCATTCTGGCCGACGGCACCACAGCCACCGTGTTTGACGGTACCGTGGACGTCGATGCCGACACCGAGTACAACGTCGTCGCCACCGGCCTGGTGGCCTCCCTGCTCGCCGGCAACGGCGACACGCCATTCGCGCCAGTAGTCGTACCGCGTCCGGCGCTGGGCAACGATGCCCTGACCCAGTTGCGACTGCAGGTACTGCACAGCGCACCGGCCGTCGGCCGGGTCGGTGTCCACGTCACCGGCGCCGACGACCCGCTGTCTGCCGCCACCGAGTTGACCGAGCTGAGTTTTGGCGAGTTCACACCGGCTCCGGTGACGGTGGATCCCGGCACCTACCGCGTTCGCCTGACGGATCCCGATGACCCCAGCGTAGTGGCCTATGACAGCGGCACCCTGGCACTGACCAGTGTCGCCGATCTGTTCATTGCGGCCGTCGCCAATACCCAGGCCGGCCCGGCACCGGTCAATCTGCTGGTGGCCGACAACAGTGCCGATGAGTCCGGTAACGATGCCGCCATCATTCAGGACAGTCAGCTGATGGCCGGGCTGCGAGCCAGCCACGGCATTGCTGCGGTCGGCGGCGTTGACATCTGGGTCAATGGTCAGGCTCCGGATGCCGCGTCGCCCCTGTACAACCTGACTTTCGCCAACACCACGCCGGCGCAAGGCTTCCTGAGCCTGGATGCCGACACCTATCAGATACAGGTTGCCGCCAACGCCACCTCCACCGTGCTCATCGACATCCCCGAGCTGCCACTGGCTGCCGGCACCGCCTACAGCGCCATCGCAGTCATCGACGCCATGGGAATGCCGACGCTTTGGGCGGTAGAGGAAGATCTGCGAGCCATCGCCACCGAAGCGCGACTGCGGGTGTTTCACGCCAGCGCCTCGGCGGGCAATGTGGACATCTATCTCAGCGCCGACATGATGGCCGACGACGGTGACATCAAACTGGCCGGCGTGCCCTATCTGGCGGAATCCGGCATCCTTGGCATTCCCCCGGGCAATTACTACCTGTTGATTACTCCGGAGAATACCCCTGAGGTCATCGCCGTGGGGCCGGCGATGCTGGAACTGCAAGCAGGCATGCGCTACACCGCCATCGCCGTCGATGACCCGGACAACACCACCGGACTGGCCACACCGGGCATCGATATCGGCGTGATCACCTTAGACGGCCTGGCGCCTTAGTCCGGCTCACTGACGACCACCTCAAGGGGAGACCGGTGGCCTCCCCTTTTCTTTGTTTCCCGCCGCCAGCCATACTGTTCAGTATTGCACCTGTTATGCTAGTGTTTGCTGTTCGCCAAACAGAGAATAATCATAAGGAAACAGGATGTTCGCTTTCCAAAGGCTCACAGCCGGGTTGTGCCTGCTGGCCAGTTCCATGGCCGTTTTCGCCACCGACAGCGGTGACTTCAACGACACCAACCTGCACCAGCACATCAAAACCCTGGCCTCAGACCAATACGGCGGCCGCGGCCCCCTGAGCCCGGGTGAGCGCCTCAGCATCGACTACATTGCCGGTCAGTTTAAACAACTCGGCCTCGAGCCCGGTTATCAGGGCCAGTACCTGCAACCCGTGCCTCTGGCCCAGGTCACCGCCGATCAGGCCATGACCCTGACCGTCGGTGAACAGCAGTTTAAAGTGGGCAGCGACTTCACCGCCCGCACCCATCAGATGCGCGACCACATCGAACTGAAGCAGTCCGAACTGGTATTTGTGGGCTATGGCATCAACGCACCGGAATACCAGTGGAACGATTATCGGGGTGTGGACGTCACCGGCAAGACGGTGGTAATGCTGGTCAATGACCCGGGCTTTGCCACCCAGGATCCGACCCTGTTTAAGGGCAACGCCATGACCTACTATGGCCGCTGGACCTACAAATACGAAGAGGCTGCCCGTCAGGGGGCCGCCGCCGCGTTGATCATCCACCAGACCGATGCCGCCGGCTACGCCTGGGGTGTGGTGGAAAACTCCAACACCGGCAGCAAATACACCCTGGTGGACAACCAGGGCAATGCCGAACAGCTGCCGGTGATGGGTTGGTTGCATCAGGAGGCCGCCAAGCGGCTGTTTACCTCTGCCAAGCTGGATCTCAATGCCCTCAGCCGCCAGGCGGCTCAACCGGGTTTTAAAGCGGTTAAGATGAACCAGGCCGCCAGCCTGAGCTTTGCCAACCGCAGCACCCAGGCCACCTCCCACAATGTGCTGGCCAGCATTCCCGGTGGCGAGCGGCCGGACGAAGTGGTGATGATTCATGCCCACTGGGATCACCTCGGCACCAACGAAAGCGATGGCCACATCTACAACGGCGCCATCGATAACGCCACCGGCGTCGCCGGCATTCTGGAACTGGCCCGGGTCCTGAAAGCCCAGCACGCCATCACCCCGTTTAAGCGAACCCTGATGTTTGCCAGTTTCACCGCCGAGGAAACCGGCATGATCGGTGCCCAGCAATTTGCTGAGCATCCTCCCATTCCCACCAAACAGATAGTGGCCTTTCTCAACATCGATGGCATGAACGTCGGCGACCAGTTAAGCTACATCCTTCGTTACGGAGACGGGGTCTCGGAACTGGAAGCCTACCTTCAAAAAGGGGCGGCCGAACAAGGACGTACCGTTAAACCCGACCCTCGCCCCCAGGCCGGATTGCTGTACCGCAGCGATCATTTCGCCATGGCCAAGCAGGGGGTTCCCGGCCTGCTGTTTATGAGCCTGGGTGATAACGATCCGGACTACATTCCTCATCGTTATCACAAACCGGCGGACGATTACGATCCTCGCTGGTCACTGGCGGGCATGAAACAGGATCTGGCGCTGATGGCCACTATGGCCGCCGACCTGGCCAATAACTCTGACTGGCCCAAATGGTTGGAAGAGTCTGAATTTAAAACACGTCGAGCCCAAGACGGGCGTTAAGGAGATCGGGTGAGCAGTCACTCTCTGTCAATGAGGCACGTCGGCCTGACCGCCGGCTTTGAACTCAAACGGTTATTTCAAACCAAACGGGGGCTACTGTGGTTGCTGGCCTTCGCGTTGGTGTGGGGACTGCTGCTGCGTTACCCCATCCTTCAGGCCAGCGATCTGCTGAGAAATCCGCAGATGCAGGAGTTTGTCACCGCCCTGCTCGGGGAGGGGGGTATCGCCGCCCTGTTTGACTGGCCCCACCCGGAGCTGGCGGTATACTGGGGGCTGGCGCTGTTGCTGTACCCCATGACCGCCATCGGCCTGTGCGCCGACCAGATGGCCTCGGATCTGCAACGGGGCACCCTGCGGTTTCTGACCCTGCGCTGTAGCCGCGACAGCCTGCTGCTGGGTCGGTTTCTGGGGCTGATGCTGATCCAGATGGCGATGGTCCTCAGCTCGGTAATGGCCACCATCGGCCTGGCGCTGTACAACGGCGATACCCAACTGATGTCTCTGCTGAGCCACGCCCTGCTGATCAGCCTTAACCTGCTGCTGGTGCTGTTGCCGTTCACCGCCACCATGGCCCTGCTGTCGCTGATCGCCAAATCCGGACGGCAGGCGGTGGTGCTGGCCAGCCTGTTCTGGCTGTTCACCCCGTTGCTGATCGGCCTGCTGGCGATGATCTATGCCCCGCTGGAGACGCTGCGCTTTCTGGTTCCCGGTGGCCAACTCGGCGACCTCATCGGCACTTCGCCGGCCCAGGCTCTGTCACTGGCCTGGCTACCGGTCGCCCAGGCCCTGCTGATGCTGGTGCTGGCCCAGATGACCCTGAAGAGGACGGCCCTGTAATGTTGATTCATGCACACCAACTCAGTAAAAGCTACGGCAGCAAGCTGGCCCTCGACCGGGTCGACCTGACGCTCGATGGCAGCGACAGCATCGCCCTGGTCGGCCCCAACGGCGCTGGCAAAACCACACTGATGTCGCTGATTTGCGGCTACCTTCAACCCAGCAGCGGCTCGCTATCAGTGTTGGGCCAGGCGCCGGGCAGCAGTGAACTGCTGGGTCAGCTCAGCGCCCTGCCTCAGGACGCCCAACTGGATCCCGGCTTCAGCATCGGCATTCAGCTGCGCCACTTCGGTGCCCTGCAGGGGATGAGTAAAAGCGAGGCGGACCGAGAAGCCCGGCGGGTACTGGATCTGGTGCAGCTGGCAGACACCTTTTCCAGCCGCCCTCAGGACCTCAGCCACGGCATGCGCAAGCGGGTAACCATTGCTCAGGCCCTGATGGGCCAGCCCAAGCTGGTCCTGCTGGATGAACCCACCGCGGGGCTGGATCCAGCCAACGCCCGCGCCGTCCGGGAGCTGGTCAACAACTTGCGGGGGCAGTGCCACTTTCTGATCAGCTCCCATAACCTGGAAGAGCTGCAGAAGATGTGCTCCACGGTATTGCACATCGAGCAGGGCCGCATCAGCCAGACCCTGGAGGTGCATGGTGGCCAGAATGACGCCATCTTAACCCTGACCCTGGCACCGCAATCCGGCAAAGACGCCGGACGCTGGCTCGGGCAGTTGCCGGGCGTCAATGAGGTGACTCACAAGGGGCAACAGGAGTTTCTGCTCAGGTACGACAACAACGCCCACCCCCAGTTCGACATCGAACTGTTGCAGGCCTTGCACCAACAGCAGATGGAGTACCGGCAACTGGGCCGAGGACTGAGCCTGGAAGACCGGCTGTTCAGCGGCTCAAGTACCGAATAATCCACAACAAAAAAAACGCCGGCGCAATGCCGGCGTTTCATTTCAGCTCTAGGAAGTTAACGACGTCGGCCCCAGATAACAAAGCCGGTACAGGCTATGGCAATGGCCATCAGGGCCACGATCGTCATTAACCATTCCCCTACAGCACCGAAAATTCGGCCACTGTGCAATGACAACAGCAGTCGCTCAACGCTGACACCGATCCCCTCCACGTCGAGTCCCTCAGGCAAGCGGGCTTCGCTCGCGGTCGCGGCGGGTGTCATGACTGTCAGTTCGGACACTTCGGGTGGCTGCTCCAACCACCAGTCCAGCTGCCACAAGGCGCCGGAGTGGTCGGAGAGCAGAGGCAAACCCTCGGCAGAAACCCCGGCCAGGCGACGCCCAGACAGCGGAATGGTATCCACCAACTCCCCTTCAAGGGTCAACAGCCACAGCTGACTCTGATCGCTGGCCAGCAAAGACTCCGCTCCGGCCAAAACCCCGGAGAGATCCCCATCCAAGACGCCAATCTTTCCCTGAGCGGTAACCAATAGGTTATCCACCTGATACAACTGGTGCTCCACCACTCCCTGAACCGTGGGCACAGGCAAATCGGCCACGGCATACCAGAGAGATTCGGTTAACACCGGTTTATCCAGCCCCAGGCGGTGGCTGTGTTGTAACATCAGGCCGGTGGTCGCCAACAACAGTATCCAGGCACACACCAGGATGCCGATTTTGCTGTGCCAACGGGTCAGGGTTCGGATTTTCATTGGGTCACATGTTCAGCCAGGAAAAGCGCCATTTTAGCGGTTCTGTTCATGGCGTAAACCGACAGGGTTGCACCACTGATACCGTCAATAGAGTCCGACAGCTTACTGTCCTCCAGAGAAACTCCATGATACTGCTTGGTGAAGGCATCTCGGTGGATCTCCCAGCCCCGGTGTTCCCGGAAAACCAGTACTTTAGCTTGAACGATGGCGTTGTTCTCCACCACATAGCCAAAGGTAATGGGCTGATCTTTACCGATGGACTCCAGGATCCAGGCGGTGCGAGCCCCCTGTAGCCAGTAACGAACCCGCAATTTGGGGTAACGCTCACCCATCAACTCTGTCAGTTCGGACTTGAGATCACCCTTAAGCCACAGGGTCCCTTTCTCTGCCTCGCCGCCCCCAAACGCCTGGGACAGGAACGCCTCCTGACTCAGGTACTCGGAAGCCGCGTGCGCCGTGATTAACAGCGAAGGCAGCAGGGTCATCAATAAAGCAAACAGGGGGCCTCGGCCCCCTTTCAACAACGTCAGCATCTTAGAAAGAATAGCCTACGCCCAGGTTGAAACCATTCTGGTTCTTGTCGCTGTCGTTGTCCTGCCACTGGTAATCGGCCTTGAACACAACGCGAGGGTGAATCCAGTAGTTCACACCGATATCGGTCTGAGCCTTGGCACTGTCGGCACTGTCGCCGGCCTGGTTATCCCAGGTGCTGTAACGGGCGAAGACACCCATCTTGTCAGTCACCATGTAGCTTGGCTCCAGGTACCAGCCATTCTGCTCGTCGGCACCCATGGACTTAGGACCGTCGCCATCCAGCATCCACATGCCGTACAGGCCACGCAGACGGAAAGCCTCATACTGCCAGTCCACGTGGGCTTCCAGCATGGTCGCGCTGCCAGCATCGGCATCCTGGGACTGAGTCACGTCTTCCTGGTATTGAACGCTACCGCCCAGAGTCAGGCCAGGGATACCGGCGTAGGATACGGCCAGGGTAACGGCCAGATCTTCGGCATTGGCCTTGGCCACTTTCTGACGACCGGAACGGATAGAGTATTTGGCATCGGCATTGGTCTCCAGACCACTGTGCACGAAGCCTTGCAGGGTAACGCCATTATCCAGGCGACCAATCAGGCCGGTACCGGCTTCCCACCAAGTGGTCGGCAGAATGTACTTTTCGACGTTGTTACGCTCAACGCCGTAGAAGGTATCCGGTTCGTGGGTTTCGTTCAGCAGGCCCACAGGCAGCAGGAACAGACCGGAACGCGAGGTCAGGTTAGAGGACAGATCCCAGTCGATGTAGGCCTGTTCCAGCTCCACTTCACCAGGCTTGTCGTCACCGGACAGGGAGTGCTCCAGTTCCACCTCAGAGAAGAAGCGGATGGTATCGCTGAACTCATAGCCGAACATCATAACGAAGCGGTGGAAGTCGACAGACTTCTTGTCACTGGCTCCGCCTTCGCCTTGCAGGTTGTTATAGTGCAGTTCGCCATAACCACCAATGGACAGCTTGTCCAAAGCGCTCTTACCACTGTCGGCTTCAACCGCTTCCACGGCGGCTTCGACCGCATCCTGGTTCTCTTGAACCTGACGGCTAAGTGCTTCAATCGCTGCGGCTTGCTGCTTAATCAGATCCTGCTGTGCTTTCAGCTGGGCTTCAACAGTGTCGGCGGCAAAGGCGCTGTTGGCCATCAGTGCCAGGGCAATACCGGTAACCAGTGGTTTCAGTTTCATGTGCATCATCTTCCCCAAGGGTAAATTAGCCAAAGTGGCTTCTCTTTAAATTTTCCCAAATGATAGCCATTTTCATTTGCATTACCAGTATTTTTCACATTTTTTTCACCGCGCCAGCAATCGGCTTCACTAGCCTCTTCCCCAAAAAGAACACAATTCACCGTACATTGATCACATCCCGCTTTGCTGAAACAAAAAAACAGCTAAATATCAGCAATATGAAAACAGTCATTCAAACTGAATATTCAGATATGCGAACGTGATCGTGGTCGCATTCGCATCAAAAAGATGCGTTTCTCTGATGAGAGGCCAAAACTTAAGGTCATGATTAAGAAGGGCTAATCTTAAGCGAACAGGTCATACCCGGAGGAGTAAGCAAACAACATTCAGAAAATTCAGCCGGGATTCAGGCCGCTGCTATCATCATTATCAGGGTAAATTCTTTGTTAGGAGTGTTGCATGCTGCGCACCATTTTGGCCCTGACGTTGGCCACTCTCTCCCTGAGCACCGTGGCTCAGGATTACATCATCTACCCGGCGGCCGGCCAGGACGCCGAGCAACAGAAACAGGACACACTCGAGTGCCAGGCCTGGGCCACTGAAAATACCGGGGTGGATCCGGTGCAACTGGCCAGCCAACCTGCCCCAGCCAGTCAGCAAACCGGGGGTGAACGCGCCCGTGGTGCCCTGGGCGGAGCGGCGGCGGGAGCCGCCATTGGTGCCATTGCCGGCGATGCGGGTGAAGGTGCAGCCATCGGTGCGGCAGTCGGGACAATGCGAGGGGGGTCTAAGAGGCGTCAAGCCGAAGCCGCCAACCAACAAGCCCAGGCCAATGCCCAAGCCGATAAAGACAGCCAGATGGCGATGTACACTCGAGCGTTCAAAGCCTGCATGGAGGGGCGCGAGTACAGCCTGCAATAATAGTGAACTCCTTTGGCCTGAGTGCACTCAGGCCAAAGAGATGGCCTGAACCGCCACGAACACGCAGATGGCCAGGCCTGCGGTCACCGTCAGAGAGCGGGCCAGCGCCCAATCGGCCAGGTAACACACCGGGTGCAGAATCCGCGTCAGCAGGAAACCCAGCGCTGGCAGTGACAACACCGCCTCCGTCACTCCGGCAAAATGAGCCACGGCAAACACCGCGCTGTACAGCGCCAGAGCCTCCCAGGCGTTGGCCTGCGCCGCCCAGACCCGGGCCCCGACACCGGTCAGTTGACGCGCCTGCAATCTTGGGTGGTGGTTATCCAGACGCCCCAACTGCCGAAGTTTCATGACTCCGCCTGCGGCGGCCAGCCCATAAGGCAGCAAGGCCAGTATCAGCCACACCCACAATGACGTTGCCATGTTTCACTCTCCTTAGATCACCCACGGATGTTCCCCCTGCGGCACCGGCTTATGCCAGTACCTCGCTGGCTTCCAGTTCCTCATACAAGCTGACAAACTGGCCGGTCAGCTTATGGCCCGGCGCCAGATGGATCAATGGCAGCTGCTGATGGTGGGATTCTTTCATCTTTACCGAGCTGCCCAGATAGGTGGCAAACAGAGGCACCGTATCCTGGGCCGCCAGCTCCGCCACCAGCGCCTGGGGCAGCCTCGCCTGAGGATTAAACTGATTCACCACGATGCCTTCGGCCTCAAGTTTGCCGTTATGATCCGCCTTGAGCTCCAGCAAGTTGTCCATCAGCCTAGAAATGGCTTGGGCAGAGAACCCGTCACAATCAAATGGAATCAGCACCTTATCTGCTGCTATCAGGGCTGACTTAGAATAGAAGTTAAAGTTTGGCGGGGTATCGATGTAGATGCGATCAAACTCGCTTTCCAGCGTTTTCAACGCATCCCGAAGCTTGTAGATCTTATAGCGCATCTCCAGTTCCCGCTCCAGAGTGGCCAGCACAGGGCTGGCCGGCAACAGGCTCAGGTTGTCAAACGGGGTCTTATGAACGAACTGCTCCGGGGCCGGCATGGAGCCAAACCAGCCAACTGTCTGCTTCAGCAGATCCGCCACCGTCTTGCCCTCCGGCAGGTTGGCTTCATCCACCCCAAGGTAGTGGCTGCTGTTGCCCTGAACATCCAGATCCACCAACAGCGTCCGGTAGCCCCTGGCCGCACTGATGGCTGCCAGGTTGACGCTGATGCTGGATTTTCCGACTCCGCCTTTCTGGTTAAACACGACCCGTTTCATTGACTCTTCCTTAAGCGTTCAATTTTCAGTCAATACTACGGTACCCTTACACTAAAGTCAGCCCTTGAGACGGTTATCTTTGAGCATTGCAACCCGCTTGAAATCCCTCACCAAAAGCGACCCTGGCTCACGGCCTCCGGGCAAAAAAGGCGCTACACTGAGCAACAGATTCTGTCAGAACATGATAACGGCGATGAGCAAACTTCGAGAGTTTTCCAAGCGACGCTGGGAAGGCGCCGATCTGGCCACCGGACTGGAAGAGTTTATGGCCCGGGATGTCAGCATCCATGCCCTGTTCCACGGGGCCACCAATTTATCCCAGGTCACCAACCTGTTGACCCAGCAGGTGCTGGCCGAAGAGCCCGGCCTGCTGAGAGAGCAGGAGCTGAATACCGGTACCCTGCTGCAGATTCTCAGCCTGGGGCTGCGCCAGATGGTGATCAAAAGCCTGTCCGATGGCCCTCTGAGCCAGGCGGAGCATCTGATCTGCCTGCTGGCCCGCCACGTCGCCCAGCACCAGTCTAAAGAACCAGAGGATCCCAGCTACCAGGCGATCAGTGAGCAGATACTGGGTCTGTATCAACAGTGGGATGAGGCGATGCGGCAGCAACGGGCATCCCGGCGGAATATGATGCGCTGATAAGCACACAAAAAACGCGGCCAGGCCGCGTTTTTTTATCGGGGTTACGGCGCCCTGATTATGCAGCCTCCCACCCGCAGCGCCTGGCCGTTCATGGCTCTGCTGCTGGTCGACTCATGATCGCTAAAGTGGTTACCGGTTAACTCCGCCACCGGCTTCCCCTCAGTGGCTGGCAAGGTATCAAAATAATTTTCCACACCTTCGATCCTGATTGGGCCAGGCAGGACCGAGTTCACCGTGACGTCCTGCCCCTTCGTGAGCCTGGCCACCAGCTGACTGGGTTGCTGATCGCGACCATGAATGAACACCTGTGCCCCCTCTTTCAGATAGGCACTGGCAATGGCAATGGCGTCGACCACTACCTGCGGTTGAACTGCAGCCATCCGCTCCCAAGCGCTGTACAGGCTGATCCTGGTGTAAAGGGGAAGGAAGTGGCTCATGGCGACTCAAAAACAGCGGCGTGCTGGCGGTGCTGCAGCAACTGCAACGTCAGCCGTGATATGGACGAGGTGGTGCACTCCTGCATGGGGAGATCCTCGCCCCCTTCAGAACCGAGGAGATGAATTGGATGGCACAGGACTACGCCGACCAGCTCCTGCCCCTGACGAGGGAGCCCCCAAAGCTGATGCTCCTGGGGCTGTTCAACCTCTGAGCCGGTGATCGCTTCAACGTTAATGGTAGAGCGGACACTCCCGAGGAGTCACCGCCAACTGCCGCAGCAACAGGCCCAGATGCCACTGCGCCAACTGCGCCGCCCCCTGAAACAACCCGCAGCGGCCATGCTCCACCACCCGCTCCAGGAACCGCGGCGCCCAAGGCCACAGGTGATCCCCGAGCAGTTCGGCGGCGGCAACCTGGCGATCCTGCTCCAGCAGCAGCGCCAGAGACGCCAGCATCAGGCCGAAGTGGTCCCAGGGCCCCTGTGAATGCAGAGTCATGGTCACCCCCTGAGCCTGGCACAACTGCTGAAACCTCCGGGTACCCTCCCCACACACCAGGTTATCTCTATCCAGATAGACCGAACCATAGGGACTGGCCAGTGCCGGACCCGGACCGATAAACAAGGCGTAGAAGTCACGCTCAATCTGCTCGAGGCGATCACCCGTTAAAGAGCGCTCCATCTGCAGCAGCCCCCGCTCAACGTCGTCATCGGTACCACGGCCGGGCCAGGCGCTGAGCAGGCCGCTGTCCCTTAGCTCCGCGAGGCGCTCCTTGGAAGGTTTATGATAGAACAGGTTGTGCAGCACCCTCAGGGATGCTGCCGTCAATGCCATCTCAGTGTCGCAGGACATAGCTCACTCCGTGTTGCTTCCCGGCCGGCGCCAAGGCGTCGGCCGGGTGTGCTGGGTTATCAGACCTCAAACTCGTTCAGAACCCGGCCGCCGGGCTGGGCGGCACGATTCACGGTGATCACCAGGTTGGGGCTGGTGATCGACGAATCGGGCAGAGGCTGGATGTCGGCGTTGTCACCGTGCCTGGCGCGCAGCTCCTCAATGGGCCCGAACTCCAGCGTCCGTAGCGGGCAGGACTCGACGCAGCTCGGCTTTTTCCCCTGCTTCAGGCGGTCGTAGCAGCCGTCACACTTGGTCATCACCCCGCGCTCGCTGTCGAACTGGGGCGCGTCGTAGGGGCAGGCGCGGGCGCAGCTGTGGCAGCCGACACAGATGGCGGCGTCCACGTGCACCAGGCCGTCACTGCTGCGCTTGTGCATGGCACCGGTGGGACAGGCCTTGACGCACACAGGGTGGGAGCAATGGTTGCAGCCCAGGGAGACATAATGGGCAAACACCGACTGGTTGAGGGTGCCGTCGCCGTTGTCACTCCAGGCGCCACCGCCATACTCATACACTCGGCGCCACTTGACCCCCAGGGGCAGGTCACTGCGATCCTTGCAAGCGATCTGGCAGGTCTTGCAGCCGGTGCACTTGCTGGTGTCGACATAAAAGCCGTATTGAATCTTATCTGTCATCTGTTACTTCTCCGCTTCAGGCAGGGGTGATCTCGACTAGGTTGGTGTGTTGGGGGTTGCACTTACCGATGGCGGTTGGGCGCATGGCGGTCAGGGTGTTGACGCAACCGCCATCATCAACCTCACCCGCGTTATTGCGCCACGCCCCCTGAGGCAGGGACACCACCCCGGGCATGATCCTGGGAGTAATTCGGGCACGCACCCTCACCTGGCCACGCTTGGAACGGATCAGCACCAGACTGCCGGACTGAATCATCCGCTCCTGGGCATCCTTAGGGTTGATCCACACGCAATCCTCCACCGCTTCCCGCATCCAGCGGTTGCTGTGGAAGCTGGAGTGGGTACGCCCCTTGGTGTGGTGGCCGATCAGCTGCAGGGGGTACTCCGCCCTGGTGTCGACATCTTCATAGCCTTCCCAGGTACGGACATAGCTGGGGATGGCGGGGATCTCATCCCCCTCCGGCAGAACCCAGCTCTGCGCCATCTGCGCCAGGGTTTCGGAGTAGATCTCGATCTTGCCGCTGGGGGTGGCCAGCGGGTTGGCCTCCGGGTTGTCGACAAACGCCTCCAGTCCGATCTTGGGTGTGGTGTCCTGCACCCGGTAGATCCCCATCCTCACCAGCTCGGCGTACTCGGGGTACCCCTTAGAGGCGGCGAAGCCGTTGTAGAGATGCTCCAACCACTGCTGATAACTGCGCCCCTCGGCGTACTCCCGCTCCACCCCCAGGCGCCTGGCCACCTCCAGGCACACCTCGAAACAGCCCTTGGCCTCGAACGGGGTACGGATGGCGCTGGTCATGGCGGTGATGACGCCGGCGTGGGTGGCCGGGTTGCCGCTGATGTCGTTCACCTCGACGTCGGTCAGATCCGGCAGCAGGATGTCGGCATAGCGGGCACTGGGGGTCATCTGCACATCGTGCACCAGGATGAACTCGCACAGGGACTCATCCTCGAGGATCCTGTGGGTGCCGTTGGCATCGGAGTGCTGGTTGATCAGGGCGTTGCCGGCGTAGTTCCAGATAAACTTGATGCCAGTGCTGAGCTGATCGACACCGCGCACCCCATCCTTGAGGGCGGTCATCTCCTCACCCCGCGCCACCGCCTCACTCCACATGAAGCAGGGGATCTGCGCCTTGGTCGGATTGGCGCCGGTGGGGGACAGCGTCAGGGGAAAGACATTCTTGGCCGGGGTAAAGCCGGTGCTGGTGCCCGGCAGGCCCACCTTGCCCAGCAGCAGCGGCAACATGGTAATCGCCCGAACGGTCTGCTCACCGTTGGCCTGGCGCTGGGGGCCCAACCCCTGGCCAATGAAGGGGGCCTCGGCGGCAATCAGCTTGGTGGCCAGGGCGCGAATCTCATCTGCAGCGATGCCGGTGATGGGAGCGGCGTACTCCGGGGTCTTGGCGACACCGTCCGGCCCGCCCCCTAGGATATGAGATTTAAAGTCGGCGTTGGCCGGCGCCCCCTGAGGCAGGGTCTGGTTGTCATAACCGACACAGTAGCGGTTGAGAAACGCCTCGTCGGCGGCACCCCGGGTGATGATCTCGTAGCAGAGCGCCTCACACAGGGCGGCGTCGGTACCGGGACGGATCGGCAGCCACTTGGCCTCTTTGGACACCAGGGTGTCGGTGTAGCGGGGATCGACGATCACCGTCTCCAGCCCCTTGGCCAGAACGCTGAGATCGTATCCGCCACCGGCACCGCTCATCTCGGTCTCGCCGGGGTTGTGGCCGAAGCTCAGATAGAAGTCGCTGTTCTGCAGCTCGGCGTAGCCGCTGACCGGACGACCGCCAAAGGTGTACTGGCCGGCATTGGAGGCCTGGCCGCTGCTGTAGGTATTGTATTGGCCCAGGTAGCCGCCGAGGAGGTTAAGCAGCTTGGCGCCCCAGCGACCGCCGCCGTTCCAGTGGCCGCCGGAGAACCAGGAGTAGAGCCGGCCGGAACCGTACTGGCAGTAGACCGCCTCGTTGCCGTAGGTGTCGATCACCCGACGCAGCTCGGCGGCGATGGTGTCAAACGCCTCCTCCCAGCTGATCTCGACAAACCTGCCCTCGCCGCGCTTGCCGATGCGCTTCATCGGCGCCTTGAGGCGGTCGGCGGCGTACACCTTCTTCTTGAAGGAGCGCCCCTTGGCGCAAGCCCGCGACTGGTGGCTCTCCCAGCTGTCATCCCCCAGGTTGTCCGTCTCGATACGCACGATATCCCCATCCCGGGTCACCACCTGCAGGGGGCAGGAGTGACCACAGTTGCAGGTGCAGGATCCCCAGTTAACCTGCTCCTGGGCGTCGGGTTGCGGCGGCGTTACCGTCTCCGCGGTCTTGCTGCCGCAGGCGGTCACACAGGAGACCGCGCCGGCGGTGGCGCTCAATTTCAAAAAGTCACGTCTTTGCATCAGGTTTTCCTTAATGTTCGTTGATTACAGGGCGTAGCTCAGGGTCAGCATCAGCTGGTGGGCGTTGTAGTTGGCGCCCATCTCCCCCAGAGTCACCAGGCCGGGGATGGCGCCGGGGGCGACATCGGCGTAGTCGGTGTCGTAGTAGCGCTCATAGCGGTAGTCCGCCCGCAGCCGCGCCCGCTTGGAGAGCCGGTAGTTGGCGTAGAGGGTGACGTTGTGGGACCAGGCGGTGTAGTCGCCATAGGGGCTCTGGCCGCTGACTGGTCCAGTAACCTGGGTGTCGGACTGCGACTCGCTGTACTGGTAGTCCAGCCCCAGGCTGAGCCGGTCCTGTATCAGGCCGGAGTAGACGGCGCCGCCACCGATGTGGCTGAAGCTGTCCTCGGTGTCACCGAGCCAGTCGGGGCTGACAAAGCCCTGGCTGCCCGCCTGGCTGGCGTCAATCCACTGCTGGCCGCCGAACAGGTAGAGCTCGGTGTTTGAGGTGGGGTGATAACTCAGCGACAGGTCGTAGCCGTTGTCGGTGGATTCAGTCAGCCCCAGCTCGCTGGCGTCGTAGTCGTCCCTGGCGTAGCGGTAGCTCAGCTCTAGCCCTAAGTTGGCCAGCGGCGTGTGGCTCACCTTGACCTCGACCTGGTTGCGGTCGCGGTCGGCCAGGTGGTACTTGCGCAGCAGCGGGTTGTCCTCGCTGGAGGTGGCGGCGGTGGCGTCGTAGCGGGAGCCGTCCCGGCGGCCCAGCTCGCCCTCAACACTGAAGGCCCAGTTGGCCAGGGCCGAATAGCTCAGCCTGGCGAACAGCCGGTCCTCATCGGTCTGCTCGCGCACCGTGTTGCTGCGCTCGAGCTCGACCCGCTGGTAGCCGCCACTGAGACGCAGCCCCTTGGCCAAGCGGTAGTTGCCGTCCAGCAGGTAGGCGTGGCGGCCGGAGTCCAGCGGCACATTCGCCGTGGCCTGGCCGGAGTTGGGGTCGTAGGCCACGGTGGAGAACAGCTGCACCGGGGTCTTGTTGTCGCGGTCGCGGTAGTCGGCCTTGAGGTTGACCCTCAGGTCGCGGCTGACCCGGGTGGTGAGCTTGAGGTTGGCGTCCCAGGTTTCCACCTCACCGTTTAAGTGGGTGATGCCCGGCGGCACGCCCAAAGTGTCGACGTAGTCTTCGTTCTGGTACTGCCAGCCCTTGACCAGCCGGCCGCTGAGGATGCTCCGCTGCCAGCGGTACTGGCCGCTGGCCAGCAGCTGGTGGGCCTCGTTGCCCGGCTCCAGGGCGGTCAGGGCACCGCGCTCGCCGTTGTAGAGGGCGTCGTGGCCGTTGTCGAACAGGCTGCCCTGATAACTCAGCCCCGCCAGCCACCGCGCCCCGCTCAGCTCGGCGCCGGCCTTGAGCTTCTGGGTGGTGTGGTCGATGGGCTTGACGATGTTCACCGGACTCTTCAACAGGGCGGTGGAGCCCGCCTGCTGGCCGGTTTTGCTCTGGTACTCGTAGTCGATGAAGCTGCGCCAGTGGTCGCCCTTGTACTGGGCGCCCAGCAGCCAGCTCTCGCGCTTTTTCGACAGCTCTGTGGTGCGCAGCTCGCCGCTGTCCACCAGGTCATTGCCACTTAAGCCGTAGCGGGTCTGGGCGTGGCCGCTGTCCACCTGCAGGTTGCTGCGGTAGCCGGCGTGGACCCCGACCTGGTCGTTGTCGAAGCGGATCTCAGCGGCGCCGGTCTCCATGCCCAAATCGTCTGCCTGCACCCGCAGCCGGCCGTCATCCTTGCTGGTGTAGAGCAGGTCCGCCTGCAGGGCGGCGACCAGATCGCTCTCCTCTCCGAGGCGGTTGGCCGCCCTGGGGTCGTCGGCGTCGGTGCCGACCACCGACACACCCAGCTCGCCGGAGGCGTGGGGCACGCTGCAGCGGCTGCAGTTCCAGCGGCTCTTATCGACCCCCTGGGTGTTGGCCTGATTCAGGTCGAAGCCGGCCGCCTGAGCCATGCCCAGGTTAGCCAGGGCCAGGGCGACGACACTCAATTGAAATCTCATGGTGAGTCTCCTTAGCGCTGCAGGGCCTGGCCCGCGGGGTGGTTGGACCCGTGGATCTGGCTGTGGCAATTGAGGCAGCTCTGGCCGCCGCTGAAGGCGTTGTCGTCGCCGTGGCCGCGGCTGGCATGGCCGTCACTGGCGTGACAGCTCTGGCACAGCATCGGGGCGCGGCGCTCGAGCATGGTGTCGTTGACGCTGCCGTGGGGGGTGTGACAGCTGAGGCAGTTGTCGGTCACCGGCTGGTGTTCCCACAGGAAGGGGCCGCGTTTTTCCGCGTGACACTCAAAACAGCTGTCGTTGACGCTAACCTGCTTGAGGCTGGCTTCAGACAGCGAGCCGTGGGGGGCGTGACAGTCACTGCAGGCCATCTGGCCCCACTGCATCGGGTGGGCGCTGCGCTTGGCCATATCCAGCTTCTGCTCGGTGTGACAGCCGGTGCAGACCGCCACCTCGCTGTTACGATTGAGCACCGGGTCGGCGGCGGCGTGGACGGTGTGGCAGCTGACGCAGCTGAGCTTCTCCTGCTGGTGCATCGAGCCGTGCCAGGCCGTCCGCTCGCCATCCTGGTGGCAGGAGAGACAGACGCTGTCCTGCAGCTCGGCGGAGACGTTGCCGTTGTCGCCGAAGGCGATCATCGGCTCGTTCTTGCCCTTGTGCTTGCCCTGAGGGCCGTGGCAGGACTCGCACTGCAGCTGCCCCATGGGGCCCCTGCTGCCGCTCATGTCACCGTGTACACCCTGAAACAGCGCCCTCACCGTATCTGACTTGCGGTGGCACATCAGACAGCTGTCGGCGCCTTTTCGGGAGTAGTGGCCGGCCTGGAACTTCTCCAGCAGCAGCGACTCCGCATCCGTGGCGTAGACGTTCAGACCGATACAGGAAGCGAGTCCAATTAGGAGGCAACTCCGGCGTATTCGTTTTTTTTGATTCATAGTTATTCCGCAGCGTTTAGTATGAGAACCGGTCGCCATAAGTCGATGCCTTATGACCCCGGGTTCATCGTGCGTTGCGGAATATAGTTACTGTGTCCGTTTTATAAATTCGTCAGGATCACAGAACTTCAGAGATAATTTGGCCACCCAATGGACGAAGGTGGGCATAACTCTAAATCATTGCACTTATTAATCAGTTGCTTAGAAAAAAACTGGGTGGGTAATTATTAAAAACACGAACTAAAATGCCAATTTCAACAACTGAAAATGAATTTTCAATTATAGAAACTCACCCAGATTGTCCTTGAGCCATTTATCAAGTTGCGGATCCCGATAGATATCGTGGCCCATATAAGCACTGATCAGCTTTTGATACTCTTTTTTCAGGTATTGGCCGAGAGACTCAATTAGGCTTCCCTTGCGGTTCGAAGGCAGGTATTGGATGCAAAGCTCGTGGAAACGGTAGCCTTTACCGCCCCCAAGGGCCTGGACATAAGGGGCAGAGAACTCCAAAAATTCGAGCTCTTGATCATCCTTAAACAACTGATGGGTAAACAGTGACGGCAGTATGGTCAGTTCGTCACCGCCTTTGACTCTGTCGATAATGTGGCCCATGTGCGAGGAGATGTGGCAGATGGATCCCATCATATCGTGCCGTTGGGCGTACTCCTCCAGCGGGTGGCGGTGCTGACCACACATGGCATAATTGAAGGGAATGAGGCCATGACGGAAGATATCATCAAACCGCGGCGTCGCCGCAAACACCGGATGGCCTCGGCGACCAATCAGGAACAGCTGGTCGGCAAAGGCAAAGGGATACTCTCTCAGTTCAGGCTGAGAACAGCCGATCTCCCGAACAGCGATAACTCCATCGAGCTGGCCCCGCTGCAGTTGTTCGTCACTGCTGGCGGTCCACGAGTGGAGATCCAGCACGCATTTAAACTGACAGGATCGGTTGATTGCCTGAACCGCCGCACAAACATAATCATGCAGATGTTCCCTACAGGCAATTTTCAACGTCACTACCGACGCCCTGCCCAAAGATACATCCTGGCTCAAAACCCCTATTTCAGCATCGATCTTTCTTGCCGAGTTATATAACTTTAGTGCAGTCATATTGGCTTTGAAACCACTGGCACTCCTGACAAACAGCTCATCGCCAAATACCTCCCTCAGTTTCGCCAGAGAACGACTGACTTTAGGCTTCGACAGTGACAGTTGATTGGCAACCTCGGTGGCGCTCCCCAACTCAACCATCAATACAAATACTCTGATTGTGAGAAAATCCAAGCTCAGAAGCTCTTTACTCATCAAGGTGTTCCAATATCAATCTCTTCAGTTGAGGATAAGCTTAACGTAATTCGCTGACCGGCATCCATCCGTTTATTAGTAACAACAAGCCAGTAAGAAAGTCACCCTCTGCTCCCTTAGGCGCCTAAGGCACGATCATCCACCCACAAAAAACGGCCGCCACAGGCGACCGTCTTTAAACTCAATGCTGGTACTCGATTAGCGCAGCAGTTGCGCCAGTGCGGTTTCCAGCCCTTGCGGCGTCTGCCCTTCGATGCGGCCAATCTCTTTGCCACCCTGACGCACAATAAAGGTCGGGAACGCAATCACCTGAACCCCCTCCATCAGCGGCGTCTCTCCGGCACTGCCCTTCTTATCGACGCCGACGTATTCGGCGGTAATATTGGGATTATCGAGGATTTTCAAAATCTTCATCATTCGAGGCACCTGTTGCTGGCTGACCTTATCCCAGGTTCCCAGTACCGCCAGAATTTCAACCTTGTCTTCCCGCTTTACCAGCGGGCTTAGGGCTTCGGTATTGACCTTATAGGCCAGATACTCGCGCCCCATGGGGATCATTTCAAAGATCAACTGCTGGCTGGTGAGCTTACCCACCATTACGGCATCTTCCATGGGCACAGCGCCATGTGGATTGTTGCCTTTGAGCCCATCCATGCTCGCATTGCCATTCCCCATGCCTGGCATCGCAGATACACCACTGCTCATTACCAGAGCGCCCAGAATCAATCGTTTCATCATTGCAGATACCTTCTAAACGCCAACAGTCTGCTGCACCCAACCGGGGCAACCCATACGTTACCTATCGTAGAACATTAGGTACGTCAACGGCGCTTTGGTTCTCAATTTAATACAACTAATTTTCATTTGGTGCAGTAGATCACAAAGCCGCAGTCGCGAGGGAAACAAACCCTTCTCAGAAACCTCGCCAAAGCCGGTCCGAGAGGCGGATCATCCCCATCCAAACGCCACTGTGGTACCCTTTGGCAAATTTTTTCAGCGGACACCTCCATGGCCAAACACTCCTTCCTCTCGGAAAAACAGTTCTGGATTCAGCGACTCAGTAAATCCAGCCTGAGAGCCCTGCATGTTCTAGGGATCATTGGTGCCAGTGGCGGTTTCTTCTACAGCGTTGATAAGTCCCTGTGGCTGCCCTGGTGGATACTGGCCATGAGCACCGGCCTGATTCTGATGGTGTGGGAAGTGGTGCGTTCGCCGTTGTGGCTGGTGCAGATGAAAGGGGTGCTGACTCTGCTGAAGGTAGTATTGGTGGCGCTGTGCTATCCGCTGCCCCAGTACAAGGTGGCACTGTTTTGCACCGTAGCACTGATCTCGGTCATCACCTCCCATGGCCCGGCGGGCCTGCGCCACTACTCAATCTGGCATCGTCGCCGCATCGACGGTCCCAAAGAGGTCAAGGGCTGACGGCGCCTGCCGTCCCCCCGACAACGCGCTATACTGGGCGTCCTTTCCTCACCATGGACGCCCACATGCACAGCAGCCACTCCCCTTCGACTTTTCTGGTCAAACACCATACCCTGTTTGATTCCCTGCCACCGGGGCCGGTACTGGATCTGGCCTGCGGATATGGACGCAATGCCCTCTTCCTGGCCCGAAAAGGGATTCCGGTCTGGTGTGCCGACCGTAACCCCGAGGCACTGGCCGCCATTGCCGCCGTCGCCGAGGTCGAGCGTCTGCCCATTGTCTGCTGGCAACTGGATCTGGAGCAGCCTGGCAGCCTCCCCCTGGCCGGCCGGCAGTTCGCCGCCATCGTGGTCTGCAACTACCTGCACCGGCCTCTGATGCCGGCACTGAAGGCGTCCCTGCTACCACAAGGGGTGATTTTCTATGAAACCTTTCTCAGTCAGCAGGCTCAAATCGGCAAACCCAGTAATCCGGACTTCCTGCTACAGCCCGGTGAATTGAAACAACACTTTGCATCTTTGCAGCCCCTGCATTACGTTGAAGGGGAGCACCGACAACCGCATCGCTACAGCGCGCAGTTGATCGCCAGAAAATAATTCCCACTAAGGAGACGCCGTGCTGCAGTGGTACCCAGACAGTTATCGCATCGGAATCGCACCGATACTGACCCTGTTGATGGTGTTCTTTGCCATTGGCGTTCGCGTGCTGATACCCGAGGGCAATACCGCCTTTCAATGGCCACTGAACATCGCCATGGGACTGATCGCCCTGGTGCACCTGTATCTGATTATTGACGATAGGGTCATGAAGCGGGGCGATGCGTTGATTTACGGCCTGGTGCACATCTGCATGGCCTTCACCGTCTGGATTTTTTCCCTGATGGTGGTCACCGGCAACGACCTGTTTTAAGAGGCGAGTTACGCCAACCAGCCAGCACCAACCTCGATGACCCGGACGCCGCTCAGTTGGCGCTGCCAGTCCTGATAACGCTCCGAAGATGCCACTACCAGCACTTTCTGGCCCGGCTCAAGCGCTGCGGGAAGGCACGCCAGTCGCTGGGCATCACGGCGACACAACTCATCCAGGCGCCCCGGTAAAACGCCGTCAAACCACAGCGCGTCGCACTCCTGCATCAGCATCGCCGCCTTCAACGGTAGCAGCTCCGAATCCACCTCGGCGGACAGCAGCAGTGCCCATCCGGTTCCAGCCTGCTGCTCCATAGCCTGCTCGAGCCGCGTCTCGGTCTGCTGATCATACGCCAGGCCATTGCTACCCAAAAACCGCTCCCAAACCCGGCGCCGGTTGGCCAACGGAATGCGGTAACGCGCCTCGCTCATGAACCTGGCCAGCGGCGATAATGACGACGGCAGCAACGACTCCAGTCGCCGCCTGAGCTCTTTCACCAGTACCGGTGCTCCCCCTTCACTGCCGATGGCCACCACCACCGGGCTGCGATCGACAATGGCCGGAGTGATCACCGTACAAGCTCCGGGATCGTCCACCACATTCACCCAGGCGCCCTGCTCTTTCGCCAGTACGCTGATGCGACGATTCAGCCCCTCATCGTCGGTGGCAGCAATAACCCCGTCAAAGCCGGGAATCAGGTCATCATCAAAGTGCCGCGACACCCAGTGAAAACCATCCTGCTGCGACCGCAGCTCGGCGCACAACTGCGGCGACACCAGAGTAATGGTCATTTCGGTGCGGCGCCACAACGCCAGTTTGCGGGCGGCCACTTCCCCCCCGCCGACAATCAGCAACCGTTTGGCCTTAGTATCAAAGAACAGGGGGAAATAACGCATCAGCTCTCCACCGGCAACTGCCGGTTCATCCAGTCTCGGCGACCGCCAATAAGGGAATACACCCGGGTATACCCCATCAGGTTGAGGTTCACCGCCGCCAGCACCGAGCGGTAACCGCCGCCACAATAGAGCACCAGTACCTGATCTTTATCCGGGTACAGGGACTCGATGTCCCGCTCCATCACTCCGCGCCCCAGATAACGGGCTCCGGGCAAGCGATCCCGCTGCCACTCATCCTGTTCACGCACGTCTATCAGCTGATGGGGCTGGCCTATGGCCTGCCAGTTGAGGAGAGTATCGATGGAGAGTTCATTAACTTGGGGCCGAAAGGTGTCGACCAGGGCGTCAAAGCCAGGGTTATGTTTCATAGCAACCTATTTCTGGGGAAAGCCCCCACAACGCCAACAGGTTTCGAAATGACCATCATTCTGCTCGTCGCAACTGGGGCACTGCCAAGGCGCCTGACTCTGATGATAGTGTTCCAACACCGCATTGGCTTTATCAAAATGACGACGTTGCACCAACAAACCGACCTCCTGGCTGTCTATGGGAAGCTCTCCGGTGCCTCCTGCCAGGGCTTCTCCCAGCAGGCGTACCATGACTCCCTGTTGCTCCAACGCCCCTTTCAGGGCATGGGCTTCTAGGGCATTACTGGCCCGGTACAACTCTACGAAGCTATCCATCATCCATTCCTCGTATAAACTCGGCCCCATACACAGTCCGATTTTCCGTTACCAAAATCGGCAACGCGACCGAACTGGGTGCCTCACCTTAAGGATATTTCAATCCGCCAGAATGCACCTGAAATTCGGCCACTTGGGCACTCCCTGATATTCGTTGCGCATCGACATCATCTACAAATTGCTAACAAAAAGCCACCCCGGAGGGTGGCTTTAAATAAAATTACCGTTGACTGGCCGAGTGTTACGGCAACAGGCTTTCCTGGTCGGCGCCCTCTTTCTCAATCACCACCGGCATCATATGCTCACGGGTCAGACCCAGCTTGATGGAGGCGTAACTGGCCACATAGATGGAAGAGAAGGTACCAAAGCCGATGCCCAACAGCATCGCCGTGGCGAAGCCATGAATCATCGAACCACCCTGAATAAACAGGGCGATGACCACAAACAGGGTGGTGCCTGTGGTAATGATGGTCCGGCTCATGGTCTGAGTCACTGAGGTGTTGACCACATGCTCCGGGCTGCCTTTACGCATCTTGCGGAAATTCTCCCGCACCCGGTCAAACACCACAATGGTGTCGTTGAGCGAGTAGCCCACCACCGCCAGGACCGCCGCCAGAACCGTCAGGTCAAACTCCAGGTAGAACGCGGAGAACACCCCGAGCGTCACCACCACGTCGTGCACCAGAGCCGCGACGGCCCCCAGTGCCAGACGCCATTCAAACCGGAACGCCACGTAAGCCAGGATACAGATGATGGCGGTCAGAACGGCCAGGCCACCCTGTTCAGCCAGCTCTTTACCCACCTGGGGACCGACAAACTCGACCCGCTTAATGACCGCGCCACTTTCCAGGCTGCGGGCCGCCTCTTCGATTCGGACCACCATTTCATTGCCTTTACCGGCCTTGGGCGGCACGCGAATCAACAGGTCGGTCGCAGCACCAAAGTGCTGCACGATGACGCCGTCGATACCTTGGGCTTCCACCGCTCTACGCAGTTCGGCGGTGTCTTTCGGCTGCTGGTAGACGATCTCCACCACGGTACCGCCGGTAAAATCCAGGCCCCAGTTGATGCCCCGGGTCGCCAGAGAGACCACCGAGGCGATCATCAGCATCACCGAGATGGCACTGATCACGCGGGCATGGCGCAGGAAATCGATCGTTTTATTTAGGGATAACAGTTCAAACATCGGTTTCCACTCCTTAAATCGACAGCTTCTTGAGACGTTTACCGCCCCACAAAGCGTTCACCACAGCACGGGTACCGACAATGGCGGTAAACATGGAGGTGGCAATACCGATCATCAGGGTGACGGCAAAGCCCTTCACCGGCCCGGTACCCACGGCGAACAGAATCAGCGCCGTCAGCAGGGTGGTGATGTTGGCATCGGCGATGGTTGAGAAGGCGTTGGCGTAGCCTTCGTGAATCGCCTGCTGGACGCTGCGTCCGGCCTTAAGCTCCTCACGGATACGCTCGAAGATCAGCACATTGCCATCCACCGCCATCCCCACGGTCAGCACGATACCGGCAATACCCGGCATGGTCAGGGTGGCACCGGGAATCATCGACATCACGCCCACCATCAGCACCATGTTCGCCGCCAGGGCGCCCACGGAGAGGAGGCCGAACTTACGGTAGTACACCGCCATGAAGAAGATCACCGCCACCAGGCCGGAGATCATCGCCGCCAGACCGTTGTCGATGTTTTCCTGACCCATGGAGGGACCGATGGTACTTTCCTGAACGATGGTGATCGGCGCAATCAGGGCTCCGGCACGCAATAGCAGCGCCAGTTTTTGCGCTTCCTGAGGCGTATCCAGGCCGGTGATGCGGAAACTGCGACCCAGGCGAGCCTGAATGGTCGCGGTGTTGATCACCTCTTCATGCTTTTCGAATTCCGGCGAGCCGTCAGGCTTACGCTTACCGGTCGACTTGTACTCGATAAAGACGGTGGCCATCGCCTTACCGATCTTGTCACGGGTCCAGTCCGCCATCTTGTTACCACCGGTGGCATCCAGGTTGATGCTCACCTGAGGCTGGCTGGTTTCGCTGAAGCCGGACTGGGCACCGGTGATGTGGTCACCGGTCAGAATCACCCGCTTATCCAGCAATACCGGACGGCCATCGGCACTTTCAAACAGTTGAGAACCGGCGGGGATCTGACCACGAAGGGCGGCGCCGAGATCGGCCCCTTCCGATACCATGCGGAACTCCAGGGTTGCCGTAGCACCCAGAATCTCCTTGGCACGAGCGGTATCCTGTACCCCGGGCAACTCCACCACGATGCGGTTGGTGCCCTGCTGCTGAACCACAGGTTCAGCCACACCCAACTCATTCACCCGGTTACGGAGAATGGTGATGTTCTGCTGCAGCGCGTACTTCTGCACTTCTGCCAGATAGGCTTCGCCCATACTGACGTGCAGGGTCATGTCGCTGTCATCAAACACCAGGTTGGGGTTGCGCTGCTTAAGAAAGTCCTCAGCCTTGACCAGGGTCTCCTGATCGCGGAAGCGAATCTCAATGCTCTTGGCACCGGCACGGATACCAGCATAGCGCAGGCGCTGCTCGCGCAGATCGGAACGAAAATCGGTGACCAGCTGGGTTTCCTGCTTGCGAATCGCTTCGCTCATGTCCACTTCCATCAGGAAGTGCACACCGCCACGCAGGTCCAGACCCAACTTCATTGGGCTACCGCCCACTGCCGCCAGCCAGTCCGGCGTCGCCGCTGCCAGGTTCAGCGCCACAAAGTAGTCACTGCCCAGTTCGTTGGCCACCAGAGCCTTGGCTTTCAGCTGATCCGGTGCACTGTTAAAGCGCAGCAGGATCTGGCCGTTTTCCAATTCCGCCCGCTTGATGCTCAGGCCGTCGTCCTCGATCACCTGCTGCAGACGCGTCAGGGTCGCCGGGGTCACCTCGGCGTTGCGGCCGGCAGAGATCTGCAGTGCAGGATCTTCACCAAACGCATTCGGTAAGGCATAGAGCGCACCGATGGCGAGGATAAACACCACCATCAGGCTCTTCCATAAAGGATATTTATTCAGCACCGCTGTGCCCTCTTAATACGATCTTACAGAGATTTCAGGGAGCCTTTAGGCAGTACCGCTGAGACATAGCTCTTCTGAATAGTCACTGTGGTATCTTCATTCAGAGCCAGTACCACGAAGTCGTCATCCTCTTTGATCTTGGCGATCTTACCCACCAGACCACCGTTGGTCAGCACTTCATCACCCTTGCTCAGGGAGCTCATCAGTGACTTGTGCTCCTTTACGCGCTTGGCCTGAGGACGGTAGATCATGAAGTAGAAGATCAGACCGAACACCGCCAGCATGATCAACATCTCTACACCGCCACCCTGGGGGGCCGCACCGGTTTCAGCGTATGCCTTTGCAATAAACATATCGGTTCTCTTTTAGTTATCAGTTAATCAATCAATTACAGGCGGCACAGGGCGGCCTTGCTTGGAATAGAACGTCTCGACAAAGTCGTCTAATTTACCTTGCTCGATGGCGCCTCGCAAACCTTCCATCACTTTCTGGTAATAACGCAGGTTGTGAATGGTATTGAGGCGCGCACCTAGAATTTCGTTACAGCGATCAAGATGATGCAAGTAGGAACGGCTGTAGTTCTTACAGGTGTAACAATCGCACTCGCTGTCCAGCGGGCTGGTATCGTCCCGGTGCTTGGCGTTGCGAATCTTCACCACCCCTTCGGCGGTAAACAGGTGGCCGTTACGGGCATTCCGGGTCGGCATCACGCAATCGAACATATCGATGCCACGACGCACCCCTTCTACCAGATCTTCCGGCTTACCGACACCCATCAGATAGCGGGGCTTATCTTCCGGAATCTTAGGACAGATGTGCTCAAGAATGCGGTGCATGTCTTCCTTGGGTTCGCCCACGGCCAGACCGCCGACGGCGTAACCGTCAAAGCCGATGTTCATCAGCCCTTCCAGAGACTCGTCGCGCAGATGCTCGTACACGCCGCCCTGAATAATGCCGAACAGCGAATTCGGGTTCTCCAGTTTATCGAAGGCATCGCGAGACCGCTGAGCCCAGCGCATGGACATCCGCATCGATTTGCCCGCTTCCTCTTCCGTGGCCGGATAGGGGGTGCACTCATCGAAGATCATCACGATGTCAGATCCCAGGTGGTACTGAATCTCCATCGATTTTTCCGGGTCCAGGAAGATCTTGTCGCCATTGATGGGATGACGGAAATGCACCCCCTCTTCGGTGATCTTACGAATGTGACCCAGGGAGAACACCTGGAAACCACCGGAGTCGGTCAGAATCGGCTTGTGCCAATTCATGAAGTCATGCAGGTCACCATGCTTCTGCATGATCTCGGTGCCCGGACGCAGCCACAGGTGGAAGGTGTTGCCGAGACAGATTTCGGCGCCAGTGGCCTCCACCTCTTCCGGCGTCATCCCCTTCACGGTGCCATAGGTGCCTACCGGCATAAACGCCGGCGTTTCCACGGTACCCCGTTCAAAGGTCAATCGACCGCGGCGGGCGCGTCCTTGGGTGGTGATCAAATCAAATTTCATTTCTACCTCTTGCCAGATAAACAGTCTGACTGAATAAAAGCCCTGGGGCATTGAATACACAATGTGGATTAAGGTGCCTGTTTTCAAGGGAGGGCGGTCATTTGCGGAGAAAAAGATCCAATTTGGCACCCTGATTGAAACCACAGGAAACAGACTGCCAATATTTCACCAAAATCCCCTCAACAACCCCCGATTAAACCAGTTAACTGTAACCGGTTTGGTCTTGATAGTGAGGCCGGTCGGCGAGCCGACCATTCCGCATCGGCCCCAGCACCGACACGGTTATTGCGAGTGAGTCTAGCCGATCCGCCCGAAAATTAATCCAGGCAATCTTCCTGGCTGTGAAGCTTCTCATCCCGATTGATGAACATTGCATCGCCATAGCTGAAAAAACGATACCGGTTATCAACCGCATGCTGGTAGGCCGCCATCACCTTATCCTGACCGGCAAACGCCGAAACCAGCATGATTAAGGTGGATTCAGGCAGGTGAAAATTGGTCACCATGGCGTCCACCAGTTGGAAGCGGTAACCGGGATAGATGAAGATGTTGGTGTCGCTGGCAAAAGGTTGCAGCTCGCCGGTTTTCACCAGCGACGCCTGGGCCGCGGACTCCAGTGACCGTACCGAGGTGGTGCCCACAGCCACCACCCGGCCACCGTCAGCCTTGGTTTTTATGATGGCATCCACCACCTCCTGAGGCACTTCGGCCCACTCGGAATGCATATGATGGTCTTCGATCTTGTCGACCCGCACCGGCTGGAAGGTGCCCGCCCCCACATGCAGTGTCACATAGGCAAAGCGCACCCCTTTGGCCTTCAGCTTTTCCAGCATACCGTCATCGAAGTGCAGGCCTGCCGTCGGCGCCGCTACCGCGCCAGGCCGGCTGTTGTAGACGGTCTGATAACGCTCGCGATCGGCCTCATCGTCCGGGCGATCAATATAGGGTGGCAATGGCATATGCCCGATGGCATCGAGAATGCTGAGTACCGGCGTGCTGCCCTGAAACTCAAGCTCAAACAGCGCATCGTGACGGGCCACCATGATCGCTTTGACGCCCTGCTCAAACTGCAGTTCGGTGCCGACCTTGGGGGACTTGGAGGAACGGACGTGGGCCAGCACCCGGTGGGCGTCCACCACCCGCTCAACCAGAACTTCGATTTTACCGCCGCTGGCTTTCTTGCCAAAGACCCGCGCCGGAATCACCCGAGTGTTGTTAAACACCAGCAGATCGCCGTCATGGAGGAGATCCAGCAGATCCGGAAATTGCCCATCCACCAGGTGGCCGCCGTTGCCATCCAGGTGCAGCAGTCTCGACGCGCTGCGCTGGGCCATGGGGAAGCGGGCGATTAGCTCATCGGGAAGGTCAAATTGAAAGTCAGCAACCTGCATTGATATCAGTCTCATTCTTGCGCCGCGAGGCGGGGGGGCAGTAGTCTAAACCCATTCAGAGTCGGGATCTAGCCTGTGGCTCCAGGACGGTGCGCTCTTTTTTGTCCACAACTCGCCCGATCCCTGCACAACAATTCACCAACCCCGCCCCTTTTCAAAACTTTACCGTCTCTCGACACTCACCGATGTCCCCTTCGCTACAGTGGTCCCCCCCGAACTGTTGGAGACTCCCCATGGCCCCTAAGGTGAGGCCACTGCGCTGACCCACCCACCGACTTTGACCGGGCCGACTCTGGTCGGCCTTGCCCCACTGCGCCCCTGCCGCTAAGGTAAAGCCATGACCCAGGCAAACGAACCCTCATGAACTTTCTCGCCCATCTGCATCTGGCGGATCTGACTCAGACCAGCCTGGCTGGCGCCCTGGCCGGAGACTTTGTCAAGGGCCGCTTCGATGACCAACCTGAGGCACTGAAACAGGGGATCTGGCTGCACCGCCAGGTGGACAGCCATATCGATGGCCACCCTTTGCTGCTGCAACTGAAATCCCGCTTTCCCGGCCACTACCGCCGCACTTCGGGGATTCTGCTGGACATGGCTTTTGATCACCATTTGGCCCGACACTGGGATCAGTACCACCCGTTGCCCCTGCCCCAGTTTTGTCAGCATACCTACCGAATCCTACTGAGCGACCCGCAACTGCCTCCTCAGTGCCGGCCCCTGGCCACTCACATGTCCCAGGGTGACTGGCTCGGCAACTACGCCCACCATTCGGGGCTGACCCGGGCCATCAACGGCATCGCCCAGCGCCTGTCCCGGCCGCAGATGCTGCTGGGAGGCGAGCAGGCCTTGGCACAGCTGGAACCGGAGATCCTCAGCACCTTCTCCCGCCTCTACCCGCAAATCATCGACTTCGCCCACGACGCCGCCCGCCGGTATCCACAGTTCTGACCCAGGGGGCATCACTCAAAAGGATCGCCGTACACCTCTTTTTCGGTCAGCCACAGGCGGGTATCGAACTCCAGCTGATGGTAATCGGGCAGCATATGCAGGCACAGCTGGTAGAAGCCCTTGTCGTGTTGCTTGTGCTTAAGGTGGGCCAGTTCATGGACACAGATCATCCGCAGCAGCGGTTCCGGGGCACGCTTAAACAGCGCCGCAATGCGAATCTCATTATGGGTTTTGACCTTGGCACCCTGACGGCGCTGCACGTAGCTGTGGGTACCCAGGGCGTTATGGATGACATGCAGACGGGTGTCGTACTGCACCTTATTCAGCACCCCGGCTTTTTTCATGTGCTGCTGTTTCAGCTGCTGCAGGTAGTCACGCAGGGCACCGTCGCTGCCCACCTGGTGCAAACCGGGATAGCGGCGCCGAAGGCGCTCGCCGAGTTGGCGTTGCTCCAGCAACTGCGATACCTGCTGCACAATCTCAGCCGGATAGTGGTTCAGGTAGGGCAGCGAGCGCTCGATTACAGCCATTCGTTCATCACCACATGAGTGGTGATCTTCACCACCGTCGGCAGGGCATCCAGCTCGGCGCGAATCTCATGCAGTCGCTGCATCGAGTCCATTTTGACAAACACCAGCAGGTCGATGTGGCCGCTGATACCATGACAAGTGATCACCTCGGGAATCTGACGAATGTTATCGGCGATGTCCTTGCAACTTTTGTCTTCATGGACAATCTCGAAATAAGCGCTGATGCCGGACAGCATCGACTGCTGCAGCTGCGCACGGTAGCCGCGGATCACGCCGCTTTGCTCCAGCTTTTTAATCCGCTCCGACACCGACGACCGGGCCAGGTTAACCTTGTCGGCGATGGCGGCCACCGGCTGGCGGGCGTTAAGTTTTAACTCCGCCAGTATGGCCTGATCAAAGCGGTCCAGTGACGATCCCATGCTGCTGCTCCTGAGGTACTACTGCCGACGATTCGTCGGCAAACTCCGATAATCTGACTGCCAATTCCGACAGCTCAGGCGACGGATTGCAAGTACAATCTTCATATTGCACGCCTACTGAAGACCCGTTATGACGCATTTAAAAGGAAGCATCGGCCGCTGGCAGGGTGTCGGCCTGATCACCACCTCACTGCTGGGCACCAGCGTGTTCATTCTGCCCCAGGTCACCGTCGACATCGCCGCTTCCGGGGCACTGTGGTCCTGGGTACTGCTGGTTCTGGTGATTCTGCCGGTGGCGCTGATCTTTGCCGAGCTGGGCAAGCGATTCCCCAACGCCGGCGGCCCATCCCACTTTGTGCACCGCGCCTTTGGCCGGCGACTGGGCACCACCATCGGGGTGCTGTTCCTGTTTGCCGCGCCGGTCGGCACCCCGGCGGCGATCATGATGACGTTCGAGTTTATCCAGCCTCTGGTGAACCTAGACGGTGGCGCGCTGCTGGCGGCGCAACTGGCCATGTTGGCCTTGCTGTACCTCATTAACGTGGGCGGCATTCAGCTGTCCAGTGTGCTGCAACTCGGACTGACCTTGGCAATTCTGGCTGTGGTCATCGCCCTCGCCCTGGGGGCGCCACTGCCTCAGGCCAGTCACCTGCAGCCCATGGTGAACACCGGCGTCTGGAGCGCCTTTGGCATCGCTCTGTGGGCCTATCTCGGGGTCGAAGTCGTCAGCCACCTGTCCGAGGAGTTTAAACGGCCACGGCAAGATTTTGTGCCTGCCATGGTGATCGCCACCCTGTTGGTGGCAGCGGTTTACCTGGTCTGCACCCTGATGGTGCTGGAGCGACCCCATGACAGCACACTGGCCATGGTTAGCCTGTTCAATGACCGATTCGGCCAGGGTGGCGAGTGGGTCATCGGCCTGCTGGGCACCGCCGCCGGTTTTGCTACCGTCAACACCTACCTGGCCTCTATGTCCCGGTTGGCGTGGCGACTGGCCCAGGACGGGCAACTGCCGGCGGGTTTTGGCCGCCTGAACCGCCACAGGGTTCCCACCTTCGCCCTGGCGATGCTGCTGGCCGTCGTCGCCCTGTCCCTGTCCCTGTCCCACGGTTTTGGCTGGCAGTTTGAGGTGCTGCTGGAGTGGGTCAACGGAGTATTTGTGATGATCTACCTGTGCTCGATGCTGGCGGCACTGAAGCTGCTGAACGGCCGCTTTCGCGTCAAAGCGCTGCTGGGGGTTGGCGGGTGTCTGTTGTTTGCCTGGTCACTGGGCTGGAGCATGCTGTATGGCGTCGCCATCTTTATCACGGTGTGGTTGCTGGGAGGACGGACAGTCGTTGCTGGCCAACCCCGGCCCCTGTCGTAAGTCGACCGGGACTGGAAGCAAAAAAATAGAAAAAAAAGAGGGGTGGCCGCAAGATCCACCCCGAAGCACAAGCAACGTAGCTAAATTGGAAGGATGCCCCCATAGCCCGGGGGCCTGACTCCCGAGGAAGCCAGATGGCCAACGGTCGGGGACTGCCTTGACCGTTGCCCGCGGCGCCGACGGCATGACAGCGCCACAGGATGGATCCGCGAAAGCGATACCGCAGGCCTTCGCGCTGCCCCGTCGCCAGTGGCGACGGGGACACCATTAGCCGAACTGGTTCATGGTGTTGTCTTTACCCGAGGCCTTCAATGCCGCCTCGCCGGAGAAGTACTCCTTGTGATCGTCACCGATGTCGGAGCCGGCCATGTTCTGGTGTTTCACACAGGCGATGCCCTGACGAATCTCCTGACGCTGGACGTTCTTGACGTAGCCGAGCATTCCCTGCTCACCGAAGTATTCCTTGGCCAGGTTGTCGGTAGACAGAGCCGCGGTGTGGTACGTCGGCAGGGTGATCAGGTGATGGAAAATTCCCGCTTCCCGGGCCGCATCGGCCTGGAAGGTACGAATCTTTTCATCGGCCTTGGTCGCCAGTTCGCTGCTGTCGTACTCGGCACTCATCAGGTTGGCACGATCATAGGCCGACACGTCTTCACCGGCTTCCTGCATGGCATCAAACACCTGCTGACGGAAGTTGAGGGTCCAGTTGAACGACGGGCTGTTGTTGTACACCAGCTTGGCATTGGGAACGACTTCACGGATGCGGTTCACCATGGCGGCGATCTGACCCACGTGCGGCTTCTCGGTTTCAATCCACAGCAGGTCGGCACCGTTTTGCAGTGAGGTGATGCAATCCAGAACCACCCGGTCTTCACCGGTGCCTTTACGGAACTGGAACAGGTTGCTGGCCAGGCGCTTAGGCTTGAGCAGCTTGCCGTTGGCCTTCACCACCACGTCGCCATTTTTAATGTCATCGGCGCTGTTGACGTAGTCGCCGTCCAGGAAGCTGTTGTACTGATCACCCAGATCCCCTGGCTCGTTGGTAATGGCGATCTGCTTGGTCAGGCCGGCGCCCAGCGAGTCGGTGCGGGCCACAATCACGCCGTCGTCCACACCCAACTCCAGGAAGGCGTAACGCACGGCTCGAATCTTGGCCAGGAAGTCTTCATGAGGCACGGTGACCTTACCATCCTGATGACCACACTGTTTCTCGTCCGACACCTGATTCTCAATCTGGATACAGCAGGCACCGGCTTCGATCATCCGCTTGGCCAGCAGGTAGGTGGCTTCCGCATTACCAAAACCGGCATCGATGTCGGCCACAATCGGCACAATGTGAGTCTGATGGTTGTCAATCTGAGACTGAATCTGGGCGGCTTTGCTGGCATCGCCGGCGGCCTTGGCATCATCCAGGTTGCGGAACAACCCACCCAGCTCACGGGCGTCGGCCTGGCGCAGGAAGGTGTACAGCTCCTCGATCAACCCCGCCACCGAGGTCTTCTCGTGCATCGACTGATCCGGCAGAGGGCCAAAGTCAGAGCGCAGGGCCGCCACCATCCATCCGGACAGGTACAGATAGCGACGATCGGTGCTGTTAAAATGCTTCTTAATGGAGATCATCTTCTGCTGACCGATGAAACCGTGCCAGCAGCCCAGCGACTGGGTGTACTGAGTCGGGTCATTGTCGTAGCGCTCCATATCGGCACGCATAATGCCGGCGGTGTATTTGGCAATGTCCAGGCCGGTCTTAAATTTATTCTGGGCCTTCATGCGGGCAGCGTATTCCGGGCTGATGGCGTTCCATGCGTTGCCCTGTGACTCGATCAGCGTCGCCGCGGTGTCGATGTCAGATTGATAGGTGGACATATTCATACTCCTTGAAATTCAGTGCTTCTTAAGAAATCGTTTCTTGCGTCAAAATCTGATAGCCCGGCAGCGTCAGGAAGTCGGCCAGCTCATCCGAGGTGGTCAACTCCTCAAACAGAGTGGAGGCTTGCTCAAAGGCGCCGTGATCAAACCGCTCCTCCCCCAGCTCCTGGCGAACCACCTTCAACTCCTGCTCCAGCATGGAGCGGAACAGGGCCGGCGTGATCAACTGGCCGTTGTCCAGGCTCTTGCCGTGCTTGATCCACTGCCAGATGGAGGCTCGAGAGATCTCGGCAGTGGCGGCGTCCTCCATCAATCCGTAGATGGGCACACAACCATTACCGGTGATCCAGGCTTCGATGTATTGCACCGCGATGCGAATGTTAGCCCGCATGCCGGCTTCGGTGGCCTGCCCCTCACAGGGCTGCAGCAACTCTTTGGCGGTGATGGGGGCATCCACATCGCGGCTGATGTGCAGCTGATTGTCCATCTCCGGCCCGATAAACTCGTTGAACACCCCCATAGCGGTGTCCGCCAGACCGGGGTGAGCCACCCAGGTGCCGTCGTGGCCATTGCGGGCTTCCAGCTCTTTATCCTGAGTCACCTTGTCCAGCACCTTCTGCTGCAGCTCCGGATCCTTAGCTGGAATGAAGGCCGCCATGCCGCCCATGGCCAGTGCGCCCCGCTTGTGACAGGTCTTGATCAGCAGGCGTGAGTACGCCGACAGGAACGGCTTCTCCATGGTGACCTGTTGCCGGTCCGGCAATACTCGATCAGAATGGTTACGCAGGGTTTTGATGTAGCTGAAGATGTAATCCCAACGGCCGCAATTCAGTGCCACGATGTTGTTGCGCAGTTCATACAGGATCTCATCCATCTCGAACACCGCCGGCAGGGTCTCAATCAGGCAGGTCACCTTGATGGTGCCCGGCTGAAGACAGAACCGCTCCTCGGTGAAGGCAAACACCTGAGCCCACCAACGCGCCTCCAGATGACTCTGCAGCTTGGGAATGTAGAAATAGGGACCGGAGCCCTTTTTCAACAGGGTTAGGTAGTTGTGATAGAAGTACAGGGCGAAGTCCACCAACGCCCCCGGCAGCGGCTGGCCGTCAAACAGGATATGATTTTCCTTCAGGTGCAGACCTCGGACGCGGGCGATCAGCACCGCCGGGTCCTCATTCAGCTGGTAGTGCTTGCCATTGCCTGGATTGGTGAACTCGATGGTGCCCTCTACGGCGTCCTTAAGGTTCTGCTGCCCTTCGATCACCTTTTCCCAGCTCGGTGCCAGAGAGTCTTCGAAGTCGGCCATAAACACCTTCACCCGGGCATTGAGGGCATTGATGATCATCTTACGGTCCACCGGGCCGGTGATCTCGACCCGGCGATCCTTCAGATCATCGGGAATGCCGAGAATTTTCCAGTCACCATCGCGGATGTCTTTGGTCTCAGGCAGAAAGTCGGGCAACTGGCCGGCATCGACAATGGCCTGCCGCGCTTCCCGCCCCGCCAGCAGCTGATTGATCGCCGGCGCAAATCGACTGCCCAGCTCTGCCACAAATGCCAGAGCCTCTTCAGACAAAATCGCTTTGTATTCCGGCTTTTGAGGGCCGATAACCTGAATCCCTTGCGCTAACTCTGTAACCTGGCTCATATGACGCACCTCCAGTGCAACTTTCATTTGTAACTATAAAACCACCTAACCCAGCCACCAGTTTAGACGATTCCTGGTTAAGTTTTGCCCTAAGCGACCTGTATTAAACCTGCACCAGCCCCATTTAAAGATCAATAGCCAATTCATGGTTTTTTTACATACCAATAATAAACACCTGATAAAAAACAACTTTCAGTTAGAACAAACACTTTAAACGGCAGTTTTAATTGATTGATTCAATTTAGACTAAGGTCGTATTACACCAAGGTCTAATTTTGTAGTTGCTTTACTACAAAAGAAATCTTTCGAAGGACAAAAATGCCAATAATTGATATTTAGTGATGAATCGATGCGGAATGATTAATTTATTCAAAAAAATTAACTATCTACATTTTTGCAGTTATAGCATTGATTTATTTAGAAAATATGCAACCAAGGGCGACCGAGACCCAACATCGACTCGAGGGGCTGTCAAATTGAAGGGGTGAGACTTTCATCAAAAAATCTGAATGCGTGTGACGAAAGATAACATCTTAACCACAGTACAGAGCAGCCGCCGCTACCAGGGAAACCACAAAAAAGCCGCAGACCTGAATCTGCGGCTTGGTGGACGTCCTCTAAAGTAACAGCAGCCTCAGCCCGCCTTAATGACGCTGGCTTTGACCTTTTCTCTCATGGTTTGCAGCAGGTAATAGAATACCGGTACCAACAGGGTGCCGACCACCCCGGCCATCAGCATGCCGCCAAATACCGCATAGCCCAGGCTGTTGCGACTCTCTGCACCGGCGCCGGTCGCCACCACCAGAGGCAATACCCCCAGAATAAAGGAGAACGCCGTCATCAATACCGCCCTGAACCGCATCCTGGCTGCGGTGACGGCGGACTCGACAATACCGTTGCCCCCCTCCCGCTGCTGCTTGGCAAACTCGACAATCAGGATGGCGTTCTTCGATGCCAGCCCGATCAGCAACACCAGACCAATCTGGGTATAGAGGTTGACCTCGGCTCCCGCCAGCCACACATAGGTAAAGGCCCCCAGTATCGCCACCGGCACCGCCAACATCACCGCCAGCGGGATGGTCCAGCTTTCGTACTGCGCCACCAGGAACAGGTAGGTGAACACCAGTGCCAGGCTGAAAATCAACGGCGCCAGGTTCCCCGCCTTGATCTCCTGGTAGGTCTGGCCGGTCCAGCTGAAGCTGTAGCCCGCAGGCAGGTTACCCGCCGCCACCTGCTCCATGGCCGCCACCGCCTCACCGGAACTGTAACCCGGGGCAGGGATGCCGTTGATCACCGCTGAACCATAGAGGTTGTAGTTGTTGACCACCTCAGGGCCCAGGATCGGCTCCACTCGTATCAGGGTAGAAAGAGGCACCATCTCCCCCTGGCCGGTACGTACATAGAAGCGGGCAATGTCCCGGTCGGAGTTGCGATACTCCTCCTCCGCCTGCAGCATGACCCGGAATACCTTGCCAAAACGGTTGAAGTCGTTGACGTAGTTTCCGCCCAGCTGAGTCTGCAGTGTGGAGAACACCTCGGTCAGCGGAATACCCAGGGCCTTGGCCTGGTTTCTGTCCACATCCACGAACAGCTGAGGCGTATCGGCACGGAAATTACTAAACGCCATAGCGATCTCAGGACGACCATTGGCTTCGATGATCAGCCCTCGCATCACCTGGGCCAGTTCAGCGGCGCTGCGCCCCATGGTGTCCTGCAACACAAACTCGAAACCGCCGACGTTACCCACACCGGGCAGAGGCGGCAGGGCAAACACCATCGCCTGAAGCAGCGGATTCTGGGCGTAGAGCCCCTGCAGTTGACGCATGATCGCCTTGTCAGTCAACTCCGGCGCCTGACGCTCATCCCAGTCCTCCAAGACCACCACCAACAGCCCCCCATTGGAGGAGACCGAGCCGGAGAGGACCGAGAAGCCAGAGGCGTGGATGACGCTGTTGACCCCGGGCACAGCCAGGGTCTGCTCCACCATCTGCGCCATCGCCTCCTCGGTTCGGTTGAGAGAGGCACCATTGGGCAACTGAACATCGACCAGGAAGGATTTCTTATCTTCCGCCGGCACAAAGCCGGTGGGCAGCGAGGCCCCCAGCCAGGCGGTGGTGCCGATAGCGGCCACAAAGGCCAGCATCGCCAGAGCGCTGCGACGGATCAGGATCCCAACCCAGCCGCTGTACCCCAGAGTCAACTTGTCGAAGTTGCGGTTAAAGGCGCCGAAGGGGCCGGTGGTCTTGGGCTCTGGTGCCTTGAGCACCGAGGCACAGATCGCCGGGGACAGCGTCAGGGCGTTCACCGAGGAGATCAACACCGCTACACAGATGGTCACCGAGAACTGGGCGTACATCTGCCCGGTGATTCCCGGCATCACCGCCGTGGGGGCAAACACCGCCAACAGCACCAGGGTGGTGGCCACCACCGGACCGGTGACCTCCTCCATCGCCTTGATGGTGGCCGCCCTGGCATCCAGCCCCTCCTCCGCCATGATGCGGCTGACGTTCTCCACCACCACGATGGCATCATCCACCACGATGCCGATGGCCAGGATCAGGGCAAACAGGGAGATGGTGTTGATGGTCATCCCCCCCACCAGCAGGAATACAAAGGTACCCACCAGGGAAACCGGAATGGCGATCCCCGGAACCAGGGTGGCGCGAAAATCCTGCAGGAACAGGTACACCACCGCAATCACCAGGGCGATGGAGATAAACAGCGTCTGCACCACCTCCTTGATGGAGACAGTCACAAACTCGGTGGTGTCGTAGAGAATGGTGTATTCCATATCCTGGGGAAAGTTCTGGCTGAGCAGAGCCATCTGCTCGCGTACCGACTGGGCTACCTCCAGGGCGTTGGCATCCGGACTCTGGTAGATGGCAATAATGGCACTGGGTGCATTGTTGAGCTGTCCCTGGGCATCGTAGGTCTGGGATCCCAACTCTACCCGGGCGATATCCCCAATCACCACCTTGGAGCCGTCCTCATTGGAGCGCAGCACCACCTGCTCAAACTCCTCCACCTCAACCAGCCGGCCCCGGGTCTGCAGGCTCAGCTGAAACTGCTGATCCCGGGAGATGGGGGCGGAGCCGATGCGCCCCGCCGGCACCTGAATGTTCTGCTCCTGTAGAGCCGCCTGCACATCACTGGCGGTGATCGCCAGGGCCGCCATTCGGTCCGGATCCAGCCAGATCCGCATGGCGTAATCCAGACCACCGATGATCTGCACCTCGGACACCCCGCCCTGACGGGCCAGCACATCCTTCACATTCAGAGTGGCGTAGTTGGTGAGAAACAGGGAATCCAGGCTGCCTTGAGGCGCCACCAGGTTCACCAGCATCAGGAAGTTGGGGCTCTGTTTCTTCACCCTCACCCCCTGCTTGGTCACCGTCTCAGGCAGCCTGGGCAGCGCCTGCTGTACCCGGTTCTGAACGTTCACCTGGGCGTCGTCGGCGTTGGTGCCCACCTCGAAGGTCACCGTCAGGGAGTAGCTGCCGTCGTTGGCGGACTTGGAGGACATGTAGATCATATCCTCCACCCCGTTGACCTCGGCTTCGATCACCTGTGCCACGGTATCTTTCACTACCTCGGCACTGGCGCCCGAGAAGCTGGTGGTCACGTTGATCTGCGGCGGTGACACATCGGGAAACTCGGCCACCGGCAACAGTGGAATCGACAACAGCCCCGACAGCGTCAGGATGATGGAGATAACGAAGGCAAACTTGGGCCTGAAGACAAAAAAGCGACTGATCATGTTGCCCCCTAGCCCTGGTTAAAGGGAGTAGCACTGCGCTCGGTGGCCTTGACCTCCACCCCGGGGCGGATCTTCTGCAAGCCTTCCACCACCACCTTTTCGCCATCCTTGAGGCCGTCTCGAACCTCCCAGTCGATGCCGAACTGCTGACCCAGGGTCACCAGGCGTTTCTCCACCTTGTTCCCGGCCCCCACCACGAAGACATAGCGCCCCTGCTGATCCTGCTGCACCGAGGCCTGGGGCACCAGCAACGCCATCTCGGTCTCCGGCGCCTTCACCACCAGGGTGACATAGGTACCGGGCAGGACAAACTCATCGGGGTTGGGGAAGGTGGCTCGCAGTTCCACCGTGCTGGTGGCGGCATCCACCCGGTTGGAAACGTAGTCCACCTTACCTTGGTGGGCATACTCATCGCCGTTGGGCAGCCTGAGATAGAGAATCAGTTCCTCCAGCCTCGGCAACGCATTGGGGTTTTCCTGCATCACCCGGTAGGCGTTGGACATCTCCCGGGCGGAGACCCGAAAGATGACCCGGATGGGGTCCACCTGAACCAGAGTGGCCAGGTCCTGCTGCAGGTTGACCAGATCCCCCTGAGAGATCAGCGCAGTGGAGATCTTGCCAGCGATGGGGGCACTCACCTTGGTGTAGGAGAGCTTGAGCTCGGCGGCCTCCAGGGCGGACTGTGCCTGCACCACCTGGGCTTCTGTCTGCAGCTTGTTGGCGGTGAGAGAGTCCATGTCGGTGGCGGAGATCATGCCGTCAGGCAACAGTTTCTTGCCCCGGCGCCAGTTGAGGATCGCCACATCACGAGCGGCGACGGCCCTCTGCAGCTCGGCGGCCACCTGGGCACGCTCCGCCTGGTAGGGGGCCGGATCAATTTCAAACAGCAGCGCCCCCTGCTCCACATGGTCCCCTTCGATGAAGTGGCGTTTGAGCATGGGACCTGACACCTGGGCCTGGATGCTCACATCCTCGCTGGCCTGGGTCCGGCCCACGTATTCCATGCTGTAGGTCACCGGCTTCAAGGCCACCGTGGTGGTGGTGACACTGGGGGGAGGCGGAGGAGGGGCCGTGGTGGCCTGGTTACAGCCTCCCAACAGGGCCAACGACACGAAACCTAACCAGGCTATCCCTCTCATAGAGCTGCTCCTTACCCTTGGAAATCTGCATACTTGCAACTTCCATGAGCATATCACAGCTCATCTATTGACCAAGTTTCAACTTACTGAATTGATCAATTTTTTTACGCTTGTGACAGCACTTCCAGAGTAAGCAGTCCCATGTATCCCGCAAAGCCAATAAGCAAGAGAGCCCCCGCCAGCCGGTTCATGGGCACATAGGGCGCCCGGCCGTGACGGTAACGGGCCAGCAGGAAGAACAACCCTGGGATCAGGGTCAGGGCAAACATCGCCGGCACGTCCCTGGCCATCACCTGCTCAGGCAGGGTCATACCGTCGCCGATCAACCCGGGAAACGCCAATACCCCGAGCAGGTTGAAGATGTTGGAGCCCACCACGGTGGCCAGGGTCATGTCATACAGGCCCCGGCGCACTCCGGCCACCGCCGCCGCCAGCTCTGGCAGGCTGGTACCGAAGGCGATCACCGTCAGGCCGATCACCAGCTCACTGACCCCAAAGGCCCGGGCCAGCTCGACACTGCCCCACACCATCACCTGGGAACTGGAGAGCAGCAGTACCAGCATCAGCACGGTCTCCGCCACGGCGCGCCCTTGACCAACCTGCAAGAACTCCACCTCCAGCTCCTCGTCGCTGTTATGGCTGCGCCCGAGGTAGATGCCATAGACGATCATCGCCCCCAGCAGCGCCAGTCCCTGAGGCCACCCCAGAGATCCGCCCATCAGCACCAGTACGGCATAGGTCATCACCAGCAGCAGGATGGGAAACTCCCGCTTGAGAAAGCGTCGGCTGATCATCAGCGGCGTCACCAGGGCGCAGAGCCCGAGCACCAGGCCGGTATTGATGATGTTGGAGCCGATGGCATTCCCCACTGAAAGACCTTCGGCGCCATTGAATGCGGCCACAGCGCTCACCAGCAGCTCCGGCGCCGAAGTGCCAAAGGCGACAATGGTCATACCGATAAAGACAATGGACAGCCCCATATGCTTAGCCAGGGTCGCGGCAGCGGCAATCAGACGATCGGCACTGAAAGTCAGCACGATAAAGCCACCGATGACGGCCATTAGGGGAAGAAACAGAAAAGACACGATTAACACACTCCGAGGGCCATGCACACGAACACCTCACCCCCTGCCCTCGCCGGAGTTAAGCTGTTCGAGTCTCATCAATCCGTAATGCCACAAGGTTGTGGATTACGCCGACAGTGCCAAGCCGACAGGCTGAGGATGTTGACACTGCCCCCTGCTTTAGCGCAGAGCGACTACTCCCCCGAAATTTGGAGCGAATTATAGCCAGCGTCATCGGTAAACACCAGCCTTGGCTGCGGCGATCGACAATAAAAATCTCCGACCCCGGCACTCGTTCCAGCGCGGAATCGGAGTATAATTATCCGGTCTGCCGTCCCGCGCCTGTTGGCGCCCTCTAGGAGTACCATGTCCAGCCACCGCCCCCTGCGCCTGACCCTCGCCCACATCAACGATACCCACTCCCAGTTTGACCCGACCACCCTGGCCCTGACTCTGCCACAACTGGGGCAGGTATACGCCCCCTGCGGTGGTTACCCCCGCCTGTCGAGCGCCCTGAACCAAGCCAGGGCACAGGCCAGGCGCACCGGCCGGCAACTGTTGGCGCTGCACGCCGGCGACTGCTTTCAGGGCTCGTTGTACTTCTCCCATTACAAGGGCCGCCTGAATGCCATCCTCAACAACCAGCTGGATCTGGACGCCATGGTGTTGGGCAATCACGAGTTCGATCTGGGCAACCCGCTACTGTCGACCTTTGTCCAGCGGCTGCAGTTTCCAGTGCTGGCGGCCAATATGGACCTCAGCCAGGAACGCCCCGACAAAACCAACCCCATGCGCGGTTTGGCTAATTTGCTCGACTACGATCCACAGCAGGCCCGGGGCCGTTACCTGGTCAAACAGCTGGACGGCGAGCCAGTGGCTCTGTTCGGGCTGACGCTGGACAACATGCATGAGCTGGCCTGTGCCGACAGCGACACCCTGTTTCACTCCAGTCTGGAGGTGGCCCGGGCCACCATCGACGCCATCGAGCACGCGGGCATCAACAAAATCCTCATTCTCAGTCATCTGGGCTACGATCGGGATCTGCAGCTGGCCGAACAGCTGGACGGTGTGGCCGCCATCATTGGCGGCCACACCCACGTGTTGCAGGGAGATTTTCACAACCTGGGGCTCGGCGGACGAGATCACTACGCCGTGGTCATCAACAACACCGCCGTGGTTCAGGCCGGCAGCAACGCCCTGTTTCTGGGGCAACTTCAGCTGGATCTGGATGCCGACGGCATCCTCAGGCGTGTCGATGGCGGCAACGCCCTGCTGGTGGGGCAGGCGCTCAGTTCAGACCCCGAGGGCCACCAGCCTCTGGCGCCGGCACAAAAGGAGCGCGCCCTCAACTACCTGGGCCAGCAAGCCAACGTTACCCTGGTGGACAACGATGCGACCCTGCAGACCTTGTTGCAGCAACACTACAAACCGGCCCTGCTGGAGTTTGAACAGCGCATCATTGCCCGGGCACCACAGCCACTGCGCCACCTTAGAATCCCCGATGACCAGGGTGGCAGCCAGGTAGCACCGATGCTGGCCAGAGCCATGCGCTGGCAGGCCAGGCAGTTAGGACACCAGGTGGATTTCGGCCTGCACAATGCCGGCGGCACCCGGGCCTCCATCAGTCCGGGCCCAATCAGTGCCGGTTGGATCGCCGGCACCCTGGCCCCTTTTGCCATCGGCGTGGTCAAATACCGGGTTCGCGGCGATGCCTTAAGCGCCACCCTGGAGTCGGCCATCAACAATGCCCTCAACAACGGGGTAGTCGGCACCGGAACCGGCAGCTACCCTTACGTCTGGGGACTGAAATTCCACTATGATGCCGAGGCCGAGATGGGCCAGCGCATCGTACGGCTGCAGTGCCGTCATCAGGGACACTGGGTCGATGTCGAGCCACGGCGTCAGTACATCGGCGTCTCTACCGGTTATACCGCCGCGGGCAAAGAGGGCTACTACCCGCTGGCACATCTGCCTGAGCCTCCCCAGGAGCTGCAGCTCACCATCGCCGAAGCGGTAATCAACCACTGGCGCCATCTGGGACAACTAGAGCCAATAAATTAAATCCGCAGAGGTGATCGGGGAGTTACTCCCCGCCGAGCGGCGGTGTTACCCTCTCGCCCAACGCCTACCGAACTGATGATGTAAAAACCGGTCCGAAGGCACAAAAAAACCGGGCCAGGCCCGGTTGTAGGCTGCCACCAGCGACTTAGCGCAGCAGGTCTTCCATATCGTCGGTGTCCATATGGCGAACGTCTTTGCCTTTGACGAAATAGATGACGTATTCACAGATGTTCTGACAACGGTCGCCGATGCGCTCCAGTGCCCGGGCCGCCCATAGCACATCGAGAATGCCAGGAATGGAGCGGGGATCCTCCATCATGAAGGTCATCAGCTGGCGAATCACCGCTTCGTACTCACCATCGACCTTGACGTCTTCCTTGTGAATGCGGAACGCCGCATCCACATCCATGCGGGCAAAGGCGTCCAGGGTTTCATGCAGCATCCGCGCCGCATGCCGGCCCATGGCTTCCATGGACACCAGCGTGCCTTTACGGCTGCCGCCCTTAGTCTCCAATACGGTGCGGCCGACCCGCACACAGGCATCACCGATGCGTTCCAGATCGGCAGTGGTTTTGGAGATGGCCAGCACCAGACGCAGATCCGACGCCGCCGGCTGGCGCTTGGCAATGATGCGGGTGCACTCCTCATCGATGGCCACTTCCATGGCGTTGATCTTGCGATCCGTGGCCATCACCTTCTTGGCCAAATCCTGATCCCCGGTTTGCAGGGAGTGCAACGCGTCATGGAGTTGCTGCTCCAGCAACCCGCCCATGGCCATCACTTGGCTGCGGACATCCTCCAGCTCCAGATTGAACTGACCGGAGATGTGTTTTCCCAAGTTATTGTTATCCATTGCCTACAATCCTTATCCGTAACGACCGGTGATGTAATCTTCGGTCTTTTTCTTCGCTGGGGTGGTAAACAGAGTATTGGTGTCGGCGTACTCGATCAACTCGCCCATGTACATGAACGCGGTCTGATCCGACACTCGGGCCGCCTGCTGCATGTTGTGGGTCACAATCACCACGGTGAACTGATCTTTGAGGGTGTGAATCAGCTCCTCGATGGTCAGGGTGGAGATGGGATCCAGGGCCGACGTCGGCTCATCCAGCAACAGCACTTCCGGCTCAATGGCGATGGCGCGGGCGATCACCAGACGCTGCTGCTGACCACCGGACAAGCCGAAGGCGTTGTCATGCAACCGGTCTTTCACCTCGTCCCACAGGGCGGCGCCTTTCAGGGAGCGCTCCACCGCTTCGTCCAGATCGCGGCGGTTGTTGATTCCCTGCAGGCGCAGACCATACACCACGTTCTCATAGATGGATTTGGGAAACGGATTGGGGCGCTGGAACACCATGCCTACATTGCGACGCAGCGAGGCCACGTCCACATGGCGACCGTAGATGTCATCATTGTCGAGCAGGATTTTCCCGTCCACCCGGCAGCTGTCCACCAGGTCGTTCATGCGGTTCAAACAACGCAGCAGGGTGGATTTACCACAGCCTGACGGGCCGATGAAAGCGGTAACCTGGTTGCGCGGAATCTTCATAGTGATGCCCGACAGCGCCTGCTTGTCGCCGTAGTACAGGTTCAGGTTGTCGATGTCGAAGGCAGTCATCTCTGGCGACAGCTGTTTCAGATCCAGCGGCGCCGAGGATTTGTTCAGGGCTTCAATTGCAATCATGGTCATTCTCTCGGCTTAGTGTTCCAGGGAACGGAATTTTTCACGCAGGTGGTTTCGCACCCCGATGGCAGTCAGGTTCAGCGCCACAATGACACTGACCAACAGGAACGAGGTGGCGTACACCAGCGGTCTTGCCGCTTCCACGTTCGGGCTCTGGAAGCCCACATCATAGATGTGAAAGCCCAGATGCATAAATTTACGATCCAGGTGGACGTATGGCCAGTTGCCGTCCACCGGCAGGGTCGACGCCAGTTTCACTACCCCCACCAACATCAGCGGTGCCACCTCGCCGGCAGCACGGGCCACCGCCAGGATCAGGCCGGTCATGATCGCCGGGCTGGCCATGGGAAGGATGATCCGCCACAGGGTCTCGGCCTTGGTGGCCCCCAGCGCCAGTGAACCATGGCGAACACTGCTGGGGATTCGGGACAAGCCCTCCTCGGTAGAGACAATCACCACCGGCAGAGTCAGAATTGCCAGGGTCAAAGCCGACCAGATCACCCCGGGGGTACCAAAGGTCGGGTTTGGCAGCGCTTCCGGATAGAACAGCTCATCCAGTGAGCCGCCCACCATGTAAACGAAGAACCCCAATCCAAACACGCCGTACACGATAGAGGGCACACCGGCGAGGTTGATCACCGCGATTCGAATCAGCCGGGTCAGACCGTTCTTGGCCGCGTACTCATGCAGGTACACCGCCGCAATCACGCCAAATGGCGTCACAATCACCGCCATAAGCAGCACCATGAACACGGTACCGAAGATGGCCGGGAACACCCCGCCTTCGGTGTTGGCTTCCCGCGGATCGTCGCTGACAAACTTGCCGATGGCATGGAGCCAGTGGCCCACCTTGCCCATCAGGCCCAGCTGGTTCGGGTAGGCCACATCCAGCACGCTGTCCATCGGCAGGGTCACCCGCTCACCACGCATGTCCCGCACCACGATGGCATCCTCGGCTGCCTGATCGCGCAGATCAAACAGCTGCTTCTCCAGTACCCGATACTCCTGGTTCAAGGCGTTACGCTTGGCATCGAGATCCGCCAGCGCCTGAGCGGTCAACTGGTTGTTCAGCTCCAGCTTACGCTCATCCAGGCGCAGGCGCTCCAGTTGGTAGTTGATGCGGCCAATGTCCACTTTCTGTAGCTCTTCCGCCTGCTCATGCAGTTCGGCGGTCTTGTCGATGGCCAGTGCCAACTGCGGCTTGAGAGCCTCTCCATCGTAGCGTTTGCCGTCAAAGATCAGCTCCACCGGGTAGCCATAGAAGTTGCCGTTCTTGTTGCGCTCAAACACCGCAATGTCATCCGGCAGCGTCTGCGCCTGAATGGTCGGCTCGATGATCCAACGGAAGTCCAGTGGCACATACTCTCGGTTGCCGGTCTTCACCAGGTAACGGGTAATGAACTCGCCCTCCACCTCAATGTCGATGCCCGACTGCTGCAACCGCTCCAGTGGCACCTGCTCCCGATCGTAGATCTCACCGATGACGCGCTCGATCTGGCCGTTGTTCACCTCAAGATCGAACTGATGCACCGGCGAAGGCCAGAAATACACCAACCCCTTCCAGGCGATCATCAACAACAATCCCAGCACCGCAATCAAGCTTAGGCTGACGGCACCCGCCGTCATCCAGATCCAGGGAGAGCCCGATTTAAACCACTTACCCATTGTCTTATTCCCTTCCATTACAGGGTGCTGTACTTATCACGCAACCGCTGACGGACAAACTCGGCCAACGTGTTGAACATAAAGGTGAAGATAAAGAGCACAAAGGCCGTCAGGAACAATACCCGATAATGGGAACTGCCAATGGCCGATTCCGGCATCTCAACGGCGATGTTGGCGGACAGCGTGCGCATCCCCTCAAACAGGTTCCACTCCATCAGCGGGGTGTTACCGGTGGCCATCAGTACGATCATGGTTTCCCCCACGGCCCGGCCAACCCCCATCATCACCGCAGAGAAGATGCCTGGACTGGCCGTCAGCATCACCACCCGGGTCAGGGTCTGCCAGGTGGTCGCACCCAGCGCCAACGAACCGTTCACCAGGTGTCGGGGCACCGAGAACACCGCGTCTTCGGCAATGGAGAAGATGGTCGGAATGACCGCAAACCCCATGGCAATGCCGACGACCAGGGCATTACGCTGATCGAAGGTGATGCCCAGCTCATTGGTCACAAAGCGACGGGCATCGCCGTCCATAAAGATCGTCTCTACCGCCGGGCTCAGCGACATGGCGCCCCAGCCCACCAGCAACAGAAAGGGCACCAGCATCAATTCACGAAGCTCACCCCAGCGGGAACTTTGAAGGTTGCGCGGCAGGCAGTTCCATAACAGGGCCGCCAGCAGCACCGACAACGGCAATGACAGCATCAGCATAAAGATGCCCGGCAGGTTGTCCTCCACCAGTGGCGCCAGCCACAAGCCCGCCAAAAAGCCGAGAATCACCGTCGGCAGAGCCTCCATGATCTCGATGGTGGGCTTGACAATGCTACGTACCCGACCCGACATGAAGTAGGCGGTGTACACCGCGCCGGCCAGAGCCAGGGGCGTGGCGAACAGCATGGCGTACAACGCCGCCTTCAGAGTTCCGAAGGCCAGCGGCATCAGGCTCAGCTTGGCTTCAAAATCGTCGGAACCCGAGGTGGACTGCCACACGTAGGCCGGCTCGGGATAGCCCTCATACCAGACCTTCTGCCACAGGGCACTCCAGGACACTTCCGGGTGGGCATTGTCCAGTGAGGCGAACCGGAGTTGGTTACCGGACTGAATCGCCAGACCATTGCCCCTTGGTGAAAAAGCCATCAGGGTCACCGGCGTATCACCAAAGGATTCGCTCAGCAGCATGTTCTCGCTGGTGGTGTAGAACAACCGCATCTGGCCGTCGGCGGTGCCGGCCACAAAGCTCTTGCGAAAAAACTCCGAGGCCAGGCTGCGGGTGTCGCCCCCGGAGGAAAACTCACGAATGCGCTCGAAGCGGCGCCCCTCTTTGCTGGCAACCTGAAACCATTGGGAGATCACACCGTTGTCGTTGGCCACCATCAGCGAGCTGGCGCCGGCCAGCAGTTCAATATCGCTGATGACGGCGCCGGATTCCGCCGCTTCCAGTACCTGTTCGATGTGTGGGGAATCGCCCTCCTCGACATTCAGCACCGTCACCCGGTTGCCCGCCAGAATAAACAGCCGGGCCTGATCCGGGGTCAACAACAGCTTTTTGATGGGTTCGGAGGAGCTGGGCAGAGGGTAGTCATTACGGGCCCACTCCACTTCATCGGTGAGAAAGTCCACTTCGGCGCTCATTCGGGTCAGCACCAGATCATTGGAGTCGCTGTCACTCCAGATAAAGGTGCTGCCCTCCGCGCTGGCGGCAAACACCAGCTGATCAATCGCCTCGCCGTCACTCAGCTGCAGCGCTTCAGGTCCGAGAGGATAGCGCAACTGCGGCGTCACTGTGCGCACATCATTGGGGTAGCTGATGGCAAAATCCGGTTGAACCACCCAGACACTGCCATCATCAAGTGCCAACGCCGCACTGCGTTCAGAGGGGTTGCTGCGGGAAAAGCCGGTCACACGAATGCCCGGCGCCATGGGGATCGACAAGGTCGAATCCATGTTATTGGATGTTAATGAAAAAAACTGAACATCCCCAGAAGACGTGATACGGTAAAGGTATTCACGCTGCTCATCGGTACCCAGTTGCACCGTCGATTCGGTGCCCGTTAAGGTGGTGGTAAACCCCGGGGTCAGACTGGCCCCTTTAAATACCGGCGCTACCACATAGAGCAGATAGAAAAAGATCAGTAACAGGGCGATCAGCACCATGATGCCGCCCGCGGTGACACCGTATCTCGCAAGCCGGTCCTTGATCAGGCGCCGATGACTTGCACGGTATTTGTCAGCAATCGTCTGTTCCATCAATATCCTCTAACAAGTGGGAGCAGTCGTTTTTGAATTGGTGTGGAGTATATGTCTGTTGTATGACACTAGTGTTACACCGACCTTCGTAATTCGTTTTAGGAGCCTGTATGGAAAAGTGGATTTTGAGTGTAATCGGCGAGGATTATCCGGGGATTACCGAAACCCTGGCCCAGGCCATTCAGGATAATCAGGCCAACTGGCTGGATGCCAGCCTGCGCCGCATCGGCGATCGCTACGCCGGCATCATCGAGCTGGAAGTGCCCGCCGCCAATCTCCAGCCCCTGAAACAACAACTGGGCACAGTTCGTGGCCTGAGCATCGAGCTGCAACGGGTCACCCCCAAGGTCGCCCCCAGCCTGCAGTTCCATCTGGAGGTGATCGGCAACGATCGCCCGGGCATCGTCGCCAGCGTCACCGAAATCATTCGCGGGCACCGGGCCAACATCGACCAACTGGAAAGTAACCTGGATACCGCCAATCACACCGGCGTGCCGCTGTTCCGCCTCAATATTCTGCTGACCGCTCAGGATGAAGAGCAGCTGGATCGCATGGAGCAGTCGCTGTTTACCCTGGGTGATGACCTGATGGTGGAGTACCAACGCATTACCTAAAGCATGGCAAAAATGTTCTACATTTCATCTTGATGACATTTTTCAGCCAGAGAATGCTGCGCACACTCAATGTAAGGGACGGAAACGATGTCTGCGCAATCCCATTTTCCCTATACCGACAAAGAGCTCAGTTGGCTCGCGTTTAACGAACGGGTACTGCAGGAAGCGGCTGACCCCAGCGTGCCCGTCATCGAGCGGGTGCGGTTTCTGGGCATCTATTCCAATAATCAGGATGAATTCTTCCGGGTACGGGTGGCGGACGTGCGTCGCCAGATCCTCATCGACGAATCCAAGGGCGGCGGTGAGCAGGCCCGGGCTCTGTTGGCGGCCATCAACGCCAAGGTGCTGGCACTGCAGACCAAGTTTGACGACATCTACCTGCAACTGATCCACGATCTTGCCCGACGTAACATCTTCCTGGTCAACGAGAAACAGCTCAGTCAGGAGCAGGGCAAATGGCTCAAGCGCCACTTTAGGGAACGAATTCGCCGCCATATCGTGCCGCTGATCGTGGATCCACACACTGAACTGGCCCGCAGTCTCAATGACGGTACCACCTATCTGGTGGCTGGCATCCGTAAAGGGGAACGCATCACCTACTGCCTGCTCGAAGTACCGACCCTGCAGGTCCCCCGCTTTGTGCAACTGCCTGCCGAGGGCAGCAAAAAACGCAAAACCCTCATCCTGCTGGACAACATCATCCGCCACTGCCTGGAAGAGGTGTTCACCGGCTTTTTCGATTTCGATGCGGTGGAGTGTTTCTCCATCAAACTGACCCGCGACGCCGGATACGACCTGTCCGATGAGATTGAGATGAGCCTGCTAGAGAAGATGTCCTCCGGATTGAAGCAGCGACTGACCGCCGAGCCAGTCAGTTTTGTCTACGACCGGGAGATGCCCAGGCACATGCTGGAGATGCTACAGGACAACCTCAGCATCGCCGGGATCGACTCGATGATTCCCGGCGGTCGCTATCACTGCTTCCGTGACTTTATTGGCTTCCCCAATCCCGGTCGGGCCTATCTGGAGAACCCCAAGATCGCCCCGATGCGAAGTCGCCAGTTCAGCGAATACGCCAACACCTTTGCGGCGATTCGTGCCGGCGACATCCTGCTCTATTACCCCTATCACACCTTCAATCATGTGACCGAGATGCTGCGTCAGGCCGCCTTCGATCCGGCGGTACGCTCCATCAAGATCAACATCTACCGGGTCGCCAAGCACTCGCAGATCGTCCACTCGCTGATCGAGGCGGTAAAAAACGGCAAAGAGGTGTCGGTGGTGGTGGAGCTGCAGGCCCGTTTCGACGAAGAAGCCAACATCGAGTGGGCCAAATTCCTCACCGATCATGGCGTACGCATCAACTTTGGTATTCCGACCCTGAAGATCCACTCCAAGCTGATACTGATCAAACGGCTGGAACAGGGGCAGCTCAAGCACTACGCCCACATCGGCACCGGCAATTTCCATGAAAAGACCGCCAAGATCTATACCGATTTCGCCCTGTTCACCTGCCACGAGGAGATCTGCAGTGAGGTCGACAACGTGTTTGAATTCATCGAACACAGTTATAAGAAATTCAAGTTTAACCACCTGTTGGTGTCGCCCAACGACGCCCGCCGTAAACTGTACAGCCTGATTGACCGTGAGATTCAGAACCAGCTGGCTGGCAAGTCCTCTGGCATCACCCTGAAGATCAACAACCTGGCGGATAAGGGGCTGATCAAGCGCCTGTATGATGCCTCCCGCAACGGCGTCAAGATACGGCTGCTCATTCGCGGCATGTGCTCACTGCAGCCGGGAGTCAAAGGAGTATCAGACAACATCACCGCCATCTCGGTGGTGGATCGCTTCCTCGAACACCCAAGGATCATGGTGTTCAACAACGGGGGCAATCCCAGGGTATTCCTCTCCAGTGCCGACTGGATGACCCGCAACATCGATAAACGCATCGAAGTGGGCTGTCCCATCTACCAACCGGAACTGAAACAGCTGATTCTGGACATCCTTGACCTACAGTTCAAAGACACCACCAAGGCGCGGGTGCTGGACAAGCAACAGCGCAACCACTACGTGAAGCGGGGTAACCGAAAGAAAATCCGATCGCAGATCGCCATCTATGATTATCTATTCGACTATGAAAAACGACTGACCCTGAAGGCACCCGGCCTATGGACCCCAAAATAGACACCACAGACGGCCGCATCCTGGCGGCCATCGATCTCGGTTCCAACAGCTTTCACCTGGGCATCGCCCGGGCGATCGCCGGCGACATCCAGCCCATGCACCGCCTGAAGCAGCGGGTACAGCTGGCAGAGGACAGCGACGACGACGGCAACCTGTGTCCCGCCGCCATCGATCGCGGCCTGGAGTGCCTGAAGCAGTTCAGCCAGCGCCTGAGCGAAATGCAGTTCGACCAGATTCGCATCGTCGCCACCTATGCCCTGCGTCAGGCCCCCAACCGCTACCAGTTTATCGAACAGGCCCGAGCCATTCTGGATCACCCCATCGAGGTGATTCCCGGGCGGGAAGAGGCGCGGCTGATCTTCCACGGCGTCTGCCAGAACCAAGTGGTGGAGCAGCAGACTCTGGTGATCGACATCGGTGGCGGCAGCACCGAGCTGATCATCGGCCAGGGACACACTCCGATCGAACTGGAGAGCCTGTCCATGGGCTGCGTCAGCTTTCAATCGCGGTTCTTCCCCGAGGGAAAACTGTCGTCCAAACGGATGAAACGGGCAATTCTGGCTGCCGAGCAGCAACTGGAACTGTTGCAACAGCGTTATCTTCGCACCGGTTTTCAAGCCGCCATCGGCTGCTCAGGCACCATCAAGGCCATCGCCCTGCTGCTCAATGACGGCGATCTCTCCGCCCCGATCCACCGCCAATCCCTGCAGCAATTGGCGCGGCAGATCGGCGACTGCGATCATGTCGACCAGTTGCCGTTCGAACAGTTGGCCGAGCTGCGGCGTAAGGTGCTGCCATCCGGGCTGGCCATCCTGCTGGCCTGCTTTCGGCAACTGGAGATCGAGCAGATGCAGTACAGTGAGTTTGCCCTGCGGGAAGGGGTACTGAGCGAACTGGCCAATCAACAGTCGCACCTGGACATTCAGGCCAGAACCATCCACTCGCTGCAACAACGCTATCAGCTGGACACCCGCCACAGCGCCCGCATTCAGGCCAGTGCCCAGCAGCTGTACCGCCAGTTTGAGGTCGGTAAGAAACGGCTGGAACGGTGGCTGGAGTACGCCGCGGCCCTGCACGAAATTGGCTTGCAGGTAAACTACCGCGGCATCCACAAACACGGCGAGTACATCCTCAGCAACGCCAACCTGTCCGGCTTTAATACCGAGGAGCAGTGTCTGCTGGCCTTCCTGGTCCGCTGGCAGCGTAAAAAACTGACCGGCTGCCCGTCGCCACAATTGCAGATGCTAAGCAACAGCCAGTTATGGCCGCTGCTGATCGCCCTGAGGCTGTCGATCATGCTGCATCTGGGGCGCCGTCATCACATCGTCCTGCCGCAGTTACAGCAGCAGGCCAAGACCCTGACGCTGACGTTTTCGGCCCAGCTATCCGACGACGACCTGCTGGTGGCGGATCTGGAGCAGGAGCAGCAGCACCTGGCGGAGCTGGGCTGGAAACTGCAATGGCAATGAAGCATCGGAGCCGGCGTTGATGGCCTTGGTACCACTTGGGACAGAACACAAAAAAACCGCCTTATGGCGGTTTTTTTCGGCTTCGGCGAGCGTTACAGCTTGATGCCCAACTTGGCCATGTCCTTGGCAACCACCACCTCAGGCAGTGGCACATAACCGTCTTTGTCGACGATGGTCTGGCCCTGCTTGGACAGTACAAATTTCAGGAACTCCTGAGTCATTGGATCCAGGTCTTTGTTGGGGTGCTTGTTCACGTACACGTACAGGTAACGGCTCAAAGGGTAGCTGCCGTTGGCGGCGTTGGCAGTGGACGCTTCGATGAACTTGCCGCCCTTCTTGGACAGCGGCACCGCTTTGACGCCTGCGGTCTTGTAGCCGATACCGGAGTAACCGATGGCATTGAGGCTGGTGGACACAGACTGGACCACGGAAGCGGAACCGGGCTGTTCGTTGACACTGGCCTTGAAGTCTCCTTTACACAGGGCTTTTTTCTTGAAGTAGCCGTAGGTACCGGATACCGAGTTACGACCGTACAGCTGCACGTCTTTGCCGGACCAACTGGCACTCAGGCCCAGGTCGCCCCAACGGTTCACATCCTTGCCGCCACACTTGCGGGTGGAGGAGAAGATGCCATCCACCTGCTTGATGGTCAAACCGTCAATGGGGTTGTCCTTGTGAACAAACACCGCCAGGGCGTCGATGGCAACGCGTACCGGCGTTGGCTTATAGCCGAAGCGCTTCACAAAGGCTTCCTCCTCGTTTGGCTTCATCTTACGGCTCATCGGGCCGAACTGGGAGGTGCCTTCGGTCAGGGCCGGTGGCGCCGTTGAGGAGCCGGCGGCCTGAATCTGGGGGTTCACGTTGGGGTACAGGCGCTTAAACTCTTCCGCCCACAGGGTCATCATGTTCGCCAGGGTATCGGAACCCACAGAGGAAAAATTACCAGAGACACCGCTGGTCTTTTGGTAGGTTGCCAGGGCCGGATCGATGGCCGCAGAGGTAGCCGAAGCGAAAAGGGTGGCTGCAGCAAAGCCGAGTGCACTAGCAAGTTGTTTGATTTTCATTTGGATTACTCCAGTATTTTTCGTAATCAGGTTTCGTTGACGGCTGCCAGTATCGACCGCGAAGATGACACTTATGTGACTGCGACATGATCCATAAATGACAGTCATGCCTTTTCAGTCTGTTGGACCACAATCAGGTTGGCGGGAATGGAAAAGCCAAAGCGACTTCCCTTACCCGGAGTGCTGTGGATGTCCAACTGGCTGTTGTGATGACTCAGGGCGTGCTTAACAATGGCCAGTCCCAGGCCACTGCCGCCGGTCTGGCGGGAGCGAGCCCTATCGACCCGGTAGAATCGCTCCGTAAGCCGGGGAATATGCTCCAGCGCAATCCCTTCACCGCAATCCTGCACCTCGAAACGACCCACGTCGCCAAGGCGGCGCCAACTGATTCGAACCTCGGTACCCGCCGGCGAATAGTGCACGGCGTTTTGTACCAGGTTGGCACAGGCGCTGCGAATCTGCAGTTCATCACCGTACATATGCAGCCCGGGATCAATATCCAGCACCAGTTGATGCTTACCCGCCGACAACGCCAGCGCTTCATCATGGACCTGGTTCAGTACCTCGGTCATGTCGATTCTGTGTTCCGGATCCACCTGGGTCGACACTTCAATCTTCGACAGCGTCAGCAGTTGATCCACCAGGCTCTTCATCCTCTGGGTCTGATCCGTCATCGCCGATACCTGCTTTTCGTCCATGGCCGGCGACATGGCCATCATCTCCAGGTAGCCCTGCAGCACAGTCAATGGCGTCTTCAACTCATGGGACACATTGGCCACAAAATCCCGGCGCATCTCCTCCAGTTGCCGCAGCCGGGTTACGTCCCGGGCCAGCAGCAGTTTCTGGTTGTCGCCGTAGGCCATGATTCGAATCTCCAGCAGCCGGGATTCCGACGCCGACGAGGTCATCTCAATGGGATCGTCATACTGGTTGCTGTGCAGGTAGCTGGAAAACGCCGGATAGCGAATCAGGTTGTCAATCCGCTGACCCGCATCCTGAGGCCAGTGAATCCCCAGGTGCAGCTCCGCCAACTTGTTGCACCAGGCGATCTGCCCCTCGTGGCCCATCACCACCGCCGCATCGGGCAGGGCCTCAGCCCCCTCACGGAAACGGGACAACAGTCGTGCCAGTTGCGAACGACGCCGGCGATTTTTCCCCTGCAGCCGGTAGATGCCATTGAAGATCGGTTCCCAGCTGCCAGTGCCGTGGGGCGGAGTCAGGCGACGATCTTTCCACAACCAGTGGGCCAGCCGCGCCAGATGGCGATAGTGGTATCCCAGCAGTACCCAGGTACCGATCAGCAACAGCAGGGTGACCTGGTCCAACAACAGCCCCACCAGTCCCCACAGTGAGAACCAGATAGCCAGACGGCCGGCGAGTCGGTAACCTGAGTACTCTTCAAACATTCAGTCAATAGCCTTGTTGAGTGACGCGTCCTGAAACGAAAAACCCATTGCCTCGAAGCTAACGCTGTCGTCGCAATGGGTCAATCTCTATGGCAACCGGTTACCCCTTGGTAGAGAACCGGTAGCCGGCTCCACGAACGGTCTGAATCAGGCTGTCGTGACCATTAAGCTGAATCGCCTTACGCAGACGGCGAATGTGCACGTCGACGGTGCGATCTTCCACATACACGTTGGTTCCCCAGACGTTATCCAGCAGCTGCTCGCGGCTGTAGACCCGCTCCGGGTGAGTCATAAAGAAGTGCAGTAACCGGAACTCAGTCGGGCCCATCTCCAGCAGGCTCTCATCGACACTGACCCGGTGGCTGACCGGGTCCAGCTTGAGACCTTGTACCTCAATCACTTCCTCCAGCCGGGTCGGCGCACTGCGCCTGAGCACCGCCTTGATGCGGGCCACCAACTCCTTAGGAGAAAACGGTTTGGTGATGTAATCGTCGGCGCCCACTTCCAGACCACGGACCCGATCCTCCTCCTCACCACGGGCGGTCAGCATGATGATGGGGATTCGGCGGGTGTGCTCCTGACCGCGCACCTGCTTGGCCAGCTGGATACCGCTGCCTCCCGGCAGCATCCAGTCCAGCAACACCAGATCCGGGTAGGGCTCGGCCAGTCTTTGAACTCCCTGTTCGAAATCCTCGGCACTTACAGTTTGAAAGCCATGTTGCTCTAACACAAAGGTCAGCATGTCACGGATGGCAGATTCATCTTCAACAATTAAGATGCGGGCAGTCATTTCCTTCACTGTCCTTCCTCTGAAAAAACTGAGGTGATTATGGGTCAATGATATGACAGAAATATGACTGGGTGACAGCCGGGTTCAATAAAAAAAGGGCCTAAAGGCCCCTTTTCAGTGCGCTACACTGCCACCGTCGCCATCCTCAGAATTTGTGCTCAAGGCCGATGCCGAAGTAGTCATCCGCGCTGTTGGCGGATTCCAGGTCGCGCTGGGTGTAGTAGGCGAACAGTTTGGTTGGCTTACCCAGCTTGTAGTCGGCCCCCGCAGAGATCGCTTCCCCCTTGGTGTCCATGTCCTGGTATTGAGCCTTGAGGGTCACCGCGGACAACTGGTAGCCGGCACTGACCATGAAACCGTCCGTGCTGTCTTTACCCGCTTGCTCCTGGTCCTGGTACATCGCCCCGAGTTTCAGATCGCCGATTTTGCCCTGAACCGTGGCCCGCAGGATGCTGTCGAAGCCCTTAACGTCGGTGTCGTAGGCAACGGAAGCGAACAAGGCAGACTTCTTCAACTTGGCATCGCCGTACAGGGCGGCGACGGAGAAGCCGTCGTCGCCGTTCTTCTGGCTGCCGGACTCTTCGGCAACGTAGGTGGCGCCGAACTTGATGCCGGCAAACGAAGGCGACAGGTAGGTAACGGTCTGTTCCATACGGTTTTCACCCTTGAACAGGTGCTTAATGTCCCCCTGCAGGTCTCCAAACAGATCCGCCTTGCCCTGAGATTTCTTCAGCATGGTGTCGTTGCGGCCCAAAGACACTTCACCAAACACCCCCCGCAGGCCGACAAACTGGTTACGGGCCTCGAAGTTGTCCTTGTCTTCATCGCTGGTGTTCACTTCGTACTCGATGGTGTAGAACGCTTCCAGTTCGGCGCCCAGTTCAAACGCCCCCTTGACCCCCAGACGAGAGGCGTTGGAGTGAACGCCGGTGGTGCTGTCACCATCCACATCGAACGCGTCCACGGATACGTTCAGCTTACCGTAAACGGTAACAGGGTCAGCGGCAGCGGCAGTCACAGGCAGGGCAGAAGCGATCACGGCGGCAATGACAGAGGGTTTGATCAAGTTCATCTCAGTTTTCCTTTAAACGTAGGATTTGCTTTTTAATTGGCCGCAGTGTGCCAGCGACATGTGACAGATTTATTGCGTGTTTCAATAGCATTTCACTTTCTAATGAGCGGGATTCGAAGGCGGCGTTGCGAAATCGGCAACGGCCACAACCCGGCTTTGGGTTGCCACTGGAATAAGAACTCAATACACTGCCCAGCCATCCAACCCGCCTGAAACAGGACAACACCATGTGGTTTAAAAATTTGCTTCTCTACCGTCTCACCAAGCCGGTGGAGTGGGATGCCGACGCGCTGGAAAAGCAGCTGGAACCCTTTATCTTCACGCCGGCGGGCAGCCAGGACATCAGTAAGCTGGGCTTCGTTAAGCCCCTGGGCAAGGTGGGGGAGAGTCTGGTGCACTCCGCTCAGGGCAACCTGCTTCTGGCCATCGAGAAAGAGGAAAAGATGCTGCCGGCATCGGTGATCCGCGAGGAGATGGAGCAGAAAGTCAGCCTCATCGAAGATGAGCAGGGACGCAAAGTCACCAAGAAGGAGAAAGACGGCATCAAGGATGAGATTGTTCATACCCTGCTGCCCCGCGCCTTCAGCCGCAAGAGCCGCACCCGCGCCCTGGTGCTGGCGCCACTACAACTGGTCGTGGTCGAAGCCACCAGCCACAACAAGGCGGAAGAGCTGCTGAGCCTGTTGCGCAAAGCCATCGGTTCTCTGCCCATCGCTCCGGTCAGCATGACCGCCCTGCCGGAAGAGAAGATGACCGAGTGGGTCACCAAGAATCACGTCGGCGAAGGCTTCACCCTGCTGGACGAAGCCACCCTGAAAAGCCCGTTGGAAGATGGCGGCAGCGTCACTCTGAAACAGCTGGCGCTGGACAGCGACGAAGTCGCTGCCCATATCCAACAAGGGATGGAGGTCACCAAGGTGGCGCTGGAGTACCGGGATGTGCTGTCTCTGGTATTGCAGAGTGACCTGTCGGTAAAGCGTCTGAAATTCAGCGAGGAGATTCGCGACCAGAACAGCGAGTTTGAAAAAGAGGAGCTGGCCGCCCGACTGGATGCCGATTTTGCCCTGATGTGCGGGGAACTGACCGGCTTCCTGCCCGATCTGTTCGCGGCTCTGGGGGGACAGGAGCAGCAGGACAGCTGATCACCAGAGTAACAAAAAAGGGCAAGCCGACGGCTTGCCCTTTTTTATTGGCTGAGGCTCCGGTTAGTAGGGCCAGTCGATGCCAGCCCAGGCTCGAAACGCCGCCTTCTGCGCGGGGCTGACGCTGGCTTGGGCTTCCAGCACCAGTTTGCCCGGTTGCCGCCGCTCCGGCGTCAACGACAACGTCATCAACCGATCACGGCGGAACAGCGTTAGCGACACCGGTGCATCCAGAGGCAACTCCGCCAGTCGATCCTGCCACTGAGACTCGGGTACCCTCATGCCATTGATAGCCACCACCCGATCTTCGGTCGTCACTCCGGCTTGCCAGGCCGGACCCTCACGACGCACATGGGTCACGGTCGCCAACCCCTCATCGTCGCTGACACGGATGCCCAGTTCCGCCACCTCATCCTCATCCGACGCTTTACGCTGCAACCCCACCTGGGCCAGCATGGCATCAAACTCCAGGACGCTCGGAGCATCGATGGCCTGCCGCCACCAGGATTCAAAACTGCTGCCGGTCAGCAAGCGTAAGCCGTCTTTGACATCCTGCTCGGTAAACCCGGCCGGCAGGCGGTGGTTCTGATACAGGTAGCGGTGCAGATCCCGATAGCTCTTATCGGCGCCAGTGCGGTCGATGATCGCCAAATCCAGTGCCCAGGAGGCCAGATACCCTTCCGAATAGATGTTGACGCTGTGGTTACGGGCGTAATCGCCGCCGGTGGCAATCCACTCGTTGAAACTGGCGTCCGCCACGCTTTGCCACTGCCGTCCAGGAGTCTGCTCACTGCGCTCGATGCGACGGGCAACATCCTGCAAAAACTCCTCGATAGTGATCACCCCGGCTCTAAGCAACAACTGGTTCTGAAAATAGCTGGTGGAGCCTTCGGCCAACCACAACAGCCGAGTGTAGTTCTCCTGCTGATAGTCATAAGGCGTCAGCCCCGCCGGCCGGTAGGCTTTGACGTTCCAGGTGTGCACAAATTCATGGGAGGCGGTGGCAATAAACGGCAGATACTCTTCCCGCTTCCTAAAGCTGTTGCGAGTGCGCTGAATCACCGTCGAGTTCAGGTGCTCGGTGGCACCGCGGACGCCGCTGGTGGCATGAATCATAAACACATAGCGCTCATAGGGGTATCCGCCCCATAGCGCCGCGCCCTCCGCCACCAGGCGCCGCAGATCATCGACGATGGCATCCACGTCGTAATTGCCCTCGCCCCAGAACAGCACCTGATAGTCGCGGCCGTCCACCATAAAAGAGACCGACTGGTGCACTCCGGTCTCGATAGGGCTGTCCACCAGCACATCGTAGTTATCGGCCACAAACTGGTGAGGAGCCGGACTGTGCATGCCGGAAACACTGCGCCACGCCTCGGGCACGCTCAGTTCGACCCGCAAGGGCTGGTCACGAAACTCGGGACTGTACATAAACACCGCCGATGCATCCAGAAAGCCATGACTGTCATCGATATGGCGGGAGCGATCCCCCAGTTCGTTGGCGTACAGCTGGTAGCGAACCGTCACCTGAGTGGGGGCCGTCAGAGAAACCCGCCAGCTGCCGCGGGCCACCTTCTGCCACTCCAGCGGGCGTCCCTGGGCATCAACCACCTGAAGCCGCCGCACGCCGTCGGCCAACGGCAGCAACTGATAGCGTCCCGTACGCCAGTTGGGCATCTGCAGCGTCAAGGTGTCGCCATTTGCCTTCGGGAACTGCACCTCTACGTCGGCCAGATGATGTTGGGGCTGGGTGATGGCCAGTCGATAGTTCACCGGTGCCGCCAGTGATGAGGGCGGAAGCATCAGCAACCCGAGTAAGAGTACAAAGAGGTAGTGCATAGTTGTCCTTGTTATCGTTATCGCTCTCCTGAACAGCCCTCAAGTATAACAACTCCGGCGATGGATTTAATCTCGGCAACGACATGAATAAACGTTGTGAATAACTAAACCGTCTCAAGCGGCGGTCAAAAACTGGCCTTGCGGATTTTTAATGTTTATTTAAGGGCTGGCTGCAATTTAGCTAAATGGAATGAGTCAGTGACGACTGCGTCTGACGACCTCGCCTCTGCCATTTGCCAAATCCGACCAATACCGACCAATAGCGCCAAAAATTGGAACATATGGGTGAAATTAGAAACTTATTAAGAGAATGATCACAAACATAGCCACCCTGCCGGAGGATTATTCGAGGTTAACTACAAACATAAAGAGCACTTAAACTCACAATGTAGAAATAAAGAATCCCTTTATCCCTTGGGCGCTTGCACTTATAACCAAAGAAGTTACGATACATCTAACAGCCCGAATAACAATTGAGACTAAAGAAGTAACTAGGGCTCGCCGGATTGAAGGTAGCAACGTAAATGAATATGGTCACTGACGCCAAATCTCAGCTGGAGCATATGCAGAAAAAGCTAGATAAAGTACGCGATGAGTATCAGGAGCTCGAAGACGTACGTGCAAAACAGCTTCAGGGACTGATTCAATTTTCCATGCGCCTGGGCCTGTGCTGCAAAGGACAGAATCTGGAGCTGGACAACCGTCTGGCCAAAATCCGTCATCTGCTGTCCGACACCAGTAACCTGGATACCGCCCTGCCGGAGATGGGTGAACTCAGCCGCGCCCTGCAAACTCAGTATCAAAACACCCAGCGTGACATCGAACACAACCAGCAGGCGATGCAGCAGCTGGCTCGCCAGCTCTCCAGCCTCAGCGGCATTCCCGACAAACTGAAGCGGGAACTCAAATACTACCAACTGGATATCCAGAAGCCGATTCACACGGTGTGGGAGATCATCCCCCGGGTCGAGAAACTGGTTAAGTACTACGAACAGCTGCTGCAGGAGCGTTTGGCCAAAGAAGACCGCATTCCGACCACCCCCAAACACCGGCAACTGGCCCACGAACTGTCGCAACTGCTGGCGGAGATCGAATTTCCCGGCCAGCATGGTGAAGTGATCAATGCCATCAAGGCGATGCTCAGTGGTGACGTTCAGGTGGATCAACTGCTGGAAGCCTACAGCCAGGTACTGAACATCCTGGTGGGCGAGATGGCCAAAGAGAAGAGTGCCTCGCAGCAGTTCCTCTCCGCCCTGACCGATTCGCTGTCGGTCGTTCGCCAGGCCATGAATGAAAATTGGCAAGCCTCCAGCAACAGCTACAAATCCAGTAAATTATTCAACCAGAAACTGAATAGCCATGTAGGCCAGTTCAGTGAAAAGGTGGCCGAAGCCGAGGAATTGTCTGCCCTGAAGACTCAGGTGATCAACGAGCTGACGTTCATCCGCCAGCAGTTGAGCAAACGAGACAATCAGGATCAGCAAGAGTTTATGGCGATGAAGCAAAGCATGCAGAAGATGCAGGCCGAGATCTCCGCCCTGGCCAGTGAAGCCGCCAGCTACAAAGACAAACTGATTGAACAGCAACGCCTCAATCAGGTAGACGCCCTGACCCAACTCCCCAACCGGGCGGCGCTGGATGAACAGCTGAAACGCTCTTACCGACAGTTTAAACGCTACGGTCACGATCTGTGGGTGACCGTGGCCGACATCGATCGCTTTAAAAGCATCAACGACAACTTTGGTCACTCCACCGGTGACAAAACTCTGCAGGTGGTGTCCATGGCCCTGAAGAACTCCCTACGCAAAGAGGAGTTCGTGGCTCGATATGGTGGCGAAGAGTTTGTGGTGCTGTTGCCGGGTCTGGATAAAGAGCAGGTGCAGCAGGTACTCAATCGAATTCGTGAACGAATCAAGGCGATCCCATTTAAATTTCGCGATGAGCGTCTGTCCATCACCGTTTCCATTGGCGCCGCCAAGGTGGGGTCGAACGAGACTATCCAGGAGACCTTTGAACGCGCCGATGCCGCCCTGTATCGGGCCAAGCGCCAGGGCAGAGATAAGGTTGAGCTGGACGACTAACTCCAAATGGTTAGATACAACATTGAAAAATAAAGGCTATCCTCAATGGGTGGCCTTTTTTAATGGGCTGCCCTGATAATAAAAATGAAGGAGGTGCCCATGCAGGTACAGATTAGCCCTCGAGGAAGCCTGGTGCAGCTGTCTCAGCTGGAAGTGGAGCGGTTGCAGGAGAGTGCCGCCTCAGACCTTCACCAGCTCTACCGCAACTGCTCACTGGCGGTGCTGGCTTCCGGCATCCACAGCGACGACAGCACCCAGCTGTTCCAGATGTTCCATGATTTTCGCATCCGCATTCTCCGCCGCGAGCGGGGCATCAAGCTGGAGCTGAACAACCCGCCAATTCAGGCCTTCGTCGATGGCGAGATCATTCGCGGTATTCAGGAGCACCTGTTTGCGGTACTGAGGGACATCCTCTACATCGGCGACAAACTCGACAGCCTGAAACACATCAACCTGACCAACTCCTACCACATCACCAATGTGGTGTTTGAAACCCTGCGCAATGCCAAAGCCCTGCCACTGCTGCCCGAACCCAATATGATCGTCTGCTGGGGCGGCCACAGCATCAACCGCACCGAATTCCAGTACACCCGGGAGGTGGGTTACGAACTGGGATTGCGGGATCTGAATATCTGTACCGGTTGTGGCCCTGGCGCCATGGAAGGTCCGATGAAGGGCGCCGCCATCGCCCACGCCAAGCAGCGCATCAATCACGGTCGCTTCGTCGGCCTGACCGAGCCATCGATCATTGCCGCCGAGCCACCCAATCAGATCGTCAACGAACTGATCATCCTGCCGGACATCGAAAAACGGCTGGAGGCTTTTGTGCGCCTGGGCCATGGCATCATTATCTTTCCCGGCGGGGTGGGCACCATGGAGGAGTTGCTGTACCTCATCGGCATTAAGCTCAACCGCGACAACCACGATCACCCGCTGCCGCTGATCCTCACCGGCCCCAAAGAGAGCGCCGACTACTTTGAGGAGATCGATCGCTTCATCGCCACCACTCTGGGCGAAGAAGCCCAACAGCACTACCGAATCATCATCGACGACCCGGTGGAGGTCGCCCAGCACCTGAAGCGACAGATGGAGGTGATCAAGCAGTACCGCCGTGACGTGGGCGACTCCTACTCCTACAACTGGTCACTGAAGATCGAGCCGGAATTCCAGCTGCCGTTCCAGCCGGACCACGATGCCATGGCCAACCTCAAGCTGGTGCCACAGATCAATAATGCGCTGCTGGCAGCGGATCTGCGGCGTGCGTTCTCCGGCATTGTCGCCGGTAACGTCAAACCGGAAGGGATCACCCAGATTCGGCAACGGGGCCCGTTCCAGCTTCAAGGTGATCCTAGGTTTATGAAAAAGATGGACAAATTACTCGCAGCCTTTGTCAGTCAAGGTAGAATGAAACTCGATGGTACCTACAAACCCTGCTACGAGATTCGCAATGCCCGTCACAGCTCTGCTCATTGACGCCCTTAACCTAGTCAGACGCATCTATGCCGCCGTCCCCGACGGCGACACCGATGCCCTGTATCAACGCACCCAGGCCGCCTGTCAGAAGATGGTACGGCAGCATCAGGCCACCCATGTCGTCATGGTGTGGGACGGCGACAACAGCCACCAATGGCGCCAGAGCCTATCCCCCGACTACAAGGCACACCGCTCGCCCATGCCCGAGCCCCTGGCCACCACCCTGCCCAACCTGAAGGCCAACCTGGCCAAGCTGGGCATCCACTCCCTGGCCTGCGACGGCATCGAAGCGGACGATGTCATGGCCACCCTGTGCCACAAGATCGAGCGCCGCGGTGGCCGGGTCATACTGGCATCCACCGACAAAGGCTTCGTGCAGCTGCACTCCGACAACGTCAGCCAATGGCACCACTTCGATCAGTGCTGGCTGGATCGGGACTACTTTCTTGACCGCTTCCAGATGCCGCCAGAGCGGATGCTGGAGTACTGGTCCTTGGCCGGCGACAGTGGCAACGGCATCCCCGGCATCGCCGGCATCGGTGCCAAGACCGCCCACAAGCTGCTGAGCCAGCACTCCATCCGGGCCCTGTTTACCCCGGGCACCGTCGACGGCAAACTGGGGCAAAAGCTGATTGAAGGCCATGAGCAGGCTCAGCTAAGCTACAAGTTAGCCAAGCTGCGTACCCAGTTGTCGCTGTCCGCCAGCCTCACTCAATTTCGGGTTTCGGCCCCCACAACATAAGGATCCATTCCATGACCACCTTAACGTTGATCACCGGAGCCAATCGCGGCATCGGCCTGGAGTTTTGTCGTCAGTCCCTGGCCCACGGTGATACCGTCATCGCCTGCTGCCGTCAACCGGAACAGGCCGACGCACTGCAGCAACTGGCATTGTCCCACCCGAATCAGCTGGAACTGGTGGCGCTGGAGCTGGGGGAACCCGCACAATTCGACAATCTGTGCGCCTATCTGGGGGAGCGTAAGCTTGACCGGCTGATCTGCAATGCTGGCGTCTATGGTCCCAAGGGGTTGCCTCTGGGTGAGTATCAGGCGGATCATTTCGAACAGGTGATGAAGATCAACGTCACCGCCCCTATGCTGCTGGTCCAGGCCTTGCATCCTCATCTGGCCGGCGACGCCAAGGTAGCCCTGCTCTCCTCCAAGATGGGATCCATCACCGACAACGGCAGTGGTGGCAGCTACGTTTACCGCGCCTCCAAAGCGGCCCTGAACGCCATCGGCAAGAGCCTGGCCATCGACTTGCAACCTCAGGGCACCAGCGTGGTGCTGTTCCACCCGGGCTGGGTACAAACCGCCATGGGCGGCAGCAACGCCCTGATCACCCCCGAAGTCTCGGTGCGGGGCATGCGCCACGTACTGGAACAACTGTCCCTGATCGACAGCGGCAAGTTCATCAATTACGACGGTGTCGAACTGCCCTGGTAGCCAGGCTGAGGCGCACCTTCCTGTTGCTCCCAGGCCGGCGGCCTGAAGCCAGGGTGCCACCCCCGCCAGCGACCGCTCCCAGCCTCAGGTTGTCGCCATATCCCCTTACATCCTGGGCTGGAATTGCTGTCACTTCGGGTTTAAAGTAATACTCTTGGCGCGGGGCGCGTTTTCGCGGCCCGGTTCAAGACATCCATCGCGTTCAAGGAAGTGAACATGCAAGCCCGTCGTCCCAAGTCCACCAATATGTTTAAAGTCATCAGCCTGATCGTCGGTGGCTACCTGATCTTTGCCGGTCTGCTGATCGCCCTGTACGAACCCAGCCCGGAAGACGCCAACGCCATGGATTGGGAAGATCGCCAGCAACTGAATCAGCAGGTCATCGCCACCCTGTCGCTGGGCACCAGCAAGCAGGAGGTGCTGCAGCAGTTGGGCGCGCCCAACTTCAATGACGCCCAGATCGTCGACGGCACCCAGGTACAGCTGATTCGCTACCGCACCCACCATGTCAGCAGTGATGGCGAAACCACCCCGGACGAGTGCACACCGCTGCTGTTTGTGGCCAATGAACTGGTGGGCATCGGTGACCAGGCGGTGGCCCGCTATCAAAACGCAGACCGACTTCAGACCTCCGCCAGCCACTGATGAACCGCAATAAAAAAAGCGCCCTGTCGGGCGCTTTTTTTATTACCGCTATCACCGCCTATTCGGCGGGACTGGCCTTCAGATACGGCACCCCTTCAGACCACCAAGTGGGCGCAGGCGCGCCCTTGAGGTAGTGATCGAAAAACTGCTTCATCTTGATGCTGTAGTCCAACTTGTTGGGATACTGCTTAAGATGGTGCGGCTCCCCTTCATACTGCAGCATCACCACCGGCTTGCTGGCCCGGCGCATGGCCATATACAGCTCCACCCCCTGGGAGTAAGGCACCGCATCGTCCTCATCACCAAACATGATCACCAGGGGCGTATTGATGCGATCCACATGGAACAGCGGGCTATTCTCGATGTACAGGTGCGGCGCTTCCATCAGGGTCTTGCCGATGCGCGACTGACCGGACTCGTACTGGAACTGGCGGGTCAGGCCAGTGCCCAGCCGAATGCCGCCGTAGGCGCTGGTCATGTTGCTCACCGGCGCACCGGAAACGGCGGCGGCAAACAGATCGGTTTGAGTAATCAGGTAAGCGTCCTGGTAGCCGGCCCAGGAGTGACCCTGAATGCCGATGGCGTCGGCCTTGGCGATGCCGAGATCGATGATCTTCTGTACCCCGGGCAGCATCGATGACAGCGACGACTGGCCCGGATGACCGATTTCAAAACGAATGTCCGGCAGGAAGATGGCGTAGCCGTCATTGACGTACTGGGCAAAGTTCGGCCTGTGATTCAGTGCCATCTGCGGAAAATTATTCAACCGTTGACTCATGAAGCGGTAGAAGTACACCAGCGTTGGCAGGGGTTTGTCGCCTTGGTACCCCGGTGGTGTAATCACCACACCGGACAACGGCCGGTTGTCGTTGGAGCGCCAGTGCACCAGCTGTGCCTGGCCCCAGGACAGATCATCCAACTGCTTGCCCAGCTCACTGACCGCGGTTAAACGGCTCACTTTGCTGTCGGTCGCCAGCAGGTCCGGATACAGGTCGTAGCGCTGCTTGCTGAACAGCAGGGTGTCGCTGTCTTGTGCCTTAGCCACAAAGCTCAACTTGTACTCTCCCTGCTGGGCAGCCTGAAGCGCACCTGAGGTCAGGTTGAGCCGATACACCCCTTCACGCTTGTCGAAGTCGTTATAACCATGCACCAGCAGCGGCGTGGCCATATCCTGGCTGTAGGCGCGGGGATCGGTGTCGATGGCCCGGTACTGCCATTGCTGCTGTCGTCCCGAGGTCAGTTGGCTCAGGCGGCCGTCATCCAGACGCCAGATGTCGAACTTGTCGTACACCAGCACCCCGTTGCCGTCGCTGAGCCAGGGGCCAAAGCCATAACCCGGTGCCGGCGACGGGTAGTCGTGGTCCTCATCGGCAAAGCCGGCTTTCGGGCCACCACTGAGCAACTGACTGTTGCCGCTGGCGATGTCGTGCCAGTACAGGCGGCCACGGACATACCAGGCCACCGCCTTGTCATCCGGGGCCAGCGTCGGCTCATCGTCACTGCCGGCCTGGGTGACCAGCATGCGGCGCTCACCGGTGTGCAGGTTCACCAGGTACCAGTCCCGGTAGAAGCCCGCCCAAGAGATCATCTTCAGGTAGGGGCGGTCGCTGCTGGCCAGCAGGTAGCCGCCGTTGTCGGCCACCTCCACGTCCGGCAGGTCGGCGTCCGCCAGCTGCACAAATTGCTGATCCTCAATGTGCAGCACGCCGACGTAGTTGTGCTTGCGAGCCTTGCTGTACTCTTTAATTTCATTCGGCTTGATGCGGGGATCGTCGCCGTGCCAGACGTTCAGCCTGGTCCGGGACAACAGGGTGTCCACGTCGGTGAGCGAGGCGTTATCACCGAACTCCTGAATCACCTCCTCTTCCGGCAGCGGCAACTGGCGTCCGACAAACAGTCGCTGACCGTCGCGACTGAAATGCAACTTGCTGTGCTCGGTAACCAGCATGCCATCCTGTGGCATCGCCACCCGGTTGCCGGGTTTGGCCCCGCTCGCCAGCCACAACTCATGCGGCAGCTGATGGGGCTGATCCGCCTTCAGGTAGGCAACCGCCATGGCCACCTGCTGGCCGGCTTCGTCGATACTCAGGCTGGCGGCCCCCCAGTCCTGACGCTGCCACAGCACGGTATCGCTGCCGCTATCCAGTTGCCGGCGCACCACCGCATTGGCGATGCCGTCGCCGTGGCTGGTGCTGTACACCAGCACGTTGGCCTCACGGGCCAGAGCGAAATGGCTGACGTCGTTCAGGGCCAGTTCACTGCCCTGACGCAGATCCAGCAGCAGGGCCCGAGTGCCCAGCTTGTCGGTGTCGATCGCCGATTCATCGCCCTCAGGCTCCTTGGCCTCCTCGTCGCTGTCATCAGCCTTGAACTGCAGCACCAGGTAGCGGCCGTCGCTGCTGAAGTCGGCCTTGGTCACCGCCTCAAACACCCGCTGCTCACCGGTTTTGGTGTTCAGCAGCACGCTGTCTACCGCCAGTTTGGCGGCCTTTTTCTTGCCGGTATTTTCCCGCTCCCACAGTGGCGCCTTTCGCTCAAACAGGGCAAAGGCACCATCGGTGCTGAGCAGGGGATCGCTGCCGCGCTCCACCGTCCACAGGGTGCCGCCGAGGCTGCGGACCCGCCCCTGTGGCTCGCCGCGATCGGGCTGAGCCACAAAGGCCACCCACTGACCGTTGTCGGCGATCACTGGATCTTTAAGGGTTTGAAAATTCATTATTTGTTGCAATGACAGGGGCGCAGCCACGACGGTGGCGGTGGCCAGCCACGTCAGAGCGGCCAGGGGATGCCAGAACCTCAAGGGGGGTCTCCTTATAGAATTATTCTTCCTTTCGACCTTTCGCTAGCTGTAACCACAGCGTTAAAAAAGGTAAGATGGCGCCCGACTATGCTAACAAAGCCCCCGGTCTCTGTCACAAAATAGAGGGGCTGGCTCATTAAGTCCGAATCCCTTGCCTTGCCAATGACAGCACGCAAACCACAAGGGTTTGGAATCAGACATTGTGGAAGGATGTATCCATGTCTCAACGTAATATCACGGTAATCCCAGGAGATGGGATCGGTCCCGATATCATCGAAGCCACTCTCAAGGTCCTGGATAAGGCCGGCTGTGACTTCAACTACGAATTTGCCGACGCCGGGCTGACCGCCCTGGAGAAACACGGCGAGTTGCTGCCCCAAAAGACCCTCAACCTGATTGAGAAGAACCGCGTCACTCTGAAGGGTCCGCTGACCACGCCGATTGGCGAGGGCTTTACCTCCATCAACGTGACTCTGCGTAAGAAGTTCAACCTGTATGCCAACGTGCGGCCGGTGCTGTCCCTTAAGGGCACCCAGGCCCGCTACGACGACATCGACATCATCACCATCCGGGAGAACACCGAAGGGATGTACTCCGGTGCCGGTCAGCGGGTGACCAATGACGGCGAAACCGCCGAGGCGATGAGCATCATTACCCGTGAAGGTGCCGAGCGTATCGCCACGTTCGCCTACGAACTGGCCCGCAAAGAGGGTCGCAAGAAGGTCACCGCGGTTCACAAAGCCAACATCATGAAATCCACCTCAGGTCTGTTCCTGAAAGTGGCCCGTGAAGTGGGTGAGCGCTACCCGGACATCCAGTCTGAAGAGATGATCGTCGATGCCACCTGCATGAAGCTGGTAATGGATCCCAGCCAGTTCGATGTGATCGTGACCACCAACCTGTTTGGCGACATCCTGTCGGATCTCTGTGCCGGCCTGGTGGGCGGACTGGGGATGGCCCCGGGCGCCAACATCGGTAAAGACGCCGCCATCTTTGAAGCGGTTCACGGCAGCGCACCCGACATCGCCGGTCAGAACCTGGCTAACCCGACGGCACTGCTGCTCGGTGCCATCCAGATGCTGGAGTATCTGGGCATGTCCGATAAGGCCGGTCGTATCCGCGACGCCGTTCGTGACACCATCGCCGAAGGCGACCACGTCACCCGCGACCTCGGCGGCGAATCCGGCACCAACGAATTTACCGACGCCATTCTGGCACGTCTGTAATTCGCTTTTGCCACACAAAAAAGGGGCCATCCGGCCCCTTTTTTTGTTCATCGCCCGGTTACAGGCGATACAGGTGTACGGTGATCTCTTCCCGATCGTGGTACAGGTGTTTGGCCTGCAGGCCATAGCGAATCCCGGCCTTTCGCAGCATCGCCGTCATCTCGTCAAAGCATTCCGCCACCGCCTGGTAACGCTGCTTCATCGGCAACTTGAGGTTAAATACCGTCTCTTTACACCAACCCTCGATGATCCAGGTCGCCATCCGCGCCGCCACCCGGTGAGGCTTGTCGGCCATGTCGCAGACCATCCAGTGAATGCGGGGATCTTCCGGTACGTACTTAAAACCGTCCTCCGCCAGGTGGGTTACCTGACCGGTCTCCATCAAGCTGTCGGCCATGGCACCGTTGTCCACCGAGTAGACGAACATGCCACGGCGTACCAACTGATAGGTCCAGCCGCCGGGACAGGCACCCAGATCGACGCCGTAGAGGCCGCCGCACAAACGCTCCTCGGCTTCCTCTTCACTCAGGAACACATTGAAGGCTTCATCCAGCTTCAGAGTCGAACGGCTTGGCGCCTCACTGGGGAATTTCAGGCGCGGAATGCCCATAAAGAACGGCGAGCCGTTGTCTGAGCGGCTGTAACCCACGTACCCATTCTGGTTGTCAGTGAGGAAGATGTGGATGCGGGGCATCTTGTCTTTCTCTTTGGCGGTCAGCAGTCCCTGCTTACGCAACGCCTGACGCATGGGCACCGCCAGCTTCTTACAAAACGGCAGCACCTGACGATAGGCATCGCCGTCGGCAGACTCGACCCATAACAGGCCCGCTTTCGGCAGGCTCTTGGCGTGCGCCAGCACCGCACCGACCCGATCGCCCAGCGGCATGTCACTAAGCTGACCCGCCACGCAGAACCAGCTGCGGGCAAAGATCAGACGGCTGAAATCCAGTTCGTTGATCAACCGCTCGGCGTCACCGGTCTGGTAGCACTCAAACAGCACAAAGCCGCTATTGGCCTCCAGGCGGGAAAAACCAAACACCTCCAGGGTAGCGGCACTGTCCTGAATCTCAGCCGCGCACTCCTTTTCAAAGCCGGGACGGCAATGCAGTAACACCGTATTCATTTCACTTTCTCCCATCGCCACACGGCAATGAACAATAACAACCAACCCAGCATCATCAGCAAGCCGCCCATCGGGGTGATCATGCCAATGCCCTTGGTGCCCAGCAGCACCAGCGAGTAGATGCTGCCGCTAAAGCCCAGCATACCGGCGATCATCAGCGCACCGGCCCAGCCAAGCAGCCGCGACGCGTTCTGCCCCATCCATACCACGATGGCCATCAACGCCAGGCAATGGAAGAACTGATACATGACTGCGGTATTAAAGCTCTCCACCAGGTGCGGCGGCGCCACTTTTGCCAGTCCGTGGGCGCCGTAGGCCCCGAGCCCGGTCGCGGTCAACCCGCCTAAGGTGGCACACGCCATCAATATTCTCCGCATCTCTATGCCTCTAACGTCAAAATAAACTGCCGGCAGGCCTGCGCCGCCCGGCTCAAATTCTCTGCTTCGGTAACCCCACTGGCTTTTCTCGGCTTAAGGCCATGATCGCCATCGGTCAGGTAGTTCAGCTGCACCGTCGGCGACAGTGTCACTTCGGACAGCTCCTGACGGTTTCCAAAGGGATCCCGTTCCCCCTGCAGAATCAGCATCGGCACCCGCGCCTGTTGCACCGGCTCCAACCGCCAGCGATCCGGTTTACCTACCGGATGGAACGGGTAGCCCAGCGCCACCACGGCGTCGACGGGGTTTTCCAGTGCCCACTGGGCCGATACCCTGCCGCCGAGGGACTTGCCCCCCAGCACCAGCACCCGCCCCGGCTGGCGGTAACGGGCCACCCACTCATCGAGCGCTTCCAGCAGGCGCGGCATTCTATCAGGAGGGCGGCGCTTTTGCGTAGCCCGAATGGTCTGCATATAGGGAAATTCATAACGAATCACGCAAAGATCCTCTCCCGCCACCGCCTCAGCCAGGGTGGCCATAAAGGGGTGGTCCATGCCGGCACCGCTGCCATGGGCCAGCAACAGGTAGTGGCGGGCGTTGGGGTTACCGTCTTGACGTATCATCATATTGCCTCTGTTACTCAGGAGCGGGAATCGGATCCGCCTGGGTCTCTTGACGGAAGGTGTCCACCATCCACTCCCTGAAGGCGCTGATTTTACCCAGATCCGACTGCCCCTCCTGGCACACCAGGTAGTAGGCGTTCTTGCTGGTCAGCACCTGATTGAACGGACACACCAGACGACCGGCCTCGATCTCCGGCCGGGCCAGCACCGAATACCCCAGTGCCACCCCGTGGCCATGAATGGCCGCCTGCAGCACCAGCGACGAATGGCTGAAAATCGGCCCTTGGTTAACATTGGTCAGTTCCACTCCGGCCTGCTTCATCCACGCCTTCCAGTCGCGGCGGGACATGTCATGCAGCAGGGTGTGTTGGTTCAGATCCGCCATCTCCCGCAGCGGCTTGGGGCCGGACAGCAGCTTGGGCGAACACACCGGCACCATGCTCTCCGCCCGCAGTTTGTCCGCCCGCAGGCCGGGCCACTTGCCGCGGCCGTAATAGATGGCGATATCAACGTCGTCAGACAAGGATCCCTCATCCATATCCACCGCCTTGATGCGCACGTCCACCTCGGGATGAAGCTCGGAAAATCGCGCCAGACGCGGCACCAGCCATTGAATGGCAAAACTGGGTGACAACGACACCGTCAGCGAGCCGGTGGCGCTTCGGGCCAGCAACCGTTCGGTGGCATCACTGAGTTGGGTAAACAGATCTTTAATATCCAGGAAATAGCTTTGCCCCTCTTCTGTGAGCAGCAGAGAGCGGTTACGACGCCTGAAAAGTTTTAATCCAAGAAACTCCTCCAGCGCCTTAATCTGATGACTGATTGCGGCCTGGGTCACAAATAACTCTTCTGCTGCCCGAGTAAAGCTTAGGTTGCGTGCAGCGGCTTCAAACGCCTTAACCGCGTTGAGAGGAGGCAGACGGCGGGACATAGGGTTTCCTCAAGGTTACCGGATAAGATTTTCTAATACCGAATATTATATTAAATCGTTTGTTATCACTATCCCGAGAGGCTATTTTTCACCCCGAAAGCGAACAGACTTTAGACCTTCTTCCTAGGCATACTATGAGGCCGAACATGACTACTTTAAGCCTGCTAATCCCAACCGTCGTTGCCGTTGCCATGCACAACCCACTGGCACAGCCAGAAGCCGTAGAATTTGATGTGGCTGAGATTCATCAGCAGATTGAGTTGCAACTGGACCAACAGATGCAAGAGATGCAGCGCCAGCAAGCCAGCATGGATGTGGGAGAAACTCTGGAGCTGGCGACTCAGCCAGCCCCGAACAGCACCATCACCGAGTAACTGGCGTCGCAAGGAAGAAGTCCTGCCGCCAACGGCGGCAGGAGCGACACCCAGTTAAGAGATGGCCAGGTCAGGCTGATGCTTGATCAGGTCATCCAGCGCCTTCATCTGCGCCAGGAAAGGTTCCAATACCGCCAGCGGTAAGGCACTCGGGCCATCGCACTTGGCCGAATCCGGATCCGGATGCGCTTCCAGGAACAAGCCAGCCAGCCCGGTAGCCAGGCCCGCTTTGGCCAGCTCCACGGTCTGATGACGACGACCACCGGAGGCGGCCCCCAGAGGATCCCGGCACTGCAGTGAGTGAGTCACATCGAAGATCACCGGCAGTCCGCCACTGCACTCCTTCATGGTACGGAAACCCAGCATGTCCACCACCAGGTTATCGTAGCCGAAGTTGCTGCCGCGTTCGCACAGAATCACCTTGTCGTTACCGCATTCGTTAAATTTCTCAACGATGTTTTTCATCTGCCCAGGGCTCAGAAACTGCGGCTTTTTCACATTGATGATGGCACCGGTATCGGCCATCGCCTTGACCAGATCGGTCTGACGAGCCAAAAACGCTGGCAACTGAATCACATCCGCCACCTCGGCCACCGGCTGACACTGTTCAATTTCGTGAACGTCGGTGATCACCGGCACCTGAAACTGGGCTTTGATCTCTTCAAAGATTCTCAATCCCTGCTCCATACCCGGACCGCGATAGGAGTGAATGGAGCTGCGGTTGGCTTTATCAAACGAGGCCTTAAATACATAGGGAATGCCCAGCTTGCTGGTCACCTCTACATAATGCTCGGCGACCTGCATGGCCATATCCCGGGACTCCAGCACGTTCATGCCACCAAAGAGCACAAACGGCTTGTCGTTGGCGACCTCGATCTTTCCGACTTCAATAGTGCGATGTTGCATAGCTACTCTCTTCACTTGTCCGGGCAGAGGGCTTACCCCACTGCCAATGTTTGCAGTATCTGACCACAGAACCACGCCATGTACGTCCCCACAGCGTAGCCCAGAACCGCCAGCAGCACGCCCACCGGCGCCAGACTGGGGTGGAAGGCACTGGCAACGACCGGCGCGCTGGCAGCGCCGCCGACGTTGGCCTGGCTGCCCACGGCCATGTAAAACAGCGGCGCCTTAATCAATTTCGCCATCAGCAGCATCAGGCTGGCGTGCACCAGCATCCAGATGCCACCCAGCAGGAAATAGACCGGCGACTCAATAATAGCCCTGATGTCCATGTGCATGCCGATGGTGGCCACCAGCACATAGATAAAGGCCGAACCGATTTTCGACGCCCCCGCCTCCTCCAGCTTGGCCGCCCGGGTCATGGACAGAGCAATGCCGACGGTGGTGGCAATCACGATCAACCAGAAAAACTTGGAGTGCAGGCTGTAACGCTGCAGCTCTGGATAGTTGTCGGCAAAATAGGGCGCCAGTAGATCGGCACCAAAATGCGCCAGCCCGGTGACCCCGAAGGCGATGGCACAGAAAAACATCAGGTCATTCAGATGGGGAATGCGGGCGTGATTCGCCTCCCAGTGAGACATCTTCTCTTTCAGCGCCTCAATGGCGCTGGCATCGGCGCCATTGCCGGCATCGATGCGCTTGGCGCGCCCGGCCATAAACAGCAATACCGCCATCCACAGGTTGGCGACAATCACGTCGACGGCGATCATCGCCGAGAAGATGGTGTCACCGACCCCGTAGATCTCCTTCATGGCGGTCTGGTTGGCGCCGCCGCCAATCCAGCTGCCAGCCACCGTGGTCATGCCACGCCAAACCGCATCCGGGCCGTGGCCCCCCAACAGATCCGGGAACATGGCCGAGGTCACCAGCAGAGCGATGGGGGCGCCGATGACGATGCCCAGGGTGCCGGTGAAGAACATGATGATCGCCTTGGGGCCCAGCCGGGCAATGGCACGCAGATCCAGCTTCAGGGTCAACAACACCAAACTGGCTGGCAACAGATAACGCGACGCCACGTAGTACAGGGTGTTGTCCGATCCGTCGATCACCTCGAAGCTGTTGAGCAGCGACGGAATGAAATAACACAGCAGCAACGCCGGAACGAAGGAATAGAACTTGCGCCAAAACGGGTGGTGGCTCTGGTGGGTGTAGAACACCGCCCCCAGAACCAGCATCAAAATGCCCAGCACCGTGGCCGGGTTGGTAAACATAACCTGTTGCATAACTTCCTCTTTGTTATTATCGCCAGTCTCAGCCGGCTTCTTTTATTGCGATGGCGCCATCGGCGCCATCGTGTGTCCCTGGCCCCTAAGGGCGTCGTGCCTTTACGGTTGTGTTTCCACTTAACTCATCAGGATCGGGGTCTTGGTCATCGCCACCTTGGCGATCATCCCCAGCCAGCCCAGTGCACCCAGAAAAGCGAGAGCCTTAAGCAGCTTACCCTGACTCTTCATGGCAAACACACCCAGCAGTATGTACGCCACCAGGCTCAGCAGCTTTTCGGTCAGCCAGGGGCTGCTGCCGGGGAACTGCTGAATCAGGAAACAGAGGCTGGCCCCGGACAGCAACAGCAGCGTGTCCACGGCGTGCGGGGTGATCTTCACCCACTTGCGCTGCAGCATACCGGAGCCGGTCATGCTCCAGAAAAAGCGCACCGTCAGCAGACTGACGCTGAGCAGAATAGTCAGCATGTGGAAGTGTTTGACTCCCGGGTAAAGAATGTCCATTAACTCTCCTTGGAGGCCGCATTCCAACGGCCAAAACTGTAACGATCGCGACCAGCCAGATCCTGGCCGGTGCCGACCTCTTGATACCCGAAACGGGTGAAAATCTCTCGAACGGCCTGCCCCTGGCGATACCCGTGTTCCAGGATCACCGTGCCGCCATCATTGAGGAAAAGACGACCATTTTCAACAATGTGAATAATGTCCGCCAATCCATCCTCCGCCGCCACCAATGCCGACAGGGGTTCAAAACGCACATCACCCCGGCTCAGATGGGGGTCATCCTGCTCGATATAGGGGGGATTGGAGACAATCACATCGAAGCGCAGGCCCTGCAGCGCGTCATACCAGTCGCTCTGCTCAATCTCCACCGTCAACCCCAGAGCATCACGGTTTCGTCGGGCCAGAGCCACCGCTTCAGCCATCCGATCCACCGCATGTAGTCGCCATTTTGGCCGCTCCGACGCCAGCGCCAGGGCGATGGCCCCGGTTCCGGTCCCCAGATCCACCACCCTGGCATCCTCAGCCATTGGCAGTGACAATACATACTCCACCAACGACTCGGTATCCGGCCTGGGGATCAGGGTGCTGGGATTCACCGCCAGCGGCAGTGACCAGAACTCCCGCTCGCCAATCAGGTGCGCCACCGGCTCACCGCTGTGACGACGGCTCAGCAGCGCCTCAAACTGACGGCGCTCTGCCTCGGCCAGCGGTTTGTCCGGCCAGGTGTACAGAAAACTGCGCGGTTTCTGCAGCAGGTGACACAACAGCAGCTGTGCATCCAGCTGAGGGGTGTCGCTGACGCCCTCCAGGCGGTCATAAGCGGCCGCCAGCACCGCATCAATGCGCACCCTAGTCTTCCGCCAGGGCGGCCAGCATGTCGGCCTGATATTCGTGCAGAATTGGCTGCGACAACGCGTCCAGGTCCCCCTCCATCACCTCGGACAGGCGATACAGGGTCAGGTTGATGCGGTGATCCGACACCCGCCCCTGGGGGTAGTTGTAGGTTCGAATCCGTTCGGAGCGATCGCCGGACGCCATCAGGTTACGGCGGGAGCTTTGCTCCTCGGCGCGGCGCTTCTCATCCTCGGCGGCCTGAAGGCGGGCAGACAGAATCGCCATCGCCCGGGCCCGGTTTTTATGTTGCGACCGCTCATCCTGGCACTCCACCACCACTCCGGTCGGCAAGTGAGTAATGCGGATGGCAGAATCGGTTTTGTTGACGTGCTGGCCACCGGCGCCGGAGGCGCGGAAGGTATCCACTTTCAAATCCGCCGGATTGATTTCGATGATCTCCGCTTCCGGCAGTTCCGGCATCACGATCACGGTACAGGCGGAAGTGTGGATCCGTCCCTGAGATTCGGTGGCCGGCACCCGCTGAACCCGGTGACCACCACTCTCAAACTTCATCACGCCGTAAGCGCCGTCGCCGGACAACTTGGCAATCACCTTGGAGAAGCCGCCATGCTCACCCTCGGTGGCCGACATCAGCTCGATGCGCCAGCCTTTGGTTTCGGCAAAGCGGCTGTACATGCGGAACAGATCACCGGCAAAAATCGCCGCCTCATCGCCACCGGCACCGGCTCGAATCTCGATAAAGGCGTTGTGATCGTCTTTGGGGTCCCGCGGCAACAGCAGAATCTGAAGCTCATCCTCAAGCTCAGCCACCACGGCCTGAGCCTCTTTCAGCTCCTCTTCAGCCATCTCCTTCATATCGGGATCGCTGAGCATCTCGCGGGCGGTTTCGATGTCTTCTCCAGCTTGCTGGTAGCGGCGGAATGCGTTCACGACCTCTTCCAGCTGGGAGTATTCTTTTGACAGGGATCGGAATCGATCTTGATCGGAGATCACATCGGGCTCGCTCATTAACGCTTGAACTTCTTCATAACGTTCGAGCAAGCCCTCTAGTTTTGCATATACGGAAGGCTTCATGGTTTCATCTTAGACAAAAAACGCTGGGTCTAATTGTCGTTGATGGCGAGGGCCTTACGCAAGAGGTCTATTGAATTCAGATCACCGGCACGGGCTGCCTGAGACAGCGCCTGGGTCGGTGCGTGGATCAGACGGTTGGTCAGTTTGTTGGCCAACTCGTTCAATACCGACTCGGCATTGGCACCGGACTGCAGCTTGGCCATCGCCCTTTCCAGCATCTCCTGCTTGGTCGCCAGGCTCTGATCCCGGTACTGTTTCAAGGTATCGATGGTATCGAGACTGCGCAGCCAATCCATGAACTCGGCCGACTGCTCTGAGGCAATCTGCTCCGCCTGCTCGGCGGCTTCCAGCCGGGACTCCATGTTCTTTTGCACGATCCCCTGAAGGTCATCAACGGTGTACAGGTAGGCATTTTCCAACTCACCCACTTCGGCCTCAATGTCCCGGGGCACGGCAATGTCCACCAGTAGCATTGGTTGCTGACGACGGGCCTTAAGGGCATTTTCCACCATCCCTTTGCCGAGGATTGGCAGCGGTGACGCAGTGGAGGAGATCACGATGTCGGCATCAGGCAAGCATTCAGGGATTTGTGGCAGGGTAACCACCCGGGCGCCAAACTCCTCCGCCATACCTTCGGCACGACTGACGGTACGGTTGGCCACGGTCATCTTGGTAACACCGGCCTCTTTCAGGTGACGAGCTACCAGTTCAATGGTTTCTCCCGCCCCCACAAGCAACACATTGGAGTCGCCCAGGTTGTCAAAGATGTGCTTGGCCAGGTTGACGGCCGCAAAGGCCACCGACACCGCCGAGGATCCGATTTCTGTTTCGGTACGAATCTTTTTTGCCACCTTAAAGGTGTGCTGAAACATGCGATCCAGAGTATGGGATACCGTGCCGTGTTGCTGGGCATTGCCAAAGGCCTGCTTAATCTGCCCCAGAATCTGGGGTTCCCCCAGCACCAGAGAGTCCAGTCCGGCCGACACTCGCAACAGATGTTTAACCGCCGCCTGATTCTCATGCAGATACAGGCTCTCCCGTACCTCTTGCTCTGGCAGATTATGGTACTCCACCAGCCATTGAACCAGGGCTTCACTTTCGGCACGGTTCACATAGAGTTCGGTACGGTTACAGGTGGACAGGATCACCGCCTCACCGGTAGGGGTTACCTTTGATACGCTGCTCAGCGCATCGGCAAGGATATCCGGTCCAAAAGCCAGTTTCTCCCGCAAAGAAACACTGGCGGTCTTGTGATTGATCCCAATTGCTACTAACGTCATGGCTCTCCAGCTTCACCCCGAAAATTGAACTTGGGTCGAGACTTGGGCAATTCTATGCTCAAACGCGCAACCTGAAAACAGGTTGACGACTCTAAACAATGGTTATGTCGCTGATTGTGGTGCAGTGCACAAAACAGGTAATTTATGCTTAAAGGCCAAACTCAACTTTATTCTATTTTATTAATTTTGCTGTGGTTGTCAGGCTGCGCGGTAGCACCCCACGCCTCGAAAGACTCAGCTCCCCCTTCAGAATTAACCCATTGGCAACTCAAAGGTAAGCTCGCCATTATACAGCCTGACGAGCGCCTGTCTGTGAACTTGCACTGGCAGCACCACAATGAACGGGACGATCTTAGACTGACCAACCTGTTTGGCTCAACCCTGTTGTTACTGAATGCCGATGCTCAAGGCGCCAGTGTCACCTTCGATGACCAGATCCACACCGGCAACAACGCCAGCGAACTGATCGCCCGCCTTACCGGCTGGTCAGTGCCCCTGACCGAGTTGTCCGGCTGGATTCTTGGCCAGCACACCCCGGATGGCGCCCAGGTCACTCTGGATGAACAGGGCTGGCCGGCCACCGTGACCCTGTCACTGGCCCCTGGTGAGGCGCAGTGGCAGATGAGTTATCAGGGTTGGCAGCAGGTCGAAGGCTACCGAATCCCCAGAATGGTCAGCTTGCGCCAGGGCAGTAAACGGTTAAAATTGGCCCTTTCTGACTGGCAACCGGAGTCACCTAGGTAATGCCAACTTCCAGCCGTAACTGGCCCGCCCCCGCCAAACTGAACCTGTTCTTGCACATCAACGGCCGCCGTCAGGACGGTTACCACGAGTTGCAGTCGCTGTTTCAATTCGTCGATCACTGCGATCAGCTGCACTTCCGCGCTCGCCGCGACGACGGCATCACCCTGAGCCCCGCCATCGACGGCGTCGCCAACGACGATAACCTCATCGTCCGCGCCGCCCGCCTGTTGCAACGCCACTGCGATTGCCCCTTTGGTGCCGACATCGAGCTGGAGAAGGTTCTGCCCATGGGGGGAGGCCTGGGTGGAGGCTCCTCCAACGCCGCCACCACCCTGGTTGCGCTGAACCGTTTGTGGCAACTGAACCTCAGTGAAGATGAACTGGCCGAACTGGGGCTGAGCCTGGGCGCCGATGTACCGGTGTTTGTCCGGGGCCTGGCCGCCGTCGCCGATGGAGTCGGGGAGATTCTTCGGCCGGTGGAGATCGACCAACCCTGGTATCTGGTGGTGGCGCCCAATGTGGCCGTTTCAACCGCGGAGATCTTTCAGGCACCGGAGTTGACCCGCAATAGCCCTAAGCTGGCTCAGCCAGAGCTGAGACCCAGCCAATGGCACAATGATTGCGTTGGGGCCGTCATCCAACGTTACGGCCAAGTTGCAAACGCCTTGGGCTGGTTGATACAATACGCGCCGTCTCAAATGACCGGCACCGGTAGTTGCATTTTTGGTACTTTTTCCTCACAGGAAGAAGCCTTGGTTGCGCTCGCCGATCTGCCCGATGAGTGGCGAGGATTCGTTGCTCGAGGCTGCAATCGTTCACCCCTGCTCGATCGAGCTTTGCAGCCCTAAACTGGAGTAGCGCTGCGCGCCTCCCAAACAAATTAAAATAAGCCTAGCCTGAGGTTAATACTGTGCCCGACATCAAGCTTTTTGCCGGCAACGCCACACCGGAACTGGCCAGCCGTATCGCCAATCGTCTGTATTGCTCCCTGGGTGATGCCGACGTAGGTCGCTTCTCCGATGGCGAAATCAGCGTTCAGATCAACGAGAACGTTCGTGGAGCCGATGTCTTTATCATTCAATCTACCTGTGCCCCAACCAACGACAACCTGATGGAATTGGTGGTCATGGTAGACGCCCTGCGCCGTGCCTCTGCTGGTCGTATTACAGCCGTAATCCCCTACTTCGGCTACGCCCGCCAGGATCGCCGCGTACGTTCCGCCCGTGTGCCAATCACCGCCAAAGTGGTTGCCGACTTCCTATCCAGTGTCGGCGTTGACCGGGTACTGACCTGTGACCTGCACGCCGAGCAGATTCAGGGGTTCTTCGATGTACCGGTAGACAACGTGTTCGGCAGCCCGGTTCTGTTGGAAGACATGCGCGCCAAGGCGCTGGACAACCCAGTCGTGGTATCCCCGGATATCGGTGGCGTTGTTCGTGCCCGTGCCGTCGCCAAACTGCTGGACGACAGCGATCTGGCCATCATCGATAAGCGTCGTCCCCGTGCCAACGTATCCCAGGTGATGCACATCATCGGTGACGTGCAGGATCGCGACTGCATCATCGTCGATGACATGATCGACACCGGCGGCACTCTGTGTAAAGCCGCTGAGGCGCTGAAAGAGCGTGGTGCCCGCCGCGTCTTCGCCTACGCGACTCACCCGGTGTTCTCCGGCAACGCGCCGAAAAACATTGCCGAGTCCGTGATTGACGAAGTGATCGTGACCGATACCGTACCACTGAGCGATGCCATGAAAGCCACCGGTAAGGTCAGCCAACTGACCATGTCGTCGGTGATGGCTGAAGCGATTCGCCGGGTCAGTAACGAAGAGTCCATCTCCGCGATGTTCGAGCACTAAAAGCAGACTCTGCCGCCCCACCGGGGCGAGCGAGACTGAACAAAAAAGGCGTTCTGAAAAGAACGCCTTTTTTATTAAAAATACAAAAATATGATTCATTTACTGATGGTGAAGGGTAGTTATTCACCCAGACTGGCGATGAATTCACTTCACTTACCCGAATGAATTTTTTTCACAATTTGTTAATGTTACTTTAGCGTTTCTGAATTCTCTCCAGTGTGACCTGGATCACCTGCCCCATCCCCCCTTTAGTGATATTTTCCCACCAGCCAAGGTCGGCTCAAAATCTATAAAATAAATCAACGAGTATCCAGTATGATGAAACTTCAAAAATCCTTAATTGCGGTCTCACTGCTTGCAGCGCTGACTGCCTGTTCGGACGACAACAACACACCTGCACCGGAAGTCTGCGGTGCCGACAACTGCACCAAATTTACAATTCTGCATACAAACGATAACCACGGTCGCTTCTGGGAAAACGGCTACGGCGAATACGGCATGGCTGCCCGTAAGACCCTGGTCGACCAGATCCGTGACGAAGTGGAAAGAGACGGCGGTTACTCCCTGCTGCTGTCCGGCGGCGACATCAACACCGGTGTGCCCGAGTCCGATCTGCAAGACGCCAAGCCCGACTTCATCGGCATGAACATGATCGGTTACGACGCCATGGCAGTGGGTAACCACGAGTTTGATAACCCTCTGGATGTTCTGGAAAACCAGCGTGACTGGGCCGACTTCCCCATGCTGGCTGCCAACATCTATGACGCCGATGGCGAGCGTTACTTCCAGCCCTATAAGATCTTTACCCTGGGTGATCTGCGCATCGCCGTGGTAGGCCTGACCACCGAAGATACCGTTAAGATCGGTAACCCCAACTACATCTCTGAGCTGACTTTCACCGATCCTAAAGAGGAGCTGAAAAAGGTCATCGCCGAGATCGAAGAGAGCAAGAGTGCTGACCTGGTGTTCGCTACCACCCACATGGGTCACTACGCCAACGGCGACCACGCCTCCAACGCTCCTGGTGACGTCGCCCTGGCTCGCGCCATGCAGGAGGGTCAGTTGGCGGCCGTGATCGGCGGTCACTCCCAGAACCCAGTGTGCATGAGCGCCGATGGCAACAGCTACGACGCTGACTTTGCTCCTGGCAGCAACTGTAAACCGGATCAGCAGAACGGCACCTGGATCATGCAGGCTCACGAGTGGGGCAAGTACGTTGGCCGCGCTGACTTCGAATACTTTGGCGGACAACTGCACCTGGCCAGCTACAAGCTGATGCCGGTTAACCTGGCAGTATATGACGGTTACAGCCCGGCCAAAGACGACCAGGGCAACATCATTCGTGTCGCCGAAGAGATCAAGCCTGACTCCTTCGTTAAAGAAACCCTGAGACCTTACCAGGAAGCCGGCCAAGAGAAACTGGATGTAGTTATCGGCTCTACCGATCTGACCTTTGTGGGCGGCGACCGTAGCGTGGTTCGTGCCCGCCAGGCGGCCATCGGCCAGCTGCTGATCTCCGCCCAGCGCACCCATCCACAGATCAATGCTGACTTCGGCATCATGAACGGCGGCGGCATCCGCGCCGACATCGCAGCCGGTGACATCAGCTACCGTCACGTATTGAAGGTTCAGCCATTTGGCAACGTGGTTTCCCGCGCCGCCATGAAGGGCAGCGAACTGACCAGCTACCTGGCGTCACTGGCCACCATCGAAGGTGCCGGTAAGAACGGCGGCTACGCTCACTTCAGCAACATCGAGATGACCGTAAACTGCGGCGAGAAGAGCGTGGAGATCGAGAAGATCAACGGTGAAAACTACGATGCCACCAAGGAGTACACCTTCTCCATTCCAGACTTCAGCGCCGCAGGCGGTGACGGTTATCCTAAGATTGACGTGATCAACACCGGTCTGGTGGATGCGGACATCCTGAGAAACTACGTAGAAACCAACTCCCCGCTGAGCTGGGCTGACTACGAGCCTCAAGGCGAAGTCGAGTACGTAAACAACGACAGCGGTTACACCGGCGGTTGCGGCGCAGCACCTGCTGAGTAACAACGCAGCCTGTCCGGCAACACCGAGGCCAGAATTCCCTTATGGTCTTGAGTAATCCGCCGGGGTAATCCGATGCAATCCAATCCGAGTTCTGAATCTCAGAACTCGGATTTTTTATTCCATGCTGCCATCCTACCCCGAGCCTGAGACCGGGCTGTGCATCCCCCGGCCGTCCCGGCAAACCCCGAATTGAGAAGTTTGCCCGCAAAGTGGTAAACTGCGCTGCCTTTGACTAAAGGATATAGTCATTCATCTTGCTGCGAAGCGGCAAACCCTCAAGGAGAGAACCATGTCTGAATTAACGTTAGATGCACAACTGCGCCCCCATCACGGTACCGGAGCCAGCCGGCGATTACGCCACCAGGGCGACGTACCGGGCATTGTCTACGGCGGCAACGAGGACAACGTCTCCATCACGCTGTCCCACAACCAGCTCATGAAGGCGCAGGAGCAGGAATCGTTTTACAGCCAGGTCATCAACCTGAAGTTAGACGGGAAAAGCGTACCGGTGATCGTTAAGGCACTGCAGCGCCACCCCTATAAGCCAAAGGTGATGCACATCGACTTGATGCGGATTAACCGCAACGAGCCGATCAACGCCATGGTGCCGATCCATTTCGTTAATGAAGAGAGTGCCGTTGGCGTCAAAGCCGGCGGAAGCGTCAGTCACCACCTGACCGAGTTGGAACTGCGCAGCCTGCCTGCCGATCTGCCTGAATTCATCGAGGTCGACACGCAACATCTGGGCACCGGGGAGACCCTTCACCTGAGCGACATTACACTGCCTGCCGGTGTCGAGTCGGTCACCCTGGCGAAAGGTGAAGACTACAACGTATCCGTTGTTACCATTCAACCACCACGGGGTGGTGAAGAGGACAGCGACGAACAAGGTGAGAGTCAAGAAGACAGTGAGTAACACCATTCGACTGATTGTGGGCCTGGCGAATCCCGGCCCTGAGTACAGCCGTACCCGCCACAATGCGGGTGCCTGGCTGGTGGAAGAGCTGGCACGCATGCACAATGTGTCCCTCAAAAGCGAAAGTAAGTTTTTCGGCCTCACCGGCCGCATTCAACAGGGCAGCAGCGATCTGCGCCTGCTGGTGCCCACCACCTTTATGAATCTGTCCGGCAAAGCCATTGCCGCCATGGCCAACTTCTACGGCCTGGAGTCGGAACAGATTCTGGTGGTTCACGACGAACTGGACTTGCCTCCCGGGGTGGCCCGCTTTAAGAAGGGCGGCGGTCATGGTGGTCACAACGGCCTCAAAGACACCATCAGTAAACTGGGCAACAACAAAGAATTCTATCGCCTTCGGATCGGCATCGGCCATCCGGGGGACAGAAACCGGGTGAGCGGTTACGTCCTGGGCAAGGCTCAGGAAAATGAGCAACGCGCCATGGATGACGCCATTGATGAAGCCTCACGCTGCATCGATGTTCTGCTGAAAGACGGCATCACCAAAGCAATGAATCGTCTCCACACTTTCAAGGCCGAGCCGGCCTGAGCGTTAACAGAAAGGTTTTCTTACCATGGGTTTTAAATGCGGTATCGTCGGCCTGCCTAACGTAGGCAAGTCCACCCTTTTCAATGCACTGACCAAAGCGGGCATCGAAGCAGCCAACTTCCCGTTCTGCACCATCGAGCCAAATACCGGTGTGGTTCCGGTGCCGGATGAGCGTCTGGACGCCCTGGCTGCCATCGTCAATCCAGAGCGGATTCTGCCAACCACCATGGAGTTTGTGGACATTGCCGGCCTGGTAAAAGGGGCCGCCTCCGGTGAAGGCCTGGGCAACAAGTTCCTGGCCAACATCCGTGAGACCGATGCCATCGGCCACGTCGTGCGCTGCTTCGAAAACGACAACATCGTTCACGTTGCCGGCGGCGTTAACCCCGCCGACGACATCGAAGTGATCAACACCGAACTGGCGCTGGCCGATCTGGAAGCCGTAGAGCGCGCCCTGCTGCGCCTGGGCAAACGCGCCAAAGGCGGCGACAAAGACGCCAAGTTCGAAATCACCGTGCTGGAGAAGCTCCAGCCGGTACTGGAAGAGGGCGGCATGGCCCGCTCCGTGGATCTGGACGAGAACGAAGCCAAGGCCATCGACTACATGGGCCTGCTGACTCTGAAGCCCACCATGTACATCGCCAACGTCAATGACGACGGTTTCGAGAACAACCCCTACCTGGACAAGGTTCGGGAGATTGCCGCCACCGAAAACGCCATCGTGGTGCCAGTGTGCGCCGAAATCGAAGCCGAAATTGCCGAACTGGACGACGACGAACGGGACGAATTCATGGCCGATCTGGGCATCGAAGAACCCGGTCTGAACCGAGTCATTCGCGGCGGCTACAGCCTGCTGACGCTGCAGACCTACTTCACTGCCGGTGTCAAAGAGGTTCGCGCCTGGACCATCCCTGTCGGCGCCACCGCACCTCAGTCGGCCGGTAAGATTCACACCGACTTCGAAAAAGGCTTTATTCGCGCCGAAGTCATCGGTTACGACGACTACATTACCAACAAGGGCGAGTCCGGCGCCAAAGACGCCGGTAAGTGGCGCCTGGAAGGCAAAGATTACGTGGTCAAAGACGGCGACGTTATTCACTTCCGCTTTAACGTCTAGTTGACTCCCCTACCCCGGCTTTATGCCGGGGTATTTTTTGTCCGTTCGAACGAAACTCGTCTACAATTTCCAGCGTCTTTTTCGCCGTTCCTGGTCAGGCAACCGCCATCGGCTGGCCACAGGGGAATCGAATCGTTCAATTTGCAGCCGAACGATTCACCAAACAAGAATTCCCTGAAAAAAAGCGGTTGACCCAATCTCCGGTTCTACGCATAATACGCCCCGCTTCCCAAGACGGGGAGAGAAAACAAAACGATGGCTACGTAGCTCAGCTGGTTAGAGCACAGCACTCATAATGCTGGGGTCGCAGGTTCAAGTCCCGCCGTAGCTACCATCCTTTTTAGAAGGTGGTATTCAGCGCAGAAAGAGCGCCGCACTCAGCTAACACTGAAGTGTCGCAGTTCAAATCTCGCGCTCGCTGCCAGCCTTTTTCAAGAAGGCGTTTTGTTGCTCTGTTGGGCTATCGCCAAGCGGTAAGGCAGCGGGTTTTGATCCCGCCATTCCCAGGTTCGAATCCTGGTAGCCCAGCCATATTTTCGAATGCTGCACCCAAGGTGCGACATTCAAAGAAACTTCGGTTTCAAACCACTTTTAGTGGCTACGTAGCTCAGCTGGTTAGAGCACAGCACTCATAATGCTGGGGTCGCAGGTTCAAGTCCCGCCGTAGCTACCATTTTTAAAAATGGTGAAGATGCATCGACCTTAGGGTTCTACCATCAGCATCTTCATCAGCAAAGAACTCCTGTGCGGGAGTGGCGGAATTGGTAGACGCGCTAGATTTAGGTTCTAGTATCGCAAGGTGTGAGAGTTCAAGTCTCTCCTCCCGCACCATTTATTTTGTTGGGCTATCGCCAAGCGGTAAGGCAGCGGGTTTTGATCCCGCCATTCCCAGGTTCGAATCCTGGTAGCCCAGCCATTTTAAAAGTGGCTTCGTGAAAACGGGCCAGTTGCCATCGGCAACGACAATTTGTTGGGCTATCGCCAAGCGGTAAGGCAGCGGGTTTTGATCCCGCCATTCCCAGGTTCGAATCCTGGTAGCCCAGCCATCTTCATTAAAACCTGCTTTTTAGCAGGTTTTTTTGATCCCGGCGTCTACTCCCAGGTTCGAATCCAAGGGCGTATTGACCTTTGGTGGTGGCAGTTTGGCCGAGGATGACGGCTACCAATCAAGGAGTTCGGTTGCAGGCATAGTGGTTCTACGTCCAAATCGAAGGACGTCGAGTGGTAGCCGTCAGTCCGGCCCCGAAGGGCGTCAACGCCCTTCCCCATTATCCAGTGTCACCCCGATTAAAAGAGCGTTGGCGCAAAGAAAATCACCAATGGCCAACACGCCCTACTGCCCAGCCATCTTCATTAAAACCTGCTTTTTAGCAGGTTTTTTTATCCCGGCGTCTACTCCCAGGCTCGAGAATCCTGGTAGCCCAGCCATAAAAAGAAAAAGCCTGCTTTCGAGCGGGCTTTTTTGATTCACGGTACCTGCTCCCGGACTCAAGCCTAAAGACGCGTTGACCTGCGCTGGTAACACACCGGAATAAAAAAGGGCCAGCGTAGCTGGCCCTGTCTGTGTCACCGTCGCGACTGTTTATCCGGTGCCGGCGTACCGGCAATGGCATACAGTTGCTGATAACGCTCACCGATAAGGTTCAGTTGATACAAAATGAACGAGCCACGATCGGCCTCACTGTCCTGAGTCAGCCGGTACATCGCCTGCCGGTTCGCTTCCAGTTCCGAAGACCAATCTCCAAGCTTACCGGAAAATGCACTTAATACCGCCTCAGAGGCATCCAGAAGCGTTTGCCTGACCAAGGCAGAGTGTTCGGCAGGAAGATGCCTGCCTCGACGCGCTGCTGGCGCCAGTGCATTCAGGTGTGATTGAGTCTGCTTGTAGATTCGAATCAGTTCGGCACTGTCACGGTGACGGCTGTAGTTGGGCTCCTGCTGCATCTGTTCAAAGCTGCTGGTCAGTGCCACCCCCAACTCATAGGTAAATCGCCGCGCCCTGGCCAGGGAAACCGGGGTCACTTCTCGGCCACTGAAGGCATCCAGCACCAGTTTCAAATACCCATTGAGTTGCCCCACCGCCTGCTGCCGCAACTGGGCCTGGCGGCCGCCCTGCCACTGCGGCCACAGATAGCGATACCCCAGCAGAACCAGTGAACAGCCCATTACCGTTTCCAACAGTCTCAGAGGCATCACCGCCATCCCCTGGGCTCCGATGTACTCAAACACCATGATCAGGATGACGGTTCCCAATGTGCAGGAATACCCATGGTGAACCGGGATCAGCGACAGGGTCGGCGGTACCAGCAGTAACCCCAGCAACAAGGCTGCATTACCGGAGATGCCGGCCACAATCAGCGCCGCCGCCAAGGCCAGTCCCGCCAGGGTGCCCCAAATCCGTTGCCAGGCCCGGCGGCGGGTATCCACAATGCCGCCTCGCACCACCAGCAGCACGCTGAGCAGCGCCCAATAGCCCTTATCCCACTGCCACCACTGCACTATCGCCATGGTCAGGGCCAACAAGATGCCCTGGCGAACCGCGCCACGAAATACTGGCGAGCGCCAGCGAAAATGCAGCCGCCACTGACGCCAGTAGTCCGGCCGTTCATCCGGGGCAAACATTTTGCGTTGGTACAGCGGCGCCACCCGTTGCGCCAATCGGCTGATGCGCTGGGCATTGGAGATAAAATAGGGCGCAAGCTGGCTAAACTGATGCTGCTGCAGCGGCTTCAGGGCCGCCACCAATGCCGCTTCGGCCGCCTCCAGTCGCTCATCGGCCTGCAGGGGTTGCAGCGTCATCAGGCCATCGGCTATCTGTCGCAGGCGTTTGCTGGTGACCGCCACCCACAACCGGTAGCTGGGCAACACATCCTCGGCATTAAACAGCTGGCGGCTAAGCTCTGGATTGGGGATCGCCTGCAGCCGTTCCTGTAGGTCGATTGCCGCCATAAATGCCTGATACAACTCCGGGTTAAGCCGGTTTCTGGATTTCGACACCCCCACATAACGGCGCACCAGTGCCAGTTGCTCCGCCAACGGCAGATCAAACCGCTCTCCCAACTGGGGATCTTCAATCCACTTCACCCGGCTGGCCAGGATCACCGCCAGGCGCCGATAACTCAATGCCAACGCCTGACGCAGCGGATAATCCCCTTGCAACCGGAACCACAGATCAGAGAACAGCACCACCCACAGGCAGTTTATCATCACCGCCAGGGCAAACAGCCACGGCGATTCAATACCGACTGGTACCTGAGCCATGGCCGCCAGCACCAGGGCGGCCAATCCCAATCGACCGGATAGCTCGTCCCAGGCCGCCAGAGAACCAAACAGCACCCCGCCCACAAACAGCGCCGGAATCAAGCCTACGGGCCAATACTGGCCGATGCAGCCAAACAGCAGCGCCGAGCCCCCAAGTAGCGGAATCGACCAGCTCAGTCGATGCAGCCAGTGGGCACTGGGTTGATCAATGCCTGAGATAAACACCGCCGGAATCGCCAGCAACGACAACAAACCAAGCTGAAACAGATCCAGACACCAGGCCATCGCCAACCAGGCGGCCATGGCCAGGCTGAGCCGCAACGCCAGGTTGACATGGCCATTGAACCACCAACGACGAATCGCACTGCCCACCCTAGAGACCCATCGCGTATTTCATCACCTGATTTTTGATGGGACCCGAGTTCTGGGCCAGCGTCAGCCCCAGATTGCGCAGCACCTTGAGCGGCATGTGATCATTGCTGAACATCAAGTAAAAGGCATCCATGGCAGATTGCATCGCCAGATTATCCGGACGCCGGAACCGTTGATACCGCCCCAGTACCTTGCTGCTGTGCAACGACTCCCCCCGTTGCAGGGCATCCGCCAGCACTTCGGCCAGCATGGCCACATCCTTAAAGCCCAGGTTGACGCCCTGTCCGGCCAGAGGATTGATGGTGTGGGCCGCATCCCCGAGCAAGACAACCCGATCTTTGTAATACTGTTTGGCGTGTTGGCGGGTCAGCGGGAAGCTGGCGAAGCGCTCAATCTCAAACTCGCCCAACCGCTCGGGAAAGGCTGCGACTATGGCCTGCTTCAACTCCGGCAGTGGCAACCGTTTCAGCGCCGCAATACGTTGTGGGGAGTCATACCAGACCAGAGAGGCATGCTGGCCAGCCAGAGGCAGCAGTGCCCTGGGGCCGGTTGGAGTGAACTCCTGCCAGGTACCGCTTTGCTGGGGTGCCTCGGTGCGAATATTGATGGCCAGGCAGTGTTGACGGTATTGCCAGCCGCTGACCCCAATGCCTGCCTGCTGACGCACCTGAGACTGGGCGCCATCGCACCCGAGCAGCAGTTGCCCCTGATAGAACTGGCCATCGAGCTCGGCGTACACGCCCTGCTCATCCTGCCAGTAGCGCTGTGGCCGGGCGCCAGTCAGCAATTCGATGCGCGGATGACGCCGAAGCGTCTGCCACAGCGACAGTTGTAAAATTCGGTTCTCGACGATGTGTCCCAGGTGCGACAACTGCAGCTCGGCAGCATCAAATACAATGTTGGCTCCCTGCCACTCCCAGGTTTCCAGAGTGCAGTAGGGCGCGCTGCGCATCGACTCCACCCCCTGCCAGCCGTCGAGCTCTTTCAGCAGCCGCTCGGACGCCTGGCTAATGGCACTGACTCGCAGATCCAGAGGCTGGGTCGCATCAAACTCCTCGGGGGCCTGGGCTTCAAACACCAGTACCGTCAACCCCAGATTCGCCAGCGCCAGGGCGCTGGCCGCCCCCACCATGCCACCACCGGCGATCAGAATATCCACTTGCCGCATCTTTCTTCCCCGAATCAGAAACTGAATTAGGCCAATAATATCATGACCAAATCTTACCGGCTGTAACCGAATATGTGTTTAAGCCGCTTTTCACACACTCCCTTACACTGCCCCGGTGGCGAACCCTCAAAGCCACCTAGACTTAGCCCATCCACTGGTTAAGTCATCATCAAAAAACAAAAGAGGTGTACCATGAACGCTGCCGCTGCCCTGTTGATTACCCTGCTGGCCCCGACCGCCGTCTTTGCTGCCACCGAGTCCGTCACCCGGGTGGACTACGCACTCAACGTCTACGCCCCTAAGCTGCCCATGGTGACCCATACCCAGCTGGAGATTGCCGCCGACTTGCGTCAGGACATTTTGCGTCAATCCAATGAGGCTCTGGAGCAGGAGGTTGAACAGCAACAGCGTCAGTTTGCTCAATCTGATGAGACGGTTATCTCCCGGGCCAGCAGCCCGAGTGGTCACCAGAAAAGCCGCAATACCGCGTTATGATTGGAGTTTGACTGTACATCAACTAGCCACAGCCGCTTTTCAGGTTTAGAATAGCCCGCTATTTTTTCTTTAGGCAACACGAGCGGCACTCTTTGATGAGCAAAAAACTGCACATTAAAACCTGGGGCTGTCAGATGAACGAGTACGACTCCGACAAAATGGCGGGTCTGCTGGAATCATTTGGCAACTACTCCCTGACCGAAGACGCAGCCGAGGCCGATGTCCTCCTGCTGAACACCTGTTCCATCCGCGAAAAGGCACAGGAGAAGGTGTTTCACCAACTCGGTCGCTGGAGACCTCTGAAAGAGGCAAACCCCGAGCTGGTTATTGGCGTCGGTGGTTGTGTTGCTTCCCAGGAAGGCGACGCCATTCGCGAGCGCGCCCCCTTTGTCGACATCGTCTTTGGCCCGCAGACTCTACACCGTCTGCCGGAGATGATCGGTCGCATTCAACAGGGTGAACATGGCGTGGTGGACATCTCCTTCCCCGAGATTGAGAAGTTTGACCGCCTGCCCGAGCCCCGGGCCGAAGGCGCCACCGCCTTTGTGTCTATCATGGAAGGTTGCAACAAATACTGCAGTTTCTGTGTGGTGCCCTACACCCGCGGCGAAGAGGTCAGCCGGCCTCTGGATGATATCCTGTACGAAATTGCCCAGCTGGCTGAGCAAGGGGTGCGGGAGATCAATCTGCTGGGTCAGAACGTCAACGCCTATCGCGGCGAACAGCACGACGGCGAGATCTGCAGCTTTGCCGACCTGCTGCGCTACGTGGCGTCCATCGACGGCATCGATCGTCTGCGCTACACCACCAGCCACCCGGTGGAGTTTACCCAGGACATCATCGACGCCTACGCCGACGTGCCTGAGCTGGTCGACTTCCTGCACCTGCCGGTGCAAAGTGGCTCCGATCGCATCCTGACTCACATGAAGCGCAACCACACGGCGCTGGAGTTCAAATCGATCATCCGTCGCCTGCGCAAGGTGCGTCCTGACATTCACGTCAGCTCCGATTTCATCGTCGGCTTCCCCAACGAATCCGATGACGATTTCCAGCAGACCATGAACCTGATCCAGGAGATCAACTTCGATCAGAGCTTCTCCTTCATCTACAGCCCGCGCCCGGGAACCCCGGCGGCGGATCTGCCCGATGACGTCAGTGACGACACCAAGAAGCAGCGCCTGTACATTCTGCAGGAGCGCATCAACCAACAGGCGATGCAGTACAGCCGCCGCATGTTGGGATCAGTTCAGCGCATTCTGGTGGAAGGCACCTCCAAGAAGAACGTGATGGAACTTCGGGGTAAGACCGAAAACAGCCGTACCGTTAACTTCGAGGGCGCACCAGAGATGATTGGCAGCTTTGTGGATGTGGAAATCACCGAAGTCATGCCGAACTCATTACGTGGTATAGTGGTCAGAACAGAAGATCAGATGGATCTGCGCCGCGCGCTGCGACCCGCTGAGATTCTTGCCAAGCGCCCCGCCGGCGAACCGGATGAGTTGGGCGTTGCCACTTTCCAGCCGTAACCGGAGACCGGCTTGAGCAACAAATTAGTCACCCATGATGTATACCTGGAGCCAGCCGACAGTGGTCGACTGGCAGCCCTCTGTGGCCCCTTTGACGACAACCTGAAGCAGATTGAACGCCGCCTTGGTGTTGAAATCAGCTATCGGAACAATCAGTTCCAGGTTGTTGGCCAACTGCAGTTTGTGCTTGGCACCATCGGCCTGCTGAAAGACCTGTACGTGGAAACGGCCCCGGTTAAAGGGGCGATGCCGGATCTGGAACCGGATCAGGTCCACCTGGCCATTCAGGAGTTCGTCTCTCTGGAAGCCGAGCAGGACGACAGTGCCATGGGGAAAGAGGTCTTCTTTAAGACCAAGCGGGGCATCCTTAAGCCCCGTAACCCGAACCAGGCCCAGTACATCCGCAACATCATCACCAATGACATCACCTTTGGTGTGGGCCCCGCCGGCACCGGCAAAACCTACCTGGCGGTCGCCGCCGCGGTGGATGCCCTCGAACGTCAGGAGGTCCGTCGCATTCTGCTGACCCGTCCGGCGGTCGAGGCTGGCGAAAAGCTGGGCTTTTTGCCTGGCGATCTGGCCCAGAAGGTGGATCCCTACCTGAGGCCCCTGTACGACGCCCTGTTTGAGATGCTGGGTTTCGAGCGGGTCGAGCGTCTGATCGAGCGCAATGTCATTGAAGTGGCACCTCTGGCCTACATGCGCGGCCGCACCCTCAATGACGCGTTCGTGATTCTGGATGAGAGCCAGAACACCACCACCGAACAGATGAAAATGTTCCTGACCCGAATCGGCTTTAACAGCCGGGCGGTGATCACCGGCGACATTACTCAGGTTGACCTGCCGCGCAACGTCAAATCCGGCCTGCGTCATGCCATCGAAGTGCTGCGGGACGTCGAGTCCATCAACTTCAACTTCTTCCAGAGCGGAGACGTGGTCCGCCACCCGGTGGTGGCCCGCATCGTCGACGCCTACGAAAAACACGATCAGATTCAGCAGCGTCAGAAGATCGAACAGGAAAAAGCCCGCAAACGTGAGGAGGCCAAGGCCGATGGAACTGATTCTTGATCTGCAACCGGCGGTAGATGGCTTTGATCTGCCGTCAGAGGCTCAGTTTCAGCAGTGGGCCGAGGCCGCGCTGCAACAGCGGGAGATTGCCGAACTGAGCATTCGTCTGGTCAGCGCCGACGAAAGTCAGGAGCTGAATCGCGATTACCGCGGCAAAGACAAGCCCACCAATGTGCTGTCTTTCCCGTTTGAAGCGCCACCGATGATCCCAACCGATCTGATCGGCGATCTGGTTATCTGCGTGGAAGTTGTTGAAAAAGAAGCAAAAGAGCAACAAAAGACCACCTCCGACCACTGGGCCCACATGGTTGTACACGGATGCCTGCATCTGATAGGTTATGATCATATTGAGGACGAAGAAGCGGAACAAATGGAAGCACTGGAGCGTCAAATACTGGCGGGTCTGGGCATTGCTGATCCATACCGTGAACTGTAGTCCCCTCAATCTTTACACACAAACTAGGACACTATGAGCGAAGATAACCCTCCGTCGAGTCAGGGCTCTCCTAAAAAGAGCTGGCTGGATCGCATTTCACAGCTGTTTGGTGGTGAGCCACAAAACCGCAAGGACTTGGTTGATGTGATTCAGGATGCTGAAGAACGCGACCTCATCGACGAAGACACCAAAGACATGATTAAAGGCGTGTTGGAAGTGTCCGATTTACGGGTCAGGGACGTCATGATCCCTCGCTCGCAGATCATTGCCATCGAGAAAAACCAACCCGTCGACGGTTTCCTGTCCACCATCATCGAGTCCGGGCACTCCCGGTTCCCGGTGGTCGACAAGGACAAGGACCACATCGAAGGGATCTTGCTGGCTAAGGATCTGCTGACCTTTGGCTTTACCGATCAGAGTGAGCCGGTACAACTGGAACAGGTGATTCGCGCCGCGGTGGTGGTCCCTGAAAGTAAGCGGGTCGATGTCCTGCTGAAAGAGTTCCGCCAAAAACGCTATCACATGGCCATCGTGGTCGATGAGTACGGCGGCGTTTCCGGCCTGGTTACCATCGAAGACATACTCGAGGAGATCGTCGGCGACATCGGTGATGAGTTTGATATCGATGAGGACAATCCGCTCAATATTCGAAAAGTGGGCAAACAGGTATGGTCGGTGGCCGCACTGACACCGGTGGAAGAGTTCAACGACCATTTTGGCTGCGAATTTGCCGATGACGAATTCGATACCATCGGTGGCATCGTCAGCCATGCCTTCAACCACCTGCCGGTGCGCGGTGAAAAAGTCATTCTCGATGGCTTTGAATTCAAAGTAGTCAATGCCGACACCCGACGCCTGCTGCAGTTGCAGGTTCGCACCGTCGACAACCAGGTGGTTCAGGACGAATCCGCGGCCTGATGGAGACCCGCTTGTCTTTCCCGATGCAAATGATGCTGGCGCTGCTATGCGGCGCCCTCACCCCTTTCGCCTTTGCTCCCTATGAATACAGCCTGGTGCTGCTGCCCGCCCTGATGGGGTTGCTGTGGCTCACGGAGCAGCACTCATCCCGCCAGGCTGCCCTGCTCGGCTGGGGTTTCGGTTTCGGCCAATTTGCCCACGGCATCGCTTGGGTCCACGTCAGCATCGACAGCTTTGGCGGCCTGCCACTGCCGGTATCGCTGTTGCTGATGGCCCTGCTGGCGGCCTACCTGGCCCTCTATCCCGCCCTGACCCTGGGCCTGCTCAACCGCTGGTGGCCGAACGCCGACGGCGGCCGGGTATTGGCATTCCCGGCGCTGTGGCTGATTGGCGAGTGGCTACGCGGCAAAGTGCTGACCGGCTTCCCCTGGCTTTGGCTGGGCTACAGCCAGGTGGACGGCCCGCTGGCGCCCCTGGCCAGCTCCATCGGCGCCCTGGGGTTGGGCCTAGTGATCACCTTACTGGCCGCCAGCCTGCTGGCACTGCTGCGCCGCCAGTGGTGGGCGATACTGCCGCCGGTGTTAACGGCGGTGGCGGTGACCACCCTGCCCGGCCTCAACACCATCAGCCGCTCCGGCGATGAAATCAGCGTCGCCCTGGTGCAGGGCAACATTCCCCAAAGCCTGAAATGGGAACCGGACCAGCTGTGGCCAACGCTGCTGAAATACCAGGATCTCAGCCGCCCCTACATGGATGCCGATCTGGTGGTCTGGCCGGAGGCGGCGGTTCCGGCCCCGGAAGTGATGGTGGACGATTTTCTCAACAGCTTTGATCACGCCGCCGCCTTTCGGCAGACCCACGTCATCACCGGCATCATCAGTGCCAATACGGCTACCCGTCAGTTCTACAACTCCCTGTTGGTGTTGGGGGACGATCTGAGCCCGCACCGATACCAGCCCACCGACGGCAACCGTTACCACAAGAGTCACCTGCTGCCCATCGGCGAATTCGTTCCCATGGAGGATCTGCTTCGCCCCATCGCTCCGCTGTTCAATCTGCCCATGTCTTCGTTTAACCGCGGCGATGCGGTGCAGTCCAACCTCGTTGCCGGCGGTGTCAGCCTGGCTCCGGCCATCTGCTATGAGATCGCCTTCCCCGAGCTGCTGCGGGCCAACATCACCGACGACACCGATCTGTTGCTAACCGTCTCAAACGACGCCTGGTTCGGGCACTCGGTGGGGCCGCTGCAGCACATGGAGATCGCTCGTATGCGCTCCATGGAGCTGGGTAAGCCACTGCTCAGGGTCACCAACAATGGCGTCACCGCCATCGTCGACGAAACCGGCAAGATGCAGGCTCAGCTGCCTCAGTTTGAAGAGGGAGTGTTGCAGGGGGTGGTCGCCCTGACCACAGGCACGACACTGTTCAGTCGCCATGGCCAGCAGTTGGCTTACCTGCTGGCACTGACGTTGCTGCTGATGGCTGCCGCCTGGCGACTCAGGGCGCGAGCATCTTTCGAGAAAACAGCTGGTGATCGCACTTAGGACAGGCCGGTAGCAGATCCGGGTGGTTGAAGGTCATTTCATGGCCGCACTTATCGCACACCAGGATTCCCAGTCCCACCACTTCACCACTCTCATAGGTGCCGTGGTGTTTGAGATCCTGGCCCAGCTCGTGCCACTCCAACTGGCTCTTGTCGGTGATCTCCACCAACCATTGCCACAGGCTGTTTTCCAGTCCCAGGGTAAACAGGCTGTCCGGCTGCTCCACGTTATCGGCGGCATGCAGAGCAAACTCGCCCAGATCGCGGCGTAAAAACTGCTCCACCATCGCCAACTCCGACTCCGACAACCTCTGCTTCAGCTGCAGGTAGGCGCTGCTGTCCGCCAACACCTGGCTGAGTTGCCCCAGGGTCAGATCCGGATCCTGCTGATACCGACGCTCCATCTCCTTAAGTAGAGACTCATATCGCTCAATCAATTGCCCTTGTTCTTGACGCATAGCCACCTCCGCAGCGGTCCACATCCGATAGAGAAATTCAGGTTCCGGTCTAACAGCTCATACACAGACCGTTGATATCTTTGGTATATCACATTTTTCCAGTTACCGATAACCCCGGTGGCAACCCGGCATACCCTGGCCAGGTTCCCACCACCCGCTGCAGCGCTCCAACCCGACTTCCTCGGCGCCGTTGCGCACAGACAGCCGCCAGTTGGAATTCCGCCACTGCGACGATTGGTATTAAGCCGCTCCTGCGTTATTCTATGCAGATCTTTATGAGCCATACTTGGCTCGAAATCAAAAAATCATTCGTGGATCCTGTCGTGTCGATGCAAGAGCAATACAACCCAAGCGATATCGAACCCAATGTGCAACGTCACTGGGCCGAAAACCAAACCTTCACCGCCGTCGAACAACCGGGCAAAGAGAAATTCTACTGCCTGTCGATGTTCCCCTACCCCAGTGGTCGCCTGCACATGGGCCACGTGCGTAACTACACCATTGGTGACGTGATCTCCCGCTATCAGCGGATGCAGGGCAAAAATGTCATGCAGCCTTTCGGTTGGGATGCCTTTGGCCTGCCTGCTGAAAATGCCGCGGTAAAGAACAAGGCGGCCCCGGCCCCCTGGACCTACGAAAACATCGACTACATGAAGCAACAGCTGAACATTCTCGGCTTTGGCTTCGACTGGAGCCGCGAACTGGCCACCTGTAAGCCGGATTACTACCGCTGGGAACAATGGTTCTTCACCGAACTGTACAAGAAAGGCCTGGTGTACAAGAAAACCAGCTCGGTCAACTGGTGCGACAACGACCAGACCGTGCTGGCCAACGAGCAGGTGATCGACGGCTGCTGCTGGCGTTGTGACACCCCGGTGATTCAGAAAGAGATTCCGCAGTGGTTCATTAAAACCACCGACTACGCCGACCAACTGCTGACCGATCTGGAAGGCCTGGACGGCTGGCCTGAAATGGTGAAAACCATGCAGCGCAACTGGATCGGCCGCTCCGAAGGCGTCGAGATGACCTTCGATGTGGATGGCCTGGACCAACAGTTCACCATCTACACCACCCGTCCGGACACCGTCATGGGCGTGACCTACGTCGGCATCGCCGCCGGTCACCCTCTGGCTGCGGTTGCGGCCGCCAACAACCCGGAACTGGCCGCCTTCATCGACGAGTGCAAGAACACCAAGGTTGCCGAAGCGGAACTGGCCACCATGGAGAAGAAAGGCATGGCCACCGGCCTGTACGCCATTCATCCCCTCAACGGCAACAAGGTTCCGGTGTTTGTCGCCAACTTCGTACTGATGGACTACGGCACCGGCGCCGTCATGGCCGTACCGGCCCATGACCAGCGCGATTATGAGTTCGCCACCAAATACGGCCTGGAGATCAAGGGTGTGATCAAGCCTGCCGATGCCGATCTGGACATCAGCGAGCAGGCCTATACCGACAAAGGCATCCTGTTTAACTCCGGCGAGTTTGACGGCCTGGATTTCGAAGCCGCTCTGAACGCCATCGCCGCCAAGCTGGAAAGCCTGGGCCGGGGTGAAAAAACCGTCAACTTCCGCCTGCGTGACTGGGGCGTTTCCCGCCAGCGTTACTGGGGTGCCCCAATCCCGATGGCCACCCTGGAGAACGGCGAGTCCGTACCGGTCGACGCCGACGACCTGCCGGTGATTCTGCCGGAAGACGTAGTGATGGATGGGGTGACCAGCCCCATTAAAGCGGACAAGGCCTGGCAGCAAACCCGCGTCGGCGGCCAACCCGCCACCCGCGAAACCGACACCTTTGACACCTTCATGGAGTCCTCCTGGTACTACGCCCGTTACACCAGCGTCGGCACCGACGATGCCATGCTGGACCCGGCCAAAGCCAACTACTGGCTGCCGGTAGATCAGTACATTGGTGGCATCGAGCATGCGACCATGCACCTGCTGTACTTCCGCTTCTTCCACAAACTGCTGCGTGACGCCGGCATGGTAGACAGTGACGAGCCCGCCAAGCGTCTGCTGTGTCAGGGCATGGTACTGGCCGATGCCTTCTACTACACCGGCAGCAACGGCCAGCGGATCTGGGTATCTCCGGCCGACGCCATCCTGGAAAAGGACGACAAGGGTCGGGTCATCAAGGCCACCGACAAAGAGGGCCGCGAACTGGTCCACTCCGGCATGACCAAGATGTCCAAGTCCAAGAACAACGGCATCGATCCGCAGGAGATGGTGGACAAGTACGGTGCCGATACCGTGCGCCTGTTCATGATGTTTGCCGCTCCACCGGAGATGACCCTGGAGTGGCAGGAGTCCGGTGTTGAAGGCGCCAACCGCTTCCTGAAACGGTTGTGGAAACTGGCCTTCGAGCACATCAGCCAGGGCGCCGCGCCGCAGCTGGACGTGGCCGCACTGAACCCGGACCAGAAAGCGCTGCGCCGTGACGTACACAAGACCATCGCCAAAGTCAGCGACGACATTGGCCGTCGTCAGACCTTCAACACTGCCATTGCCGCGGTGATGGAGCTGATGAACAAGCTGTACAAGGCACCGAAACAGGACGACCAGGATCGGGCCCTGATGCAGGAAGCGCTGCTGGCGGTAGTGAAAATGTTGTCACCCATCACCCCGCACATCGGCTTCCACCTGTGGAACGCCTTGGGCCAGGAGGGGGACATCGATACCCAACCTTGGCCACAAGCCGATGCCGGCGCCATGGTCGAAGAGGAGAAGCTGATTGTGGTCCAGGTCAACGGCAAGGTCCGCGCCCGCATCACGGTGGCCGCCGACGCCGACCAGGATCAGGTTCAGCAACTGGCCCTTGGCGACGACAATGTCAGCAAATTCACCGACGGCAAAACCCTGCGTAAAGTGATTTACGTACCGGGTAAGCTGCTCAACATCGTAGCAAACTAAGGAGAACGGGGTGCTCAGATCCTTTCTGACCGCTCTGCTGGCACTGACCATACTGGTCAGTGCCGGTTGTGGCTTCCATCTGAAAAGTGACTACCTGATCCCGACCGAGCTGCAAAGCCTGCGTCTGGAAAGCTCCGACGATTATGGTGAGCTGCATCGCCTGGTCAAAGAGCGGTTACGCCTGTCCAATATTGGCATCGTTCAGGAGCAGACCGCACCCCGCCTGTGGCTCGGCAACGATAACCTCGAGCGCTCTACCCTGTCGCTGTTCCCCTCGGGACAGGTCGCCGAATACGAACTGATCTACTCAGTCCGCTTCAGCGTCACGCTTGGGGATCAGCCTCCGCAGAGTTTCGATGTCGAGATTCGCCGCGACTACCTGGATGATCCCCGTACCGCGCTGGCCAAAAACCGCGAGCTGGACCTGCTGCTGCAGGAGATGCGCGCCCAGGCCGCCGATCAGGTTATCCGCACCCTCTCCACCATTAAGGTGCAGTAGATGCGAATCTTTGTCAGCCAGTTGAGCCAGCACCTGGCTCAACTGCCTGCCGTTTTCATGGTCTTTGGCGATGACATTCTGTTGCGGGAAGAAGCCCGCAACGAGATTCGCCAGGCCGCCCGCCAAGCCGGCTTCGACGAACGCCTGTCTCTGGTGCAGGAATCCCCCTTCAACTGGAACGACCTGGCCCTGGAGTGTCAGTCGATGTCGCTGTTCTCCAGCCGTCGCCTGATTGAACTGGAGCTACCCAATAGCAAACCCGGCGCCGACGGCAGTGCGGTGTTATCCGAGCTGGCCGGTCAGTTGCAAGACACCATTTTGCTGCTGCACGGGCCCAAACTGGCCAAGGAGCAGACCAACAGCAAATGGTTCAAAGCCCTGGACAAGCAAGGGCTCTACGTTCAGGCGGTGACTCCCGAAGGGCAGCACTACCTGCGGTGGCTGCAGCATCGCCTGCGCCACCATGGGGTCAATCTTCAGCCGGACGCATTGCACCAGTTTGCTGACCTGTTTGAGGGCAACCTGCTGGCCGCCGATCAGGCCATGGCGCAATTGGCGCTGCTGGCCGGCAACCGCAGCGTCGGCGGAGACGCCCTGGGCAGGCTGCTGCACAACCAATCCCGCTATACGGTATTTCAGCTCACCGACGCCTTGTTGGCAGGCCATAGCGATAAGGCTCTGACGGTACTCAACCAGCTACGTCAGGAGGAGATCGCGCCGGTTCTGATCAATTGGGCGCTGGTGCGCGAGTTGCAGGTGTTGTGTCAGTTGCAACAGGGGCAGCAACAGGGCAGCAACCTCAACGAGCTGTTCAAGCAGCAGCGCATCTGGGCCAAGCGCCAACCCCTGTACCGCAACTGTCTGCAGCGGCTTCCGCTCCCCAGGCTGGGGCAACTGTTGGGGCTCTGTGGTCAATTGGAGCTGCAGATCAAAGGCGAAGGAGAGGCCCCCTGGAGCGGCCTTGCCGAGTTGTGCCTGGGCTTTAACCCTCGATACCCGCTGTTTCCTGCCCTATGAGTCTGACCGCGATCGGCCTGCTGGGGGGCACGTTTGATCCCATTCACAACGGCCACCTGAAAATGGCCACCGACGCCCTGGCGCAATTTCAGCTGGATGAGGTGCGACTGCTGCCCAACCATCAGCCTCCCCATAAGGCGGCCACCGGCGCCAGCAGTGAGCAACGCCTGCAGATGGTCAGGCTCGCCTGTGGCACCCACCCTCAGCTGAGCGTGGACGATAGAGAGCTGCACCGACGCCAGCCCTCCTACACCGTCGATACCCTGGAGTCGTTGCGGCAGGACCACCCCCATGCGGCATTGTGTTTCATTATCGGCATGGACTCCCTCAACAGTTTTGCTCACTGGCACCGGCCGCAGCGCATTCTGGAGCTGGCCCACCTGATTGTCTGTCGCCGCCAGGACGTTGACCTGAATCTGAGCCCCGCCGCCAAAACACTGCTGAAAGGGCGAATAACTGAAGATAACCAGTCCATTAGGCACCAACTACAGGGACAGGTTGTACTCACCGAACTGCAGCCTCCCGGGGTATCATCCACCGAGATCCGCCACAGACTGCAGCAAGGACTGGCCGTCGACACTCTGCTGCCCCCAGCGGTGATCAATTTTATTCAGGCCCAGCGCCTCTATTTCCATGGAGTCAGTCGAAGCGGCAGGGTATAATGTCTGGCTTTGTGTCAAACCGAATTGGAGCCAGCAGTGACCCCTGTTGAACTGAAAGACTTTGTAGTAGAGAAAGCGGAAGAGCTGAAGTGCCGGGACCTGGTGGTTTTGGACATCAGCGACAAATCCACCATCGCCGATTTTATGGTGGTGTGCAGCGGCACCTCGAAAACCCACGTTCGCGCCATTGCCGAAAACGTTGCCCTGGAAGCCAAACGAATTGATCTGGCCCCTCTGGGTGTGGAAGGTAAAGAGTCCGGCGAATGGGTACTGGTGGATCTGGGTGACGTGATTCTGCATGCTATGCAGGAGCAAACCCGTGACTTCTACCAACTGGAGAAGCTGTGGTCCGCTCATCCGGATCAGAAGTAATCCATGAAGATCAAGCTGATCGCCGTTGGCACCAAAATGCCGGCCTGGGTGCAGACCGGTTTTAACGAGTATCAGCGCCGCTTTCCCCGGGACATGCCGCTGGAATTGATTGAGATTCCCGCCGGCAAACGCGGTAAAAATGCCGACATCGCCCGCATTCTCGAGAAAGAGGGAGACGCGATGCTGGCTGCCTGTCAGGGCTGTCGTATTGTCACTCTGGATATTCCGGGCAAACCCTGGGACACACCGACGCTGGCGCAGCAACTGGAGCGGTGGCAGATGGATGGCCGCGATGTGGCGATATTGATTGGCGGACCTGAAGGTCTGGCTCCGGCTTGCAAACAGGCAGCGGAACAGAGTTGGTCGCTGTCCAATCTGACCTTGCCCCACCCTCTGGTTCGGGTCATTATGGCGGAAAGCCTGTATCGGGGCTGGAGCATCAACAACAACCACCCGTACCACAGAGAGTAATGCGTTTTTATCAACGTACCAAGATTCGCGACAACGCAGCCGAAACCGCCCTGTTTAAACGCCGGGCGGTGGCTTGCTTTGTCGGGGTCATCGCGCTCATCGCTGTACTGCTCAGTAACCTGTATGTCATTCAGGTCGTCGACCACAGTGAATACCAGACCCGCTCCAACGACAACCGCATTCGGGTCATCCCCATCGCTCCGAATCGCGGCCTTATCTACGATCGCCACGGCACTCTGCTTGCAGAGAATCAGCCGGTCTACTCTCTGGAAGTGATTGCCGAGCAGGCTCCCGACCTGGACCAGAGCCTGCAGGAGCTGGCACAGCTGTATCAGATCCCCGAAACCGAACAGCGGGAGTTTCTGAAACGGGTAAAGGGCCAGAAACGCTTCAAACCCACCACCCTGCTTAGCCAACTCAGCGAAGAGCAGGTGGCAGAATTCAGCGTCAACCAGCACCGCTACCCCGGCTTTCAGATCAGCGCCGGCCTAAAACGCTACTACCCCTATAAGCAGACCCTGACCCATACCCTGGGTTACGTCGCCCGCATCAACCACAATGACGTTACCCGCCTGGATCAAGAGGGCAAGTCGGCCATGTACGCCGCCACCAAGGACATCGGCAAGCTGGGGATCGAGCGTTTCTATGAGGAACAGCTCCATGGCCAGCCCGGTTTGCAGGAGGTTGAAGTCAACAGCCGCGGCCGCATCGTCCGTACTCTGGACACCACCGCACCATCTGCGGGCAAAGACCTTCAGTTAACCCTGGATCTGCAACTGCAACAGAAGGCGGAACAGCTGATGTCCGGCCATCGCGGCGCCCTGGTCGCCATGGATCCCCGTGATGGTGGCGTGCTGGCCATGGTGTCCAACCCCAGCTATGACCCCAACCTGTTTGTCCATGGCATCAGCGGAAAAGCCTACAGTGGCCTGCTGAATGACGCCTCCCGCCCCTTGATCAACCGCGCTACACAAGGGCAGTACGCTCCGGCTTCCACGGTCAAACCAATGCTGGCACTGGCAGGGTTGGAGGAGAAAAAGATCACCGAAAAGAGCCGCATCTGGGATCCAGGCTGGTGGCAAATCCCCGGGGTTGAACGCAAATACCGCAACTGGAAGCGCTGGGGCCATGGCTGGGTCGATGTCGTCGATGCACTGGTCAAGTCCAACGACACCTTCTTTTACGATCTGGCCTACAACATGGGCATCGATACCATCAGTCAGTACATGCTGCAGTTCGGATTTGGCCAGTACTCCGGCATCGATTTGAAAGAGGAGTCTGCCGGGATCATGCCGTCCCGTGACTGGAAGCGTCTGCGCTATAAGGAGCCTTGGTACATCGGCGATACCATCTCGGTGGGGATTGGCCAGGGCTACTGGACCACCACTCCGCTGCAGCTCACCGAGGCGCTCACGGTGATGATCAACCGCGGCCAACACCTCACGCCGCACCTGCTGAGATCCATGGGCAACGACGGCCACATGGATGCCATCCCCCTGTCCGAGCGACCACCACTGGTGCTGAGCAACGATAAGGCCTGGGACATCGTCCATGAGGCGATGATCAAAACCGCCAGCAAGCGTTTTGCCGACGCCTCATACACCGCCGCCATCAAAACCGGTACCGCCCAGGTCTTCGGCCTGGCAGAAGACGCCAAATATGAAAAAGACAAGATTGCCGAACACCTGCGGGATAACGCCCTGATCGTCGGCTATGCCCCGGCTGAGAACCCCACTATCGCCCTGACGGTGGTACTGGAGAATGCCGGTTGGGGTGGCGCCAACGCCGGCCCCATCGCCCGCGCCCTGCTGGACCACTACCTGGATCCGGCAGACACCAATTCCGACAGCATAAAGACCGCCAGTAATCATGAGTAAAGTACGCAAAGGCCCCAACATCTGGCTCAGACTGCACATCGATCTGCCCTTGCTGCTCGGCATTCTGGCGCTGATGGGGTTTGGCCTGATGGTGCTGTACGCCGCCAGCGGTCAAAGCTCTTTTATGCTGGAAAAGCAACTAATTCGAATCGCTCTGTCGCTGCTGGTGATGTTTGCCTTGGCTCAGATCAATCCGGAAGTATTCCGCCGATGGGCCCTGCCGATCTTCATTGTCGGCATCATCCTGCTGATCGCGGTCGACCTGTTTGGTGAGGTTAACAAAGGCGCCCAGCGCTGGCTCAACCTGGGTTTTATGGAGTTTCAGCCCTCGGAGTTGATGAAACTGGCCTTTCCCATCACCATGGCCTGGTACATCAGCCGCTACCCCCTGCCCCCCAAGAAACGCTACCTGGCAGGCGGCGCCGCCATTCTGCTGGTACCGACGCTGCTGATCGCCTCGCAACCGGACCTGGGCACCTCGATTCTGGTGGCGGCTTCCGGTGTCTTTGTGCTGTTCCTGTCCGGCATGAGCTGGGCGGTCGTGGGCATGTGCATCGTCAGTGTGCTGGCCTTCCTGCCGGTGCTCTGGTTCTATCTGATGAAAGACTACCAGCGCACCCGGGTCATGACCCTGCTGGATCCGGAAAAGGATCCCCTGGGGGCGGGCTACCACATCATTCAGTCCAAGATCGCCATCGGCTCCGGCGGCCTCAGCGGCAAAGGCTGGCTGGGCGGTACCCAGTCTCAGCTTCAGTTCCTGCCGGAGCGCCATACCGACTTCATTTTTGCCGTCCTGGGCGAGGAGTTCGGCCTGATCGGCGCGTTGATACTGCTGACACTGTATCTGTTTATCGTCGGCCGCGGCCTGGTTATCGCCTCGCGGGCACAGACACCGTTTGCCCGCTTGCTCGGAGGCAGCATCGTGCTGACATTTTTTGTGTATGTATTTGTAAACATCGGCATGGTTTCCGGCATCCTGCCCGTGGTGGGCGTACCTTTGCCGCTGGTCTCTTACGGCGGCACCTCAATGCTGACATTGATGGCGGGATTTGGCATGCTGATGGCAATTCACACCCACCGGCGCTTTATCGGCCGCTAAAATGGATGACCAGGATGGCAAAAAGGCTCCTGATTCCGGCACTGCTGCTCTGCAGTGCCGCACATGCAACCACACCACAGCAACAATTTATTGAGGACTGGACCGCCAAAGGTCTCAGCCCCGACTACCTGAATCAAGCCCTGGCCCAGGCCGAAAAAGATCCCGAGGTGTTAGCCGCCATTTCCACCCCCTGGGAAGCCAAACCCTGGTACCAATACCGACAGCTGTTCCTGACCCAGGAGCGACTCGACGATGGTCTGGCGTTCTGGAAAGCTCACCAGGACACCCTGGCCCGGGCCGAACAACAATACGGCGTCGACGCCGCCATGATCGTCGCCATCATCGGCATCGAAACCCGCTATGGTCAGTTCACCGGCCGCTATCCGGTGCTCAACGCCCTCTATACCCTGGGATTTTACTACCCGAAGCGGGCGAAGTTCTTCTCCTCGGAGCTGGGGCATTATCTCAAGCTGGCCCAACAGGAGGGCTGGTCCCTGTCCGACATCAAAGGCTCCTATGCCGGCGCCATGGGCTGGGGGCAGTTTATCCCCTCCAGCTACCTGGCCTACGCGGTGGACTTCGATGGCGACGGCAAACGGGATCTGCTCAACAACCCGGTCGATGCCATCGGCAGCGTGGCCAACTACTTTGCCGAACACAAATGGCGCCTCGGCGCACCGGTGGCGCAGGCCGTCGACACCCCCTCCGTATCACTGAGCGCCCCGGACAGCTGGCAGGGTAAGCCCCTGACCACCACCGTGGCCCAGCTAAAGGCCAAAGGCGTTGACGTCTCCGGCCCCGAATCCGACACCGCCGCCATTTTGATGCTGCAAAGTGCAGAGGACCAACAGCAGGCCTATCAGGTCTCCAGTAACTTCTACACCATCACCCGCTACAATCGCAGCCCCCTGTATGCCATGGCGGCCCATGAGTTCTCACAACGGTTGCACAATGGCTTCTATCAATAACCGGCTTATTCCACTGCTGCTGCCTGTGCTGATGATGGTCGGCTGCAGCAGCGGCCGCTACCACATGGATCAGGATCGGGCTCCAGATAATGCACCGGACGTCAGCCAACTGGAACAGCCCAAGCCCAGATATGAGCCTCCCAGCAAGCAGGGTAACCGCAACTATCAGGTGTTGGGCAAATCGTACCAGGTGATGCCCAGTGCCAGTGGCTATCTGGAGGAGGGCACCGCCTCCTGGTATGGCGCAAAATTCCATGGACACCTGACCTCCAACGGTGAAACCTACGATATGTATGGCTTCAGCGCCGCCCATAAGGCGTTGCCGCTGCCGACCTACCTGAAAGTCACCAACCTGGCCAATCAGAAAACCGTGATTGTAAGGGCCAATGATCGTGGCCCCTTCCATGGCGATCGGCTGATTGATCTCTCCTACGCCGCCGCCTACCATCTGGATATGCTTAAACAGGGCACCGCCCGGGTTCGGATAGAGGCGCTGGCCACCGAAGCCAACCCGGCTCCCATGCTGCCCCAGGTAGCCACCCGGCAGTTTCTGCAGCTCACCGCCGCCTCCAACCAGGCCGCACTGATGCAGCTGGCTTCGAAACTGGAACAGCGGTACCAGGTTGCCAGCCGTCTGGTGCGCCAGGGCAATCTGTATAAACTGCAGCTTGGACCACTGCAGGACCCGTTCAAGAGCCAGCAACTGTTGCAGACTCTACAGCGCGACGGCTACGACGGGGCGTTCACGGTTTATGAAACTTTAGAGCCGAAATGAAACTTTTCTCCGGTCATCGGGGTCAAGTGATATACTGCCCTTTCGGTGTTTCGACACTCGATTTGCATCAAACGTATAGGAATTCCAGTCAGATCATTATGAATAAACTCAAGCAAACGCTGTCTGCCGTAACCGGCCTTCTCTTCGCCACCTCCACCATGGCGGTGCCCAGTGTGGTTCCCAATGCACCAACGGTTAACGCCACCGCCTATGTGCTGATGGACTACCAGACCGGTCAGATTCTGGCGGAAGAGAACGCCTACGAGAAGCGCGCCCCAGCCAGTTTGACTAAGATGATGACCTCTTACGTACTGGGCCAGGAGGTGGCACAAGGCAACGTTGCCCTGACCGACAATGTTAAGATCAGCAAGAAAGCCTGGTCCAAGAACTTCCCGGACTCCTCCAAGATGTTCATCGAGGTGGGCAAAGAGGTCAAACTGGAAGATCTGAACCGGGGCATGGTGATCCAATCCGGTAACGACGCCTGTGTCGCCATTGCCGAGCACGTTGCCGGCAGCGAAGGTGCATTTACCGACCTGATGAACGCCTGGACCGCTCAGTTAGGCATGGTTGACACCCACTTCGTCAACGCCCACGGCCTGGACTCCACCGAGCACTTCACCACCGCCTACGACATGGCGCTACTGGGGCAGGCTCTGATTCGGGATGTGCCGGAAGAGTACGCCCTGTACAGTGAAAAAGAGTTCACCTTTAACAAGATTCGCCAGCATAACCGTAACGGCCTGCTGTGGGATCGCAGCCTGGGTGTCGATGGCATCAAGACCGGACACACCTCCAATGCCGGCTACAGCCTGGTAGCCTCGGCCGAGCGTGGCGGCATGCGCCTGGTCAGCGTGGTCATGGGAGCAAAAAGCGCGAGCAGCCGTGAAGCGGAAAGCAAAAAGCTGCTCAATTACGGCTTCCGCTTCTTTGAAACGGTGACCCCTTATAAAGCCGGTGACGAGTTCATCAGCCATAAAATCTGGTACGGCAGCGAACCTCAGGTGAGCCTGGGCGTGCTGGAAGACACTCCTGTTACCATCTACCGTGGCCAGGCGGAAAAGCTGGAAGCCAATTTCGAGCTGACCGAGGAGCTGAAGGCCCCACTGACTAAAGGTCAGGTGGTCGGTAAGGTCTTCTTCCAGTTGGACGGCAAAGACATCGCCGAATACAAGTTGGTTGCTCTGCAAGACGTAGAAGAGGGCTCCTGGTTCAGTAAGTTGATCGATTACATCAAACTGCTGGTAGCCAGCTGGTTCAATTAACCGCCGTGGAATTCCTTAAAGAGGCCTGCCATGCGCAGGCCTCTTTTGCATTGCCATACTTGAAATTTGATACACTGACCCCCATTAAGGCAGCTGTCGTAATTTTGAGCCGGAGTGAGACCATGAACACCAAATTTGATGAACTGCTAGAGTTCCCCTGCCATTTTCCGTTTAAGGTAATTGGCCACGCCAGCGAACAGCTTCCCGATCAGGTGGTCGCCGTTGTTCAGGCCCATGCCCCCGGCGACTATCACCCGACGGTGCGCCCCAGCAGCAAGGGCAGCTACCACGCGGTGACCATCAATATCACTGCCACCAGCAAAGAGCAGCTGGAAACCCTGTACACCGAACTTGGCGCAATCGACGGTGTAATCCGAGTTCTATAATGTGATCTACCTAGCATTTCCACTTTGCACAGGTATAATGCGACCAACCTCCCCTAACTTGGCGTGATAAAGGATTGGTCGCAAAAACTCTGATAGTGCGTCGTCTGGGCCTGCAGCCCTATGAGCCGATCTGGCAAGCGATGCAACGCTTCACCGACACCCGCAATCAGGATGATGCCGACGAGCTGTGGCTGTTGGAACACGCTCCTGTCTTCACTCAGGGTCAGGCTGGCAAAGCCGAACACCTGCTTAATACCGGCGAAATTCCGGTGGTTCAGGTCGACCGGGGCGGTCAGGTCACCTACCACGGCCCGGGTCAATTGGTGGCCTACCCACTGCTAAACATCAAACGGTTGGGGATCGGGGTACGGGAACTGGTGACTCAGATAGAGAGCAGCTTGATCGATCTACTGGCCCCCTATCAAGTCAATGCCTATGCCAAAGCCGATGCCCCCGGCGTTTATGTCGATGAGCGCAAAGTGGCCTCTCTGGGATTGCGCATCCGCAAAGGCTGCTCATTCCACGGCCTGGCTCTGAACGTTAATATGGATACCTCGCCGTTCCTGCGTATCAACCCCTGCGGCTATGCCGGCATGGAGATGGTGCAAACCGCCGATCTCGGCGGGCCAGCAACGGTTTCAGAGGCCGGCGATCGACTGGCTGACATATTCTATAACAAGCTGGGCTACACCCAGTTGACCCTGTTAGAAGGATTACCGCATGAGTGAACGCCCAGAACGCCTGGTACCAGGCGTGAAGTTAAGGGACGCTGAAAAACTGGCTCGGATTCCGGTGAAAGTGGTACCGGTGGAACGCGAAAAAATGCTGCGCAAGCCGGATTGGCTGCGGGTCAAGCTGCCCTCATCCAGTCAGAAGATTGATGAAGTGAAGGGCGCCATGCGTAAACATGGGCTCCACTCGGTATGCGAAGAGGCCTCCTGCCCCAATCTGGCAGAGTGCTTTAACCATGGCACCGCGACCTTCATGATTCTCGGAGCCATCTGTACCCGCCGCTGTCCCTTCTGCGACGTTGCCCATGGCCGGCCGCTAAAACCGGATGCTAATGAAGCCAAGAAGCTGGCGGAAACCATTCGCGACATGAAGCTCAAGTACGTGGTGATCACCTCGGTCGATCGCGATGACCTTAGAGACGGTGGCGCTCAGCATTTTGCCGATTGCATCCGCGAGATTCGAGCACTGTCTCCGCACATCAAAATTGAGATTCTGGTACCGGATTTCCGCGGTCGTATTGATCGGGCACTGGAGATTCTGGCCACCGAGCCGCCAGATGTGTTCAACCACAACCTGGAAACCGCTCCCCGCCTGTACCGCAAAGCCCGTCCGGGGGCGAACTACCAATGGTCACTGGATCTGCTGAAGCGCTTCAAAGCGATGCACCCCGCCATTCCGACCAAATCCGGTCTGATGATGGGGCTGGGCGAAACCAACGACGAGATTAAAGCGGTGCTTCAGGATCTGCGCAATCACGATGTCGAAATGCTGACCCTGGGCCAATACCTGCAACCCAGCCGGCATCACCTGCCAGTGGAACGCTACGTCCCACCAGCCGAGTTTGATGAGCTTAGGGAACACTCCCTACAGCTTGGCTTTACCCAGTCCGCTTGTGGTCCTCTGGTGCGCTCCAGCTACCATGCGGACATGCAGGCACAGGGTAAAGAGGTTAAATAGAAGATTGCAGTAAAAAAGGAGCCGTATGGCTCCTTTTTTTATTGGTGGAATCGGTAACTCATTATCACCGCATCTTCGCGGCCATTGTCGGTAGGGTAATAGCCCTTACGGCGACTGAGCTGCGCAAAGCCGATATTGCGGTATAACGCCAGGGCGGACTCGTTGCTGGCCCGAACCTCCAGAAAACAGCACTCAGCTTGTTGCTGAAGCAGCGTATCCAGACAGCGTTGCAACAGTCGTCGCCCTAACCCCTGCCCCCTCATATCAGGCAGCAGGCAGATATTCATCAGCGTGGCCTCACCGACCACGGTATGGGTAATGTAATAGCCTACCGGCACCCCATCTACCTTCAGCGCCTCACCCTGATAGCTGCTGCCCAGGCAGCTTGCCAACGTCGCCTGGCTCCAGGGGTACCGATGACTCAACTGCTCGATACCATACAGCTCGGCAACCGGCAGCGTGGACAATTTGACGAATTCGATGCTCATAGCTGTTCCTGCAATGCTTTCCAGGCCTGACGCTTGCCTTGGGGCGTCTCCAACTCTGACCACGCCGGCAGCGACAAGGTCGCCTCCCCATGCTTGATGCCGAAGCTCAACAGACGCTGTCCCGGTTTCAACTGATGACCCGCCTCAACCCTCTCTACTTGCTCTGGATGGCACTGAAACGGCAACAGCAAGTCCTGCAACAGCGGGCTATTAGGATCCGCTCCCAATACGCACCACGCCGCCTCGTCACGCTCCGCCGAGGCAGCCGCTTCTGTCTCTCTATACTCGGCGTTTAGACGCCATGAAGTTATGCCCAGAGCCCTCAGGCACTGACTCCGAAACCGATCCTGATTCACGCCATCGCCTCCTGATTTCGCGCCATGATCACCGCATCCTCCAAGACGCCATTGCGATACGCATACTGGCGCATTCTTCCCTCTTCCGAAAAGCCCAGCTGACGGTACAGTGCGATGGCACCTGTATTGTTCACAAAAACCTCGAGTTCAATTCTGGACACGCCAAGCCAGCTGTCACAAGTGTCGATCATCTCCTCCAGCATGGCACGGGCAACCCCCTGGCGCCGATGCCGCTGATCCACCACCACTCCAATCGTCGCGGCATGCCGCCGCCTGGGTTCATTCTGATAGGTGGTTAAACAGCAATGGCCCACTAACTGGTCACCGATGCAAGCCACCAAACACTGCAGGTCATTGCCCATATGCAGCACCCGGTTGCGCCATTCATCTTCGGAGATAAAGGGGGTATGTAACGAGTTCTCGACACAACTGCGCTGACGATAGAGTTCGGCAACCTGGGCCAGATCGCGGCTTATCATCGGTCGAATAGAAATTTGAGGCATAACCAACAGACTGACATCATCACAAGGAGACTCAGTGTATACCAATGAAATAGGATAGGTAATAAACCAAACAACACAGATACGAAAACGGCCCGCAGATTACTCTGCGGGCCGATTCTTTATGTGGCAGGGGTGGCAGGACTCGAACCCGCAACCATCGGTTTTGGAGACCGCTGTTCTACCAATTGGAACTACACCCCTAGCGAACGAGGTGAATTATACGTTCCCAGGTCGAAAGGTAAAGTTCTTTTTCATTGAAAGTGAATCGACTGACCAAGTATGCAGCAATCTGACTCAAAAGCTGACAAATGGCACTTATTCCTTAACCGCGAGAGACATCCACTCTGTGTTTATGCAAGGAATCGCCTTCCGCGTCCTGTTCATAACTGTCTTCAAGAATCGCCACCAACTGACGACCCAGCTGACCGGAGCGCCAATGCTCACGCTCCCCCATAGACTCAACTGATGTTTCCGGCGCATTTTCAAATTCGTTCATCGCTACCCTTCCTCATTCCTTGTCACTGCATAAATACAAAGAGAACCACTGGCGACAAGATATACCACCTTCACCAAGCATAGACCATTTGACCAAAGTCTAAGACGCCCCGCCTTTACCCCTAAGGCGCCGCTAAATTGACGGGCAAGCCGTCGTGTTATCTTCTTTGTTGCCGGGCACTGGGCCCTCGCGTTCGCAAGGGCGACGCGCTTTCCACCCGTCGTGCTCGCGCATGTGGGTAGCCAGTGGCTTTCCTGCTCTCGACCAAAACCCAAGACGCTGGACCCTCGCGCTGGCAAGGGCGACAGTGCGAACTGGATGGTGTTGCAGTAACCAATCAACCAATGGGGGGCAGCAGAGACCGGTGCCTGTCGCTATCACCGCAACTCCATCCTTCTCTCCGTCGTGCCCGCGCACACGGGTACCCAGAGGCTTTGCCCTTGGTCATTCTTGCGCTGGCGAGGATCCCGCGGTTTTAAAGCGGCACAACCAAAGACGCTGGGCCCTCGCATTCGCAAGGGCGACGGGCTTTCCTCCGTCGTGCCCGCGCACGCGGGTACCCAGTGGCTTTTCTGCGCCAAACCAAAACCGAAGATACGAGGCCCTCGCGCTGGCAAGGACGACGGTGCGAACGGGATGGCGTAGCAGTAACTAATCAACCAATGGGGGGCAGCAGAGACCAGTGCCTGTCGCTATCACCACAACTCCAACCTTATCTCCGTCGTGGCCGCGGTCGCGGGTATCCAGCGGCTTTGCCCTTGGTCATTCTTGCGCTGGCGAGAATCCAGTGGCTTCAAAGAGTTCCACCAAAAGACACTGGGCCCTCGCGTTCGCAAGGGCGACGGTGCAATTTGGAAGGAATCACGCTCAACGAGCAGCCAGGAGGTATCTCATAGTACGGATGGGGATTAAAAAGGGGGATGCGAATAACCCAAGAGTTGGTAGCGTCAGCAGAGCTAGTGATCAAAGTTGCGGCAGAGATCGGTATTCGACATTATCCACCATGTCCCAAACAACCCGTCGTCGTGGCCGCGCACGCGGGTACCATTCGCAAGGGCGACGGTGCGAGTTGGCAGGGCTGGCAGCACCTGGGCTGCATTCACTTTTTCAAATCGCAGACACGAAAAAAGCCCGTAGCGTTAGCTACGGGCTTTCTTGGATTTGGCGCCTGACGATGACCTACTCTCACATGGGAACCCCCACACTACCATCGGCGCGACTGTGTTTCACTTCTGAGTTCGGCATGGGATCAGGTGGGGCCACAGCGCTATTGTCGTCAGACAAAAACTGTATCAATTCGCACAAGCTGTATTTCTCGTTTGCATTCTTGCAAGCGCTTAACTATCTGGGATATCAAAACCCATTGGGTGTTGTATGGTTAAGCCTCACGGGTCATTAGTACAAGTTAGCTCAACGCCTCACAACGC
>NZ_FNEM01000009.1:0-138064 GCF_900100175.1 Ferrimonas sediminum
GGAAAGCCCGTCGCCCTTGCGAACGCGAGGGCCCAGTGTCTTCGGGTTTAGAGGGAGAAAGAAAAGCCCAACCAAGTGGTTGGGCTTTGGGGTTTGCTTTGATTGCTCAAAGCGTGTCAGGAGCTGTTTATGCGAGCGATGGCGCCATAGCTTGAGTTAGCTGGGTCTTGGGTCTAAAAAGCCCAGCAAACCGCGCTCATTGGGTTTAGCCACCGCAGCCATAAGGGCTTCTGGAGTTGGTGTAGCGAACATCTTTTGCCCGGTCGTAGTCCATTGGGTTGAGAGACTTATGCTCTTTGATGAACTGGTACAGCATGTCGGCATCGACAAAGCCGGTGTTTCGAGCTTGTTCCAGCTTCGGATACTTGTTTCCGCCCGCGGCGTTGTAGCTGGGGAGAGTAAACCGGTAGGTGTCAGCCAGGTTGAAGGGCTTACCACCAACAGACGTGATATCGACATCTCTGGCGACACAGTCGACGGTCATCTTGATGCCACTGAAGTGGGCAAAGCCACCAGATCCCCGCGTCTTGATGGCTACCTTGGACAGGTACTGCTTCAGGTCGGTACCATTCATCTCGGTCACCGTCACGCTGTTGGCAAACGGTTGTACCTTGAGCACATCGCGATAGCGGATGGGGCCTTTTTCGATGGTGGTGCGAATGCCGCCTGAGTTCATGATGCCGAAGTCGGCAGGCACAGGAAGCTGAGTCTGGGCGTGGGCGATCATGATTCCCAGGGGCGTGGCCTGATAACGCACGACCTTACGCTTGCCGATGAAATCCTGCTCCGCGACCCCAATCTTCTCTTTCAGCTTTTGCTGGCCCTTGTTCTGGTAGGGACGCAGCAGCTCGAGGGTTTCCGGATCTCGGGTGGTCAGCATCTGAAACGGGTACATGGAACCGAATTTGGTGGCTGTGTTCACCGGAACCAGTTGGTAGTTTGCCAGATGCAGCTCACCACCATAGTATTCAAAATCGGCGCGGCCGACGTACTTGCCCCACTCGTAGGCTTGCATGACCCAGGTACCATTTTGGCGATCCGGTTTACAGGCTTCATCGCGGCCGTAATCCTCTACGTACTCACCAGTCTCCCCCTCCATACAGACAGGCAGTTGTGAGTGGCCGCCAATGATCGCCTGAACCTGACCTGGCTCAAGGCTTTGCGCCAGTGCGACATCCCCCGGCGCGTTGCTGCCATGGTCGCCATTTTCGTAATGGCCCATGTGGGTAAGACCAAAGACCAGATCTGGATGGTGCTTCTGTTCGAGTTCCGCCAGAATGCCCTTTATCTCCTCCTGTGGAGAAGTAAATTTCAGGCCCTGTACGAACTCAGGGTTACCGATCTCGGCGGTCTGCTCTGTGGTCAAGCCGACCACGGCCAATTTCAACCCCTGGACTTCAAACAGTTTGTAGGGTTCGAAGTAGAGTTGCCACTCACCGTCGACCTGGCGATAGATGTTGGCTGCCAGCCAGGGAAAGTTGGACCAGTCCCGCTGCTTATCCACGATGGTCGTTGGGTTGTCAAACTCATGGTTACCCACGGCCATGGCGTCATAGCCGAGGTGGTTCATGCCGATAAAATCGGGTTCTGCATCCTGGAGGTCAGATTCAGGAACGCCGGTGTTGATGTCGCCACCGGAGAGTAGCAGTACCTCACCACCCTGTTCGGCAACCTCCTTACGGATGCCATCGATGACAGTCTTCCGCGCTGCCATACCATATTCACCCCTTTTGCTGTGCCAGAAACGGCCGTGGTGGTCATTGGTATGCAGCAGGGTGAAGCGCTTGCAATCATCGCCGGCGGCTACGCAGGCGGGTGATGCTGTTACCTTTGGGGCCTCTTCCTCCTGTTTCTTACCACAGCCGGTTAACGCCAATGCAAGGGCGAGGGCTGAGCCGGTAAGGAGCAGGTTAGAAGGATGAAGTGAACGATTCATGGTAATCCTTCAGTATTCAGATACAGCGTTGCTGCTTGTCTTGGGGTTGGTTCTCTCATGGAAGAGAGCGCAATGAGCCCAAGGCGAGACAGAAGGCAACGCCTGTTCAATTAAAAAAAGCAGCACCCAGAGTGCTCTCGGTGCTGCTTTTATTGGCTTACCGGATTAGGCCCGGCGGCGACGCCACATCAGTGGCAGCAGCAGGGCGATGAAACCGCCGAAGCTACCGGCACCATCAGGCTCAACCCAGCCAGCTTCCTCGGTGTTCTGAACGTCGATGCTAACCGTAGTTTTAAAGCTGTCATCGTCGTTGCTGGCAGTCAGCTCAAACACCAGAGCCTGGTTGATGTCTACCTTAGGAGAGGTAACGTCAAGCTTCAGGCCAGAGGCAGTGAACTCTGCAGCGGCACCGGACACCTGCTTCCAGCTGTAGCTCAGGCCTTGTGGCTCATCGGTAATCACAGCGGTGATGGTGGTGCTGTCACCTTCAGTCAGCTTGGTGTTGCCATCGAAGCTCACGTCCAGGGTCAGAGGCACGTTGGTCACCGGCAGGTTAATTACTTCGCTGGTTTCCAGAACGCCATCGCTCACGGTGAGGGTGAACTTCAGTGCTGTATCGGCATCAACCATCGGTGCTGTCAGGGTCAGAACCGCACCGGTGCCAACAACGGTTTTCTCATCACCCGAAGTCTGTTCCCAGCTAAAGGTCAGGGTCTGGCCTTCGCCGCCAACGGTGGCAGAAGCGTCCAGAGTGAAGCTGGCACCTTCGGCTACGGTCTCAGGAGCCGTTACCTTGACTTCGACATCCAGGGCCGGGGTTACGGGATCGCCACAGACATCGCCATACACCTGTTGCACCAGCTCTGGGCGGTCGATGAAGGGGTTACGGTTGCCCTGGTAGGCATAAACCGCATCGTTACGGCTCTGCTCATAGCTATCAACTGGATCCAACGTGTTCCAGGCGTACAGAGTACACAGGGTACCAATCAGCGGAGCGCTATCTTCTTCTGTGGTGGTCAGGCGATCCACAGCCACAAGGTCGGGCATGCCAGTAGTTCCAGTATTGGCACCCTGGTAACGGGTATCCATATACATGATCATACGGGCCACATCACCTTTCACTTCATCGCGAGGTTCCCAGCAGTCGGTGGTGGTATTCAGGTAGTTACCTGTGCCCTGACCGTTGAATTGCACCTCTTCACCAGAGTCACTGCACTCACCGAAGTCGTTGTTGCTTCGTTTAGTGTTAATGCCGGGATCTGCCGGGCGCAGGTGGTGGGCATCGGTGTAGCCCCACTGGGACTCGTTCGGGAAGCCATGGCTCTTGGCCCAGACGTGCTCACGGTTCCATTTGCCTGCACCACTGCCACTGGTCTGGTTGTCGTGCTTGGAGATGGAGGCGCCGGTATAGATCTCGATAACGTTCTTATCGTTGCCGGGATCCTGGTCGGCGTAGGTCAGTGCCGTCCACACCTGTTTGTAGCTCAGTTGCTTGTGGCCTGCTGCGATGATGGTCGACAGCGCGGTTTTGAGCTCTTCAGGGGTACTGAAGTCACCGTTCAGTGCGTCAGAGTAGTACTCATCGCTGTTGAAGGTTTTAGGATCGGCAACCGGAGTCAGGGTTTCGCAACCTGTGCAGGGATCGGTAGGTTCGGGATCCGGATCGACCGGGGTATCGCCGCAAGCGCCTTCACCCGGGCAGCCAAGGCCATCGGAGGTGTTTTGATCAAATACCGCCCACTGGTTATCGGCGCCAGGGAAGTCAGCGTCGGCAACGGTATCGCCGGCAGCGACACTGGCTTTACGACGCAGGGTCTTTTCGGCGGTGGAGAAGTCGCTATTGTTAGGATCGGTCCAGGCAGAGCCCGGGTCTACGCCAAACTTGCCTAAGCGATCGATAACCACATCATTTTTGGTCAGAACCAGCGCATCGTCACCGTTGAACCAGGTGACTGAGGAGGCGGTGCCGATTTTGAATGCGTCGTCGGCACCGGAGTTGTGGAAGACGATGCTTTTGCCAGCTTCCAGGGTGCCAGACAGAGTTTCAGATCTGTCTGCATTGAAGTCTGTGCTGCCATTGCTATACAGAGTGATCTGATAGTTGTCGTCATCCAGGTTGATGGCGCTGCCACCCACGTTGGAGATCTCGACCGCCTTATTGCTGCTGCTGCCTTCAACGTATTCGGTAATCAGCAGTACACCGGGTGTTGCTTCAGAGCTACACGCACCTTCACCCGGGCAGCCAAGACCATCGGAGGTGTTTTGGTCAAATACCACCCACTGGTTATCGGCGCCAGGGAAGTCAGCATCGGCAACGGTATCGCCGGCAGTGACACTGGCTTTACGACGCAGGGTCTTTTCAGCGGTGGAGAAGTCGCTATTGTTAGAATCGGTCCAGGCAGAGCCCGGGTCTACGCCCAGCTTGCCGAAGCGATCGACAACCACATCATTTTTGGTCAGGACCAGGGCGTCGTCACCGTTAAAGTAGGTGATGGTCGATTCAATGCCCACTTTAAACGCCTCGTCGGCGCCGCCGTTGTGGAAGACAAGGCTCTCACCTGCAGCCAGAGTGCCGGTCAGAACTTCGGTTGCGCTGACGTCGGTGCTGCCATTGTTGTAACGAAGCAGTTTGTAGTTTTCACCGGCTAGGTCAATCGCGCTGCTGCCAAGGTTGGAAAGTTCAACGGCTTTATTGCTGCTGCTGCCTTCAACGTATTCGGTGATCACCAAGTTGGCGTTGGCGGCAGTAGAGACGGTGCCGAGAAGCATGGCAGTTGCCGCGGCAACTGCGCTGATTTTAATCGTCATAATGGTATCTCTTTTCAATCCAGGACTCGAAGCGCACTGCCTTAAGGCAGGCGCTTCATTGTCGAGATAAACTTATTTGCGGATGCGACGACGCAGTGCCGCCAGGCCGAATAGGGACAGCATGCTGATAAAGCCGGTGCTGCCGCCGCTGCCATCGCTCTTTTCTTCAACGATGTCGGCAACCAGCGAATCGCGGCTGGAGACTTCGATCTCAAAGGATTTGCTGGAGCCAGCTACTACTTCGCCGTTGCGCTTCAGTGAAACCGTGGCGTGGTAATAGGCGGATGGGGCACCAAACACTTCGAAGGTCACCATGGTTTGGCCATCCTCTGTCAGCACCACGTTGGGCTCGACCATCTGGCTCAGATCCAGGTTGGCTTCATCGTCGGTTGGGCTCAGTTTGATGGTGGCAACGTCACCTTCCAGGGCACCGGCATCGGCAGGAACCTGATAGGGCACCTTGATCAGTTTTCTCAGCTTGGGCAGAACCAGAGCGTGGCCTGGATCGGCTTCGCCCGGCTTGTAGCTCAGAGTGATCAGCGCTGGATCGTGGTCAGAAGAGCGGTAGATGTCTGCGTTGTAGAATTTGTGCTCACCACCGGTGATGGTGCCTTTGTACTCATTTTTGTAGTCATACAGGCTCGCTTCGGCGGCATTGATGTGCCAGTCGGTGGCATCAACCACACGATCTTCCAGAGAGGGAGAGATCAGGATGTGGTCAAGAGAACCCACTTCATCGTTGTAGGAGAAGCTCCACGGAGTCTTGCCTTTCTCTTCGAAGAACTTGCCAACGATATCAACGTAACCGTAGGTCTTGGTGATGGTTACGGGAGCGCCGCTTTCGTTGAACTGAGGCTTGTAGCCGAGGAAGGTATGGCTGGCGGTGACCAACGTCTTGTTGCGTGGGTTTTCAGTCAATACCAGCAGGGGATCTTCCTTGCCGTAGGCATTCAGGTCACCGAGGATGATCTTGTCACCAGGAATCTCTTCCATCTCTTCACCCAGGTGAACTGCGCCGGCAACACGGAACTCGGAACAGGAGCCTTGGCGATCCAGGTCAGGTGCTTCGCGGTTATTCCACTCGGTGGCATCACCGAACTCAACGCCTTGCCAGTCTTCCCAGCAGGTAGAGCCTTTAGACTTGAGGTGGTTCACTGCCAGAGTCAAACGTTTACCGGTCTGGTTAATCACGAAAGTCACTACCAGGGCATTACGGTGATAGTTCTGGCCGTTTTCCAGGATCTCTTTATTCTGATCCTTGATCACCTCACCGTTGTCGTTAACGATGGTGGGTGCTTTCTGCTGAGGCATTGGGATAACGCGGGTGCGTTCGATGCTCATCATGCTTGGGCGGTACATGATACCGGTAGCAATCGCATCGGCGCCAATGGCGTCCAGTTCATCCAGCACCTGGTTGCCGTTGTGGTCGAAGCCAACGAACACGTAGCGGTTCTCGGTAGAGGTGGGGCCGTTGTAATCACGCGCCCGCTCGTCCACATACTCGATGTTAACCTGGTTAACCATCTCGGCGATGGCGCTGTTTTCGCCAAAGCCGTTGTTCTCCATCTCCATCAAGGCCAGAACGTCGGCATCCAGGGCTCGGATGGCTTCTACCAGCTTGGTTCTCTGATGGATGAACTCATCGTAGGTCTGGGCTCCGCGGCTCTGACCAAACTGGTTGTTGTCACCACCGAAGGGAGAGTTGAAGAAGTTGAACAGGTTTTGGCTGGCAACGCGGACTGGGAAGTGATCCTTCTCCACGGCCTCGGCCAGTGCAGGACTGGTGGAGCGGGGGAGGTTATGGATAAAGTTGTTACCGTTCAGCTGGTTGGTAACGGTCAGGCTGAAGTCAAGCTCGTTCTTACCCGTGGCGTTGTCCAGTGCAGTTTCGTACTGGCTGATGACGCCTTCCATGCCAACGACACTGTCATCGATACGGATGTAGTCTTTGTGCGGGTTGGTGTTAAAGTCTGCGTAGTAGGGAAGCTCGTTGTTACGAGAGACCGTGGCGCTTTCGATGACCAGTCGATAGTCGTCGTTTTGATCTGCGGCGGCTTTAGATTCAGGGCTACCGGCAACATGCAGGTGGTTGGGTTGCACGTTGGGGCGGGTGTAGGCCACAACCATATTGTTGCGGTTTTTCCCCGTTGAGCTCGGCAGGTAGTTATAGCTGAAGGTGCGAGACACCCGCATGTCCTGGTTACCGTCCGTGAGCGGATCCAGGTCTTCGGTCAGGCTGACCAGCATGCCTTCATAACGCTCCAGAGTGTTGTCAAAGGAACCTTTGTCGGCTTCCATAACCTCGATGGGGGTTACGTTGGTTGCAGTAAAGTTGGAGTCGGTGACTTCCCACTTGTCGGCGGCCAGTTGAGTCTGACCTTCAAATTCAGCCACTTCACTGCCCAGGCACACGGTTCGGCCGAGCAGTTGGCTGTCGGCGCTGCCGCTTTTCACGAAGATGCCGTCAGAGGTCATGGGGTCGTTATCGGAGATCAGGTCTCGAATGTAGAAACCTTTAGCGGGTACGGAAACCACAGCGGTAACCACACCCTTGACAGCAACCGTTTGTCCTTCCAGAGGTGACGTGCTGCCGCTGCCTTGAATGACACTGATGTCGGTCAGGTTTTCACAGACGAAAGGCACGTATGCCTCGGCATAGTTTGGGGTACCCATGGTGGCGGTCGTCAAGGGAGAGGTCGCTACCCACTGGGAGGCATCGAAATTGGCAGACTGAGTCGGCGCATTGCCATCTTCGGCCAGCCGGCGAACCAGGGTGGTATCGGGTGCCCAAACGGAACCGTCATTCTCACCACCGACACGGTCGATAACGGTATTGCCGTTTTTGAGGTAGAAGCCGTCGTTACCGGTCATGTACAGATTGGAGTACGAGGTATCGGGATCGCCGGTGGCAACGACAAAGGTGCCGCCGTTGTCGGTGATGGTTTTCTTGTACTCGTCGGAAACACCGTTGCTTAATACAACCAGTGATTTACCAGCCTCAATGCTCAGGCCGGTCAGGATTTGATTGCCGTCGGCATTGAGCAGTTTGTTGTCGTATTTACCGTTGCCGCGGAGGAATGCGGCAACGTCGTCAGTAAAGGTATAGGCGTCGGTGGCGTGGGTGTTGGTGATCTCTACAGAACCAAACTCCGTTCCGCCGTCTTTTTGCACCATTTCGGTGATCAGCAGATCTTCAACGGCGGCGTGGGCGCCAACGCTGATTACGCTGGCAACGGCCAGCGAGAGGATACTTTTATTCATAGCAAACTCTGTATGTAGTTAATTCGGACTCGGATTAGAAGTACATGCGCGCGTAGGCGTAGCCGGCTTCAGGGGCTTCGCCGAAGCGGCCTTCCAGGGACAGAACAATGTCTTTGGCCGGGCGGTAGTTGAAGCCCACACTTCCCCAGCGGCGTTCTTTGCCGTACTCCGCAGGCTGGTCGGTGTAGTCGTAATTCGGGCCGATCAGATCCCAGCCTTCATACTCTTCGTGGTTTGCTGAAGCGATGATTTCCCATTTTTCATTGAGATCGTATTTGCTGGTGAGGGTTAAACCGTAGTTGCGGAAGGTTTCATAACCCAGGTAAACGTCGCCGCTCTTGCGGGTGGCCAGGTCTTCATCTTCCAGGAAGCCGTTGAAGCCAAAGGCCAGTTTAGGCATCACCTGCAGACGTACGCCCAGGCCAACTTGCTGTTGCTCGCCATACTTGGAGATGCCGTCGGAACCACCGCGGGTTTCCAGGCCAACTACCACGGACAGGAAGTCGGACATCCAGCCAACATAACCGTTGACGATGTCGCCCTGCAGGGCACCGCTCTTGTGTTCACCCTCATAGGAGTAAGAGGCACCCAGGATGAGGTGATCGAAATCGGCCTGGTACTTAACGGTGTTTTCCTGATCGCCGGCTTCACCGGTTTCAACCGACTTGTTGAAGGTGAAGTCACCAAAGTGATCGTAATCATCAAAGGCGGTATCGGTCAGGCCCAGTTCAATCCACTGGTGGTCGGTAAAGGCGTAGCCGATGTACATCTTATCGATGGCCAGTTCGAATTCGCCATCGCCACCCAGCCAGTTACGGCGTTGGTAGTCCAGCTCGAGCCGATAGCGGTATTTACCACGCTGGCCTTCCATGCCCATGGTGGCGAAGCTGTCGTCGACGTACCCTTTGGTATCGTAAAATTCATCGTGGTTGTAATCGGGGTTGGTATCGATATGACCCCCAACACCAACTTCCCCATATAGGCGAGCGTAATCCCCAGCATCATTGAGCTCGAAGGTTACAGCGTTGACTGAACCTGCGCTAAATAAGGTGGCGAGGGCGATTGCAACGGTTGTTTTTTTTAACATTGCCTGTATTTCCGTTTGATAACATTCAACCCGTAGCGTGTAGGCTGAATTTATATTTAAGGTTGGTTTTCAGTAATACTTAATTCGCCAAATACTTAAGAAGGGGGAGTGGCATACGCCAGCGAAATCGCTTTCATCTTTGGAATGTAGTTCATCAGTTAGACCCGTTTTTATTGTAAATTGCCGCTCAACTTTAACTTATTACTGTTTGATATTTGTTACTATTTTGCATGATTGGTGATCTTGATCACATCGGCAAAATAACTATTCAACACAAGCTTCAAATACTGTGTATTTATGCACAAATAGTCACTTAACGGGGAAAATAAATAACTTCAATTTGTAATTTTTTGGCGTATTGGTTTTTGATGTTCATTTAAATAAAGTTCACGTGAACCGGTTGGCTTAAAGTTGTTCGTATTGCTTGATGTTTATTCGACTTTTACTTGGTGTCGAGCGGAAAATGATCGTGACAGGCTGAAATTAAGCCGTATTGTCAACCAGAGGTGGGGGAGCGATGTCGATTGGAATTGTCGATAGTCTAAACTGGTGGGGCATCAGGACGGTTCCGGTCACTGGTATTGAGCCCTGATTGAGGTAAAATGCTGCTCTACGTACCGAGGAGTAAATCATGTCAGAACTGTTGGGCCTGACCCATGAAGAACAGCAGCAAGCGGTAGAGCGGATTCAGGAGTTAACCTCTGAAGGGATGGCCATGGCTGAAGCGATACAGATTGTGGTCAAAGAGCTTAAGCAGAGTAAAGGTCAGCCATAACACCAGCCGTCAAGGGATAAGGGGCTTTGCAGGTGCCCAGCGGTGATCTGTGATGCCGGTAACGCCGTGGGAGCGGCTACCTTTCTCTATCCAGTTCATTCAATTTACACTTTATACTCACACCCCTACCGTGCACCTGTTAGGCCTAGACCATTTGCAGTCCGTGCCTTAACCACCGTTTTTTGTTGGAGCAATCGATGGCTACACTCACCGTTCTTGGCAGCATCAATGTCGATCATGTAATGCAGGTGGCGGCCTTTCCCCGTCCCGGTCAGACTATTGAAGCGCAGCACTATCAGGTCATTGGTGGCGGTAAGGGCGCCAACCAGGCCGTTGCAGCCGCCAGGCTGGGAGGACAGGTGGCCATGATCGGTTGCATTGGTGACGACCCTATTGGCGCCCAGTTGACTCGAGAGTTTGCGGCCAACGGACTGGACGTGTCGGCGATTACCACGGTGCCCGGTGAAGCAACCGGGCTGGCGATGATCTATGTGGATGACAAGGGTGAAAATAGCATTGGCATCTGGCCGGGAGCCAATGGCTGCCTGAGCCCACAACTGGCACTGGCGCATCGAGAGTTAATTGAGCAGTCGCAGCTGCTGCTGATGCAACTGGAAACGCCGATTGACACTCTGATCGAGGCGGCAGCAATCGCCAAGGGCGCCAACACCCGGGTGGTACTTAATCCGGCTCCGGCGAAAGCACTGCCCGAAGCACTGCTGCACCATGTTGATATCATCACGCCCAATGAAACCGAAGCGGAGCAACTGACAGGCATTGCCGTGAACACTTTGACGGATGCGGATCACGCGGCTCAGGCGCTGCACCAGAGATTTGGCATTGATCTGGTTCTGATCACCATGGGCAAACGTGGCGTATGGCTGAGCCAGGGCGGGCAGGGGCAGTTGCTGGCCGGTTTTGAGGTTAAGGCGGTGGACACCACTGCGGCCGGCGATACCTTCAACGGCGGTTTTGTTACCGCGCTGCTGGAAGGACAGTCGATCATCGATGCCGTGGCGTTTGGGCAGGCTGCTGCTGCGATGTCGGTCACCCGGGTCGGGGCGCAAAGCTCCATTCCTACGCGGGATGAAGCTCAGGCGCTGATCAACACTCGCTCGTCGCTCTGACGGACGTTACTCGGCGCCGGCCTCGGAGTCAGGCTGAGCGTCGATCTGTTGTTGCTGTTCACGCTCACCCTTAGGGATGTATTTGGGCTTTTTGTTGGTGCTGGTCTTGGCAGCGGCCCGCTTGGCTTTCTTTTTTAAAATCGAGTTAATCTTTTTCTTGCGGTTCATTGGGGTCATCCACGGCTGCATTGGGCGGCTAAGTGTATCCACTGGGCCGCTCAACGCAAGAAAAACCGGCGACGTCGAGTGACTGTCGCCAGTCAAAGCTCACAGCGCAAACACCACTTTCTCACTTTTTAAAGCCCGGACATTGGCCCAGAACAGCAAAGCCGATAACGTCAGTGTGCTCAGCGTTGCCCAAGCCAGCTGAGACAGGGGCAAAGGTTCGCCTTTGAGCATTTCGGTAAATGCCAGCTGCTGTCCCGATATCGGCAGCCACTTGAGGACGTCGGTAAACAGATCAAACACCGGTGCCATGATCATGGCGGTGGGCAGCATCAGAATGATGGTCAGATAGGTCTGCGCCTCTTTGAAGGATTTGGCAAAGAAGGACACATACAGCTGCAGCGTGGCGGCAAATAGGCCGATGGGCAGGCACACCACCACGATGATCAGCGCCGAGGCGGGATCGAAGTTGAGGCTGAAGCCCAGCTCCTGCCAGGGTACCTGGGAAAACGCCAGTACCGATATCACCAGAGTCAGCAGCAGGCCACCGATGGAAAACAGGGCGACGGCGCCGGCTTTGGCAGCGACAATCTCGGCGGTGGCGATGGGCTGGCACAGCAGCAGCGCCAGGGAGTTGCGTTCCCGCTCTCCGGCACTGGTATCGATGGCCACATTCATGCCGGAGAAGAACAGCGACAGCATAATGGCCAGCAGCAAGCCGCCAAGAATAATCCCGGCTTTGGATTGGTTGGTTGACTGATCTTTCAGCCTGAGCTGCAGGGGCTGTATAACCTTGGGGTTGATGCCTCGGGCGATGAGGCGGATGGCAGCCATTTCGGCGGAATAGGCATCGATGACCCGGCGTATCTGACTCAGAGGCTGCTGCAGATCCTTGTTCGAGCTGTCTGCCGTCAGCCACACCTGTGCCGGCACCCCTTTTGTCATCTGCTCGGGGTAGGCTGAAGGAATGGTCAGGGTGAGGTCGATGGCGTCGTCGCCGTCAACAATGCCGGCGCTGGCCAGGAAACGGACGAGGTCAGGGGCATGGCTGGCGCCCTCAATGCTGATGACGACTTGCGGTTTTTCGGACACATCATGAATCACCGACATGAAGATGGCGGCAAAAATCAGCGGCGTGCTTAAGGAGTAGGACATGGCTGCCATGATGGAGCGGCGATCCCGAATCGCATCGGTTAACTCTTTAACCAGCAATATCCAGATTCTGCGCATCATGCCGCTATGCCCTCGTCGGTGCCAATCAGCTGAATGAAGGCCTCCTCCAGGCTGGCTTGTCCGGTCAGTTGGCACAACTCCTCCGGGCTGCCCTGAACAATAAGCCGGCCCCGGGCCATGACGATAACCTGGTCGCACAGTGCCGCGACTTCCTGCATCACATGACTGGAGAACAGGACGCAGTGCCCCTGCCGTTTCAGATCGTTCAGAGTCTGCCTTAGAATGCGGGTACTCATGACATCCAGGCCGCGGGAGGGCTCATCGAGTACGATGTTGTCCGGTTGATGGACGATGGCCTGGGCCAGGGCGGTTTTCATGCGCTGACCCTGAGAAAAGCCTTTGCAGGGGCGATCGGCGATGTCCTGCATCTGCATTCGGGAGAGCACCGCCTCCACTGCGGTATGGGCCTGCTTTGAGCCCAGGCCGTTGAGAGTGGCAAAGTAGTGGATGTATTCCCTGGGTGTCAGCCGTTCATACAGGCCGAACGGGTCGGGAAATAACCCCAGGGCGCGTTTTGCCGCCATCGCCTGCCGTTGCACGTCCAGACCGTTCACCAGTGCCAGGCCCTCGTCGGCCTTGAGCAGCCCGAACAGGGTTCGCAGTGCCGTGGTTTTACCGGCGCCGTTAGGGCCAAGCAGCCCGGTTATCTGGCCATTCTCTGCCTTGAAACTCAGTCCGTCCAGAGCCTGGACCTGGCCAATCTTTTTCTTCAATCCTTTGACTTCAATCATTCGGTGGCCTCGCGAGGGGATTCGACGGAGTTGGCGTTCAGGTAGAAGGCGCGATGGGTATCCAGAGACAGGCACTCGCTATCCAGTTCCTGAGGCGACCCGGTTTCAATCAGTTGCTGAATCAGCCTGGGCGCGCAGGTCTGAAATGCAACTCCGTGGGTGGCATGGGGAGCAATCAGGTGGCTGCTGTTTCTGAGCCCGGCCTGGGCCAGGACCCCCCAGGAGGGCGGCGTCGCCGGGTCTTTCTCTCCAGACAGCAGCAAAGTGGGAATGTCGCTGTCGATCGCCTGGCTGAATGCGGCCTCGGGCTCGGCGGTACCCCAGACGGGGCAGGCGCGTTGAAACAGGTCTACCATGTTGGCGGCAAAGGCAGAGCTGTGTTTGAGCTGCTGCTTTTGTTGGGCGCTCACTCTTGGCCAGTCCTCCTGACAAATCACCGACAGGTGCATGCCCATGGCAATGCCGAAGTTTGACTCTGTCTGTTGCATCCCCAGCAGCGGCTGAAAGTTATTCCGTGCGGCGGCGTGTATCACCAGTGGAATCAGGCTGCGACTGGTGGGGGAGTAGAGCGCCATTCTCAGTGCTGACAGGAATTTGTTGCGGGTGACCACAAAGGTGGCCGGTTGCGCCGACAAGGGATCGGTGACCGACAGGGTCACAGGCTTGGCCTGAAGACGTCGCTGAACGTTCGCCAGATCGGCACTCAGACTGGGAAAGCTACGGTGGCAGTCTGGTGAGTCCAGGCACTCCCGCAATAACTGATCCAACGCCCGATTCACCGCATAGCCAATGGTGAGCACCGATTGCTGCATCGGCACCACGCCGTCCAGGGTGACGGTTTCCAGGGCGTCCGGGTGGTGGCGCATGTACAGTTGGGCCATGCGGGTGCCGTAGGAGATGCCATACAGGTGCCAGCGGGTGATTCCCAGCGCCTGTCGCACGAGTTCGAAATCCTCTAGGGCATGGCGACTGTGGTACTGACTCACATCGGCCTGCTGCTGCGAAAGACACTGTTGAATCAGAGCCGCCAGATCCAGTTTGCTGTCGTCCTGTGCCAGGGGCGCCACCGAGGTGTCTTCATCGCACAGCAGCGGGTTGGAGCGGCCGGTACCGCGTTGATCGATCAGAATCAGATCCCGGCTCTGGCGAATTCGGGCAAAGACCTGTTCAAACAGGTCGGCATCGTCCAGCGCAGATTGACCCGGGCCACCGGTAATCACCAGCAGGGGGGCTTTCCCAGGAGACGACTTGATCGCTGCGATACGGGCAAAATGGATAGGAATCCGGGTCTTGTCGGGTTCGTTGTAATCTTCCGGCACGCTCAGCACGCCACACTCGACCTGCTCGGACAGGCCGTTAAGATAACAGGGGCTCAGGCTGGCGGCCCTGGCGCCGGGTCCCCATAACGAACCCAGCAGCAGCAGGCAGAACACACCGCGCAGGGCGTTGATAGAGGGCCGGGTGGTGGCGGTCATGGTGCAGTCCTTTTGCATGCAGCGTAAGCGGCCGCTGAGAGATGAATCCATCGCCAAGCTACTGGTGCCCCGGTGAGGAGTCAACCGGCTGCGGCAAATTGTCACAGTTTCCGGGAAAGCATTTGGCGAATGGACCTGTTGCCCAGACACTGAGGTTGGTGATGGCACAGTCAGGTTGTGCCTTACCCTCCTGCAACAAGGATATTCTCTGTGTTAGCCGGCCATCATCGATGCGCCGGCTTTTTTTGCAGCTTACGTTGCAGCGTGCGCCGGTGCATTCCCAGCGCCCGTGCGGTGGCGGAGACGTTGCCATCGTGGGCACTGAGGGTCTGTTGAATGTGCTCCCACTCCAGTCGTTCTGGCGACATGGTGGCAAACTCGTCCGTTTCGGCGATCTCCAACTTAGGATCCGGTTCATCGGTGAGCGCTTTGAGCAGGGTATGGGTGTCGGCGGGTTTGGCCAGGTAATGATCCGCCCCCAGCTTGATGGCTTCGACCGCCGTGGCGATACTGGCAAACCCGGTCAACAATACGATGCGCCCCTGAGGCAGGCTTTGCCTAAGCGGTGTCAGCAGCTCCAGGCCATTTTCGGATGCCAGTTTCATATCGAGCAGCAGGTGAGAGGGTTGCCACTGTCGGGCCTGTAACAGCGCCTCGGTTGCACAGTGCGCCACTCGGGTCTCGAACCCCTGCTTTTTCATTCTACGCGACAGGGCGTTGGCGAAGGCCTCGTCATCTTCAACGATCAGTAGTTTCATCGGGACCGGGTTCCAGTTGCAGGGTGATATCGGCGATGGCTCCGCCATCCGGGTGATTGCTCAGCGCCAGGCGGCCGCCCAAGCGTTCAAAGCTAGCGCTGGAAAGTACTAGCGCCATGCCCATGCCTGAGTCACTGCTTTGCAGAACGTCACCGAGGCGGGCCAGGCGCTGTTCTTCGACACCGGGGCCATGGTCGCGAAGGCTCAGTCGCAGCTGCCCTGACTCGGTATACGCGCGCAGCTCTAAAATCTGATGGCCGGTCTTGGTGTTGGCCTGGGCACTGTTTTGAATCAGGTTGAGCAGGGCGGGCAGCAGCATGGCATCGGTCTGAATCTGCCCCTCCAGCTCGGCGGCTTGCAGTCGCAGCGTCTGTTCAGGGAAGTGCAGCAATACCGCATCCTGCAACTGCGCGATCAACTCGTGGCAGGGCAGAATCTGATGTTTGCCTTCCCGAATGGCACTGGCCAGGGTACGAAAATAGCTCAGGTGGCTGGCGGTTTGCTGAAGCGGATGGGCCATCTCCTGCACCGCCTCCTCTTCCGGGTAGCTGTCTTTGAGTTCATCATACAGCAGTTGCAGCGTGCTCAACGGTGTTGCCAGTTGGTGGGTGACCTGGGCCGATGCGATGCCCAGAGCCAGTAACTGTTCCTGCCGCAGTTGTTCTTCTCGTTGTTGCGCTACCATCCGCTCCCGGTCGGCGATCATCCTGGCCATGGCGCCGACGACCAGGGCGATGACCAGCGCAGAAATAAAGAAGTTGGCGCCCATGAATACAAAGTGCTGCTTCATGTCCATCATATGCATGGCATGTTCCGGCATGGTTAGCAGCAGATAGCTGTAAGCGGCTACGGCCAGCAAGGTCACCAATCCCAGTAAGCGGATGCCAAGGCTGACGCCGGCAAACACAATCGGCAGCAGTAGCAGGGAGACGAACGCGTTGGTGGCGCCGCCGCTGGCATTTAAGATCAGGGTCAGGAAGGCCAGGTCACTCAGTATCTGTCCTAACATGGCGGCGGTGCTGACCATGGTTTTGTGGCGGTAGCGGATCAGGCTGACAATATGAAATACGATCATCAGGCTGATGATCGGGATCAGCTCTATGTATCCGGTTGCCTGCTCGGTGAGCAACCCGGCGACGGGCAGCAGCAGAGCCAGTGCTGCCAGCGCAAAGGTTCGAAACACCAGCAATCGCTGAATGGCAGAAGCTCGCTTGAGATCCCACCAGTGAGGGGGGTGACTGCCTGGCATTGTATGATCCTGATATTGGGGCGATTTGTACTTAGGAAGAAAGCTACCACGAAGGCAGGCGCTCGCCAATGGCCCTAAGGCTCAGTCGCTTGATGAAACTCCCCTTTTTTAAAATGGCCGCATCGGTTTGGAGCTGGTGCCTCGGGTCACCGCTGAGGCAGGGGGCAGTTTGGTCATTGTCCGCTGCGCAGCATTCAATGGGTTCATCACCTCGGCTTATTATCAGCAAAATTAACTGAGGATTTTAGTCGGGAATTTTGTTAATCTGGTGGCTGAGCGCTTCAAGATATCTGTTTGTTTTCATATTGTTGCGCCAATGTTGATTAAATGAGCGATCAAATCTGTGGGGTTCTGCTGAGCAAGGGGGGAGAGATGAGTTTCAGCAATCTGTTTGGTGCCCATCCTTTATTGGGATTTGCAGTGGTGATGTTTATCGTGACCTTTTTCGTTTCCCGAAAGAAGGTGCGTTCACCTCTGGCCTGCGCCATTGTGGGAGCTTTCTCAGCCTTTATTCCGCCTTTGGCGATCGTCTTTTTGGTGTATTTCTCTCTGAAAGCCGAGTTACCCGAGTATCGGGCAGACCGTCCTAGAATCAACTGAAAGTCTGATCGAAACTTCACGCCTGTTCGTAATCACTCCATCTACAGCGACTATGCTGAAAGTTGAGGGGCGATCGCCGTTTTCCAGATCGGCGTGCCTCGAAACTTGAAAGCGAGATGGGCTGTTGGCCCGTAAGGAGTGAGTTATGCCTCAGACTGCGCCTGTCCCCAAGAGCGGATCTCGAGCTCCAACCCGCACACCGGCCTTTGCCCGGGTGATCCCTCATAATCAATTATCCTATCGCGATCCCCTCCATTGGCTGCACCTGGCTTTGAGGGATGTGGTCGCGGCGCCCTCAGTCAGCCTGTTTTATGGCATGGTCTTTACCTTGGCCACCTTTGCCATCTGGGTGGCGGTGTTGCTGCAGGGCACCCATTTGGTGATTATTCCCTCGCTGGTGGTGTTTATGCTGGTAGGCCCCTTCTTGGCCACCGGGCTGTATGACGTCAGTTGGCAGCTTGAGCGAGGGAAAAAGCCGAATCTGTTCCATTCGATGCGGGCGATCCGCCGCAACCGGGTGTCGGAGTGGGGGTTTGCCATTTTACTGGCGGTAATGATGATTTTCTGGATGCGGGTAGCCGCCATGGTTCATGCCCTGTACCCACTTAATCAAGATGCCCATTTTGAACAGTTCCTGCCTTTCTTAAGCCTGGGCACCCTGTTTGGTGCGCTGTTTACCGCCACCGTCTTTGCGTTGTCGGCGTTCTCTATTCCGGTGATGATGGAGCGACGGGTGGACATGATGACGGCCATCAGCACCAGCGTCAGTGCGGTGTACCACAATGCCGGCGTGATGGTGGTGTGGGCGGCCATCATCGGTGCCGGAGTGGCATTGGGGTTTGCCACCGCCGGCCTCGGAATGTTATTGATTATGCCGATTCTCGGCTACGCCACCTGGCACGGTTACATTCGAACCATTAAGACCAAGCGTCCTCGTCGATTTGAGTAAATCAAGTGGCTCTTGCTAAGCCGCTCCCCTGAATCGCGGCCTCCTTTAGCGGGGCCGCCGCTGTCTTGTCATAACACACTTTATGTGGTCTTAACGGTAATGCCCCCGGTGAGTGTGCATCGTTTTGGCGAGGGTGTATTGTAGCATTGTCGCTGGTACTTCGGTTTTTGACCTGAGGCCGGACGGGTGTCACATCTTGCTTTGCCACTGTCAAATCTGCCAGTGTTCCCACCTACCAACTCCCTATTCTGACCTTGCCGTATTTACAGCAAGGATAAGATGATGATTAAGAATAAATTAATGATAGTGAGTTTGGCCTGCGGCCTGGCATTGACCGGTTGTGGCAGTGATGATGGCGGTACTGTACCTGTGCCGCCGGAAGTCACGCCACCCGACATTATAAAGCCGGAGTACGTGTTCGGTGGCCCCGGTGAGGATGAACAAAAACTCAACAAGGTGATTCAGATTGCCATTGTGAAAGGCTTTTCGCCGCTGGATGCCAAGATGAGTAAGGCTGAGGTCCAGAAACGGGCCGCCAGTATCGACGTCGAAGGGGTAGTGCATTCAAAAATGGTCGAGGATGCCGCCAAGAGAGGGCTGAAGGTAGACTATCTGTTGCCCCCGACGGCCATCAATATGGCGGGGGTCAAGATTGATACGCTGCGCCCGGAGCTGTTTGCCGAGGGGCGGGGGTCGGTGCTGGACCTGCTGATGTGGGTATCTGAGAAATACGACCTGGACATTCAGATAGAGAAGGATGACGCCCTCAACACCCACTTTGTGACGTCCATTGAAGGGATTGAAGGCCTGCCGGAAGCGGTGGACCAGCAGCACCTGGGGGAAACTCAGGGTCAGGGCTGGAAGTACCTGGTGGGCCCCAGTGTCTGGGAAGCCAAAAAAGAGGGCAGTTACGAAGCCGATCATAATTACTACAAGGAGGAGGAGATCTACTTTCGCATGGATCACCATCCGCTGAAGAATGAGATGAGCATCGTGTTGGTTCCGGCTCAGCCAGGTGAGATGGAGATTCGTAAGCGCAAGTACCGTAAGGAGATGGAGCGGTTGGCAGCCAACGGTGGCAAGGTGATCGTGCCGGAGATCGTGATCGACTTTAAGCCAGCCAAGTACTCGGCTACCGGTGAGATCCTGGTTCCGAATCAGCGGGCGGTGTTCAAGAACATTGAAGTAACGGCCCACAACCTGCGTACCGATCTGTACCAGCCCGGTGTGATTACCGAACTCGATGCCTGGCTGTCACTGGTGGAGCAGCGTCCCGATCTGAAGATCGATTGGAGCTATTGGCCACGGCTGAGCACCAATTCCAACGTTCAGGGTTATGTGGCCACCGCCATCAGCTTCAATGGCCGGGACGATCTGGGCAACATCGTTAACGAAACCTACACCAATAACGGTTCCTGTGGTTTCGTGCATCACACCGGTGAGTGGGAGAACTACATGGACTCCGGCGCTCAGAACGGCCTATACCAGTGGGTGATGTGTTCAGCCCGCACCGATATGGGCGGTGATGAGTATCGCAACGCTTGTTATGGCAAAGTTCCTGGCGTACTGGGGTATCGTGCCCACCACTATGGTGCCGGTGAGGAGTTTGAAAACCACAACCCCAAGGGACGGGGTTACATGAAGTTCGGTTTGCCCTTCGGTGGTAACGATCCGCACCTGACCGGGGATGCGATGATCATCTATGGCCCCGAGTACATCAACTATATTGGTGCTGCTTTCGGTAACGGTTATGGTAACCAGCAGTCTACCTCTGGCTGCGATGCCGAAGCGCCTGAGATCGACCCCAACCGCATCAAGGATATCAGCAAGGCCCGGGCACCTCTGACCGAGTCGCACTTCGGTTGGAAGCTGCCTGATTGCAGCACCTGTCACAATGCCGCCAACAGCCACGTGGTTGAGGAGATGGCCCCCTGGGAGTGCGCCGAGTGCCACGGCAACAACGGTGCGCCGGCCAGCCACGGTGAGCTGCTGACCTGTGGGTTCTGTCACGCCAAGACCTTGGAGAAACATGGCGACGCCTATTCCACCAAGGACGATTACTACAGTGAACAGACCCGATTCAAAGAGCCGGAAAGCTGTCTGACATGTCACATAGACAAGGGAGAGTAGACTGAGTAAAAACGATTGAGAAAGAGGGGCCGGCAGGCCCCTTTTACTGGGGAGAAGATAATGCCTGCACAAAAAATAAACCTGGCCAGTCGCCGGGTGATTGATGACTTTATCCAGCGGCTGGCGGCATTTGAGCTGAGTCGCTTTTACTACACCATAGTGCCTGACAATGAGAGTACCATTGCCGATACCCTAGGATGTTGTAGCACTTTTAATGCCAGTCGGGCGTTTAACCTGAAGCGGATGCGTTTTGCGGTGGCATCCGATGATGCCATTTTGCTGTACCGTGATGAGTTTCTGCGCCGCTTTTCCCGCAGTGATCAGGGCTTTCAGCTTTCAGGACCATCAATCCGAAATCGCAGTAACCCTTACCTGTGGCCCGACGATGCCGAATCTGCCCGAAGAAAAAGCACCCATTTGCAGCTCAAGCAGTTGAAGCAGCGATTTGGTATCGGTGCTCAGCTGACCTTTTATCATCCGGTGGCAGAGCGTCCCGGCTGGCTGGGTATCTTCAATCTGTTTTCTGAGACACAGCGTCAGCAATTGCCGCTGGGCCAGGGGGTGGGGCTGGCGGAGTGTCGTGGCTTACTGTCGGAGTATGCCGATACCTTCAACGCGTTGGCGTTTCGCAGTATTAACCCGCTGGCTAACTTTGGTGTGCTGTCGCCGACCTGCATCCAGATACTGTCCCTGGTGGCTAAGGGGTACTCCAGCGAAGAGATCGGCGAGCAGCTGTACATGAGTGAGCGAGGCGTTAACTACCATCTGGATCGGGCCCGGCAGATCATGATGGCCAGAAATCGCGCCAATCTGGTCAGCAAAGCCTATCTGCATGGCGTGTTGTGACCTTGAGACAGACAACGCAGGCACCCGAAGGTGCCTGTTGGTGTGTGGTGCGGTAGAAAGCTGAATGCATTGATCGTCAGAGACGACAACCCTAATGCGACTCAGTCAAACGCCAGCTTGGCCACCTGGTCAAAATGGCTGACAAAGTGCACCTTGAGCCCCTCTTTGACGTGATCCGGTAACTCCTGATAGTCACCGCTGCACTCTTCCGGCAACAGCACCTCTTTGATCCCCTGACGTTTGGCGGCAATCAGTTTCTCCCGAATGCCTCCTACGGCCAGCACATAGCCATTGAGGGTGATCTCGCCGGTCATGGCCAGGTGCTTTTTCGGTGCCTTGCCCAGGGCCAGCGACAGCAGGGCTGTGGACATGGTGATGCCGGCACTGGGGCCGTCTTTGGGGGTGGCGCCCTCTGGCACGTGCAGGTGTACGAAGCGTTTGTCGAAGTAGTTCTCTTCCACGTCATACTGGCTCAGGTGACTGCTGATAAAGCTGAAGGCGATCTCGGCGGACTCCTTCATCACATCGCCCAGTTGACCGGTCAGTTTTAGGCCCCGGCTTTGCTGGTGGATGCTGTTGGCTTCTACCGGCAGAGTGGCGCCGCCCACTGAGGTCCAGGCCAGGCCGGTGACAATGCCGGTCCCACACAGGGTCTGCTCCGCCTTGAATTTGGCGGGCCCCAACAGCTCAGGAATTGCCTTCAAGCCCAGTGACAGTTTCTGCTGTGGGTCTTGCAGCAGTTTCACCACCGATTTTCGAACCAGTTTTGCCAGCGCCTTATCCAGGCTGCGAACCCCCGCTTCGCGGCAGTAGTCGACCACCACCTTCTTCAGGGCGGCATCGGTAATTTTCAGTTGGCTGCGTTTGACGCCAGCGCGCTTAAGCTGCCTCGGCCACAGGTGGTGTTTACCAATGGCCAGTTTCTCCTCGGCCAGGTAACCGGACAGGTGGATAACGTCCATTCTATCCAGCAGCGGTGCGGGAATGCTGTCCAGGGTATTGGCGGTGCAGACGAACAGGACCTTGGACAGGTCCAGGCGCAGATCCAGGTAGTGATCGAGGAAGTTGACGTTCTGCTCAGGATCCAGGGTTTCCAGCAGTGCCGAGGCGGGGTCGCCCTGATAGCTGCTGCCCATCTTGTCGATTTCATCCAGCATGATCACCGGATTCATCACTTCCGCTTCCTTCAGTGCCTGAACCAGTTTGCCTGGCATGGCACCGATGTAGGTGCGACGATGGCCTTTGATCTCAGCTTCGTCGCGCATGCCGCCGACACTGAAACGGTAGAAGGGGCGATCCAGACATTCGGCGATGGAGCGACCGATGGAGGTCTTGCCGACGCCAGGAGGACCTACGAGCAGAATAATGGAGCCGCTGATTTCACCCTTAAAGGCACCCAGCGCCAGAAACTCCAGAATCCGGTCTTTGACGTCATCCAGGCCGTCGTGGTGTTTGTCGAGAATGGTGCGCGCCTGACTCAACTCCAGCTTGTCGGTGCTGTGTATTCCCCAGGGCATCTGGGTGATCCAGTCCAGGTAGTTGCGACTGACGGCGTATTCCGGTGAGCCGGACTCCAGCACCGAGAACTTCTGCATCTCCTCTTTGAATTTCTTCTCTGCCGCTTCCGGCAGAGTTTTGCCCTGCATGCGGGCGTTAAACTCCTCCAGGTCGGCAGTTTTATCGTCTTTGGCGACGCCCAGCTCTTTCTGGATGACTCTCAGCTGTTCCCGCAGGAAGAACTCGCGCTCGTGTTTGCTGATCTTGCGATTCACCTCTTCGGCAATTTCGCTGTGCAGGCGGGCGGCATCCAGCTCCTTTTTCAGCAGTGCCAGGGTTTTTTCCATCCGTGGCAGCAGCGCCACTTGATCCACCACCTCCTGCAGCAATGGCCCGGGGGCGGTGGTGATGGCGGCGCCGAAATCGGTAAGAGGGGAGGGCTCATTGGGGCCGAAGCGGTTGAGGTAATCTTTCAGCTCCTCCGACAGCAATGGATTGATGGGCAGCAACTCCTTGATGGCGTTGATCAACGCCATGGCGTAGGCCTTGATCTCTTTGCCTTCGCTGTCCTGCTCTGTCTCCGGATAGCTGACATTGGCCAGGTAAGGGTGGCTGGTACTTTCCCAGCTGTCGATGTGCACCCGTTCAATGCCTTCGGCGATGAACTGAATGTCGCCATCATCCCCCTCTTTGACCTGATGAACCCGCACCACACAACCGGTCTGAGGCAGGGTCTGGGGGTTGAATCTCCCCTCCTGATGATCAAAGTCCTCGCTGTAGAACAGCGCCAGCATCTTGTGATCGGTTTCACCCACCGCTTTGAGGGTCTCGATCCAGTCGCCACTTTTGATCAGTACCGGCATGACCTGGGCAGGGAAGAATGGCCGGTTCTGTACCGGCATCACATGCAGTTGGTCCGGTCGCTGCTCTCCGGCAACCACGATGTCGGTAGGTTGGGGTTCGTCGTTGTCGATGACGTCAATATCCTCTTGGTGCATAGCCTGTTTCCAACTGCGTATTCGTATCCATCTTAGATGGGGATGGATTTTGGATTTGCAACCGTGGCGTGTGGTTTTTCCTGCGACTAACACTCGGTAGCTTCGTTAAAGCCCTCAAACAGTTGCTGACGAATCCAGCGGTGGCCATGGTCGTGCTGGCGTCGTTGATGCCACAGTGCCCGAATGGTCAGCGGTGCCAGAGGCACCGGGCTGGGCCGGCTGCTGAGGCCGTACTGACGTTCGCCAATGGTGGCCAGCGATCGGGGTAAGAAGGCGATAAGCGATGAGTCCACCAACAGCGGCAGTTGGGTTTGCAGGTTGTGGGTGATCATGGCTACCCGTCGCCGGGCCTGGCCACCGCTGGCCTGGGATACCGGATCGTTGTGCTCAGCCAGAAGCCCGACAGTGATGTGGGGATAGGCCAGCAAGGACTCCAGCTGCCACTGCTCCAGGGCCGGGTGATTGGCGGCCAGCACGCAGTCGATGGGCTCTTGGACCAGACGTTGCTGCATGAACCGTTCTCGAGCATCCAGGCCGGCGCCGATAATGAGATCGGCCTGATCCTGATCCAGCTTGTCATTGGCTTCAGGCCCCAGGGTATCGAGCTCAAACTGGATCTCCGGGGCCTGCCTTTGGATTCGATTCAACTGCGGCGCCAGATAGGCCTGAACGATGAAGTCATGGCTGAGTATGCGGTACCGACAGCGGATGTTGCCCGGGTCAAACCGGGGTGTGTCAAATAACCGGGTCAGATCCGCCATCAGCGGCTCCAGTTGCCTGCCAAGTTGCTGCGCTCTGGGAGTCGGGGACAGGCCTTTGCTGGTGCGAACAAACAGGGGATCTTCAAAAGCATCGCGCAGGCGGGCCAGGGTGTGGCTCATGGCGGACTGGGTAACATGCATCCGTTTTGCGGCTCGGCCAACGTGGCACTCCAGCAGCAAGGCTTGCAGTGATTTGAGCAGGTTGAGGTCTATATTATTAATGTCATTCATGTCATGTATGTGTCGCGTTGATTGTTAATAATAATGCAGCTTGGGTAGGCTGGTTTCAATCATTGAAGCTGGAGGACAACAACATGCGCGATCATGATGGGGTGACCATGACTGTGGAGAAAGGCCTGTGACTATTTTGACAATGGGGATCTCCGTCCTGCTGGGGCTGTTCTTCGTATTGGCGGGGTCCGTCAAACTAACGGGGTGGCAAAAGCAGGTGTTTGAGATTCAGTTGGGCTATTTTCGCTCATACGGCCTCAATCGAAGCGCCATGGCGGTGGTAGGGGGGCTGGAACTCTGTGGCGCGGCACTGTTGGGGCTGTATCCTGCCGCAGGCGCCTTGTTGCTGGCGGTGGTGAGTGCCGGTGCCCTGAGCTTCCATTTGCGATTCGACACTCTGAAAGAGGGCGCCGGTGCCCTGATTACCCTGATGCTGTCATTGGCTCTGTTGTTGCTGGTGTAATCCGGCCAAGTTGACGCGCGTGTCAGGGCAGGCAGTTTTTGGCGATCATTTTTGCTGTTTCAGTGACTCTGGCTTGAGATTGGTCTTACCTCTTGCAGCGTTTTTGACTGAGATCACGTAAAGGCTCAGCTTATCTTCAACTCAACCCGACGGGTTGGTAGCCTAATTGGTTAGGAATGGAATTCAGCTTTTTCATTCCCGGACAGATACCTCTGAAGAAGTAGACCGGGGCAGCTGACGCCGGCTTAAGAAGAGCAAAAATGATAAAGATCTCCATTAACAATCAACTGGTTGAAGTTGAGGAATCCCTCTACCTGCTGGACGCGTGTCGACAGGCTGGGTTCGAGGTTCCCTCGCTGTGTGGTGGCCCTGACGGCCAGGGGCAGGAAGCGTGCGGCCTGTGCGCCGTCGAGGTTGATGGGGAGGTGACCCTCAGTTGCCGCCATCCGGTAAAAGCCGGCATTGAGGTACAGACTCAGTCCGAGACTCTGACCCAGACCCGCCAGGCGGCGTTGAAACGCATTCTGTCTAATCATACTGCCGATTGTGAGGCCCCGTGTAAGACCGCCTGTCCGGCAGACGTCGACATTCAGGGGTATCTGTACGACATCGCTCAGGGCGACCATACCAAGGCGGTACAGACCATTAAAGACACCCTGCCGATGCCGCTGTCCATCGGCCGGGTGTGCCCGGCCTTCTGTGAGTCGGCGTGTCGGCGCACCTTGGTGGATGAGCCACTGGCGATTCGTCAACTGAAGCGGCATGCGGCCGACCTGGATCTCGATGACCAGGCCCACCTGGCGGACATTGCGCCCGCCAAAGGCAAAAAAATTGCCATTATTGGCGGCGGCCCTGCCGGCCTGTCTGCCGGTTATTTTCTGACTCACAACGGCTATCAAGCCACAGTATTTGAAGCCATGCCGCAAGCGGGTGGCTGGTTGCGCTATGGCATTCCGGAATACCGGTTGCCGAAAGCGACCCTGGATAAAGAGATTGAGTTGATGTGTCGTGCCGGCATGAGCATCGAGCTGAATCAAAGCCTGGGGCGCGATTTCACCCTGGAACAGTTGAGCCAGGAATACGACGCGGTCTGTCTGGCCATTGGCGCCCAGAAAGCGGTGGCCATGGACTACACCGGCTCGGATCAGAAAGGCTGCATGCTGGGGGTGGATTACCTGAAGGACTTCACCCTGGGCAAAGACGTGTCAGTGGGCAAGAAAGTGGCCGTGATTGGTGGCGGCAATACCGCCATCGACTGTGCCCGGACCGCTTTGCGTCAGGGGGCGGAAGTCACCATCATCTACCGCCGAACCAAGGCCGATATGCCGGCGGAGGATTACGAGATTCATGAAGCCGAAGTGGAAGGGGTTAACTTCCAGTTCTTGTCTCTGCCGGTAGAGAACCTGGCCGACGATCAGGGCCGGGTGTGCAAGGTCAAGGTGGAAACCCTGAAGTTGGGTGAACCCGATGCCTCCGGTCGTCGTCGTCCCGAGTCGACAGGCGAGTTCCAGTGGATGGAGTTTGATACCGTTATTGCGGCGGTGTCGCAAAAGCCGGACGCCGAACTGCTGGCCTCCGATGCCGCTAAGCTGGGAGGGGAAGCGCTGCCGCTGACCCGCTGGACCACCGCGGATGCGGATCCGTCGACCATGCACGCCGGCATCGGCAACCTGTTTGCCATCGGCGATTTCCGCCTGGGGCCGGCGACGGCGGTTGAGGCGATTGGCGATGGCAAAAAAGCCGCCATTGCCATCGACCGCTTTTTGCAAAGTGGCCTGGTCCAGGCTCCTAAAGCACAGTTCAACTCCCAGAAAGCCAAATCTCTGAAAGAGGTTGAGGCGCGTTTCCTGGATCACTGGCCCAAACAGTCGCGTCTGGCGATGCCGGAACTGACCAGTGCTCAGCGTCAGGGCAGTTTTGAGGAAGTGGAGCTCGGATTTGATGCCGAGGCCGCCATTGCCGAAGCCGCCCGTTGCCTGGAGTGCGGCTGTCAGGTCAATACCCAGTGCGGGCTGAGAGATTACGCCACCGAATACCGCATCAGCGATGCCGACCTGGACTACAGCAAGGCCCAGCAGAAGCGCATCGACAGCAGCGCGCCGTTCATTAACCTGGATCCCAACCGCTGCATCAGCTGTGGTCAGTGTGTGGTGGCCTGTAATGAGCGCGGTGTCCATGGGGTGCTGGGCTTTAAAGACGATCAGCCCAGCCAGCGAGTGTGTTTTGACGGTGGCGAGTTGATGGCTAACTCAAACTGTTCCCAGTGTGGTGCCTGCATCCAGGCGTGCCCGGTGGGCGCCCTGACCGATGCCCGGGATCGCAGCCAGGGGCGCCAGCAAACCCTGAAAACTGTCGATACCATCTGCACCTACTGTGGCGTGGGTTGTGGCATTCGTCTGCACGTGGACGAGGGCAGCAACAGCATCATCAAGGTCACCGGGGTCGAAGAGTCGCCGGTCAACGAAGGGATGCTGTGTGTCAAAGGCCGCTTCGGTTTTGACTTCATTCAGTCCAAAGAGCGATTGACCCAGCCGCTGATCCGTAAGGACGGTGAGCTGGTGCCTACGACCTGGGCTAACGCCATCGGTTATGTGGCCGCAAAAATCGAAGAGATTACTGCTGCCAAAGGTGGTAACGCCATGGCCGGTTTTGCTTCCGCCAAGGCCACCAACGAAGACAACTTCCTGTTCCAGAAGCTGTTCAGAAGTGTGATTGGCACCAATAACATTGACCACTGTGCCCGCTTGTGTCACTCCACCACGGTATCGGGCCTGCGCGCGGCCGTGGGCAGTGGTGCCATGACCAATGACATTCCGTCCATTAAAGAGTCGGATTTGATCTTTGTTATCGGCTCGGATACCACCGCCGCGCATCCGGTGATCGCCTCTCACATCAAGCAAGCGGTTCGCCACCATGGCGCCCGCCTGATTGTGGCGGATCCTAAGCGCATCGGTCTGTCTGATCACGCCCAGCTGTACGCCTGTCACCGACCCGGAACCGATGTGATGTTGCTGAACGGCATCGCTCGAGAGATTCTGGTCAATGGCTGGCAGGATGACGACTACGTGGCTCGCCGCACCGAAGGCTTCGAGGCGTTCAGGACCGAAGTGATGAAACCGGATTATGCTCCTGAGCAGGTTGAGCTGGTCAGCGGCGTTCCTGCGGCGCAGGTGCGTGAGATTGCCAGGTTGATGGGCACCGCGACCAAGACCGCCGTGTATTACGCCATGGGCATTACCCAGCACACCACCGGCCACGACAACGTGCGGGCCATTGCCAACCTGCAGTTGCTGTGTGGCAACATCGGGATTGAGGGAGCGGGCATCAACCCTCTCCGGGGCCAGTCTAACGTGCAGGGCGCCTGCGACATGGGAGCGTTGCCGAACTACTTGCCGGGGTATCAGAACATCGAGGAACCGGCCATCCGCGAGCGCTTCGAGGCGTTATGGCACACCGACCTGTCTCCGGCCAATGGCCTGACGGTGACCGAGGTGATGGATGCCATTCTGGCGGACCAGGTTGACGGCCTGTACGTAATGGGGGAAAACCCGGTTCTGTCTGACCCGGATCAAAAGCACGTAATTAAAGCGCTACAGGCGCTGGATCTGTTGGTGGTGCAGGACATCTTCCTGACGGAAACCGCGCAGATGGCGGACGTGGTGTTGCCGGCCTTTGCCTTTGCAGAGAAGCAGGGACACTTCACCAACACCGAGCGCCGGGTACAGCGACTCAATGCGGCGGTGAACGCACCGGGCCAGGCTCGTAATGATTGGGAGATCATTCAGCTGTTGGCTCAGGCATTGGGAGCAAACTGGCGATATCGTAACGAAAAGGCGATCTGCAACGAGATCAACCTGGCGGTGCCCCAGTACGCCGGTATCCGTTGGGAACGTGTCGGAACCAAGGGCATTCAATGGCCCTGTGTCGATGACCAGTGTGATGGCATGCCGGTGATGCACGTCGACAAGTTTGCCATTGGTGAGCGGGCCTACATGGAGCCGATTCCATTTAAGTACGCCGCCGAATTGCCTTGCGACGAGTACCCATTGGTGTTGACCACCGGCCGGTTGCTGGAGCAGTTCCATACCGGCACCATGACCCGCAAGACGAAAGGCTTGAACGATCTGGCCGGTCCGACGGCCATGTTGTCGGTGGCCGACGCGGAGCGTCTGGGCATTGGCAATGGCGATCCGATTCGTCTGACCACCCGTCGTGGCGACATCGAGCTCAATGCCTTCGTCACCAAGCGGATTCAGAAAGGGGTGGTGTTCACGGCGTTCCACTTCGAGGAGGCGCCCGCTAACCGTCTGACCAACCCAGCCCTGGATCCTCACGCCAAGATCCCCGAGTTCAAGGTGTGTGCGGTGCGGGTAGAAAAGCGGCTGACCAGCGAAGTGATTGCCTGATCCACGTCGGTTGATTACCATTAAAAGCCCGCCATTGGCGGGCTTTTTGGTGCAGGGGCGTAGCCCAGGCCAGGTTTTGGCCGTGGAGGTAAGGAGTGGGAATGAGGAAGGCCATACTGTGGCTGTGTGTGCTGTTGGGCTGGTCTGCAACGGTGTGCGCGGTGATCTACCCTTTGCCCGAGCCAGGCCACCGGTTGGTGGGGTTCTCCGTGACTCATGTGGTCAAGACCGGTGAGCACCTGGCTCCGATTGCCAAGCGATACGGCGTGGGGCTGCTGGCACTGATGGAGCTCAACCCCGGGGTGGACCCGTTTTTGCCCAAGCCGGGTACCGAATTGGAGATCCCCTCCTACATGCTGCTTCCGGACGTGCCCCGCAAGGGGGTGGTGATCAACCTGGCCGAGCTGCGGTTGTACTACTTTGACGATCACTTCGTCCATGTCTACCCCATTGGCATTGGCCGTATCGGTCATGACACGCCATTGGGAGACACCGTCATCACCCGTAAGCACCCGAATCCCAGCTGGACGCCTACCGCCAGTACCCGTGCGGAGTACCTGGAGCAGGGCATCGAGCTGCCCAAAGTGGTGCCGCCGGGGCCGAATAACCCTCTGGGACTGTTTGCACTGCGACTGGGGTTTGCCCAGGGCCAGTACCTGATCCACGGTACCAATAAGGAGTTTGGTATCGGCTTGCGGGTCAGTGCCGGTTGCATCCGCTTATGGCCAAAGGACATTGAGGAGCTGTTTTCCATGGTGCCGGTAAAAACACCGGTGCGGGTCATCAATCAGCCACTGAAAGTGGCGCGGGGGCGGCAGGGAGAGATTCTGCTGGAGGTCCATGACCCATTGAGTGTGGAGGAGCAGGCCGACAAACCCCTAACATTCAGTGATGATCAGCTGAGGCTGATTCAGATGAATCACGTCAATCAGGAGTGGGTGACTCGAATGCTGGCTGAAAGGGCCGGGGTGCCGAAAGTAGTGGGCTGGCCGTAAACCAGCCCACCCGGAGCTTACTTCTTGTAAGAAGTCGCAATGTTGTCAATGCGCTGGTTGGCACGCATCGCTTCAGCTGCGGCGTCATCGGCAGCCGCTTTTGCTGCGTTGATGTCGCGATCCTGACGCTGCTGATCGGCCTGGGTTTCAGCCTGGAAGGAGTCCACCTTATTGGATAAAGCAGATACCTGGGCCGCCAGCTCGTCGTTGTTGGCACAGCCGGCTAGAAACAGTGCCGAGGCAGCGGTTGCTACCAGTAATACCTTGGATTTCATATCCTCTCCTATTATGTGCAGCACATTAGAGTGTGCCGGTGACAGTTTGGCACATTTTTCAGCATTTGCATGTTGCTTTGGTGATTTTTAAACCAAACAAGGCCATTGTTATTTCACGTTAATCGTCGTTTCTGTAGTCGTGAGCTGTGTGAATCCGAATCGATGCGCCAATCTGGTTCGGTCGTGGCCAGCGAGCGTTCTAAACTTATTCAGACAGGTTCAGATTCGGGAGGCGTATGCGCCTGATCGTACTGCGGCATGCCAAATCTAGCTGGAACGATGCCACGTTGGCGGATTGGCATCGGCCATTGAGTCCCCGTGGTGTCAGAACCCTACCGAAGATAACGGATCAGTTGACGCGTTGGCGTGTGGTCCCGGATCGGATATTGAGCAGTGATGCGGTGCGCACCCGTTTGACCACCTGTGCCATCAGTGATGCGTTTGAGGACGTTGAGGTCAGCTTTAAGCCGTCATTGTATCTGGCCAGTGAAGCACAGATCCTGGCGATGATGGCGCGTAAGTTTTGTGCGGGCCAGACTCAGATATGGGTAGGGCATAACCCTGGAATGCATCGGGTTGTCGAACATTTGGGTGGCATTGAGCTGGAAAAGTTTACCACCGGTTCGATGGCGATGATGAAGGTCAACGGTGATCTGGAACTCACCTCAGAATTGCGGCTGTGGAGCCCTAAGGGGGGAGAGCAGCGTTTGGGTTAAGCGGCCCGCTTCTGCTTTTTGATGGCACAGGCACACAAACCGCCAGCCAGTGCAGGGCAACGTTTACAAGGCGTTTTCTTGTAGGGGCGACGGGCAAAGCTCATCGGATCCGATGCCAGCGGCCGGATAGCCACAACTTTGGGCTGTGCCGCTTGCCCAACGACCATCTCTTGCACCAGCTTGTCAGCCATCGCCTTTAGCTGTTTTTTGTCCAGTTCGACGACGCTGTTGGCGGCACTCTTCCCGGCCTGCTTCAAGGACTGCTTCAGGGCTTTTTTCAATGCTTTCGACTGGCGCTTCAGCTGCTTTTTGGTGCGCTTATCCATCATCGGCTCCTCACTGGTTTGTACCGATTCTAAATAATAATTATTCGCAGTCAATGCTTTTGCCGATAAATGTGAACTGGAGAACGCTCTGGTAACAACGCCTCTCCAGCCCCGTGGGCAAGGGGGTTTGCCCGGATTGATGCCTGGATTCGATAGTTGCTGATAAATCAGATGGTTTCGTCAGCCATTAGCGGAACCAGGTGCAGACAGCCATTGAGAACGCCACTTTCACTGAGCTGAATGTTGGCAAACTGCTGCAGTTGCTCGGCGGTGCCTTCCAGGGCAATGGACTCCATTCGAAAATGCTCATCCAGACACACCAACATGGTGGAGCGGACAATGCGATTGAACATATGCAGGTTGTCCATCAACCGCGTCACCAGGGTGCGCTTTCGAGTATCAAACACGTAGCTCAAAGTGGCAATACAAGGGGTACCGGGGTCGGTCTCCAGTAACTTGTCTTTGCGCTTTTCCCGAATCATATCCCGGAACAGCTCACTGCGATTGCGGTAGCCGCCGTCATCGGCCAGTTGGTCCAGTTCTGTCAGCAGCTCAGTGTCCAGTGACACCGTAATTCGCTCTGTTCCCATGGTTTTTCTCCCCAAGTCTGCCGACATACTAATTTTAAATTCTTCACATTTTGTTGATTTTGATCATATCGTCAAGTTATGAACTTTATAAAGATCGTCATACTTTTTGGTGGGGCGATTTGATGCAGTATAAATACTTGATAATGTGGGTTTTATTTTTTTCTTCGGCGGGAGTTCAGGGAGAGACGTTCTGGCGAAACTGTGGTCAGCCGATGGACGAGCACCGGCCGGCCGAGCGAATCATTGCACTTAACCAGCATGCCACTGAAGCACTGCTGACCCTGGGGCTGGGGCCGAAGCTGATTGGTACCGCCTACCTGGATGAGGCGGTGAAGCCGGAACTGCAGCAAGCTTATGAGCGTATCCCTGTGCTTAGCCGGGAGTACCCCAGTACCGAGCAGGTGTTGCTGTCACGGGCGGATCTGCTGGTGGCCGGGTTCGCCAGTGCCTACCGCGATATGGGCATCGGTTCCAGGCAGCGCTGGCAGCAAAGAGGGATGCAAACTTACCTGTTTGAATCGGTGTGTGCGCCACAGGCCGTGACCGTTGACTCGGTGTTTACCGACATGCGCCAACTGGGGCGCCTTACCGGTACTGCCGATCAGGCCGAGGCCTGGGTCGCGGCCCAGAGCAAGCGCCTGGCTGCCATTGCGGCCACCCCACCGGCGCGAGCGCCCCGCATGTTGCTGTGGTTAAGGGAGTATGAACTGCCTTATGTGGCCGGCTGCTGTGGCATCGGCAATCTGATTATCGAGGCTGCCGGTGGCGTTAATGTCGGGGCCGATATCGACCGAGCCTGGGGGCATCTCTCCTGGGAGGCGGTATTGGCCGCTCGGCCAGAGATCATTTTGATGGTCGACTCCAACTGGTCGCCCCAACGCAGGAAACGTCAATTCCTTCAGAATTCGCCCTACCTGGACACCCTGCATGGTTCCGGCCAGCTGCGCCTGGACACACTCTCTTTCTCCGAGACGGTTGGTGGCGTGAGGATGATCGACGGCATCGACAAGGCCCATCGCGCGGTGATGGCGTGGCAGTCATGAGTTGGGGGAGTCGTGTGCACTGTGTGTGGCTGTTATCGGGACTGGCGCTGGTGTCGCTGTGGGCCCTGACTCAGGGAGCCGTGTCGGTTCCCCCGGACCTGGCGTGGGAGGCGCTCTTTTCCAGCGCTGGTGACCCGCTGATCCGGGTGGTGGTGGTTGAGATGCGCCTGCCCAGGGTGTTGCTGGCCGCGTTGGTGGGGGCGGCACTGTCGGTGGCCGGAGCGCTCACGCAGACATTGGTCCGAAACCCGCTGGCGGATCCCTATCTGCTGGGGATTGCTAATGGCGCAGCGTTGGCAGCGGTTACCGGATTAACCCTGGCCTGGTCATTGCCTACTCCGGTATTGGCAACCTTGGGTGCACTGGGCGCGTTTGCCCTGGTGATGACGGTGGCCAGCTACGGCCGTCTTTCTCTCTCCCCCTATGCGTTGATTCTTTGTGGTGTTGCCATCAGTGCCCTGGGTTCTTCGCTCACGACCCTGATGATGCTGCTGGGGGATGATCGTGCCTTGGGGCAGATTCTGCGCTGGCTGATGGGGTCGATGGCCGGAGCGGATTTCGGGCGGTCGGTGCCGCTGCTGGTGGCCTTGCCGCTGGCCATGATCTGGCTCAGGTGGCGAACGGTGAAGCTGGATTTGATGCTGCTGGGGCAGGACAAGGCCCGCTCATTAGGGTTAAGGCCGCTGTTTGAGCGTCGGGCAATCGCGGTGGTGATTCTGGTATTGACCGCTCTGTCGGTAGCGGCCGCAGGCGCCGTCAGTTTCGTGGGGCTGTTGGTGCCGCACCTGGCCCGAATGTGGGTTGGCGGCCTGCACCGGCGCTGGCTGCCTGTGGTCGCGATGCTGGGGGCCGTGGTGACGGTGGGGGTTGACGGCCTATGCCGAACGCTGCTGGCGCCGGAAGAGTTGCCGCTGTCGGTTCCCATGGCGGTGTTGACGGTGCCATTAATTTTACTACTGATTCGCAGGCAGGCCGATGCTGGAGCTTAATACCCTGGAGTTAAGGCGTGGTCACCGGCAACTGGTGACGGATCTGAGTCTGCAACTGCCACAGGGGCAGTGGCTTGGGCTGTTGGGGGCCAATGGCTGTGGCAAAACCTCACTGCTGAAGAGCATTGCCGGTTTATGGCCTTTGAGCCGCGGCCGGGTGTGCTTCGCCGGTGCTTCTCTGGCGGAAATGGCGCCCCTGGCCCGGGCGGAACTGGTGTCGATTCTGGTGCAGCACAACCAGCCCAGTGGCGGGTTGACGGTCGAGCAAACCGTGGCCCTGGGCGCCAGCCCGGCCAGAGGCTGTGAACGGGCTGCATTGGAGCAGGTGTTGCTCGAGTGTGAACTGCTGGCAATGCGGCAGCGGCCGCTGGACAGCCTCTCCGGCGGCCAGGTGCAGCGAACCATGATTGCTCAGGCGCTGTTGCAGGATACGCCGTTGCTGCTGCTGGACGAGCCGGCCAACCACCTGGATGTGTATCACCTCTACACCACGTTGGCGCGCATTCGCCAACGGAGCATGTCGGTGGTCGCCAGTTTTCACGACATGAACCTGGCGGCCCAGTGGTGTGATCGCCTGCTGTTGCTGGGAGAGGGCCGGGTGCTGGCCCACGGCACACCGGAGCAGGTTCTGACGCCGTCACTGTTGCGACAGGCATTTCGTGTCGACACCGAAATTCACACAGGCACCGACGGACAACGTCAGGTGCGCATTCTGGGCGCAGCCCGATAACTAACCCCTGGAGAAAACATGTTAACCCCCCTGTTGTTGGCCGCCGCCACGGTGGCCATGGAAGTGGACGAAGTGGTCACCGTAGAGTATCGGTCCTTAGAGGAAAACCTGGCCTGGGATCAGGCCGCACTGGGTGCGGATTTGGTGGTGATCGATCGCGACCAGTTTGAGTCCATCGGTGAGGGCGACATCAATACCCTGCTGAACCAGTTCGTTCCCGGCCTGTTTGCGGTCGGAGCCAGAGGCCGTTACGACGCTGGTTATGCCTCGTTACAGGGTTCCCGCAAGCAGGACATTTTGTGGCTGATTGATGGTAACCGCATCAATAACCGCCTCTATGGCGGCATCTACCTGGACAGCCTTAACCCCAACATCATCGAGCGGATCGAAGTGCTCAAGGGAGGGCAGGGCGTGGTGTTCGGCACCGAGGCGATAGCCGGTGTCATCAACATCGTGACCCGCAACTACCAGGGCGAGACCGAGGGCAGTGTCTCGGTGGGTGCCGATACGTTGGAGACCGCCAGTGGCTCGCTGTTTTATACCACGGCAGTGGACTCCTTGGAGTGGTCGTTGTTTGGTTCGGCCACCACCAGTGAGGGCTACCAGTTGTGGCGGGACGAGGAGATCCACTGGACCGCCGCCGACGACAAGAAGCGCGGCTACACCGTGGCCAACGCCGGGACCAAGCTGCGCTGGGTCATTAACGACGCCAGCCAACTGACGGTGCTGGCGCAATACAACTATGGCGAGCTGGAGCGTCTGCGCAGCTACGGCACCATCGACAGCCACAATGAGCGCCGGGAGCAGATCTACACCGCCGAGTACCAGTTCCTGGCCAGCGATCAATTGCAGCTACTGCTGAAAGGGTATTACCACGGTTGGGACAGCCACTACACCCGCATCGACCAAGATATTAATGGCAATGTGAGTGTGGTGGACGACGACAGTTACTGGGGGTTCGAGGATTACGGCCTGAAGTTGTCGGCCAAGCTGACCCAGGACAACGGTGACAGCTGGTTGATGGGCACCGAGCTTCAAGGCTATCGAGGCGAGGACGAGGTGATGGAGTTTGTCAGTGACACCGAGGTGGTACGGTCGCTGTTTGCTCAGTATCGGCCTCGCTTCGAGGCGCTTGCCGATACGTCGGTGGCCGTGGGTCTGCGCTACAGTGACATCGATTCCGCCGGTGACAGCCTCAACTGGAGCCTGGGTGGCGAGCATCGGCTCAACGCATACGGGCTGCTGCGGGCATCTGCGGGCACCGGCTTTCGCCTGCCCAGCGCCGACGAGCTGTATTCGGTGGAGCGGGAAGGGGGACTGATTGGCAACCCGGATCTGGACCCCGAGCAGAGTCTGAACCTCAACCTGGGATTGAGCTGGCAGCAAGACGCATGGCAACTGGAACCAACCCTGTTCTGGCGCCGGGTCGATGATCTCATCGGCATTCAGGGCAATCAGTACCAGAATCTGGATAACCGGGTTGAGACCAAAGGGGTGGAGCTTAATCTGGCCTGGCAGGGCAGCGACCTGTGGTACTGGCAGGGACAGATGACCTACGCCGACAGCCGTGAAAACGGCAGCAGCGAGCAGATCGAAGAGGTGCCTAAGTGGCTGGCCTCCAGCCGCCTCGAGCATACCCCCTCTGACGCGCTGTCTCTGTACTTGTTTGTCTCCTATACCGGTGAATTTACCGACTATGCCACCGAAGCCGGTGACTATTGGTTGCTGGAGCTGGGAGGCAGTTACCGCTGGGGACAGCACCATACCCTGAGGGTGCGACTGGAAAATGCCCTGGATGAGGAGTACGCCGCCAGCGTGTTCAATCCCGGTTCCTCGGTACCGGAGCCGGAGCGGTCGCCAAAGCAGACGCTGGGGATCCCCAGAAACCTGCAACTGAACTACCACTATCAATTTTAGGAGAGCGCGATGAGTCAACGAATTTTGCTGCTGGGTGTTTACGGCATGGAGATGGTGGAGTGCGGCGGGGCGCTGGCCATCAACGCCGCCAATGGGGGACACTCGTTTGCGTCCATCATGCTGGCCCGGCCGGAGATGCAGCGGGATCTGCATCAGGCCGCGGAGGTTCTGGGTATTGAACAGCTGTTCTTTAATGAGTTCGAGCGGGGTGGGGTGGATCTTCGGCCCGACTACAAACTGGCGCTGTGCCGCGTGATTCGCCAGACCCGGCCGGACATCATCATTACCCAGGATCCGCAGCACAGTTTCGAGGATCTCGATCCAGACCGTCGTCCAGCCATGGGACTGATTCTGGAGGCTATTGCGTTGGCCGGGCGAGATTATGGGCTGGAGGCGATGCCGGAACTGCAGCCGCACCCGGTGGCGACGCTGTACTACATGTCGCCTTCACAACCTAACTGCAGCGTGTCGCTGGCGACCGTGTGGCAGAAGAAGGAGCAGGCCATGGACTGCCTGAGCAGCCAGATGACGTTTTCCGGTCAGCATTTCAGTGAACGCTTGTCTGAGCAGGAGCAACAGGCTCTGTGTCCCGGGTTTGCCGAGTTGCCGTCCGACTATCACAAGGGGCGGGAGGTGCAACGGGCCATGGACAAGGCCCTGCATCTGCATACCGGCTTGGGTAGCCACAGCCGTTTTGCCCTGGCAGAGCCCTACCGTCGCCAGGGGTTGTTTGAACTCAACGAACTGATGGTGTGAGAGCCCTGATCGACGCGCCTTTACTGGTGATGGTGATCACAGTTTGGGTTGTTTTGGGAACTTGATTGCCACTAAGGTGCGATTTAAAAAATTCTTTACCGTGTTGCAATTTGGTGTTGAATAACATTTGAAGGCTTCTCGAACCTCGATGTTATTCACCTTTTTGCAACCTTTGCTCAAGTTGATTTACCGTTACTGTTCTGTTTTTAATCATTAAAACCCTGCTTATATCATGTGTTTACCTATAAAAGCCGGGCCTCTCTGTGGTGCAAATTGAAAAGGCAATGAGAGTTGTTATCATTCGCACCAAATCAAGAAGAGGTTAATGATGAAACAGTTTCGTTATTCAGTTCTGGCCGTAGCCTGTGCCTCGGCTCTGGTCGCCCCTGTTGCGATGGCACAAGAGGCCGCGGCTGCCGAAGGCACAGAGACCATTACCGTGTATGGTCGTCAAAACCAGGTGGTGATGAACTCCGGCCTGGCGACTAAGTCAGATATGTCGTTGATGGAAACTCCCGCCGCCGTGGTGGTAGTGGATCAGGAGCTGATTCAGGCTCAAGGGGCCGACAACCTCCAGGATCTGGTGCGTAACATCAGCGGTGTGACCCAGGCCGGTAACAACTATGGCATCGGTGACAACCTGGTGATTCGCGGCCTGGGTGCCAACTACACCTACGACGGCATGTATGGAGGTGCCGGGCTGGGGAATACCTTTAACCCGACTCGCTCCATGACCAATGTCGAGTCCATTGAGGTTCTTAAGGGGCCGGCAACCGGTTTGTATGGCATGGGCAGCGCCGGCGGTGTGATCAACCTGATTGAAAAGAAGCCGGAGTTTGAGTCCGCTCACGAAGTGACCGTGGAAGCCGGCCAGTGGGACACCTACTCCCTGGCGCTGGACAGCACCGCCGGTATCAGTGACACCCTGGCCTACCGGGTAGTGGCGAAATCCGCCCGCAGCGACGGCTATCGCGGCGTGGGAGCCGACCGCGATGAGATCTACTCCTCGTTGAAGTATCTGGTCAGCGACAATCAGGATCTGATGTTGTCGGTGGCCTACATCAAAGACGCCATTGCCGTGGATTCCATCGGTCATCCGATCCGTATCTATAACGCCGAGTCTGTCGGTGGCAAAGGCGCCGGTGAGGTGAGCTGGGAAGATCTGATTAACGATCCCGATGGCAATGGCCTGCAGCTGACCGACGAGCAACGGCAGCAGCTGGCGGACTCGTTGGCGGCCACCGATGGATTGGAACCCTTTGATCTGGGTGATGCCGATCTGATCTCGCCGATGGCCAAGGACAACGAGGGGGAGGAGATCCGCTTTAAGCTGACTCACAACATCGATTTCACTCCGAACCTGTTTCTGAACCAACAGCTGCAATACCGCAACTACGATTCCGGTTTTGCACGTCAGACCGGCGCTTACAACTACGTTTACTGGGATCGCCGCGGCACCATCAATGCCGACCCCCGGGCTCCGCTGGTGGAAGACGGGGTACTGTACCCTTACGCCGCCCGCCGTCAGGAGTACCGCAAAGTGGAAGCGGATGAGTCCTCCTGGCAGTACTTTGCCGATCTCCGTTACGATTTTGATTTGGGCGGCATCGACAACGAACTGCTGGTCAATGCCAACTACGAAGACCGCGACATCCGCTTTAAGCAGTATTCCATCTATGACGCCGACAAGCTGATTTACGACAAAGAGGGCAACCTCATCTATCAGGGCAGCCTGCCGTACATCTACGACATCCGTAACCCTAACTGGGGCAGCGGCAGCTTCGAAGATTACGATCCGCTGTTGACCGCCAATTACAACAAGACTGTCAGCGCCTGGGGCGTGGGCCTGCAACATGTGGCGTACCTGGATTACGGTTTTACCACCCGAATCGGCGTGGCGTTTAACGAGATCAAGCAGAGCTATGAGCACCTGGGGGTGGATCCCAGGTACAGTGCCAGCCGCGCGGCGGCCACTCCCGAGCAGGACACCACCGATAATGGCGTAACCTATAACCTCGGCATCACCTACATGCCGATGGACAACCTGTCACTGTTCCTGAACCACTCCAAGGGGCGTACCGCCTACAGCATTTTGGGCAGTGTCGCCGGTGATGAGTCTGACCGGAAAGATTCCGAGTCCATCAGCAATGACTTCGGTATCCGCCTGAAGGCGTTTGATGACCAGATGCTGGCCTCTCTAGTGGTGTTTGAGAGTGCTCGAACCAATCTGGAGTACAGCAACCCGCTGTACGACGAAGACAATCCGCAGTCAGGCGTGCCGGAAACGCTGTACGACGGTGAAGAGGAAACCAAAGGGGTGGAGCTGGATCTGAATGCCCATCTGAATGAGCAGTGGATGATCAACCTCAACGGCGTGTATCAGGATGCCCGCGATAAAAAAGATCCCAACAAAGACAGCTTCGATACCCCTCAGAAAGGGATTCCGAAGATCACCGCCAGTACCTGGGTTACCTATGCGGCCCAGTGGTTTGATCTGGCCAGTCCGCTCAAGCTGAGCCTGGGAGCCACCTACGTCGATGAGCGCAGCACCCACTCCAGCTCGTTTGGCATTCCCGATGGTCACGTGCCGGCCTATACCGTGGTGGACACCGCCCTGAGCTACGATGCGCAGGACTGGAAGTTGCAGGTGAACGTTAACAACCTGTTTAACGAAGCCTACTACAGCAAGGCGATGTTCCTCGGCGGCATGCCCGGCGAAGAGCGTAACGTGACGGTCAGCCTCAACTACCGGCTGTAATTGTCATTGCCAGAATACAGGGGAGCGCGAGCTCCCCTTTTTTGTGGCTGCGATTCAGTGGTGGAGGAGGAAGTCGCCCATTGGCTGTTTCAGCCTGCGGCAATGGGGCCAGGCCAGGCGTGCGGCCGGGTGGTACCCGGGCGCCGAACCATGGCCTATCTGCACGACGCAAAAGCGTCAGGGCTGTGCCGGTGGAGAGACTCTAGAACGAAAAAGCCCCGTCAAAGGACGGGGCTGGGGAACCGGATTAAGTCTTAGACATCAACCTTTTCGATTCGAACCGGAATGCCGTGACGGCAGTTGGTGCCGGCATAGTAGTCGTTGAGCATGCTGACCTCGCCGGGGCGAGTGGGATCGTGCGGCACCATTTGATTCACTGCGGTACCGCCGCCACGATGGGACAGCCCCTCGAGAACCTGGCCATCGATGCTGCGGGTATCGGCCCCATAGGCCTGCTTGTGACCAAAGGTATGGGATACGCACACGGCACCTTTGGCGACGCCACTGTCGGCCTGCACCACCCCTTCGGCCGGGGTGCCGTTGCCACTCACAACCCGAACCGTATCGCCGTTTTTCAGACCCAGCGCCGAAGCGGTGTCGCTGTGCAGGTAGACGAAGTTGGTGGGCGTCAACTCGGCACAGCGATCAAAGGCGGCGGAGTAGTTGGAGCGCAGTGTCGGCTTGTAACTGGAGAACAGCAGCGGATAGTCGCTGGCGGGCCAGTGTTGTTCCCAGGTGTCGCCATTCCAGAACCGGTTAGGCTGGTACACCGGCGTGCCGGGGTAGAACTCACCGGAGTGACAATGACGCAGCTGAGCCATATCGGCGTTGTAGATCTGCAGCAGTTTGCCGCCACCGCCATTGATGAAGTCGCCGTCGTAGCGCTCGCCACTTTCGTAGTAACCACCGCGGGACAGCAAGGCTTCGACCTGGGCCGCTTCGGTTTCACTCAGGCGCGGGCGCAGCGGCGTCATGGAGTAGTCCAGCGCAGACCACTGACGGTCGTCATCGCTGACTACCGGAAGAGCGCTGCACTGGGCGGCAACGTTGGCCAGGTAGCGGGCATGCCAGTCCTCAAACGTCAGCAGGTCGACCTTGTGGCCATCGGCGGCAGCAATGGCGCCTTTACCAAAGCCGGGCAGTGACATGGCCATGGCCAGATCGATGACAAACTGCTCCATGCACACGTGCTGGCCGGCGGCGTTTTTGACGGTTCTTGGGGTGACCAGCGGTGCGCCGGCGACCACACCCAGGTTAAAGGCGCCCCACATGCGATCGGCGGCGTACTCCTCAAACATCACTCGGTCAGGAATGAAATAATCGGCATAGCGGTTGGTTTCATTCATGTAGCAGTCGATGGCGACAAACAGCGGCAGTCGGGCCGGGTCCGCCAGGGTCTGTTCTACCTTGTGGTTGATGGAGGAGGCGCTGTACAGCGCATTGCTGCGCCAGTTAATCAGAGCCTTGGCGCTGTAGGGGTTACCGTTGGTGTGAGCAGTCAGGGCTTCGGCGGCGTTACCGGCGGCGTAGCCGGGCACCAGGTTGTGCCACATGTCGCTGGCCGGGTAGGGGTTGTCGCCCCGGGCCAGTTTCTGCTGGTATTCGGTTGAGCCTTCGTAGGCGCCGGCACGGCAGACGTTGATCACCGCGCTGGTGTCCACTTCACCGTCGAAACCGCCGAGGTTGTAGTTGCCTTCAAATCCCCAGTAGGCGCCGTTGCCGTAGATGGCCCCACCTTTGGCATCGTGGGCACCGATCAGGGTGTTGAGGGTGGCAATCAGCCAGCCCATGATGATGGCATCACCGCTGTTGGCGCCGGTGTTGGTGGCTACGCAGGCCCGGCGGCCATGATGACTCAGATCTTTGGCCACCTGACGGATCGCGGCCTCGTCGATACCACAAGCGGCGGCGTAGTCGCTCAGGGAGGTGCGATCCGCTTCCTGTTTCAGCAGCGCCAGCGAGGCAGCCAGTCGCACCGGTTGGCCGTTGATGTCGGTAAAGCTGGCATCGGTGAACAGGTCACCCTGCTGAGCCTGATTGGCGGACAGCAACTGACCGTTGCTGACCACCAGCGGCTCATCGCCACCGAGGCCAAAGTCACTGGCCTTGGCCAGGTGACGGTCGCCGGGGTGGGCTGGATCCATCACCACCAGGTGGCAGGCGTTGGCCCGGTTGACTTCGCCTTTGGCTTTGGCCACTTCGGAGTTGGGAATCGACAGAAATTCGGCATCAAACCAGCCTTCGCTGAGCATGATCTGAATCAGGGCGAAGGCAAACGCGCTGTCACGGCCTGGTTTGATGGGCAGCCACTGGCCACGGGTATCGTTGGCGACCGTGGTGCGCAGCAGCGGATCGACACAGGTGTATTTGAGTTGGCGGTCGGTGCGGGCATCTGCCAGGCCGCGGCCCAGACGGTTGAGGCTGGCACCTGAGGCACCCGGCGCCGTCCCCAGGAACAGGGCGTACTCGACGCTGTCCCAGTCGATGTCACTGAGTCCGGGTTCCAGGCCCGGATTCAGGCCAATGCCGAAACCGATGCCGGTCGGTGCCCCGCAATAGGCGTGCTTGGTGACCAGGTTGGCGGTGCCGTAGGACTGGCGCATAAAGCGGGCGTACAGGCTGCCGCGCAGGGTGTCCTCTTCATTGAAGGTAGCGAACAGGCGGTTGGTGGCCGAGCCGAATTCGGGCTGACCGGGTACCGCAGGCTTGTCCAGCTGGCGAATGGCCCTGAGGCCGTCCACCTGGCCCTCGCCAAACAGATCGCCGCCGTCGAGGATCTCCTTCAGCGCCTGCTCGTAGCTAATGCTGACCCATTTGCCTTCACCGCGCTTGCCGGCCCGTTTCAGCACCTGGGTCACCCGGCGCGGGTCGTCAACGCAGTTGACGCCACTGGCGCCCTTGCCACAGGTGGTGGCGCGGTTTTCCAGTCCCTGATTGCCTGCCAGGGCGGCATAGCTGTCGCGTACCGGCATCGCCAGAGGGAATGGCGAGCCCGAGTTGACCTCGCAATAGGGGTTGCCACCCACCTTAAGTACGGTATCGCTGGCTTCGTCGATGCGTACCCGCAGGCCACACATGTTGTTGCAGGTAAAGCAACGGGTGTACATGGTGCGGATGCCGGCGGTTTTGCTCAGGCTGCCGTCGGCAGCCAGCTGGGCTTCGGTAGGCAGGGGATTGCCAAAGCGTGTATTGCTTTTGCTGACCTTGAGCGTCGCAGGGGCGGTGCGACTGCTGCAGGCGGTGCCGGTTGCGGCAGCGGCGGACACCAGTCCGGCGCGGGTGATAAAGGTTCTTCTGTCCATATTCAGGTCCTATCGTTGCCAGTCCAGGTGATTGAGAGTGAGGATGCCCTTGTCATCGCTGGGCTGAGGCAGACCGATGTAGAGGATATTGGGCAGGTTGCCGGAGTCGGGCAGCATGCCGTACACCGGGTTGTCACGAACCAGCTTGGCGATGTCGCTGTTGGCATCGTTCAGATCGCCAAACACGCGGGCCTCACCAATACAGGTTTCCACACAGGCGGGCAGCAGGCCCTGCTGTAGACGGTGGATACAGAAGTTGCATTTTTCCGGCGGCGTCTTGAACTTGGTGTCTTTGCGACGGGCGCCATAGGGACAGGCTTTGACGCAGCGCTGACAGTGGATGCACTTGTCGTAGTCAATCACCACAATGCCATCTTCCTCGCGCTTGTAGGTTGCCTGTTTGGGGCAGACTTTGACGCAGGAGGGCTGCTCACAGTGGTTACACTGATTGGGCACCGACAGGGTGGTCACTCCGTGAGTGCCGTTGATGGCCGCCTGGGTGACCCGGGTTCGGGCACGACCGGGATCGACCTGGTTCTCGATGGAGCAGGAGACACTGCAGGAGAGGCAGCCGGTGCAGCGGCGTACATCGAACACCATCGCCAGGCGTTTGCCGGCGGTCTGAGCCAGCAGGGTGGCGCTGGGAATGAGGGTCAGGGCAGCACTTCCCGCCGCCATTTTTAATAATGAACGTCTGTCTAACATGAGAGGTCCTTGAATATGCATTGCAGAATACGCAATGCGGAATTAAGGGTTTTGCTGGCAGAGAAAATAGATGAAAAATGTTCGATTTGGGAGACAAAAAAGAGTTGGCGTTGTTGATTTGTCGCCAGCCTCCCAACTTTTCGGAATCGAAAAAAGGCAGTTGCGGAATCTGCAAATTACGCTGGTGGCAGAGTCCTGTATAGCGTGCCCAGCGGCTTTGCTGGTGTCAACGAGATGGGTGTGGCAGCGTGATGTGGCGCAGAGTGCTGGTGACGAACATGGCGGCATTAGCGTGCCGACATGGAGCCGTCGGGCAGGTCTTTATATCAGGTTGAAATAAAATTTGGCCGATTTTCAATTGTGCTCTAGTACGTACTATTACATAGTGTTTAAAGAGGTGGGGTATTATTTTTTAAAGCACGTTGACTGTACTGTTAAAATAGATTTCAGTGCATATTTAATAATGAGGTTTTGATTTTTAGACCACGGAGAATGCGGCGGAGATATTCAGGCCCGACCTAAGGCGGGCCGTTGTTAGCGTTACCGGTTGGCGTCGAGATCACCCATAGAGGAATAAGATACCTCTGGCTATCTGAATGCCTGCCACAGGCTAGGGCTGCAGTGTTGCCAGTATTTCACAGATGGTCAAGGGATCACCGGACTCACAATGTTGACGGTAGAGCGCCGGTGAGACCTGCACGTCGGTGAAGCACTTCTCAACCAGATTGTTCATCCACCGTTCCAGTGATTCCTCGTTATCCTGTATGGCCTGTTTTTGTTGTGCCGTCCGGCTTTCAATTCTGGTGAGGAATATCGGCAGCAGCTCCGAGGTGACTCCCAGCTCCTGATATTCCCGAGCCCGGTAGGCGGCATCCAGCAGTGATTGCAGCTCTTCAATGCGCTGGCTGTGATCGCCGGAGGAATCGACGAGTTCTTCGAGCTCCATTTCATAGTACACCGTGTGCTCGGAGCGATAATGCATCATCTCATCTTTTACTGCGTTGATGACGGTGTTGATTGCCTCCTCGGTTTCCTGCAGCCGGTACAGGGGTTTGACAAAGTCTGGCTGATGGTACTTATGGGCATCGCGTAGGGAGGTGGCACCGATCTCGCAGTCGAGGATCGCTTCGCTGGTTAATTGGCGGGTTTCGGCGCCGGCAAACTGGGACAATGCCAACAGCGGCGTGAGCAGTAATACCACGAATCGTCTGTTCATCAGGGGGTCCTTTTCCTGTGGAATGGGTGTCGAGGCTACAAATCAGGCGATGAAGGCCGAGATGCCGCCGTGATCGATCTGCCATTGTCGAATGGCGGTCAGTATCTCCTGGTGAATCTTCGGTGCTTGAGTCAGGCCAAACAGGGTGCCGCTGATGACGATGCTGCGCCCCTGACGGTTGTGGATACGATGGCTGAAGCAGAGTTTGTCGAGCCAGGTGCGGTGGTAGGAGCGTTCGATGTCGATCTCTTTCAGGCTCAGTGCCAGACGTCCGCGTTCGGCGCTGTCGCCCAGTTCGCCCATCATGCCGCTGATCTCGTCGTTGCTGAAGCGGACGCTGTGATCGCCTTTATCCCGAACCTGAAAGAACACACTGATGCTGCCAGCCACCACCAGGCCTGCCAACATCACTCCGGATACCGCCAGAGACAGCAGGGTGGCCACCACGAACAGCAGAGTCACGACCAGGCCGTGTCCTTGAAAAAAAACGTTGTCGTCGGGGGCGTATTCCGTGGAGTAGGGCGTGTTCAACTGGGCCTCATTAATCAGTGCTTTCAATCAGTACTCCCATCGTAAAGCCGCTGAAATCAGGTTTCCACAGGTGTTATCACGAATTTCTAATTAACATTGCTGTGGATGTGTTTTAAGCACAGGTGCAGGCGCTGGTTTCCTGGACCAACCCGGGCCTATACTGGCACTTCATACCACTTGGACGGGCAAACGGGAGCATCATGGACGACGATCTGGAAACCATCCGCACCTTCGACAAACTGGCCAGCCAGTATCAGGACAAGTACATGGCGATGGATCAGTATCTGGATACCTATGTGGCTTTTTGCCAGGCATTGGCGGCGGCCCCCCGGGTGCTGGAACTGGGGTGCGGGCCTGGTAATGTCTCTCGTCACCTGATGGCGCAGCGCCCCGATATGCAGTTGCTGGGTATCGATCTGGCCCCCAACATGGTGTCTCTGGCTCGAAACAATGTGCCTGGTGCGCGTTTCGAGATCCTGGATGCCCGGGATCTTGGCTCGGTGGAGCCGAATCTCGATGGCATCATGGCGGCGTTTTGTCTGCCCTATTTGGCGCCGTTGGACGTTCAGGGGCTCATTAACGATGCTGCCGCCGCGTTGCGTGACGGCGGGGTGATCTACCTGAGCACCATGGAGGGGCCGGCGTCCCAATCCGGGTTTCAGACCTCGTCCGCCGGTGACCGTGTCTACACTCATTACCATCAGGCTGAAAAGTTGCAGCAGTGGCTGGCGCCGAAGTTCGAGCTGCTGGATCTGCAGCGACGCCGGTATGATGACGGAACCCATCGAGCCACCGACCTGTTTATCCTGGCGCGCAGACGATCAGGGTGAGGATGGCGAGCCTGACTCCGTCCCGGTGGACCAGCCAAACTGGCGAAATGTCAGGTTCAATCTCGGCTGCTGATAACCGGGTTGAGGTAACCGCGCATGTTCATATCGCTGTTGGCGTCCCGGCCCCATCCACAGCAAATCGCCTGGGTGCAGGGTCAAAACCAGGGTGTCGGCGCATCGGTGGTGCTGCGAAAACCAAATCGACGGGAGGCGCCGAGGCTCTGGGAGGCAATGTGCCGCCGTCGATAAGCCCGGCATCGGCAAACAGAAACTGGCCGGTACTGGCCTGGTGATAACTGCCTCCCGCCAGGGGAATCTGCCGTTGATTAAGGTCGTACCGATGGGTCAGGGTTTGAAACAGGGCGTCGGCCTAGGGGCGGGCTCAAGAACGCAGGCCAATACCGGGCCTGGGCATCAATGGCCACAGCGTGCATCCGTGCAGCGAGAGTCATGGCAACATCCAATTAAATTCTGAAACACTTTAATAACACCCCTGGATGTCGGGATCAGTATACTTGGCCGAAAACTTCAGGGTCGAAGTATGAATCTCTCCCGTTCTTCATTGAAAAATCCCGCCGCTGTTCTGGTTATCGTGGCGCTGATCTGTCTGTTTGGCATCCTCAGCATGATGAAGCTGCCGATACAGCTCACACCGGATATCGAACAGCCACAAATCACCATCTCTACCGGCTGGCGCAGTGCCGCTCCGGAGGAGTTGGAATCGGTGATCATCGAGCCGCAGGAAAATGTGGTGAAAAATACCCGCGGGGTGACTGAGGTGACCACCTCCATCAACAGCGGCTTTGGCAACATCACCCTGACCTTCGATGTGGGCACCGACATGCAGCAGGCGATGCTGGATGTGATTAACAATCTGAACCAGGCGCCGCCGTTGCCACTGGATGCCTCTGAGCCTGTGGTCGCGGTGGGCGGTGGCCGCGACGGACCCAATGCTGCTTCCTTGCTGGTGCGGATTCTGCCCGGTAACCCTCAGCAAGAGATCGCCCGGTATCAGAAGCTTATCGATGATGTGATTGAGCCGAGGCTGGCCCGGATACAGGGGATTGGTCAGGTCAACCTCAACTCCCGCCGGCCCAGAGAGCTGCGCATCAGCTTCGATCCCTTTACCGCGGCAGCCATGGGCATTCAGGTCAGCCAGATCAGCAGCACCATTGCCCGTGCCGCCGATGTCTCCGGCGGCTTTGCCGATGTCGGTCGTCGCCAGTACACGGTTCGCTTTGTCGGTCAGTACGACATCGAGAACATCAGCGAGATGATTGTCGGCTATCAGAATGACCGTCCGATCTATCTGCAGGACATTGCCACGGTGGAAGACACCCTGGTGGACCGGTTCGGCTTTACCTTGAGAAACGGTGCGCCTGCCTATTACATCACCCTGACCCGGGGTGCCGATGCCAACACAGTAACTTTGCTGGACGAGGTCAACCGCGCCATCGATGAGCTTAACGCCGGGCCGCTGGCGGACGCCGGGCTGGTGATTGATCTCAGTTTCGATTCGTCGGTCCATATTCGTAATGCCCTGACGCTGGTGAAGAGCAATCTCGGACTGGGCGTTGCACTGGCATTGGGAATCCTGTGGCTGTTCCTGCGTGGCTGGCGCACCACCATGATCATCGCGACCACCATTCCCATCTCTATCATGGTGGCGTTTCTGGGCCTGAGCCTGTTTGACCGCAGCCTGAATGTGATCTCTCTGGCGGGGCTGGCGTTCTCGGTAGGCTTGGTGCTGGATGCTGCCATCATTGTGCAGGAGAACATTGTCAGGCTCAGGGGCCTGGGCATGGACAGCGGTAAGGCGGTGTTAAAGGGGGCGGTGGAGGTGACCGGAGCGCTGTTCGCCTCCACCGCCACCAGCGTGGCCATCTTCCTGCCGATTCTGTTTATGCAGGGGATTGAGGGGCAGCTGTTTTCCGATCTGGCCCTGACGCTGTCCATCGCGGTGATCGCGTCGTTGCTGAGCGCCATTACAGTCTTGCCCGTTGCCAGCAGATACTGGCTGACCGGATTGGACGACTGCGACCCCTTTGAACGCTACTGGCAGCGATTGACCCATAGTGTGATGTGGCTGACCGGCAGTGCGCTGCGGCGCATCGGTTGGATTGGCGCGCTGCTCGGAGGCTCGGTGGCGATCACTCTGTTGCTGTTGCCCAAGACCGATTTTATGCCCCGGGCGCCTATCGACGGTTTCTTCTTCAACATCAGTCTGCCACCGGGGGGCAACCTGGAATTTGTCGACAAGGAGATGGCCCAGCTGGTTCGTGAGCGGATTCAGCCCCACCTGAGTGGCGACAAGCTGCCGAAGATAAAAAGCTATAACTTTTACTCCTTTGGGGCCGGGTTCAGTGGCGGCTTCATCTACGCCGATGATCCCACCGAGGTAGAAACCCTGATGGAGGTGGTACAGGCCGATATTCTTGCCGGACTGCCTGACACCCAGGTGTTTCTGTTCCGGGGCTCGATGATCAATGTGACCGGTGGCGGCAATGGCCGGTCAATCAGCGTCAATCTGCAGGGACCGGAGCTTGAGGGGCTGATTGATGCCGCCCAGGCTGGCCTTACCGCCATTCAGACCCATCTGCCCGGCGTCAGTGCCCGGCCGATCCCCGGGCTGGCCATCGCCGAGCCCGAACTGCAACTGGTGCCCGATGACCGTCGCATTACCCAGGCCGGCCTCAGCCGCGGCGATGTGGCTGACACCGTGCGGGCCTATACCGACGGCTTGTTCATCAGCGAGTATTTTGACGGTAACGACCGTATGAACGTCATCCTGCGTGGTAGCGACTGGCGTACCCCGGAGGAGTTGGCATCACTGCCGGTATACACTCCGCTGGCGGGGATCCAGACCTTGGGCGAGCTGGCCGATATTCGCCGAACCGTCGGCCCGACACAGCTGAGGCGAGTGGACGGAAAACGCACCATCAGCCTGGAGTTGTCGCCACCGGAAGAGATGTCGATGGAGGAGGCGCTGGTGGCGCTGAACGATACCATTATCCCAACGATGCAGGCGCAGTTACCGCCTTCGGCCAGCATCAAGCTCAGTGGTAACGCCAATAAGATGGCCTCGGCCATTGAGGAGATGATGCTGAACTTTGTCCTGGCGCTACTGATTCTGTTTTTGTTGATGACGGCACTGTTTAAATCGGCCCGGGACAGCTTTTTGGTGCTGCTGGTCATGCCCCTGGCGGTTGGCGGCGGGGTGTTGTCCTTGTGGATACTGAACCTGGTCAGCTTCCAGTCACTGGATCTGCTGACCATGATTGGGTTCATCATCCTGCTGGGGTTGGTGGTCAATAACGCCATTTTGTTGGTGGACCAGACTCGCCGCGCCGAGCGCCAGGGTTGTCATCGCGCCGAGGCGGTGGCGCAGGCGGTACGCATCCGTGCCCGGCCGGTGTACATGAGTACCCTGACCAGCCTGTTTGGCATGTTGCCGTTGATGCTGATGCCCGGCGTCGGCTCTGAGATCTACCGGGGACTGGCGACGGTGATCGTCGGTGGCATGGGGATCAGTGCCTTGTTCACCCTGATTCTGTTGCCGAGTCTGTTGCGGCTGGGAGAGACCCGGATGACCCCGCAGAGCTCCTCTACACTTACACCGGCGGCGCCTGTCGCGCCTCTGCAAGCCAGCCAATCACAGGCGGAATGACTATGAAACGATTTAATACGCTTTTGATCCTCATCGGCCTATGGGGGCTGGCGCCTCAGACCATGGCGGAGCCGCAGGCGCCGGCCAGTCCGGTGAAGGTCGAGCAGGTCAAGCAGACGGACCTGGCGCCGACGGCCCGGCTGTTGGGCACGGTGTACAGCCGTAACAATGTGATGCTGACCGCCGGTGTTAACGGCCAGCTGACCTGGATTGTGGAGCCCGGCACCCTGGTAAGCAAAGGCGATACTCTGGTGACCATGGATACTTTTCCGCTGGAGTTGGCACAGCTGGAGCAGCAGGCCCAGATCAAACGGGCCGAGATTAACCTGCGTTATCTGAAGCGTGAGCTGGAGCGCCTGGTTACCCTGCAGGCGCAAAATAACGCCGCCGAGTACCAGCTGGATGAGAACCGTTCCAAGTACGAGCTGGCCAATGCCGATCTGGAGATTGCCCGGCTTAAGTTGAAGCAGATAAACGACCAACTGGAGCGGGCCCAGATCGAGGCGCCCTTCGACGGGGTGATCACCGAGCGACTGGTGCGGGAAGGCACCGATGTGAATCGTTCCGATGCGCTGCTGAGAATGATGGACACCGAGCACTTGGAGGTGCATCTGCACGTGCCGGTGAAGTATTTGAGTAAAATCAGCCGGGGTGAGCCCCTGACCATCAGCAGCGAGCACCACCTGACCCAGGCCAGCATTCGTGCCGTGATTCCGGCAGCGGATCCCCGCAGCCAGACCTTTGAGCTCAGAATGACCTTGCCGCCGGAGAGTGTTCAATATCTGACGGCTGGCGAACTGGTGAAGGTAGCGATTCCGGTGCAGCAATCCAGACAGACTCTGGCGGTGCACCGCGATGCCTTGATTCTGCGTCGTCAGGGCTCCTACGTGATGAAGATTGATGATAACAACGTGGCCCATAAGACACGGGTGGTGGTAGGCGCCGGTCAGGGCGACTGGGTGGCCATTGAAGGCGAGTTGGCGGTGGGAGACCGGGTAGCGATTCGCGGCGCCGAGCGGCTGCGGGACGGGCAGAGAGTGGTCGTTCAGGGCTAGTATTGCAGCTGAGTTTCAATCCGGAAGTGACTGCGCCTGGGCTGGGGGGCATTCTCCATGCTGCTCCAGGAACTTCAGTAATTCGGTCAAGGGCATCGGTCGTGCCAGGTAGTAGCCCTGAAGGAAGTTGCAGCCCAATTTACGCAGCCGCAGTAACTGCTGCTCGGTTTCCACGCCCTCGGCCACCGTATCCAGATCGAAGATGCTTGCCAGTTCCAACACCACGTCAACCATCGGTCGCTTCTGGCCCGATTCATTGCCAATGGCGTGGACAAAGGAGCGGTCGATCTTAAGGGTATTAACGGGATAATGGTTGAGCTGGTTAAAGCCGATGTAGCCGGTACCGAAATCATCCAGGGCAATGTTGACGCCAATATCCTGGAGCCGTCTCAATACTGAGACGCTCTGTCGATCGGCGTCGATTAACGTGGTTTCTGTAATCTCCAGCTCCACTGCTGCTGGCGAAATATTGTGCTTCCCTAGTTCAGTTGATATATGGCTGGGAAACTGCTCATTGTGCAGCTCATTGGCGGAAATATTGATATTGAGTACGCCGCCAAACCCCCGCTGTTGCAACTGTGCCAGTGAGCTAAGAGCGTGCTCGATGACCCAGCGGTCAATTTGGCGGATAAGTCCGGTGGACTCGGCGACAGGAATGAATTTGTCGGGGCCGGCTTGTTTCAGTTGCGGGTGGTTGCAGCGAAGCAGTGCTTCAATGGCGGTGACCCGAAGGTTGTTGGCATCAAAGATTGGCTGGAAATTCAGCTCGAACTCTTCTCTTCCCAGGGCGGTGTGCAGCGCCTGCTCTATGGCGTCCTGTTCTGCCAGCAGCCGGGCGATATCGTCGCTGAACAGTTGATAACGTCCTTTACCCTTAAGTTTGGCCTGGTACATGGCCGTATCGGCGCAGCGGAACAACGCTGAGGTGTCCAAGGCGTCCCGGGGAGCCAGGGCGATGCCAATACTGGTGCCGATATTGTGGGTAAACCCGTCAACGGTGAGGCCGTTTTCGGTGATCGCCAGTACCCGCTTGGCCACACTAATCGCGGTGTTGGCGCTGCTGACATCATTTAACAGCAAGGCGAACTCATCTCCCGCCAGCCTGGCCAGCAGGGGGCGGGTGAGCCTTGGCGATGCATTTCGGCAGTTGAGGATGGCTTTGTTGAGCCGATGGGTGTATTCACACAGCAATCGGTCACCGGTCTCGTGGCCGAAGGAGTCGTTAACCCGCTTGAAGTTATCCAGATCGATGTAGAGCAGCGCCAGGGATTGCTCGTACTTCAAGGTGTTGGCTATCTCTTTATCCAGCACAAACTGGAATTTACGTCGATTGGCCAGGCCGGTAAGCGGGTCATAAGCCGCCAGGTGTTGGATGTCGTCAACCAGCTTCACATAGGCATTATTGAGCTGAGTAATTTCATTGCTGCCCGGTTGCGGTTTCAGGGTTGACGCCGAGTCGGCGCTGATGTGCTTCACCTGCGTGACCAGCATCGTTACCGGCCGGATAATGTAGTTGTGGATCAGTTTTTTCAGCACCAGGTAAGTCAGTATGATCAGCAGCAGGGCCAGCAGTAACTCGGTCTTGACCAGTGGCGCGATCTCTCTCCATGCCAGACCTGGCTGTGGACTGAGCGTAGCAAGGTAGAGCGGTGTAGTCAGGGTGGCGATGGCTGCATCGGTGGTGATGTATCCGGAGAGCTGCTGGGCCGGGGACAGTCTTGATCTCTGTGCCTGCGACATCGGCAGGCCTTCTGTTTGCGGACTCAGCTGCAGAGACAATCCCTTCTGTGTCGGAGATAGCGTATTGGGCCGGACTTCATCCCCGCCGCCAAGGGTGATGCTGATGAGTGCATACAGGTTGTTGGCGGCATTGGATGCATTTGAATGCTTCACTCCGAACATCTCCGGCACAAAGGCTTCGATCAGCACCAGCCTGGCGGCACCGGAGTTGTTAAGGTAGAGGTAAAAATTTTGGCCCGAGAGTGCTGGCAGCCCGGGGGTCCACCACTGCAGTTCCGAAGGAATAGGCGGAGTCGCGGGCGGGGAGAATGGGTTGTTATCGACGGTGGTGGAAAGGAGCACCTCGCCATGGGTATCATAAATTTGCAACATCTCCAGATTCGGCAGAATTTGCCTGAGATTGGCATGGTGTTCGAGAATCAGGTGCTGCAGTGACAGGCTGGCCGAATGGCTGTGATCGGAACGGCGCAGCGAGTGAAAGGCATCGTTACTCAGCATCAGCTTCAGGCCACTGACCATCAGGGTGCCCTGGTTGACCAGTTGCGCCTCGATGTTTTCCAATTCGACCACCAGGCGGTGTTTGAGAAAGTCACTGGAGCGGCGCTGAGTTTCGCCGATGGTCAGTGTGGCGGCAACGGAAAAGACCAGAACAATCACCGGTAACAGGGTCAGGTTAAGACGGTGATTCAGTTTCATTGCCTCTCCTCAGCGAAATTTCACTGTTGCCACCATGCGTGCCCTGAGAGCCATCATCTCTTCGGTCTGGAGCTGGTAATGATGGCTGTTAATCAGGATATTCTCTGGCGGATAGAGTTCTTGGTTCCGGCGGTGCTCGTCGCTGGTTAAAGGCAGGGCCGCCGCCACCGGAGTGGATATCCAGGCCTTCTCGGCGTTCAATGCCGCGATGTCAGGGCGACTGATAAACTCAAGAAAAGCCAGGGTGGCCTTCGACAGTTCCCGGGAAGCCGGTGCCGCCCAGCAGTCGGTCCAAATCATGGTGCCTTCCTCAGGTACCAGGTACACCCAGTCCTGCTGTCCGGTAGTTTCGATAATCTCCTCGACATCCGCAGAGTAGGCGAGGGTCATGGTCATTGTACTGGCCGATCTGTTGGCGATGGCATAGCTGACCCCGTAGTCGTAGGCGAGGACATGGGGCTGTTGTCTCTGCAAACGGATAAAGGCGCGTTCCAGTTCGGCGCTGTCGCTGCTGTTGGGGCTCAATGATTCGGACAGCAGCGCCGCCGAGACAAGGTCCTGAATGTCCGGAATCACCACGATGCCGCCGTGGTGCTCGGGGGGCGGGCTAAAAAACTGGTCCCAGGAGGTGATGGATGCGTTGCTGATGGAGGTGCGGTAGGCGATGCCTATGGTGCCCCAACTGTAAGCAACACCATAATCGCCACAAGCTTGTTGCCAGCGATTGTTGCTTAGGGTGTGGGGGGCGATAAGGGGAGACAGCAAGGTGAGTAAGCCTTCGTTGCTGTACATCGATAAGTCGGAATTATCCAGTATCACCAGGTCGAACTGGTCACCACCGCCCCTGGCCATGATGGAGTTGCGCTCGGTATCGCTGCTGATAAAAAACTGACGAACAGTATGGCCGGTTTCCCGGTGGAAGGCTTCTATGACCTCATCGGCAAGGTAAGCTTCCCAGTTAAGCAGCTTGATCTCGTCGGCTAGGGACGGAAGGGCCAGCAGTATAAGCAGTGTGCTGGCAATAACGTTGATCTGACTCATACCGTATCCTTGGTAATCGAGTAAAAACCGGTCGTGACCCTGATGGGATAAGTTGCGAATTTTCTATGATCTTGCATTAATCCTAGGTCGATATTTCTCGAATGTACATGAAATCACAGTAAAGTTGCTTTGCCATGCGGCGTTTTGGAATCGGTTCCAAAGCGTGCGCCACCTCACTCCGTTCTTTGCGATCATGGAGGGCGGCAGAGGCGTCGTTGCGAGGCCATTCCTCTACCTAATAACGAGTAGGCTGAAGGTCTAATGGCAATTGCTCTGGGTTTCGGTAGATTGGGAGGTTGTTTATCGTCGGTGGAATAAAATCCAGGGTTGATTTTGTGGTTTCCGCCATCAGGGCTAAGCCGGTGCAGTGGGCGCCGGCAGTGCCATATTGATGACCGATGTCATTGACAAGGAAGCCACCATGCAACGGATAGATAAAATAATAATTGCTGATGATCACCCGTTGTTCCGCCAAGCCCTGACATCGGTGTTGGGCGCCCGCTTTGAGGGGGTGTCGCTGTTTGAAGCCGACAGTATCGATGAGCTCGACAAGCTGTTAGACACTCATCCGGATGCCGAACTGCTGCTGCTCGATCTCAATATTCCCAATGCCCATGGCTTTAACACCTTAATCCGTATTCGCAGCCAGCGCCCGGAACTGGCGGTGATCGTCATCTCCGGCCAGGAAGACAACCAGACCATTGCTCAGAGCATGCGCTGTGGCGCCGCCGGTTTTGTGCCGAAATCGCAGCCGGTGGCCCTGATGTTGGAAGCGGTAGAAGCGGTGGTCATGGGGCAGCAATGGTGGCCCAAAGACGTCGATCTCAGCGGCGATGGCGATGACGACATGGCCCGTCGCATTGCCAGTCTGTCGCCCCGGCAACACCGCATTCTGTTGATGTTTGCCGATGGTCTGCTTAACAAACAGATCGCCAACGAACTGGGGTTGTCTGAGGCCACCATCAAGGCCCACGCCAGCGCCATCTTCCTGAAGCTGGGCGTGCGTACCCGCACCCAGGCGGTGATCGCCATGAAGCAGTTGCAGCCCTCGGTAGCGATTTAGCCGCCAGGGGGCCGGTGGACATGGTTGATAACGAGAAGACGATGTACACGCCATCCGCGCACCGCATCAGACTAGTCATGCCGGTAACCTCTGGTTTAATAAATAGGCCCTCATTAGTTTGAGGGCCTAATTCATACTCTGAGTGGCCTGCAAAGGCGCGGTCAGATTGCCGTTACTTCTTGTGGTTAGGGTACTTAAAGGTGTGACAGTCTGCGCACAGAGGTTGTTTCTCTATATGTTCTCCGTGGCATTCGGTACATGGAACATCTTTGCCATAGTGGAGGTTATCGTGAGGGTTCTGATGAACCTCATCCCCGGAGCGAACGGTTTTCTGTGCTAATTTGTCCGGGTTATGGCACTTGTGACAGGTGTTATCAGCGGGGTAGCCGCTGACTTCGGAGCCATGGCAGGCCTTACAGTTGTTTTTGCTGTGCAGCTGCTCATGGTAACTGCGACCGGTCATCTGGTCGTACTCTTTCAGGGTTGACTCCGCGGTTACCGCCAAAGATGTTACGCATAAGGAGAGAGCCGACATGCTGTAGATCAACGCATTTTTCATGATCAGCTCCTATCCCTTAGCCATTATGTGTCGGGATGCGGTCATACCCATGACGATGCATTCCGGAATGGAGCAACTGCCGAGGCGGCTGACACCATGGACACCACCGGTGACCTCTCCAGCCGCATACAGCCCCATGATGGGCTCACCTGTTTCGGAGTCCAGTACCTGAGCGTCTTGGTTAATCATGACGCCGCCTTGGCAGTAGTGCACTTTTGGCCACAGCCTGACGACCATAAACGGGGGCTCGAGGTATTTGCCCTTAGCCTTAGTCATTGACTTGCCAAACTGCTCATCCTTTCCGTTTTCTACATAGCCATTGTACTCATCCACTTGTGCTTTAAGTGCTTTAAATGGGATCTGGTAGTTTTTGGCTAGCTCCTCCAGCGAGTCAAATTTCCAGCCGACCCCGTACTTGAGCACTTTTTTGGCGTTGGGGTGCTTGGCAGCATGTTTGTAGCTGGTGATCATCAGTGCTGGGTCCGGATTACCCTGATCGTCGCGATTCGCCAGTTCGGCATCGGCGCGGGTTTTTCGGTCGGCAATTTCGTTCATGAAGCGCTTGCCACTCTTGCGCTCAATGGCAATGGAGTGGGGGAAGTTGAAGATGGAGTAATTAGACACGTAGCCAAAGCCTCCTTCATCGGGAGATGCCCAGGGACCAGATTGAATGTGGGCCATGTGTACCGGAATTGCCCCCAGTTTGAGCATCTGCAGCAGGCCTTCACCGGTGGCGCCAGCGGCATTGGTACTGCCCACATCTGCTGTGAGAGTGGGATCCTGAGCCATGCGTAACCTGACATTTTGTGAAAAACCACCGGTGGCCATGATCAGACCCTTAGTTGCCCGAATCTGTTTTTGAGGGCCTTCTGCAACATCCCGGTCATAGTAGTAGCGGGTCTCAATGGCAATGCCCTCTACCTGGCCGTTACTGGCACGAATGAAGTGCTTCAGCTTGGCGCGGTTCACCAGAATTACCCCGAGCTTTTTGCACTCTTTATAAAGGGGTTGGGTGATGCCTGCGCCACAACTGACTGTTGTCTGATAGGTGCGAGGAACACTGTGGCCGCCGAGTTGCTGTAGGTAGGGGTGAAATTTGGCGCCGACGTCTAGACATAACTCCAGCCCTTCTCGGGCGTGAGCCGCGACATGGCGAAGCAGGGCTTCATCGGCGATGCCTCGTCCCGCTTTCAGTTGATCCGAGACCATGGTGTCGGGGGAATCGGTGACTCCTTCCTCTTTTTGAAGCGGGGTTTGCGGTGCTGCGTAGAGACCACCGTTGATGGCCGAGTTGCCACCAAAGACCGGCATTTTTTCGATGATCGCCACCGAGTTCGCACCATTGCGTTTGGCCTCAATCGCCGCGGCTAAACCCGAGAAACCCGAGCCTACAATGACAACATCATAGGTTTGATCCCATTCCACTCCTTCATCACTGGCCGCAAGCGTCGGACCTGCCATTGCTGCTAACCCGGCAGCACCTACCCCCTTTAGGAAGCTGCGTCGTCCTCGGTCATAACTAGAGCGTTTCATGATCACCTCCGTTTAACTGCAGGCTTGAGTATAGATGTCCTGAAGGTGGTTCATGGGTGGTTGCGGAAGTTTTCTACCACTTTTGGGATATTGGCCCGATTCAGCGGAAAGGATGCAGCCTGTAAATCTCCACAGAAGTAAATGATGTCAGTGCCTTACAGGGCGTTGGTGCTAAAGGTCTACTGAGTGAGCTTCAGTACCCGCGCCAGGGGCTCCAGGGCAATGCTCTGCACCACCAGCGAGATCACCACGATAAAGAACACCATATGCACCATCTGCTGGGCCCCCTCCATCCCGGCGGCAGCGGGGATCAGTGCAAACACGATGGGCGTGGCGCCCTTGAGGCCGATGGCGGAGATAAACAGCTTCTTTCTGTTACTGGCGCGGCGAAAGGGCAGATAGCTTAAGAATACCGCCAACGGTCGAGCGACCAGCATCAGCGCCAGTGCGGGCAGGATGGCGCTGACGGCATCCTCCAATAATGAGCGAGGGAAAAACTGCAGGCCGAGAATAATGAACATCAACGCCTGGGCCAGCCAGGAGAGGCTGTTGAAGAAGTGCTTACTGACCTGCCGCCCCCGCTGCAACTGGTTGCCAAACATGACGCCGGCGACGTAAGAGGCCACCAGAATGTTACCGCCGAGCAGTTCGGCGCCGTAGGTCGCCATCAGGAAACAGGCCAGGATAAATACCGGGATAAGGCCATACTCCTCCAGCTTGATGGCATTGAGGGCTTTGACCCCGATCCAGCTGACGCCCAGGCCGACACCAAGGCCGACGCCAATCTGCTGCAGCAGCGAGGTGGTGACGGCCAATCCATCGGGCAGGGCGCCCTGGGCGACGATGATCGCCGTCAGCAGGGTGACCATCAGCAGCGCCACCGGATCGTTGGTGGCCGACTCAAACTCCAGCACGGTATCGGTGTTGTGCTTCAGCCTCAGTTTTTTCGACTCCAGTATCGAGAACACGGCGGCGGCATCGGTGGAGGAGACGATGGCTGCAAACAGCAGGCAGTTCAGGGGCGGGAAATCGGTGATGATCAACAGCAGCGCCGCCAGAATCAGGCTGGTGAACAGTACCCCAAAGCTCGACAGCATGCCCCCTTCGCGCCAGGCGATGCGAATGTTGTGAAATGGAGTGTTGAGACCACCGACAAACACGATGGCGTTCAGGGCCATGGCGCCGATGAGTGAGGTTAGGGCCAGATTGTCGTAGACAAAATTGAACTCGCCGTTGCCAAAAGCCAGGCCGACACCGATGAAGATAAGCAGAGAGGGGATCCCCAGAGTGGAGGAGGGCTTATGCAGCAAAATGCCCATTGCGACCAGGGCGGCGATCACCACCAGTGCCAGTTCAAACGTCATCGACTCTCCATTCTCTTTACCCAGGTTGAAAAACCCTAACATAGGTTGGCTGAACCCAGACTTTTCAGCGGTCTGTGATTTCGGCTGGGGTTACTGGGGCTCGGTTTCCTGAGCGTAGTTCTGCTGCAGATTTTTCACCAGCATGGCACTCATCAGAGCCCTCAGCGCCATGGGTTTAATCAACTTTCTCAGGTAGCCGAATCCGGCGGCTCGGGCCTGCTCCTGCAGCGGTACGTCGGTGGTGGCGGTGATCAGTATTCCGGGCAGTGGCCGCCGGGCCCGACGCTGCAGCTCGGTCATCAGGGTCAGGCCATCCTCGCCGTTGTCCAGCTGATAGTCCACCAGCATGATGTCGATGTCGTACTGGCGGCTGGCCACCAGTTGCAGCGCCTGTTGTGGGCTCCGGGCGGCAAGGGCGAGGCAGTCCCAGCTCTCCAGCAGCTCCACCATGCCTGCCAGCACGCTGGGGTCGTTATCGACACAGAGCACCTTGATGCCGTGCAGGGTGACGGTATCGGTGCTCACCGCGTTCACTTGTGGGCGGCTGGGGGCCGGAGTGACCGCCAGGGAGAAGGCGCAACCGTGGCCGGGACGGCTGTGCAGGGTCAGGGTGTGGCCCATCAGATCCGACAGGCTTTTGGCGATGCTCAGTCCCAGTCCCAGGCCATTGGGCCCCAGCCCCTGGCTGTTTTCCAGTCGGGTGAACTGCTCAAACACCCATTGCTGTTTGTCTTCGGGAATGCCGGGGCCGGTGTCCAGTACCTGAATCTCCAGCTGTTCGCCGTGGCGACAGCCCAGCAGCACCTTGCCACCGTGGGCGTAGCGAAAGGCGTTGCTGAGCAGGTTTTGCAGGACTCGGCGCAGCAGTTGACGGTCGCTGCGAATCCAGGCTTTGCAGTTCACCATTCGTAGCGTTACCTGATGTTGTTCGGCGATGGCGGCAAATTCGCCATGCAGGCAATCCAGCAACTCCTGCAGTGGGAAGGGTTCCATCTTCGGCACCACGGTGCCGCTGTCGATGCGGGAGACCTCATTGAGATCCAGCAGCAGGTCATTGGCCACCTTGAGGGAGTGGTCAATCTGCTGCAACTTGCCACGGGTTCGTTCCGGTAACTGGCTGTCTTCCATTAAGGTGGAGGAGAACAGCCGTGCAGCCGACAACGGTTGCAGCAGGTCGTGGCTGCAGGCCTTCAGGTACTGGCTCTTTTTGTGGTGGGCCAGCTCCGCCTGCTCGCGGGCGCTGGCCAGCTTGGCATTGGATCGGGCCAGTTGCTCGTTGGCCATCGCCAGCTTGTTGGTGCGCTCCGACACCAGTGATTCCAGGTCCAGGTTCTTTTCGGTCAGCAGTGCTTCGGCCTGCCGGTAGACGGTGATGTCGGAGAACAGCATCACAAAGCCGCCGCCGGGCATGGGGTTGCCTTCGATGCGAATCACGGTGCCGTCCGGCAGTTGTCGCTCGGAGCTGTGACGGCTGCCCTGGCGTAGGAATTTCAGTCGCTTGTCTACCTGCTGGCGCACCACTGCGGCATCGTCGATGCTCTGGCTGAGGTTGTATTCAATCAGATCCGCCACCGGACAGCCGGGATAGATCAGCGCCTTGGGGTATTGGAACAGGCTCAGGTAGCGGTCGTTCCAGGCCACCAGCTTGAGGTTGTGATCGGTGACCGAGATCCCTTCGGAGGCGTTTTCGATGGCGCGCCGGAGTACCTCCTGGCTTTCGGCGTTGCGCTGGCTGGTGGCTTCCGCCATCAACTGTGCCACTTCGTTGAGGGCGATGTCCCGTCCCTGCAGGGCGCAGGAGATCACCAGCCGCGCCGAGGCCGACCCCATCACCGTTGCCAGCAGGTTTTCGGTATACAGCACCAGGCCCGGATTGCTGCTGGCCTTGCGGGAGTCGCTGAGGGGGTGCTGGCTGAAGTAGCGCTCGAACCCCTGGCGGGCTTTGTCATCGCCGATAAACCTCGCGGCCAGCAGCTGCAGCTCTCTGGGATCAATCTTGCCCGGGTTCAGCGGGCTGCGGTCGTGAATGCCGGGGCGTTCAAAAAAGTGCTCCAGCTGCATCTGCTCTTTCACCGTCTGGCGGCTGAGCAGGGACACCACCACGATCAGGGCGATGTTGATGCCCAGCCCCATCAGGGTGGCCATGGTGGTGATGGAGTAGTCGATGCCCGCCAGAGGGTGCGGATACACTCCCAACTGAGGCAGCATATTGAAACCCAGCCAGATGGCAAAGCCACTGCTGATCCCGGCCATCACGCCGCTCAGGCTGACTTTGCGCCAGAAAAAGGCCGCGAACAGCGGTGGGCCGATCTGGGCGATGGCACCAAAGGCCACCTCCCCCAGCGACGCCAGGGTGTGGGGCGGAGCCACCAGAAACATGGTGTAGCTGAGGGCAATCACCAGCACCACCAGCAGCTTACGCACCATCAGCAGCCGGGCGCGAAACCGCAGAAAGTCGGTGTTTTCCACATCGCTGCGGCGGAACAGGGTCGGGAACACCACTTCGTTGCTGAGCATGGTGCTCAGGGCGATGGTGGAGATGATCACCATGGCGCTGGCGGCGGAGATGGCGCCTAAGAAGCTCAGCAGGCTGAGCCAGGACTGGCCGTGGTAGGCAGGCAGAAACAGCACATAGGAGTCCCGCTGCAGCGAGTCGCCGTACAACAGGCTGCCTGCCTGACCCAGCGGGGCGGCGAAGAACGCAAACACCAGCACATAGAGGGGAAACATCCAGCGACTCCAGCGGGTGTGGTCGATGTCTTTGAGCTCCGCCATGGTGACCTGGAACTGGCGCGGCAGGCACAGGAATGCGCACAGCACGATCACCGTCAACCCGATCAATGACACCAGCTGGCTGCCGTCAAACTCAAACGCCTCGGGCATCGCCTGTACTGACTGTTGCCAAATCTGCCCCGGGGAGTCGAAAGCCACGTAGGAGACAAACAGGCCGACAATCAGGAAGGCCACCAGCTTGATGAAAGACTCAAAGGCGATGGCCACCATCACCCCGGGGTGGCGTTCGGTCACGTCGATGGCGCGGACCCCGAAGATGATGGTAAAACCCGCCAGCACGGTACTGACCACCAGTCCCAGTTGCCACGAGGCCAGGGTCTGGGTTTGACGCAGGATTTCGTAGGAGTTGATGATCGCCTTTAGCTGCAGGGCGATGTAGGGCAGGGTGCCGATAAGGGCCACCAGGGTCACCAGTACCGCCAGGCGCTGCGATTTGCCGAAACGGGCCGCCAGCAGATCGGCAATGGAGGTGATGTTAAGGCGCAGGCTGACTCGAATCAGCCGCTGAATGAAGGGCCAGCCAAACACAAACAGCAGGATGGGGGCGAGGTACACCGGCAGGTAGGAGAAGTCCCCCACCGAGGCCTGACCGGCGGTGCCCAAAAAGCCCCAGGAGGTGCAGTACACGCCCAGAGACAGGGCGTAGATCAGCCGCTGTTGCCGTGCCACCAGTCGATGCCGGTAGCGATCCCCCATAAAGGCGATAAAAAACAGCAGGCCGATGTAGCCCACGCTGATCACCACCAGCAGCCAGTTTGGAAACATGCGTCCTTTCCCCAAGTTCATGCTTTGGTGTCGGCCAACTCCCTGGGCCGACTTTATTCTGTAACCAGTAATACCACAGATTGGTGGACACACCGGCATGGATGCCCCTCGACTTAAGTCGTAAGACCTGCGTATTAAGACGGATTCACTAATACCTATTCCCAATTGTGACTGCGCCGGCTTTTCCCGATGTTGAGGGCACTACTTAACAGGGGACTTACCATGCTCGCTTCACACGCTAAATCATTTGCTCTCGCCGGATCTCTGCTGGCGTTTTCCGGCTCGGCACTGTCCGGCTACGAGTTCGACCTCGGCAATGACAACAAGCTGATCTTCGGCGGTTACATCAAGGTTGATGCCCGTTACGTCGACGGCGACGTGGCCTACAAGGATTTCTGGACCGGCGGTGGTACTCCTCTGGAGGAGAGCGCCTCGCAGTTTCGCATCTTCGCCAACGAAACCCGCTTCAACACCAAGTACATCCACGGCGATGTGACCGGCTTTATCGAGATGGACTTTTTCGGTAGCGGTGGCAACCAGGTGGTGTCCAACTCCACCAGTCCCCGTATTCGCCACGCCTTTGTCAGCTACAAAGGGGTGCTGGCCGGCCAGACCTGGACCACCTTTATGAACACCAGCGCCATTCCGGAGTCGGCCGACTTTGCCGGTGCCCTGGTGGGCCTCTCCTTTGTGCGTCAGGGGCAGATTCGCTACTCCATGGGCGGCTTTCAGGTGGCGGTGGAAAACCCCGAGACCTTCGGCGGTGACACCTCCAACGACAGCATTCCGGACGTCATCGGTAAATACACCTTCAAGGGGGACTGGGGTAACGTCAACGTCTCCGTGCTGGGTCGTGAACTCAACACCGAAGGCGGCAACAGTGAGACCGCGTTTGGTGCCTCGGTCGCCGGTAAGATCTACACCTTCGGCAAAGACGATTTCCGCTTCCAATACCATCAGGGCGAGTTGGGCCGCTACATCTCCGGCGGCGCGTCCATGGACGTAGTGGGTGAAGAGGTGGAGGACACCACCGCCTGGTTGGCGGCCTACCGCCACTACTGGACCGACACCCTGCGCTCCACCGCCCTCTATGGCCAGGTGGAAACCGACGTCAGCGACGTGAAACGCAGCCAGTGGGGCGTCAACCTGTTCCAGAACCTCACCAAGGAGCTGGCCATCGGCTTCGAAGTGGGCCAGTTCAAGATGGAGGAGGTCGACAAGGACTCTGTCTACGGTCAGTTCTCCATGCGTTACGCCCTTTAACACCCTATCGAGCCCTCGCCCTGGCGGCGGGGGCTAATGTTACAGGCCGCGTGGGCGGCCTGCCCGGGCAGCAATGCCCACTCGTCCCAAGTATCAGGAGTCCGGGTATGACCGATTCAATACTCAAGGTTGATAACATCTCACTGGCCTTTGGTGGGGTAAAGGCACTGACCGACGTCAGTTTTGAGGTACCCCGCGGGGCGGTGTTCTCCATCATCGGCCCCAACGGCGCCGGCAAAACCTCCATGCTGAACTGCATCTCCGGCCGCTACCGCCCCAACAGCGGCAGGATTCAGTTCAATGATCGCGATGTCACCCATCTGAGACCCAACGATCGGGCCGACATGGGCATTGGCCGCACCTTCCAGAACCTGGCGCTGTTCGGCCACATGTCGGTGCTGGACAACATCATGGTCGGCCGCCACCACCTGATGAAGAACAACTGGCTCACCGGGCCGTTGTACTGGGCCTCGCCGGCGCAGAAAGAGGAGCTGGCCCACCGCCGAGAAGTGGAGGAGATCATCGACTTTCTCGACATCACCCACGTGCGCAAGGCGGTGGCGGGCACCCTCTCTTACGGTCTGCGAAAGCGGGTCGAGCTGGCCCGGGCGATGGCACTCAAACCCAAGTTGATCCTGCTGGATGAACCGATGGCGGGCATGAACTTGGAGGAGAAGGAGGACATGGCCCGTTACATCCTCGATCTCAACGAGGAGTTCGGCATCACGGTGGTGATGATCGAGCACGACATGGGGGTGGTGATGGACATCTCCCACGAAGTCATGGTGCTGGATTTTGGTAAGAAGCTGATCAGCGGCTTGCCGCTCGACGTGATGAACGACGAGCACGTGAAGCGGGCCTATCTGGGCCTGGAAGAGGATGAAGTGATGCAGGAGGCAGGTTAATGAGCCAGGCAACCAATGCGGCCGATAACGGCTTTGAGATGGGCAGTCTCAACACCTTTCCCAAGATTTTGCGCCACAACGCCAGCCACTGGCCCGAGGACGTGGCGATGCGGGAAAAGGAGTTTGGCATCTGGAACGAATTCAGCTGGCTGGATTACCACAACCGGGTGAAATGGATGGCGCTGGCACTGGACCACCTGGGCATCACCGCGACCGATACCGTGGCCCTGCTGGGAGACAACCGCCCCGAGTGGGTGTGGGGGGAGGTGGCCGCTCACGCCATGGGCTGTTACTCCCTCGGGGTGTATCAGGACTCGTTGCACGAAGAGGTGGCCTACCTGCTGAACCTCAGCGGTGCCTCGGTGGTGATTGCCGAAGATGAGGAGCAGTGTGACAAGCTGCTGGAGCTGGGTGACGCCATTCCCGGGGTGAAGCACATTGTCTATTGCGACCCCAGAGGGATGCGCAAGTACGATGATCCCCGCCTGGTGGATGTGGAGCGGTTGTACCAGCTGGGCCGGGATCAGGACCAGCAGGATCCGGGCCGCTACGACGCCATGGTGGACCGCACCGATCCCGACAGCATCGCCATCTACTGCACCACCTCGGGCACCACCTCCAAACCCAAGATTGTGCTGCTCAAAGGCGGCAACTTCGTCAAACACTGCAGCTCCTATCTGCGCGCCGATCCCCGCAGCCCCGGCGACAACTACGTGTCGGTGTTGCCGCTGCCGTGGATCATGGAGCAGGTGTACGCCGTTGGCCAGGCGCTGATCGCCCGCCAGGTGGTCAATTTTGTCGAGGAGCAGGAGACCATGATGGCCGACCTGCGTGAAATCGGCCCCAGCTTCGTGCTGCTGGCCCCGCGGGTGTGGGAGGGGATTCTGGCCGACGTTCAGGCGCGAATGATGGACTCATCGCCGCTGAAGCAGAGGTTGTTTGATTTTGCCATGTCCCGGGCCCAGCAGGCGCTGGATCAGGGCAAGCGCTCGACGCTGGCGGAGTGGCTGCTGATGAAGGCACTGCGGGATCGCCTCGGTTTCTCCTTCCTCAAGTCCGCCGCCACCGGCGGTGCCGCCATGGGGCCGGATACCTTCCGCTTCTTCCAGGCCATCGGCGTGCCACTCAGGCAGCTGTATGGCCAGACCGAGATGTGCGGCGCCTACACCATTCACGACGCCGATGACGTGGATTACGACAGCGTCGGCGTGGCGTTCGACAACGCCAGCGTCAAGGTGATCAACGCCGACTCCGAAGGGCTGGGCGAAGTGGTGGCCCAGACCGAAGGGATGTTCTGTGGCTACCTGGGCGATGCCGACGCCTTCAATGACGATGTCAAAGAGGGCTGGATGCACACCGGCGATGCCGGTTACTTCAAGCCGTCCGGTCACCTGGTGGTGATCGACCGCATCAAGGATCTGGCCCACACCAGTGGCGGCATTCAGTACTCGCCCCAATACATCGAGAACAAGCTGAAGTTCTCCTCCTTCATCGGCGAGGCGGTGATCCTCGGTAAGAACCGTCCCTACCTGTCGGCCATTCTGTGCATCCGCTTCAGCATCGTCTCCAAGTGGGCGGAGCAGCGCGGACTGGCGTTCACCAACTACACCAACCTGGCCACTTTGCCGGAGGTGTACCAGAAACTGTCTGAGGAGGTGGAGAAGGTCAATGCCAGCCTGCCTGAGGCGCAGAAGATCCACAAATTTGTGCTGCTGTACAAGGAGCTGGACGCCGATGACGGCGAGCTGACCCGAACCCGTAAGGTGCGCCGCGGCGTGATTGCCGAGAAGTACGGCGACATCATCGATGCCATCTACGGCGGCAGCGACCACGTCGACATCGATACGGTGATCACCTTCCAGGATGGCACCAAAACCCGGGTGGAAACCCAGCTGCAGGTGGCCACGCTGGTGGACTCCCTGGAGCACACCGAGCAAAGGAGAGCCTCATGAATTTCGAGCTGCTACTGCAACTGATCATTAATGGCCTGATTGTGGGCCTGCTGTACGGGGTGGTAGGCATGTGCTTCGTGCTGGTGTACAAGTCCACCCAGATCGTCAACTTTGCCCAGGGCGAGTTCCTGCTGGTGGGGGCCTGGGTCTGCTGGGCGCTGCTGGTGTACCTGCAACTGCCGTTTTTCATCGGTTTTTTGATGAGCCTGGCGTTCATGGCCCTGTTCGGGGTGGCGCTGCAGATGATCGTGCTCAGGCCGATGATCGGTGAGCCTATTATCTCGGTGATCATGGTGACCATCGGCTTGTCGATCTTCTTCCAGTCACTGACCAAGTGGATTTTCGGGGTGGCGCCGGAGAGTTACCCGCAGGTGTTCGACACCCAGAGCGTCAGCGTGTTTGGCCTTAACGTCGAGTTGGCCTACCTGATGAGCACCGTGATTGCGCTGATGATCATGGTGGGCTTCTACCTGTTCTTCAAACACTCCAAGCACGGCCTGGCGATGCGGGCCACCGCCTTCGACCAGCAGGTGGCACAAAGCCTGGGGATCTCGGTGAAGCAGGTGTTTGCCATGAGTTGGGGCATCGCCGCCACCGTATCCGCAACGGCGGGGGTGGTGATTGGCATGGTCAACGGCGTCTCCGATTCGCTGTCGGCCATCGGCATCAAGGTGTTCCCGGCGGTGATTCTGGGTGGTCTGGACTCCATTGTCGGCGCCATTGTCGGCGGCATCACCATCGGTGTGCTGGAGAACCTGGCAGAGTTCTTCGACAGCCAGTACCTGCACTTTGGCAACATGTACGACATTGCGCCCTTCTATGTGCTGTTGCTGATCCTCTGGTTTAAGCCCTACGGCTTTTTCGGTACCCGTGACATCGAGCGGATCTAAGGAGCAGACCATGACAGCTGCAATGATTACCCCAATACAGACACTACAAGGAGTGCGATATGTCTAGTCTGGCCATGCGTCCCTGCGGCGATTTTCGCACCAGCTACAAGCAGGACAACACCATTTTTGAAACCCGCACCATTCGCTGGTTTACCGCGCTGGTCATCGCCCTGGCCTGTCTGGCACCCTTCGTGCTGGATGCCTACTACCTGACGCTGTTTATTCAGATCTCCTACCTGGGGATTGCCGCCCTGGGCCTGAACATTCTGGTGGGCTTTACCGGCCAGATTTCCCTGGGCCACGGCGCCTTCTTCGGTTTTGGGGCGTTTGCCTCGGCCTGGATGAACACCAGCTTCGGCATTCCGGTGTTCCTGTGTATTCCGCTGGCGGGCTTTCTGACCATGGCGGTGGGGATGATGTTCGGCATGCCGGCGGCGCGGATTAAGGGCTTGTACCTGGCCATCGCCACCCTGGCGGCCCAGTTCATTATCGAAGACTTCTTTGGCCGCGCCGAGTGGTTCTCCGGCGGCAGCGCCGGCTCCATGGCCGAGCCCATCAACCTGTTTGGCGTGGTGTTTGATACCGACGAGAAGTTCTATTACATCGCCCTGTTTGCCCTGGTGTTCATGTTCATCTGGGGCTGCAACCTGATGCGCTCCCGCGATGGCCGTGCCTTTGTGGCGGTACGGGATCACTACCTGTCGGCGGAGATCATGGGGGTCAAGCTCAACAAGTACCGCCTGCTCTCCTTTGGCATCTCCTCGTTTTACGCCGGCATCGGCGGCGCCCTGTACGCCCATTACCTGGGCTACGTGTCGGCGGAGGGGTTCACCATCTTCATGTCGGTGCAGTTCCTGGCGATGGTGATTATTGGCGGCCTGGGCTCCATCAAGGGCACCCTGATGGGGGTGGTGTTTATGGTGCTGCTGCCGGAAGCGCTGGAGGGCGGCGTTGGCCTGATGAAGATGACTGACTGGGGCAACATTCCCATGGTGGTGGACGGCCTGGCCTACATCAAAGAGATGGCCATCGGCCTGGTGATCATCCTGTTCCTGATCTTTGAGCCGGAAGGGCTGGCTCATCGTTGGCAGCAGATTAAGAACTACTGGAAGTTTTATCCCTTCTCTTACTGATGCGGTGGACAGTAAGCACTCTTGCCCGGGCACCGGCATGGCCGCGTTCGGGCACCTATGGACAGCCAGGCCCATGGCCTGAACCAAAAGGACACTAACATGCACAAGACTCTGTTTGTTTCATCCGCAGTGGCGATGGCCATGATGGCCGCACCGGCCCAGGCACAGGACTCGGTATTTGTCGGTCACCTGGCCGACATGTCCGGCCCCACCGCCTTTGTGGGCAAGGTGTACGCCGATGGCGTGCGCGACTCTCTGGCCTACATCAACGCCAACGGCGGCATTAACGGCACCCAGCTGGAGTTTGAAACCATCGATTACGCCTACAAGGTGCCCCAGGCCATCGCGTCGTACAAGAAGTGGAAATCCCGCAAGGGGATGGTGGCGATGCAGGGCTGGGGCACCGCCGATACCGAGGCGCTGATCTCCTTCGTGGCCAAGGATAAGATTCCGGTCTATTCGGCGTCCTACTCCGGCCACCTGACCGACCCCACCGGTAAAAACCCCAACACCAAGAAGCCGGCGCCCTATAACTTCTTCTATGGCGCGTCCTACTCCGACTCCTGTCGTGGCTTGGTGCAGTGGGCCGCCGAAGACTGGAACAGCAAAGGCAAGTCCGGCAAACCCAAGTTTACCCACATCGGGGCCAACCACCCCTATCCGAATGCGCCTAAGGCAGCCTGTGCGGCCTACGCCACCGAACTGGGCTTTGAGGTTCAGCCACCGGTAGTCATCTCCATGAAACCCGGCGACTTCAAAGCTCAGTGCCTGAGCCTGAAAAGCTCCGGCACCAACTACGGCTACATCGGCAACCTTGGCGGCTCGGTGCTGTCGCTGGTGAAGTCCTGCAACACCGTCGGCACCGACATCCAGTTTATGTCCAACATCTGGGGCGGCGACCGCAAGGTGTTCGAGGCGGCGGGCGAGGGGATCAAAGACTACATCTTCCCCACCATGAACCCGTTCTGGAGCGACGAGGTGCCGGGCATGAAACTGGTGCGCGAGGTCTCCAAAATGTCCGATCCCTCCGGGGAAGAGCAGCGGCTGCACCACTACATTCGCGGCGTGTGCTCGGCGTTCTTTATGAAAGAGGCGATGGAGTGGGCCAAGGCCAATGGCGGCATCACCGGCGAGAACATCAAAAAGGGCATGTACGTCCGTCAAAACTGGGTGCCCCAGGGGCTGGATGGGGTGTGCCTTGCGGCCAACTGGACCGAAGAGGACCACCGCGGCGTCAACCAGGTCAACATCTACAAAGGTAACTACAACAACGGCGACGTTCAGATTGAGCGCGTCAGCCAGATGACCCTGGAACGCCGTGACGACTGGCTGGGCTTCTGATCCCGGTTGCGGGGGCGGCGAAGTGCGCCGTTCCTGCGGTTTTCCCCCATCGAATTTGGAGTATTTATGAGCCAAGCAGCAGTACAAACCCAGGTGGCGAAGCCGGTCCTGTGCATCAACAACATCGAGGTGGTGTACGACGAGGTGATTCAGGTGCTCAGAGGGGTCAGCATCGATGTGCCCCAGGGGCAGATTGTGACCCTGCTCGGCCCCAACGGCGCCGGTAAGTCCACCACTTTGAAGGCGATCTCCGGGCTGCTGAAGTCGGAAGATGGCGAAGTGACCCGGGGCGACATTCACTTTATGGGCCGGCGCATCGACCGCCAGTCGCCGGAAGCCATTGTTCGCGATGGCATCTTTCAGGTGATGGAGGGGCGGCGCATCGTCGAGGACATGACGGTGATTGAAAACCTCAAACTGGGGGCCTATACCCGCAGCGACAACGAGGTGGCGGCGGACATTGAGATGGTGTTTGAGTACTTCCCGCGCCTGAAAGAGCGTACCGGCCTGGCGGGTTACCTGTCGGGCGGTGAGCAGCAGATGCTGGCCATTGGCCGGGCACTGATGGCCAGGCCGAAGATGATCTGCCTGGATGAACCCTCCATGGGGTTGTCGCCGCTGCTGGTGAAAGAGGTGTTTGGCATCATCGAGAAGATCAACAAGGAGCAGGGCATTACCATGCTGCTGGTGGAGCAGAATGCCAACTACGCCCTTAAGGCGGCGGACTACGGCTACATTATGGAGTCCGGCAAGATCGTGCTGGACGGCACCCGTGAGCAGTTGCTCAACAACGAAGATGTGAAAGAGTTCTATCTGGGCGGCGGCAACGAAGAGCGTAAGAGTTTTAAGAACCTGAAATCCTACAAGCGCCGTAAGCGCTGGCTGTAAGGGGATCGCCATGAACGGATTTTTTGATGCCAGGGAGTGCCAGGACGCCGACAATCGCGAGCAGCGTTTGTTGTCGCAACTGCCGGAATTTCTCGGCCATGCCCGTGAGCACAGCAGCTACTACCGGCGTTTGCTGGCGGGCACGGCCGTGGATGAGATCACCAGTCGCCAGGCATTGGCGACGCTGCCCATCACCCGTAAATCGGATCTGATTGATCTGCAGCAGGTGCAGTCGCCGTTGGCAGGAATGGAGAACGAAGGGGCCGCGTTGGATCGGTTGTTTCTGTCGCCGGGCCCCATCTGTGAGCCGGAGTGCAATCAGCCGGACTGGTGGCGCATGGGCCGGGCGTTTTATGCCGCCGGGTTTCGACCAGGCGACCGGGTGCAAAATTGCCTCTCCTATCACCTCAGCCCCGGGGGCTTTATTCTCGACTCTGGTGCCCGCGCCTGCGGCTGTGTGGTGATCCCGGCGGGGCCGGGCCAGACCGACCAGCAACTGGCGATCAACGCCCGGCTGCAGCCGGAGGGGTACTGCGGCACGCCCTCGTTTCTGAAGATTCTGCTGGATAAAGCCGAGCAGGCGGGACAGCGGCTGTCATTTAGAATGGCGCTGGTGACCGGCGAGGCGTTGCCGGACACCTTGCGCGCCAGCTTTGCCGAAGCCGGCATTACCGTGTTGCAAGCCTATGCCACCGCCGACATCGGCCTGATCGCCTATGAAACCCGGCCCGGTGAAGGCCTGGTGCTGGCGGAAGATCTGCTGGTGGAGATCGTTCGACCCGGCACTGAACAGCCGGTGGCCGCCGGCGAGGTAGGGGAGGTGGTGGTAACCAGCTTCAACAGCGACTACCCGCTGCTGCGTTTCGCCACCGGCGATCTGTCGTCGATGCTCGAGGCCCCCAGCCCGTGCGGGCGCACCAATGGCCGGATTCGGGGTTGGCAGGGGCGGGCGGATCAGGCCACTAAGGTAAAAGGGATGTTCGTTCATCCCCGCCAGCTGGAGCAGCTGCGCCAACAGGTTGCGGGTATGAGCCGCATCCGCGCGTTGGTAGAGCACCAGGGGCACAACGACCAGTTGACCCTGTTGTGCGAACCGACGGGCGAGGTGCCTTTGCCGGAGCCTGAAGTGGCCGATCTGGCTCGGGTAATACTGAAACTGGGCGCCGAGGTCAGCTGGGTGGCGCCAGGCAGCCTGCCGGCCGACGGCATTGTCATCGAGGATCGACGCCCGGTTCCCTCCTAGTTTTCACAACTCTCTCTGCCTGTTTGCCGGTGCAGCTGCACCGGCTTTTTTGTGTGGCAGAAAAGAGGACTGCTTTCGTCACAAAAGGGTCATTGGCAAGGACAACTCAAGGGCTTTTAAATCCTATGTTTTGTCTTTATATACAATAGCTTAAATATGGCACTCGCGATTTTGAACGAAAAAACCGGAAACCATCGGGATAATCAACACGTTGTTTCCGCTTCCCTACCCTCTTCATCAGAATACCCACATGGAGAATGCTCCAAGTAGCGAATGCCCTGATCTAGATACTGCACTGAATCGAATTGATTATCGGGCTTCTCGTTAAGATACAAAAGTAATACTAATACCACCAGACAGTATATTCATGTCCTAACCATTGCAAGTTACGCAAAACCTCCTTCACAATACCAATCGCATTGAGCAAGAGCCTGATGCATCGCCGTTTGCCAAGAATTTATGTTCTCACTAGCATGTGATTGAGCCATCTTACTAAGATGTTCTTTAGCGCCAGTATATTCTATAAAGGTTGATAGATTGTGTTTTAAAAAGGATAGTTGAGAGGCAGCTTCTATTGAGTATCTAGATGCGAGATTAAAATCCTTAAAGTGAGTTTTTACCCTTTCTTGAGATACTGAATCCCAATGCGTTGGTGCTTTAACATAGAAAGTCACAGTTACAGGAGTTGTCTGGTGAATTACAGCAAAAAGCCACTGCTCTTCAATAAATCGCTGATGATTATAATAAGGGTGCAAACACTGATCTTCGGCAGCAACTGCTATAGTTGCACTCTTTCCTGTATTACAGTCCTTACAAGAAGGAATAAGGTTTACGGGTAAAACTGACATTTCGGGATACTTTGCTTTAGGAAGATAATGATCTAAAGTCGTAGCATGCCCAAACCCACAGAATGGGCACCTACCTTTAGGCGCCCCCATCAATATAGAATCATAAATAGCTCTGGCTGGCTTTGACCGAGAAACCATATGAGTACTGTACAAATTTTTAAATTCATTTTTTGTAACCGAACCCAAGACTACATCGTCATTGCCACTATTGTTAGGAGGAATTGTATACAGACTACTGACTTCAGCTCTTGACCTATATTCAACATCAACGAGATCAATATATTGAATTACAGCATTGAGTCGAGCCTTTAAATTAGAGTCAGAGATACTATCCACACAAGACTGATAGACATCTCTTGAATCTTCAACAGGTACAGAAATAAACCTCACACTTATGAACCTTTTTGCAAGTCTCTCGTAAATATCATTGATTGTAGAATGGCACGCCCTTCAAAGCCTATCTGATGACTGTATTCCTCTTCAACTTGCTCATAACTCAGCCCTTTATTTACGGAGCTGTTTAACAAATTATGAAAACCAGAATTAGTTACTTCCAAACCAAATACTTCTCGAGTTAAAACTCCGACGTTTTCACCGAAAGTCTCAGTCTCTGGTCTTTCCACCATGCAATTTAGCCTGGACCTTCTAACTACTGACACACATGACTTTGGAACTTCTTGCAGAACTACCGGAGAGTGTGTAGCAATAATTGCTACACCATTACGATCGAGCAACAAATCCGATAATGCACGTGTAAACGAAGAAAGCAAAGGAGGATGAAGATGACTTTCTGGTTCATCAATTAAAACAAGTGTCTTTTCGTCTACAGTTTCAATTAACCTAGTGATTGACAACAGTACAATTGAATGGCCAGAACTCATTCTTTTAAAAATTTTATAAGCCGCTATAAGGAAAAGGTTTCTATCTTGTTCATACAGATTTACTAATTGGCTTAAATTCATATCTGCAAAGTTTACATCAGATTCCAATCTTGCTACTGCGTTTATCCATCTGGCCCTTTTTGCTGTCAAAGATAAGCACAAGCCCAAACTATTTATAAAATCTCCACATAAATCTTCATCACCCTTAATTGCCCAATGCTCATTTCCTACCTCGCCAACTTTCTTCTTTAACCCAACATAACAATAACGTATATCCGCAGAAATATCTGTCTGGTCGTCTGGTGGAACAAAAGGATCAAAAGCACTAAACGACACTGAAACGACTCCGGAGAAGTAACCTGCAGGTAGCGGTAACCCGTTTGGGTTGAAAAAAGAAGGTATAGTAAATTGACCCGCATCTTCGTGCTTTTGGACACCAATGAGAGTATCTACCATATTATTAAGTATGGTAGTTTTTCCTACACCATTTCTCCCAATTAGTATATGTACATTTGATGGAGGCGTAGATTCGGGTGAAACATCTACTTTAATAGATAGCCCGGCATATTCTTCACTTTGCACTTTTTCATATGTGAACTCGTAAGCAGTAAGGGGAGCTCCTCCAGCAAGGATCCTTCTGAATTGTTGTTCTATTGTAGAGAAATCTACACTTCTCATAAGAGACTTAATAAAGACAACATCATTTTTTACAATATCCAATTTTATTGGATCATAAGCGACATCGCCTAGTGCTCTAAGGATCTCAGTCCTCAAGAATTCACTAGCTTCTTCCATTAATCTTTTATAGTAGTCTGCATCCTGACCTAAGGAATAAAAATTCTCTGCCAAATAGTTGAATGCTTCTGGTAGATTTTCACCTGTCCATCCAAAAGTCTTTCCAATATATGCAATCTTTACATCCCCTATATGTATCTCTTTATGATACTCATCAAAAACAATAAGAGTGAAGAGCGTTTTATGTCCATAATCATCCCAACTATTAGGAATTAAGTAAGCCATTCCTAAAGTTCTATTTTGAATTTCTTCTCTCTTTGAGATTACGCAAAATGTTATTGGCACGCATTATACCCCATACTGAAAGCACTTATGCTTAACTATTTTCCAGACTATTCAAGTATCGGTCGTATTGATTGATGAACACTATGACAAACACTATACTTAAAATCGTAATTAACTTATTTCAAATTTACCCTAAAAGGACAAGATGGCTTTGTTCTATTGATTTTAAAACAATGAACAGCTAGGAAGACAAAATTTTGAAGAGTTAAACCTTAAGTAAGGTATACGCCCCCTTATTTAGGCTCATTTTAAAATGAATTCTAGATAAACTTTTCAAATCTCTTACCTCTGGGGAGTCGATTTCCTTTAGTATGCTTTTTCATATATTCAACAACTGAAGGCGCTGTATATCTTTCAGTTAATTTTGCAAGAGTACCTGGCTTCAACTCGGACTCGAAATGATATATTTCTGGCATAGCGGCATCTGAACCAAATCCTATTTTTTTAATAATCTTAAATTTTCCAATCAGAAAACAATTAGAATCATCATTTTCAATAAGCTCTTTTGTTCTCTGGCTTGCGATAGTTACGACTCCTAACGCAGGCTTTAAGTCATAATGACGGACAGGATACCAGTCCTGATACCAGTAGCACCATTTTGCCACATCGACTCCGCTATCAGTAAAAATCAGTTCTTTTGAAGTTTCAACTACTTCGCTAGACCCTAAGCCAAAATTAAATTCAGGTGCATAAACACCTCTTAACGCCGTATCAGTTTCAAATCTACCATAAAACTTTGGGTGGATAGGTTCCGATAGAGTTCTAATACCAAATAACTCAGGGTATAGAGTAGACTCAATAACATTAAACTTTTCTTCAGCATTCAATGTACAACCATCATTAACTGACACGGCATACAAGTCCAAGTCCACATTGACTCCATCTGGATCTTGAACCAGAGGGCCAGATGCACCAAGGATTACGTTGTCATCTCGAGCAATGTTATCTAACAGTCTCTGTAATAACCACGCTGAAGGAGTTTTGCCATTTTGCTTAATAATGTCTTTTTTAGGCCAAAAATCCGGTTTCATTGAAGGTCTGACAAATTTAAGAGTTTTACAAAAGGGCAAAACTAGTTTTACTAAGTCATTTTCACAAGCTTTACTGACAGAAAAATTCGATGTTACATATAGAACAGTTCTAATGTAAGCAGATAATAAAGCCGTTTCTGTAGTAGATGAAAAACTACATGAGATACGCTGTCTTAACCCAAAAACATCACTGCAATATGCATAGTGATCAAAGTATCTATAAGTCTTTCGTCTATTAACATACTCAAGTTCTTCAGACATATGAGCAAGTAGATCTGCCCCAATTTCCTCCCCTAATTGTTCTAGTCGTGTACTAATTATCGAAGGGAGACCATTTAAGGATTTCGTCAGCCTCTCACTAGTCCCAGTCAAATTCGGACTAGCGAGATATGCTCCATTTAGATTTTTCACATCATACTTAAATCCCAGATCGTCATATAAATATTTTAATGCAAGAGAATGATAAGGGACCACACTTGAAATTTCAGCCGAACTAAATGGGTTACTTTTGTTCAATTGGAGTATAGACAAATATTCAACTACTGCAATTTCATTCGGCAAGCTACTAATGAAATTCAAGAACTCGATCTTATAATGACCATCATCATCTGAGTCGATCATGCCAGCAATCGTTAATGCTGTCTTTTTCTTGATTGCCTTATCGGGCCATTGATAATATTTCAATGCAAAACTAAAAGCCCAAACTTCCACAGGCTTTTCGTTCTCTATCCAGTATGACCCTCGAATTGGCAAGTGCTCTATATCCCTTTCCAAGCCGGTTACCAATACATTGGTTATATCCACAGCCAAATTTTCTTGACCAGCAGCAATCAAATACATCACCAACTTGCTTGTTGGAATTATTCTTTCTTCATCACCTTTTAACCTTACGCTTCCACCATGAGTAGTATCAGATAGCAGTTCCTCCCACCTATTGCTATACTCTCTAGCATAGTAACAAATCTTCTCTTCTGCTTTTGAGCCAGAGTATCTACTCCAATAATCATTAGCTCTAATGCTTTTAACGGCCCATGCATATGCTCTTCTTTTACCTTGTTGTTTTTTGCTAACCTCATAAACAGAATTAAGGCTTTCATTAAGACCATACAAGTATGGGTGTTCCTCTGGATTTTTGAAATACTCTTCATAGGATTTAATGATGCGCGAACTCTGACCTTTACTGCACCAAAACTCTACCCATCCAGATAGATAATTTCCATCAGAGTATCTATTCTTATTTCTCAGAACATGGACTAAATCACTTAAGTACTCTGGAATAAATGATCCAAATGGTATATCTACAGGCTTGCTGTCTAAGCTATTTGAGCTAGCTCTATCCCTGGGGCCGGGAGGTTCTTCACCAAAGTACTCAGTCAATTCTCGGTATACAATATCTAAAGAAGCATCTTCCTCAGACCTTTCTTTAACGGTTTCTATGATATCGTGGGAATAGAAGCAACTTATCAACTCCTTGGCACCCTTTATCCCAACATCCCCATATTTTATATAGGAAGTTAGTATGTCCTCTAGAACGTACCAATTGTGTTGATCCAGATGAAATGAAAACTCGTCTAAAATTCTTCTTGGAAGATTCTTACTTAATAAAGACATATACCATGAAGGAATGTGCCTAATTTCTCTTTCAGTGAAGCTGAACATATCCACGACAAAACATGATACTCGTTTCAAGTAATCAGATACCTCACCGATGTTCGCATCAGAACAAGCTTGTATTGCTTCAAAAACCTCATGAAGTGTAATATCTTTTCTATATCCATAACCAAGAATATACCTGCAGGCTGTACTCAACCCTAACTCTACTGCTCGTTCTAACTTAAGCTGGGAACAGAAAGATAGTATATCTGCCACTTCGTTACAGAGCTCTAAAGTATCACTTCTTCTCTTAAGGATTTCTTTTAAATAATTACACCAATACTCATCTATATCATCCAGCTCCGCAGGGATAAAAGAATATTTTATTGATTTTTCAAAGAAAATTAGCGGCTTCCACCAGGAATAATTTTGAGCGGAATTCAAGGAGTCAGAATTGATAAAATCACACAAATTACTTTCTTTAAGAAGCAAAGATAGTTTTAACGATATGTCCGGAATAACATGGAGAACAGTAGAAGTTTTATCACGTAGTTTATAATCGTATCCATCGTGTATTTTACAACCTGCCGCATCTATGATTGAATATAAATCTAAGGGATTAAACTTTTCTTGAAGTTTTATTTTCTTAGCTAGCTCAACTGCAGCAAGATAGAATCCGTACCATATGGAAAAATCATAGTCATTTTCTATATCCTCTAATAATCTGTCCTTTTCTAATACCAATACATCATTGAGCAAGTGTTCATTTAGCGTATGAAAAAAGAATTCTTCAAGTTTACTAGTTGATATTGCCCCTTGTATAAAATATATTGGGCCGACAAACTCTTGATTACCTCTGAGGTTATCATTTATTAATTTAAAGCAGACGCCAAAAGAGGAGGATAACATTTCCAACCAAAAATTTTCATTTATAATATCTACACCAGAGATACAAGAAGCTATAATCGCGTACTCAAGAAATTCTCTCCTTGTGTATTCTGGAAGATTATGATAATCAACATCAAATATAAACTCTGCATTATCACAGCTTAATAAGTTTGAAAATAGTTTCTCATACAATCCATCTTTAGGTGTTACTCTGCTAATGAGTTCAACTACCCTTTCAATATCAGGAGCATCAGTATCACAAAGTACTTTAATCAGTGCATTGACTGTTGACTCGAATCTATTATCAGTCCCCACATAGATATTCGCGTAAAACAATGCTCTTTTGTAAAGTTCCTGATAGCACTCTTCTATTACCTCTGGATATTTTTTTCGGCACAAAGAAGCTACTACAACTATATCATCTACACCTAGTTCTCTGATATTGTCAGACTTCCAGAGTAATCCAGACTCATCATTAGAGTTTTTCATTGCTGTTCGCGTAAAACCAGCAAAGTCTTGAATCTGATACTCCGGACCATTTAAAAACCTCAGTTTTAAAAGGCGTATGTCCACAAGCGTGCTGTAGTTCTTCTGCGCAAAAGCTACCTTCTCCGCATAGGAAATTATATGTTCTATATGCTCTAAGGGATATCCTTCGCACAAAGAGTCAATAACCCATTCTTTGGTAACCCCTTTAATGATTGGGTCTACATTTCCCATTTCGGCTTGAACAATCCAACTCCAAGCCCAACGCCAGAACGGAGGAGAATAGGTGCTTAGCCAATTACATATAAATGGATAAAGCCTTTCTTTTACCTCTTCGAACTCATCCCTCTGTTGTATATTGACTAACAAGCTATTATGAAACGGGAATACTCCACTACGGCGATTTTCCACCAAATGTTCTATTTCTTTGTATGCATCTAGAACAATGCTTGGGTTGGAAAAACAATTTGAAAATGCGTTTTTATTTGGCCATGGAAACTCAGTAACCGACATCAAGAACAATATTTCTTTAGCCTGCTCAGTTAAATTACTCCAAATAGACCAATAGTAAGCATTAATATCACCATCAGGACATCGATCTAGTTTCTCAATATCATATACCGAAATATTTATTTTTTTCGCTATCAGGGCTCTGAAAGAATAAATAAGATGCAATGGATATCCACTTGAAATCTTACGTAAAGCCACAGCCAATTCAGATATAGAGTTTGATGAATAGTTATCATCAATATCGACAACGCCTGAATTTCTTAATCCCTCTAACCATGACCCAATCGAAGACAAATCCATATAAGGAATATTTAGCCACCGCTCACCCTCAACAGGACAATTATAAAGCAATCTGTCAGGTAATTTTGAGCTACTCACTGGCTGAGTACCAAAAATGATTGTAACGCCTTCAGGAGCAGGGAGTATTTTATTTATCAAGTGTTCTAGCTGAGATATATCGGATCTTTCCCGCCAAACATGATCTAATCCGTCCAAAATCAGTATGAATTTCTCACCGAACCTTTTAGCATCTCTTCCGACGGAAGTAAGCCATTCATCTAAATACTCCGGCTCTTCCTTTAAGCCTTCACAGGAATTAAACTTAGACGCTTTTATTTGTTTTATTATCGAGGTAGCAGATGTAGAAAAAGATATTCTGTCTATTAAGCTCTGAGTGCTTAATGAGTAATGATGACGAGCTAATGAGTAGTTTTTAGATTGTAGACACTCATATAAATAGGATAAGTATGTACTTTTTCCCATCCCTGGCGCCCCAGATACCACCCATGCACCTCCCTCATCTAGCTTATTTAGAACGCTATCGTGAAAACTAATAGTAGGCGGGCTGTACTTTTCTGGGATGATGAAATATTGCGAAATATCTCTGATAATACCATGACTCAATAGCTCATGAAGATCGGTAAATGTGATTTGTCCATCAGAATTTGGCTCACCTTCTCTAGTAGCCCATCTCATGACTTTTGCTAAAAATCTATGCCATCCTTCTTCATTAGTATGATCAGGAACTAATGAATCATGAAGTTTATTTTCAAGATCATCGATCGTCGGTTGGCTATGTATAAAATCGAAATACCTAAAGAACATCTCAACATTTGATTTTCCACCAAGCTGAGATTCAATTTTATTAAAATGTTCAGCAGGAATAAGTGCTGGATCGATCTTTCCGTCTATTAGGCAAGATAATAACTCTTGATCAGGTTTTCTATTTGTTATCAGTTCGGCTTTTCCAATCCGATCATCCTTTGCTGCTTGGATTAAATCATTACACCACTTTTGAATCAAAGAAGTGCCCTTACCTTTACGTTTAGTAAGCCAATCAAAGCAAAGGGATAAATCTTCTCTTTCTGCATCGATAGTGAATTTGACTTGTGTCAATTCATACTTTCCATCACTCCTTAAGGCAATAACATCATCCAAGCTTGAAATTTCTGTATCAGGTAACGACGAGCTTTCTACTTTTACCCATCGGTATTTGTCTCTATTATGATACCAATCCACTAAAATTTTTATGCATATTAAGTCTTGATACTCATATCCAAGACGGGTTAACTGCGTACTCTTAATTGGTGCATTCATTTCGTTTCCTTAAGGATTTCTTTTTCCTCTCATCAAATTTATTAGATGGAAAGGTAAAAAACATTCAAGGTTTCATCTTAGATACTCAAAGGTACATTTGTCTTAATAGAACATAAATTTTATCTTGCTGTGCTAACTTTATTACCTATTCGTCAGTTGTCATTTCCGTTACTTATCAAAGCTTCAATATTTTATATTAACGTTCAAAGAACCCATAAGCGCCAATTGATCAACTTACTCTCACCGTACGTTTCCATTTTGTTGTACACAGTGACAAATGGACAAGCTTACATATCCACTCAAACTGGCTAAGTAAGGTCTCTTAGGTTTCGTGGTATCAAGGCAAGAAAATGTTAGTAAGCACATACCAGCAAGATACTGATATTAAAGGAAATAATTATTGTTCCGCTCAATTTTAGGACAAGCTCCGCCATCGACGAACATAAGAGCACGTCAACTTCACAACACTAACTTCAACAAACTGATTTGTATCGAGTAATCAAGGTACACTCTCCCGTGAGGGTTTTATAGGGGAATGCTCACACAACTGGTACAGAGCAGCCTTGTCAAAACTCAATTCAATGATAAAGCGACCTTTGATTATTAAAACGTCTTAGAGAACCATCAGGGACATGACTCTGTTCTCATCGAGTCTATACATTTGGTTTAGCCACATTAGACTTCGCAGTCTAGACTCAACATACATCTTTTGGCAAAGGAGTTGCCAGATGACTATTCAAGAAGAGGCCTGTGTATTAGCATACAAAAGTGGCTTAGCCCAGCACTGTTGGCCAAGGTGGTTTCATCGCCTTATCGCAAGAGCACCTGTTCACCAGGACTGGCTAGCAGGACATATGAGGCGGAAGTTCGAGAACGGACGCTATGCCAGTGTCTGTGACAGGGCTTGGTACACCTCGAGGGAAAATCCCATCAAATGACGCCCATAGGCAGCGACTGTCTAAGCAGAATAAGTTGCTAGGAACCAAAGGCACTAGGCTCTTAACTCTACATTTGATCTGGTTCCTATGCCGTATCAATCTATGGCGTAACGAGCCGTTCTGTGCCATTTACTCAGGGTTTTAAGGTTCAATGCTAGTTTTAACCAGCAACGCGTTCAGCCAAGTGTCATCGCGTTCAGGTCGCTTATCTTCAGTCACCCAAACCTCCGACATTGACAGCCCACCTGTTTCAGCGACTAATGCTCTTAGCAACGTCTCGTTCAGATCTGTAAACTGCCGTCCATCCTTGGTGCGATCAAGTACCCCATGTTTGAACGATACATACCAGATCCCCCCAGGCTTAAGAGCACTGGCTAAGGCCTTCATGGAGACAGGCAGTTCAGCTCTGGGGACATGCAGGAGAGAAGCACAAGTCCAGATGCCATCGTAACGTGACGATTCAGTCACCTCATCAAATCGCTTCAGTTCAACATTTAAGCCAGTTAGTACTGAAGCCTTCTTTACCAGGGCTTCGGACGCATCAAGGGCTTCAACCTCAAACCCCAGTTTCAAAAACGCCAAACTATCCCGACCAGACCCACAACCGGCATCGAGGATTCGAGCCCCGGCTAGAAGGCGGTTGGTAAATCGCTGGTGCAGTTCCTTCATGTCCACACCAACTGTATCGGCATAAAAGCTTTCGGCGTTTTCGTTGTAAAACTTGGTACTCATCAGAAGGTAATCACTCCTCGAACCGGCGGCTCCCATTCATGGATCAACGCCTCTTTTGCAATCTGGTATTGTCCCTGAAGGAAGGATTGTCTCGCTACTCCATTTTGACCAGTCTGCTGGATCAATGTCTCACGAAGCGGCAAATGACTGCCTATTAAGTATTCATTTCGATTATGCAGTCGTTTTAACAACCCCAATGTAGGTACGCGAGCAAACTTGCCTCCCTCACCCCGATTGCATTCACGACAGGCCAGCACAAGGTTCCAGACACCATTTGGATTGGCTAACGAGTCCCCTAAAGCCCACGGAAGGAAATGGTCCACGTCCGCCAACTTTTCATGCCCTGGCTCAACACTTATCTCGTCATAACAGTAAAAACACCGGCCCTTCTGATACCCATTGAGACTGTCACGACATGATGTAATGGCAACCCGTCGCTGGCCTCCACCGGTGAACAGCAAATCCAGCTCGGGTTCTGCATCAACGCGAATCAGGCTTCGTGACACCCCCATCTTCCAACCCTCTTCCACCAATCGCCACCTGGCTTCAGTTTCGTGATTCATACTCGCAAACTGGACGCTCTCGGATAGCTGGTAAAATTGCTCCGTCAACCTGATGCCACCATGGGTCTTTCTTTCGTCAATGAAGAAGCGTTGAGGGACTTCGGAGCCATTGACGTTATGGAAGGCGTCAATGACATTGGCAAACCCGAGCTTTGTCGTTAGACCAATCAACTGTTCATCAGATATGTCGCCTCTATTATGCGAGCCACAAGCCTCTAGAAACTTGCTACTGCGAGACGTTGCCTGCTTTGGAGAATGGCCTAAGTGCGCGCAAATATGACGGCTGAACGGCTCTGCGAGCTGGTCCAATCGCACCAAATCATTATTTACTCCGGCCAGCTCATGAAGCGACTTAGCCAATGCAAACTTGTACGAGGCGACGTTTCGACCAAACAGGATGATTGCCCTCCACTGGTTCTCCAGTGTGGGCTCGACGTGAACAAAGCTACTCAAATCTGATATTCGTGCTCTGGAAGTGATGCCTTAGACTCTCACAAGCAACAGCGTCGTACCACCCACTGTGTCTGAGAAACAATCATTTAGGACCAATGCCTTTATCGAGCTTTGGCTTCGCTCTCCCTAACAGAGTCGCTAAGCCGCGACCTGTGTTCATGATTTTTCACCCGGGCTCTCCCTACACCACACAGTCCCGGGTCTGATGGGGCCAACTAACGACCGTTAAATGAACCCGTGCACAAGCGGCACTGTGTAGGTTCATCAAGCTAGGGATATGCTTTGCTGAACCGGTTGAGATGATGAGCCCAGGTATGTTGAACCCGCAGAGTCATGGTCGTTTACTTCGATGACCGCTATTGGCGCCTTACCAGCCATTCTGAAGTAAAGGGTATTCGCCTATACCTCAACGGCGCCGTTCGGGTCAGCCGGGCAGATTTCCATCACCTTTGGCGATGGAGTGAGCGGTTTTTCGGTACTGGGGGCGATTGGGAGAACTGTAGCGGTTAACCGAGGATTTTTTCGATCTGTGAGCCAGTTGGAATTCATATAAATTGTTGTATTAACTGCTTTAATGGAGTGTTCTGTTGGCGTATGCTGCGCCGTTCATTGCAGGTGAGAGAGCAATAACAGGTAGGACAACAAGGGAGCGACCGGACCTTGTTGAATGAAGAATATCTCTATTCGTCATAAATTTTCCATCGTGGCTGGGGTGTGCCTGATCATCGCCCTGTCGGCCATGGTGGGTTTCTTTCTGTACGACAGTGGTCAGACCCAGACCCTGATTCGGCAGCAAACCTCAGACAATTTGCGTCAATCCGCCAGAGCCCACGTGGGCGCGTTGGCGTCGCAGCAGGCGCAGATGGTCAAGAGCGTCATCGAGCGGCATCTGTTTCGCGGCGACATACTGGCCCAGTCGCTGCAGTTTATGCGTCAGCAGGCGCAGCGGCGTGGCGTGTCCGATGGCAGTCTGCGGCGGGATCTGAAGGCGTTCATCGCCGAGCAGGTCGCCCTGCATCCGGACGTCCGTGGCATCTATGTGGTGATGAATCCCGATGCCCTGGATGGCAGTGATGCCCCCTTTATCGGCCAGTCCGAGACCGCGTCTAACGAGGCCGGCCGTTTTGCCCCCTATTGGTACCGCGCCGACGGCGGCGAGTTGCAGCTGCAGATCGTCGACGAAGCCGCCATCCATAACCGTCAGCTCAATAAGCAGGGCGTGCCCGAGAACGAGTGGTTCGATTGCCCGGCCCGCACCGGCGAGTTGTGCGTGCTCAACCCCTATGTGGATGAGGTGGGCGCCGGTGGCAACCTCATTACCTCGGTTACCCTGCCTCTGAAAGCCGACGGCAAGGTGATCGGGGTGATGGGCATCGACCTGTCGTTGGCGACATTGCAGCCCCTGATTGAATCGGTGGATGCCGAGTTTGTCGATGGCAGCGGTGAGGTTGCCCTGATCAGTCAGGACGGCTTTATTGTCGCCTGTGACGGTGATGCCAGCCGGTTGGGCGAGTCTTCGCAGCAGCTCAGTGACGATCTGAAGTTCAGTCTGGCGGCCACCGGCTCGGCCATTGGCTGGAATCGCGACGACAGCCAGTTGTACGCCCGGGTTCCGGTGACCTTCGAGGGCAGTACCACCTCCTGGACCCTGGTGTTCAGTGCCCCCACCCAACAGGTGCTGGCCAGTGCCCTGTCGCTGGACACCCAGGTGGATGAGCACAACCGCAAGGCGATGTGGCAGATGCTGCTGGCGGCGGTGGTGATCACCGTGCTGGCCCTGGGACTGATCTGGCTGGCGTCGTATTACCTGGTGAACCCCATCTGGAACGTCACCAAGCGGCTGCAGGTGATCGCCTCGGGGGAGTGGGATCTGACCCAGCGGCTGGTGGTGGAGAGCAAAGACGAAGTCGGCGTGTTGGTGCACTGGTTTAATCAGTTTTTAGAGAAGCTGCACTCCACCGTGTCATTGATCGACGAGTCGGTCAGTAACGGCCAGGCCACCTCCAATCGGGCGTCGGCCATCGCCGCGCGCACCAGTGGCAGCAGTCAGCAGCAGTTTCTGGAGGTGGAGCAGGTGGCTACCGCGCTGGAGCAGATGACCGCCACCGCCAACAGCGTGTCGGAAAACGCCGCCCAGGCCGCCACCGCCGCCGACGATGCCAATGACGCGGCGCAGCAGGGCAGGGACGTGGCCCGGCACACCAGCCTGGCGGTGCAATCGCTGGTGGGGGATGTGTCGGCGGCGATGCCAATGGTGGAAAAACTGGCCCAGGACAGCGAGAACATCGAGTCGATTCTCGGGGTGATTCAGGGGATTGCCGAACAAACCAATCTGCTGGCACTTAACGCCGCCATCGAAGCGGCCCGGGCCGGCGATCAGGGCCGGGGTTTTGCGGTGGTGGCCAGTGAAGTGCGCGGACTGGCAGAGCGGACTCAGGAGTCCATCGGTCAGATTCGAGAGCTGATTGAGCTGTTGCAGTCGGAAACCCGGGGTGTGGTGCTGGCCATCAGCAGCGGCAACGACAAAGCGCTCGATGCCGAGAAGCAGGTGGAGGCGATGAACGCTGCCCTGGCGGTGATCGTTAATCACATCGGCCACATCTCCGATAATGGTGCCATGATCGCCAATCTTGCGGCGGAGCAGAGCAGTGTGGCCAATGAGATCAGTCTCAATGTCGCCAACATTCGCGAAGCCAGCCGCAGCATCACCGAAGAGGCGGAGTCCTCCGCTGCCCTCAGTGAAGAGTTGCAGCAGCTGTCGGAGCAGCAGCGACAGATCGTGACCCAGTTTAAGGTGTAGGCTCGCTAACATTTACGGGTAAATATAAGTAGGGTCGTCGATTCAGTTTCGATGGCCCTGCATTTATTTAGATTAAATAATTTTAGATTAAATTATTTAGCAAGATTACACTCATTAATTATATTGCCTGTCAGCCCCGCCTACCCTGCAGTTGTGTAAAAATATGAATAATTATGAATGATTGTGTGGATAAACCTCTAAGATTTAGCACGGCAATCATTTTTTATGCTGCATTTCAATCCAAAAATCCCATATATGTCGGCAATTTAGCCATTTTTCCTGGCTGAAGTTCCAAACCGTGATCTCATCTGTATCGTCGGGATTCGCTGTTGCATATATCTTAATAAATACTCTCATGTCGTATAGAGTTGCACCGTTGTTATATTTTGCAGCGATCTTATTGGCTGTTGTTTGCGCTGGTGGTCAGCGGGATTTATTAATGAAAAACATCTCTATTCGTCGTAAGTTTTCACTGGTTGCCGGTACGTGTTTGTTATTAGCACTGTCGGCCATCGTGGGTTTTTCCCTGTATCACTCCGGCCAAACCCAGGCACTGATTCGCGACCAGACCCTGACTAACTTGCGCCAGTCAGCCCGAACCTATACCGAGGCCATGGTCGCCGAGCAGGCCCAGGTGGTTCAGTCCGTCATTGAGCGAAATCTGTTTCGTGGCGAGGTGCTGGCAAACAGTCTGCTGTTTATGAGAAGTGATGCCATGGCCAAAGGCGTCGACAGTGCTGAGCTACGCCGTAGCCTCAGTTTGTATCTGAAGCGAATGGCGGTGCAGCATCGCGATCTTCTCGGCGTCTATGTGGTCATGGATACCGATACGCTTAATGGCGAGGATTCGCTGTATGCCGACTCCTCCCGGTTGGCCTCCAACAGTGTCGGCCGTTTCACCCCTTACTGGTACCGCGGTGATGGTGGAGAGGTCGAACTGGAGGTGATTGCCGAGGAGGAACTCTCCGACACCAGCCTGAATCAATACGGCATTGCCGAGAGCGAGTGGTACACCTGTGCCATCAACAGTCGCAAAGCCTGTGTCCTGGATCCTTATCTGGATGATGTCGGCACAACGGAGCTGCTGATGACCTCGGTTACCCTACCTTTGCTGGATGAGGGGCAGGTCATCGGTATGCTTGGGCTCGACATCTCGCTGGCGTCTCTGCAGCCGATGATCGAGCGTGTCGATGGTCAGTTTATGGAAGGCGCTGGCGAGGTGGCGCTGTTTAGCCAGGCGGGGCTGCTCGTTGCCCATGACCAGGGGCGAACACGACTGGGCAGTCCGATCCAGGCGCTGTCTCTGGGCACCCAGACCGGCATAGGCGCCTGGTTGAAAAGCCCGACAAAACTCATTGAGTGGAGCCGCGATAACACCCGTTTGCAGGCCACGATGCCGATTTCGTTCCGCGGCGTAGATGAACCGTGGGGCCTGGTTGCCAGCGTTCCTGCAGAGCGGGTGCTGGCCAGTGCCTTGGAGCTGGATGCGGCCGTGGCACAGCAAAATGCCACCGCCACCCGGGAGGAGTTGATTGCTGCCGCCGTCATTGCCGTGATAGCCCTGGTTCTGGTGTGGGGCGCTTCCCACTATCTGGTTAACCCGATCTGGAAGGTTACCCGCCGGCTGCAGAGCATCGCTTCCGGTGAGTGGGATCTGACCCAGAGGCTGACCTTAGAGACCGGCGACGAGATCGGTATTCTGGCGGATCGTTTCAACCAGTTCCTGGAAAAGCTGCAAACCACGGTTCAGTTGATTGATGAGTCGGTGCATAACGGCCAGGCGACGTCGGCGCGTGCTTCGGAGATCGCGGTGCGCACCAGTGGCAGCAGTCAGCAACAGTTTCTGGCGGTGGAGCAGGTGGCAACGGCATTGGAGCAGATGACCGCTACCGCCAGTAGCGTGTCGGAAAATGCCGCCCAGGCGGCCACCGCCGCCGATGAAGCCAAGGGGGCGGCCGTTGAGGGACGGCAGGTGGCGACCCAAACCGGGGCTGCGGTGCAGTCGTTGGTCGGGGACGTGTCGGCGGCGATGCCGATGGTGGAAAAGCTGGCCCAGGATAGTGAGAATATCGAATCGATTCTCGCCGTGATTCAGGGGATTGCCGAGCAAACCAATCTGCTGGCACTCAATGCCGCCATCGAAGCGGCCCGGGCCGGGGAGCAGGGGCGCGGGTTTGCGGTCGTCGCCAGCGAGGTCCGTGGCCTTGCCGAGCGAACCCAGAACTCCATTGGTGAGATTCGGGCTCTGATTGAGGTATTACAGAGTGGCAGTCGCAGTGTGGTTTCCGCCATCAGCAGTGGCAACGATAAGGCGCGGGATACCCTTAGCCAGGTCAATGAGATGAACAGTGCCCTGGCGGTGATCGTCGACCACATTCAGCACATTACCGAGAACGGTGCCGAGATCGCCAACCTGGCGGCGGAGCAAAGCAGCGTTGCCAACGAGATCAGCCTCAATGTCACCAATATCCGCGAAGCCAGCCGCAGCATCACCGAGGAGGCGGAGTCTTCCGCTGCTCTCAGTGAAGAGTTGCAGCAATTGTCGGAGCAGCAGCGTGGCATCGTCACCCAGTTTAAGGTGTAGTCTGGTGAGTCGGGCCGGCGTCAGTCGTCGGCCCCGTCCGGCGGTTTCCTCTACATTACCGGAATGGTGCCGTATCCCTGGGCCTGGTAACCGATCAGCGAGATAAAGGTATTCCCTACCACCTTGACCTCGGGAAGCAGGCTGTCGTTGTCGACCTGGAACAGGTTGGTGGCGATGGCACAGGCTTCGAATTTTACGCCTTTTGACGCCAGTTCACTGACGCTCTTGGCGATCTGTTGTTTTATGGCCTGAGTGTCGTCGTTCCCGCCCTGATTACTGATGAACTGTACCGAGGCGCCGCGGAAAGCGACCACAAACTTCGGCTCTACCCCTTGCCCAACCAGCCCGTCATGGGTCATGCCGATCACCTGCAGGTATAAGGGCACCTGATTGATGTTACTCAGGTTGATGTCGAACAGTGCCTTGCCGTTGGTGACGCCCTTAAGCGCGTCGGTGTCCGCGGGAGCAGCCTGTGCCATTAGTGGCAACGTAAGCGACGCCAGTAACGCCAAACCGTACAAAGACAGAGATTTAAAGAGTTTCATGGTGTTTCCTTATTGTTGGATGGAAAAACAAAACGAATGCTCGTTCGGTTTTCGGGGTAAACGTGTTTGGTTTGAATCTTTGTTGCACTTCAGTTTTCCATGGCAACCGAGCGCCAGGCGCAATCCCAGATAAGATCCAGGTGATCGCTGGCGGGGCCATCAAGCACGCCGTCGAGTTGAAGTTGGATAAGGCGAATCCCGCCCCCCAGTAGCGCCGCCGAGGCGACGTTGAGATCCATCGGTCGGATTTCACCGTTGTCCATGCCGTCGGCGATCATTCTCTTTAGCCGGATAAAGGGAACCGATGAGCAGATGGGCGGCTCGTCGGGAAGGAATTCACGGTGGCGGGCATACAGCACAAACTGCATCGTTGCCGGACTGGTGTGGCTCAGTGACATCAGCCAGCCCAGGGCGGCACGGCAGCGGTCATGGGCGCTGTGGTGGCAGTCCTGGATCTGCTCCAGTTGCGCGTCGATAGCCTGCAGCAGGCGGTGGAACAGCTCCGCGGCGATGGCCTCTTTGCTCCTGAAGTGGTGGTAGATGGCGCCAATGCTGATGCCGGCTTCACGCTGGAGGTCATGAATCGACGTGTTGAAATAGCCTTTGTCGGTGAACAGCCTCAGTGCGGTAGCCAGAATCAGCTCCTGCTTCTTCAGTACCTTCGGGTCTTTGACGGTGGCAAATGTCATCATGGTTGGGTGCTGCCAACTGCAGCGGAAATCGTGATTCATAGAGTAGGCAACTGCAGCTATAATTAATATAAGAGTTTTCTAATTAAGCTGATTGTAATGTATGGGTCACAGATTTGGAAGGGGACGGGTTTATTTTTTATCGGTCGTAGGAGCAACGAGGGTATAGCGGTGCCTGAGTAGGCTCAGGAGTCCAGGCCAGCGTGATGCTGGCCTGGCTGGGAGAAGCGGGTTTTAGTCGATCAGACCGTACTGGCTGCGCAGAATGTCGATGATCTCCGCCTTGGGATTGGCAGAGAGCGTCAGCGGTTCACCGGTGACCTTCTCGGCGATATCGATGTAGGTTTTGGAGACGTCCATCAGTACCGATTCCGGCAGGGCGTTATCCCGTGCCAGCGCGCTGCGCTCCTCCATCCGGTCTTTGTTGAGCAGAATGTCCGGATCCGGGAAGTGGTTCAGCAGCATCTGACGGAAGCCCTCTTTGGATTTTTCCACCACCACGCCGTCGCGGTACTGGGCACCATCCCAGATGCGGGAGGAGTCCGGTGTGCCCACCTCATCCATGTAGATCAGCTTCTCCTGGCCCTGGCTGTCGGTGACGTAGCCAAACTCGAACTTGGTGTCGACAAACACCTGGTCCAGCTCTGCCAGGGCTGTACTGATCACATCAAAGCCCTCTTTGAGCAAACGCTCGTAGCGGTCGATGTCGTCCAGCTTGGTAAAGTTGAAGGCGGGGTAGTTGTTGACGATGTCAGAGCGGGTAATGTTCACGTCGTCCACCGCCGGCACACCGGGAATGCCGGTCAGAACGCCTTTGGTGGAGGGGGTGATCAGCAGCTCAGGCAGTTTCTGGTCTTTCTCCAGGCCATCGGCAATCTGAATGCCGCAAAACTCACGTTCGCCCTTGGCGTAGCTGCGCCACATGGAGCCGGTAATGTACTGGCGGCAGATCGCTTCGATCATCACCGGGCGGGCCTTCTGAACGATCCACACAAAGGGGTGGGGAATGTCCAGAATGTGGCTGTCTGCCAGCCCTTGTTCGCGGAACAGCTTGAACCAGTGGTTGGAGATGGCATTGAGGGCGGCACCTTTACCCGGTACGCCGTTCAGGCCCTGCTCGCCATGCCAGATGCAGTCGAAGGCACTGATGCGATCGCTGATGACCATGATCGCCAGCGGGGCATCGGCGGCGACGTCGTAGCCTTTCTCCTTGATCAGGCGGGCACTGTCGGCTTCGGTCAGCCAGTAAACACTGCGGACTTTGCCGCTGTGAACCGGCTTGTCGGTACGGATGGGAAGATCGTCGTTAACGGCCAATACGGTGTCAGCAAGACTCATTGCAACTGTCCTGTTGTTAGAGGTTGTAGGGTAGTACTGAAGCTCACCAAGTTTATTTTATGGTTGTTGGTGTGGCTCTACGGCCGGCTTTCAGTGGCCAGAATGATACCAGATATTGACCTCTGCTCCATCGGAGTTGTTGATATATTAGCCATAAATTGGAAAACACAGTGTTCGCAAACTGGCGCCAATGAGGCGGATTTAGGCAACATTCCGGGGCCGTTTTGCGGTGTCGATCGCGGCCTCCATTGGCGGGAGCACGGTTCTGCTTCTAGTCTTAGTGGTTATCGCTAAGGCGGAAACGTTAAGCAGCTCAGAGTTCTGCCTCGGATTCCATTGCAAGCGGTTTTGGATGTCGCCTATGACCATCGCCATCGCGCTGATAGCTCTGTTGTTGGTGTCCTTATGGTTCCACTTCGCCGGAGGCTGGAGCCTGCCCCCCCTTGCGTCTAACTGGAGCGACATCGATCTCACCATCGGCATTACCCTCGCCATTACCGGCCTGGTGTTCATCGCGGTAGTGGTGTTTATGGCCTACGCCGTCTACCGGTTTCGATACCGTCGTCAGGGCCGGTCCCAATACCAACCAGAAAACAAACGCCTGGAGTTGTGGCTGACCGGTTTCACCGCCGTTGGCATTACCGCCATGCTGGTGCCGGGCCTGTACGTCTACTCCGATATTGTCACCGTTCCCGATGATGCCCATCAGGTTGAGGTGCTGGCTCAGCAGTGGAGCTGGCAGTTCCGCCTGCCCGGGGATGACGGTGTGCTGGGCAAAACCGACATCAAACGCATCGGCCCGGACAACCCCTTTGGCATCGATCCGGTCGATCCCATGGGCCAGGACGACCGGCTGGTGGTGAGTAACCGTTTACATCTGCCGCTCGGCAAGCCGGTACAGGTGTTGTTGCGTTCCAAGGATGTGCTGCACGACTTCTATGTGCCCCAGTTCCGCAACAAGATGGACGCAGTTCCGGGCATCGTGTCGTCGCTGTGGTTCACGCCGGTGGAGCTGGGGGAGTTTGAGATTCTTTGCGCCGAGCTGTGCGGAGTCGGCCACTTCAATATGCGCGGTGCCGTTGTGGTTCAACCGCCGCAGCAGTATCAGCAGTGGTTGGCGACGCTGCCGACCTTCGCCGAGGGTGCGGCGACGGCGGCCAATGCCGGTTTGTCGCCTCAGGCCCGTGAAGGGGAGTCGCTGGCGCAGTCCCAGGGCTGTCTGGCCTGTCACGGTTTTGAAACCAGTCCGTTGGCGCCGAGCTGGCTGGGGTTGTACGGCAAAACCGAATCCTTTAGCGATGGCTCAGAGCGCCTGGTGGATGACGCTTACCTGATCGAGGCCATCGTCGAGCCGGCCGCCTCGTTGGTTCAGGGCTACACCAATGTGATGCCGGCCTATACCGCCCTTAGCGAGCTGCAACTGGCGGCGATCATCGCCTACATCAAAGAGCGAGGCGGCGATGGGGCCGAGAGCGGCCAACCTGACACCGCGCCGATCAGTCCGCCGCCGCCACAGCCCAAAGAGCCCGCTGCGCCCGACACCGAACTGGACGGGGCAACGCTGGCACAGACCAAAGGCTGTATCGCCTGCCACAGCCTCGATGGCCGCGCCGGCATTGGTCCCAGCTGGCTCGGTCTGGCCGGTAGTGAACGTACCCTGGCCGATGGCCGGGTGGTGGTGGCCGACGATGCCTACCTGCGCCGGGCGATGCTGGAGCCGGCGGCGGAGCTGGTGCAGGGCTATCAGCCACTGATGCCGCCGATGCCTCTGAGTGACGACGAGGTGCAGGCCCTTATCGATTATATGAAACAGCTGTCACCCTGAGGGCGATGGCTCTGTGGACAACGGGAGAGACCATGAGTCAGGAACAGGCGCACCCGGAACCCACAGGGTTCTGGCAAAAATACGTCTTCAGCCAGGATCACAAGACCATTGCGATTCAGTACACCCTGACGGCCATCGCGGTGGGCATGGTGGCGTTGGTGCTGTCCGGGCTGATGCGGCTGCAGCTGGGGTTTCCGGAGACCTTCGACTTCATTGATCCGGCGTCCTATTACCAGATGATCACCATGCACGGCATGATCATGGTGGTGTACCTGTTGACGGCGCTGTTCCTTGGCGGCTTTGGTAATTACCTGATTCCGTTGATGGTTGGCGCGCGGGACATGGTGTTCCCTTTTCTTAATATGCTCAGCTACTGGACCTATCTGGTGGCGGTGCTGATTCTGATGGCCAGTTTTTTTGTCACCGGCGGCCCCACCGGAGCCGGTTGGACCCTGTACCCGCCCCAGGCGATTCTGCCTGGCACACCCGGCGTCGATGGCGGCATTGTGCTGATGCTGGTGTCCCTCGCGGTGTTCATCGTCGCCGCCACCATGGGCGGACTGAATTACGTGACCACGGTGCTGCAGGCCCGCACCCAGGGGATGACCCTGATGCGGATGCCGCTGACGGTATGGGGGATTTTTATCGCCACCATCATGGCGCTGCTGGCGTTTCCGGCACTGTTTGTCAGTGCGGTGATGATGCTGTTTGATAAGCTGCTGGGCACCAGCTTTTTTATGCCTGAGTTGATCTCACTCGGCCAGGCCACCGAGTTTGGCGGCGGCAGCCCGATTCTGTTTCAGCACCTGTTTTGGTTCTTCGGCCACCCCGAGGTGTACATTGTGGCCCTGCCGGCCTTTGGTATCGTGTCGGACCTCATCAGCGTTAATGCCCGAAAAACCATCTTCGGCTACCGCATGATGGTGTGGGCCATTGTCATTATCGGCGTACTCAGCTTTGTGGTGTGGGCGCATCATATGTACGTCTCCGGCATGAATCCCTATTTTGGCTTCTTCTTTGCGGTCTCCACCCTGATCATCGCCGTGCCCACCGCCATTAAGGTCTACAACTGGGTGTTGACCCTGTGGCGTGGCAATGTGCGGATGACGGTGCCGATGCTGTTCTCCATCGCCTTTGTATTGACCTTTGTGTTTGGCGGCATGACCGGATTGTTCCTCGGCAATGTGGTGGTGGACCTGCCTCTGTCGGACACCTATTTCGTGGTGGCCCATTTTCATATGGTGATGGGAGTGGCGCCGATCCTGGTGATTTTTGGCGGCCTCTATCACTGGTACCCCAGCATCACCGGCCGCATGCTGCACGACGGTCTGGGGAAGCTGCATTTCTGGATCACCTTCCTTGGCACCTGGGCCATCTATTTCCCGATGCATTACCTCGGGGTTCTGGGGTTGCCGCGGCGGTACTACGCCTACGACAACTATGATTTTATTCCTCCGGAAGCCCATGCCATCAACGCCTTTATCACGGTGGCGGCGCTGATCGTCGGGGTGGCGCAGCTGCTGTTTCTGCTTAATTTGGCCTGGAGTTATTTCCGTGGCCCGCTGGCGAAAGCCAATCCCTGGCAGGCGGCGTCGTTGGAGTGGCAAACGCCGACGCTGCCGCCGGGCCACGGCAACTGGGGCGCCAGCTTGCCGGTGGTATACCGGTGGCCTTATGACTACAGCGTTCCCGGCCATCCGAAGGATGTGGTGACTCAAACTGATCCCTGGCAGGCCGGTGAAACGGTGCCAACCGGCACCGAGTCGCCCCTGGCACCGAACTCGGGAGGTGGGCCATGAAACCGTTTCAGGTGCTGGCGACCAAACCCTGGGAGCAGGGCGGGCAAGTGTTGCCCACGATCAGGCGCAGCAGTGCTGGCTCCGTGGGGTTGTGGGTAACCCTGGTCGTGATCACGTCACTGTTCTTTCTGTTTATGCTGTCCTCGGTCATGCGGTCTCAGTCGCCGGATTGGCAATCGTTGACCGAGCAGCCCTGGCAACCCCTGTTTGATCTAAAGCCACTGTGGATCAATACCCTGGTGTTGCTCGCCTCCAGCATGACCATGCAGCTGGCGTATTTAAAGAAACATCAGAATGAGGGCCGCTGGGCGTTGATGGTGGCACTGGTATTGGCACTGGGGTTTATGGGAGGTCAGTGGTCGGTCTGGCAAAGCTTTGCCGAGGCCGGTTTCGGCCTGACCAGTGGCCCCAGTGCCGGTTTCTATTATCTGTTAACCGGCTTGCATGCGGTGCATTTGCTGGCGGCGCTGCTGGTGGTGGTGTGGCTGTTGCCCCAGTTGTGGCAAAACCACCGTGGCCAGGGCCAGTTGCGGCTGTTGACCCGCTATTGGCATTACCTGTTTGGCCTCTGGTGTGTGTTGTTTGCCTTGGTGAGTCAGCCGCCGGGCCGTTATGAAACTCTGGCGGCCCTGTGTGGCATTGCGGTGAATTAGGAGCGGAGCATGGCGGATTTACGGCAGTTTGTAACCGACTGGTCGGCGGATAAACAGACGTTTCGCGTGCCCTGGGGCAAGGCGATGATGTGGATCTTCCTGCTCAGCGACACCTTTGTGTTTGGTTCCTTCCTGGTGGGATACATGGTGGCCCGCACCTCCACCACCGAACCCTGGCCGTTGGCAACCGAGGTGTTTGCGTTGCAGGTCGGTGCCACCTCGGTACCGTTGCTGTTGATCGCCATCATGACCTTTATCCTGATCACCTCCAGCGGCACCATGGCGATGGCGGTGAACTACGGCTATCGCCATAAACCCATTATAGCGGCCCGGTTGATGCTGATTACCGCCATTCTGGGAGCCAGCTTTGTGGGCATGCAGGCCATTGAGTGGACCAAGTTGATCAGCGAAGGGGTGCGTCCCTGGGCCAACCCCATGGGGGCGTCCCAGTTTGGGGCGGCGTTCTTTATGATCACCGGCTTTCATGGTTTGCATGTGTCCATCGGGGTAATTCTGCTGCTGGTGGTTGCAAACCGGGTGCGTCGCGGCGATTACCATGCCAGTGGTGATTACGGCATTGTCGAAACCACCGGCCTGTACTGGCACTTTGTGGATTTGGTCTGGGTGTTCATCTTTGCGTTTTTCTACCTGTGGTAAGGGGGCGATGATGGCCATGCAACAACCCGCCCAGCACCCCATTGGCCTCTATTTTAAGGTCTGGGGGTTGCTGTTTGTACTGAGTGCGCTCTCCTACAGTGTCGACTACATGGCGCTGCAGGGGATGCTGCGCTGGAGTTTGATTGTGATCTTTATGGTGTTAAAGGCCGGCCTGATCGTAGCGGTGTTTATGCATATGATGTGGGAGCGACTGGCATTGATCTACGCCATCTTGTTGCCGCCACTGGCACTGTTGGTGTTAATGCTGTTGATGCTGCTGGAGTCCGATTACACCCACCTCAGCCGCCTGACCTATTTCAGTGGCGGCTGAGGCCGGAGTTATTCCTGCCAGCCGAGCCACAGTTGAAACAGCCCGTCGATGTCGGCGCTGCACAGTAACGGCATCGCCTGCTGCACCCGGTTGTCGGGCCAGTGCCACCACTGCATCTGTTGCAGTTGTGCGATCTGCTCAGGGCTAAAGCGGGCCTTGAGCACCTTGGCCGGGTTGCCGCCAACCACCGTGTAGGGAGCCACGTCTTTGGTGACCAGGGCGCGGCTGGCAATGATGGCGCCGTCACCGATGCTGACCCCGGCCATGATCATCGCCTCCGAGCCAATCCAGACGTCATTGCCCACCTGAGTATCACCGGCAGGAGTAAAGCCGTCTTTGGCCCCTTCAAAAGCGGGATTATTCTGGTAGAAGAATGGGTAGGTGCTGGTCCAGTCGCCCCGGTGCCCCTGATTGCCGGCCATCATAAAGACGGCACCGGATCCGATGGAGCAGTAGCGGCCGATGATCAGGCGGTCAACGTCGCTGCGATCCGGCATCAGGTAGCGGGCGCAGTCATCGAAACTGTGTTGGTGGTAGTAGCCGGAATAGTAGCTGTGTTCACCGGCGATGATATTGGGGTTGGTGATCTGATCCCGTATCAGCGAGCCCACAAAAGGGCTGTCGAAATGGTTTTGCATAGGAGTGGTTATCAGTTATTGGTGTTGAAGGTGGGGTTACCACCGGAGCGGGCAATATAGCGCCGGTGGTGACGGTTGTCTGTGTAGTGATAAACGCTTTTACCATAAAGGGTGTTGCAGCCACCAGTGCTGCAGACGTACGGCACCGGACTCGACGCCGGCACCCGTGCCGGCCTGGGCCAGCATCGGGTGTTGGCTGACTACCTGTTTCAGTGGCGGTTCTTGTGCCTGCTCGATGTCGACCACCAGCAGGTGCTGGCCGCCGGCGATGGGCCGGTGAAAGTCTCGCAACAGCTGATCCGGCGTATTGATGCCGATCAGGCCGCCTTCCCAGATGCAGAACCCCAGCAGTATGGCCGCCAGCATCAAAAACGGCGACCAGCCGTAGTCGGAGTTACCCACATCAAACAGGCTGGCTGCCGCCAGACACAGCAGTGCCAGCTGCAGGCCGATTTTGGCTCCTTTCAGGGTGCAGTGGGCCAGCTCCAGAAACAGCAGTGATGAGGTGGTCTGCAGGTGAAAGCGGGCTGCCAGCTTGGGTTTATTGCTGACCACGTGGATCTGTGCCGGACTCAGACCCCGGCGCTCCAGTTGCTGCTCAATCTGTTCCAGCTCCCACAGGCTGCTGGCGAGATAAAAATGTCTGGTCATGGTCCTCTCCCAATGGGATCGTCCGTGATACTGACAAAGAATACCTAAAGCCAAACATACAGTATAAACAGCGCCACGAAATTCGTCTTTTTTGGTGGCAATGCAAAGATTCGTCCACCTGTTACAGTGCATCTTGGTATACTTGCCCGATTGCTAAACTCAAGAGCCCTTTCTTATGCTGAGCTATCGCCATAGCTTCCACGCCGGTAACCATGCCGATGTGTTGAAACACACCGTTCAGGCGCTGATCCTGGAATCCCTGAAACGCAAAGACAAGCCCTTTGTGGTTCACGATACCCACTCCGGAGCCGGTCGTTACGACCTGCAGTCTGAGCACTCGGAGAAAACCGGTGAGTACGTCGATGGCATCGCCCGCATCTGGGGACTGGATTGCCCGAAATCGATGCACCCCTACCTTAAGGCGGTTAAGGCGCTGAACCCCAATGGCGAACTTCGCTACTACCCGGGCAGCCCGCTGCTGACCAAATCTTTGACCCGTGAACATGAGCGTTTGGTTCTGACCGAACTGCACCCCACCGACTTTCCCCGGCTGCGGCAGGAGTTTCGTGGCGACCGCCGGGCCAAGTTGTATCAGGAGGATGGCTATGCTCGCCTGAAGGCGTCGCTGCCACCGAAAGAGCGTCGCGGTGTGGTGCTGATCGATCCACCCTATGAGCTCAAGAACGAATACAAAGACCTGGTGAAGGGGATTAAGGAGGCGGTGCAGCGCTGGGCCTCCGGTACCTACGCTATCTGGTATCCTGTGGTGCGTCGCCAGGAGATTACCACTCTGGAGCGGGCGCTGGCCCGTACCGGTATCCGTAACATTCTGCAGATCGAGATGAATGTGGATGCCGATAACATGGATTACGGCATGACCGGCTCCGGCATGATTGTGATCAACCCGCCCTGGACACTGGAACAGCAGATGCGAGAGTTGCTGCCCTGGCTGACGCCAAAGCTGGCTCAGACCGAGCTGGCCAGCCACCGGGTGCACTGGATTGTGCCTGAGTAACGGAATGCTCGAACTGCAGTAGCGCGGCCTGGTCCGCGCTTTTTTGTGCCGAAAATCAGGCCAGGGTGGGGCTGACCTCAAACTGGGCGCTGACGTCGCTGGCACAGATCCGGTTGCGGCCTTCCTTTTTTGCCTGATACAGCGCCTTATCCGCCAGTTGGTAGATCTGTCTGGAGGACAGGTACTGGCCGGGGTCGATGGCTTTGATGCCAATGGAGGCGGTGATGTTGAGGGTCATGTTATCCAGTTGCATCGGGGTGGTGGCCAGCTTGCGCCGAATCAGCTCGCACTGGGCCATTAGCCCCTGGGTATCCGGCGCCATCAAGATGGCGGCAAACTCCTCGCCCCCGACCCGATAGCTTCGACCGTGCACCAGCTGGACCGCCTGATTGATCACCCGGGCCGCGTGCTTGAGTGCCATATCACCGATGTGATGGCCGTTTTGATCATTGATCAGCTTAAAGTGGTCCAGGTCGATCAGCACCAGAGCCCGAGTCTGGTTGCTGACTTCAATCTCCAGCTTGTCCAGTTCGTAGCGAAAACTGCGGCGATTGGCCAGCCCGGTCATCGAGTCTTTGTAGGCTTGTTCTTTGAGCTGCTGATTGAGGTTTTCCAGTTCGCGATTGCGCTCCAGCATATCCAGGTTGACCTTCCCCGAGTCATTGGCTTTGGCAATCACCAGATCCGTTTTAAGTTGGCGGAACTGTCGCGAGATCAGGAAGCCCAGCAGTTGCATCTCAAAGGCAAACACGAAGGTCAGCAGATACTTGGTGTCGAAAGGCAGCAGCATCCAGCCCAGCGCGTTGGAAAAGCTCAGGCCGATGCACACCAGCAGACAGGGCCAGGCTAAGAAAAACATTGAGGTGGTCCAGTCGGGGCGCTGCCAGGTGGCAATGGCTGCACAGCCACAGAGCAGTGCCAGAATGATCAGCGCCAGTGGCACCATCAGGGTCAGCGAGCCCAGCGGGAACCCTGACAGCGTGGCGATAAGGGCAAGAACCAACAATCCGCTAAGGATTTGCAGTGTGCGATAGAGCTTGCGGGCGCGGCGCTTAAGCACCAGGAACGTGACCGCAAATCGGGTGGCGCAGAGGATCAGCGCGGTAAAAGAGATATGCAGGGCCCAGTAGTTCAATTCGGGCTGGGTTGGCCACAGCCAGCGGTAGCCAAAGCCGTAATAGATGAAGGTGCAGACCAGTGCGGCCAGCAAGTATTGGGTGTAACAGCAGAAGTTGCGGTCTTTAATAATTGCCGATAAAGCGATGCCGTACAGCAGCATAATGCCAAGGGAACCAAAGAACATGCCGTACAGGAAGTTACGTTCCAACTGATGTCGTTGCCACTCCTCCTGAGAGTAGAGGCTGATGGGCAACAACTCAAAAAAGCCGTGTTTGTTGCTCAACCGAACCCAGACCACAGAGGTACTGTTAGCCGGCATCTCAAGTTCCACCACCGGAGTGACGCTCTGAACCGGGCGATTATCGAAGGGCTGTTGGTCCCCCATGCGAAAGTGGCCCGCCAATTCAGAAAACACCTCGATCTGATCCTGAGTGGCGGAGCGAAACTCCAGCAATCGGTTTTTGGGGCTGTCGGCTTGATTGGTAACGGCGATCTTCAGCCAAAATGAGGAGCGGGAGATCCCGAAGTGGGCGAGGTGGCCATCGAGGGGAACCCATTGTTGTGGATCCAGGCGCACCACATCTGACACCAGCAGGTTCGATTGGCTGTCTTCGTAGTAGGAGATGCGCAGATTAACCGGCTCTGCCCGTAATAATAAAGGCAGGAGCAGCAGGGCTAATAGGACGAGCGGTGTCCGGTTCATCTCACATTTTACTCTGCCAAATCCATTGGCGACTACAATTTTTGTGAAATCTATCACCGTCAAAATTTTGATGCACCGTCAAAATTCCGCTTTGTGATCCAAATCTAGGAAATGGGGGGTTGGCTGTGACAGTGCTTATCGGTTGTTGGCTGGCCTAACCTAAATTAGACCAGCAATATCCGTAACTTACCACATTAGGTCATCAGGGATCTGATAGTCCGCATAAGGGTCGTCTTCGGCCACTTCGCTGCTGTCTGACTTCGGCAGCTCGATGACGATGCTGGGGTCGCGCTGCTCAATCTTTTCTGCCACCTTGGTGGGCACCAACTCGTAGCTGTCGCCTTTGACAACAATGGCCAACTGGTTGGCAATCAACTGCTGCTGCTGAGTCTTGGTGACGTAGATCTTGGTGATCTTACCGTTGTGGCTGAAGTTATAGGCGATGTCGCCGCGGCTTCGAGTTTGAGCACTGGTTTCAATCAACTGCTTGATCTGGGCAAGAATGGCTTTGGCGTCGGCTTCCTGCTTGCGCTTCTGGTTTAGCTGACGGTCGCGCTCTTGCTGCTCTTTTAGGCGCTGTTCGGCGGCGAGTTTAGACTCGTCGGTGACGACCTGCTTGGATTTGCGCTGCTTGTGCTTCTCTTTTTTTGCCTTCTGTACCGATTTTTTATCGGCCAGACCGGCTTTCATTAGTTGGTCTGCTAATGACATGGGAACTCCTGCCATGGGAACAATGATCGTTTCTTGGCTGAAGTGTATCAGTTCCGCGGTTTTTGCCAACCGCAGCGGGTGTTAAGTGCCGGCCTCATCGCCACTGCAGTCTGGAGCGGCTGGCTCGAAAAGTCGTGGATTTTCAGCGTCACCTGACCTAGGGTGAACCATCAGTCGGCCAATAGTGACAGGATCTTTTTTCATTGTGACCACCGTTTCATCTGACACCCTGATTGTAGGGCAGCAAGCCACCGGCACCGACATTACGGTGCCGGTGATCCGTTTTACTGGAACCGGTAACGGCCCCAGTGTGTACATTCAGGCCAACATTCATGGGGCGGAAGTCCAGGGTAACGCCGTAATCCACCATCTGGTGGAGCTGTTTAATTGCCACCCTCCTAAAGGGGATGTGTGCCTGGTGCCGATGGCCAACCCTCTGGGCATCAATCAAAAAAGCGGAGAGTTTACCTTGGGGCGGTTCGATCCCATTACCGGCGAAAACTGGAATCGACAGTATCATTTTGATGCCAGCCTGATTGACCAGTTGGCGCAAAGTCACCTAAACGCGCCAGAGGCCGAGGTGGCGGCGGCATTGCGCCAGGCCATGGGGGTACAGATTGATGCCAAACTGGCGTCGCCCTTCGGGGTGAAAAGCGGTCAGCATCTGGCGCTACGATTACAAAAGATGGCGCTGCAGGCCGACATTGTGCTGGATCTGCATACCGGCCCCATCTCCGCCCGTCACCTGTATGTGCCCAGTTACGCGGAAGAACGGGCGCATCTGTTCAACATTCCGCTCAACATCGTGATTCCCAGTGATTTTGCCGGTGCGCTGGATGAAGCCAGTTTTAGCCCATGGTGGCAACTGAGTGATGCCATGGCCGCCCGTGGGCGGGCACTGCCGGTGTTGGTGGATGCCTTTACCCTGGAGCTGGGCTCTCAGGAGTACCTGAATGTGGCATCGGCCCGAGATGACGCCCTGGGGATTGCCCGCTACCTTCAGAGCCGCGGCGTACTGGATCCGTTTGAGCTGACCTTGCCTAAGACCACTCAATACGCCTGCTCGCTGGATAACTACCGTGCCATCTACAGTCCGTGCGGTGGTCAGATTGAGTATCTGGCGCCGCTGGGGGAACCGGTCAGTGCCGAACACCCGCTGGCCAGAATTTGGCACTTCGATGCCCTGGCCACCTCTCTGCAGCAGAGTCGGGAGTTGCGCCTGCCAGTGGATGTGATTCCGGTGCTGCATTTTGCCTCTGCCAGCGTGCGTCAGGGAACGGAGTTGTATAAGGTGCTGACTCACTATTATCGATTGTCCGGCTCTGATGTTTCATAGGCATTAGGCACCGACACCAGGGCTCAACTTGGTCATCATATGAGCGTCTGAGTGGTAATTTGGTGAAAGAAAGCGCAGTCGGCATTGCCGCGCTTGTTTTTCTGCGAAGACAGAGTATTGTTTGCCTCGTTGTCGGCCAGTAGCGCAGCCTGGTAGCGCACCGTCATGGGGTGTCGGGGGTCGGAGGTTCAAATCCTCTCTGGCCGACCACTTATTCAGAAAAAGGCTTCAGTCGTGAGATTGAAGCCTTTTTTGCATCTCCGCCCCTGAAAAGTGCTGCGCACTTTGGGGTCGGACCGGGACGCCGGCCGGGACAAATCCTCTCTGGCCGACCACTTATTTTAGAGAAAGGCTCTGATCGTTTAGGTCAGAGCCTTTTTTGTATCTCCGTCCCTGAAAAGTGCTGCGCACTTTGGGGTCGGACCGGGACGCCGGCCGACGGAGCGCCGCTCGGGCGAAATCCTCTCTGGCCGACCACTTATTCTAGAGAAAGGCTCTGATCGTCTAGGTCAGAGCCTTTTTTGTCTCTCCGCCCCTGGAAAGTGCTGCGCACTTTGGGGTCGGACCGGGACGCCGGCCGACGGAGCGCCGCCCGGGAGAAATCTTCTCTGGAGGCTTAAGTGGTAAAGGAGAGGAAGTGGGTTGATGAACCCGGCTGTAGCTGTTGCGGGTAAGTCGTGACTGGTGGAAGTAGTTAATTGGCCAAAGAAGAGGCACTTAACTTTACAGCCCTTGCTTTTCCTCCGGGACAAGGTATTATCGCTTGCGTTGTCGGCCAGTAGCGCAGCCTGGTAGCGCACCGTCATGGGGTGTCGGGGGTCGGAGGTTCAAATCCTCTCTGGCCGACCACTTATTTTAGAGAAAGGCTCTAACCGGAAGGTTGGAGCCTTTTTCGTTTATACGCCTCCGCCCCTGAAAAGCGCTGCGCACTTTGGGGGCGGACCGGGACGCCGGCCGGCTGAACTCCTTCTGGCCGACCATTTATTTTAGAGAAAGGCTCTAACCGAAAGGTTGGAGCCTTTTTCGTTTCACCGCTCCCTGGAAAGCGCTGCGCACTGTGGAACCGGTGCTCGGCTATACCAAGATGGCGGCAAACAGCGGGGCGCTGAGCACCATGGCAACCCCGGTAAAGACCATGGCGAGGCTGGCGATGACGCCCTCCTGCTGACCCATCTCTGTGGCTTTGGCCGCGCCGGCGCCATGGGCACTGGCGCCCAGTGCCACTCCTCGTGCCAGGGCGGAACGAATTCGGGCCAGCTTCAATATCGGTTCACCAATCAGCATGCCGATGATGCCGGTCAGGAGTACCAGTATGGCGGTGAGATCCGGTATGCCGCCAAAGGCGGTGGTGGCCTCGACGGCAAAAGGGGTCGACACCGACCGCACCAGTACGCTGTGAACGACGTCGGCAGGCAGAGGAAGCAGCTTGGTGGTGCACCAGGATGACAATAGCCCAAACAACAGCCCGGAGGCCACGCCCAAAGTCAGAGTCAGAGGGTACTGGCGAATCAGCTTGCGCTCTCGGTAGATGGGAACGGCGAAGGCGATGGTGGCCGGCGCCAGCAACGCCATCAACCAGTGGGTATACACGTAGTAGGTGGGCAACGGAATCGCCAGCAGGCTGACCAGACCGATCAGCGTTAACGGTGCCAGGATAATAGGAGCCAGCCACCAACGTCGGCGACGGTGATACAGGGCTTTAGCGCCGTAATAGCTGGCTAGGGTCAGGAACAGGCTCATTAGAGCCAATAGGCTGGTATGGGGCATGGGATCATCGGCTCTGTGGGTGTTGGGAAAGTTGTCGGTTTCGTCGCTGTTCAAACCGGAACAGGCGGTCCACAACCAAAGCGGTGGCGGCGATCACCACCATGCTGCCGGTGATCAGGCTGGCGATGAGGCTGGCGCCGTACTGTTGAAACAACGAATCGTATTTCAGAACCCCGATGACGGAGGGGATGAAAAACAACATCAGGTCGCCGATCAACCAGGCGGCTCCCAGTGCCAGGGCCTGCTCAGAACAGAGTTTCAACTTCAGGGCCAACAGTAGCAGCATCATTCCCAGGACACTGCCGGGAAATGGCAGCCCCATCCAGGATGCCAGTTGCTGGGTGAACCAGGCCAGAAGGCAGAGCGCTGCAGTTTGCAGCAGCGTCAGGCCTAGGCGCTTGCCAAGACGGAGTGATGATGGATTGCGGGGAGAGGGCAGGGAAGGGCGAGCATGACGGGTCATAACGGTGTGTCTTAATATCAATGGAACGACAGTGTAGCCTTGCTAACAATATAAAAATAATGAATATTAATTATGGAATGCATAACTATGGGTTAATCAGTTGGATCTAAAAGTCATCCGTTATCTTGTCGAGATCATTGACCATGGCGGCTTTGCCAAAGCCGCAGAAGCGATTCACATTACTCAGCCGGCCCTGTCTAAAGCCATACGCCAACTGGAGCAGGAGTTGGATCTGGTTTTGCTGGAGAGAGGGCGGCGCGGTAGCCAGTTGCGGCCGACGGCCTACGGTCAGGTGGTGTATCAACATGGGAAAGAGCTGTTGAATGTTCGACGGGCCATGCTCAGGGAGTTGTCGGCGCAGCGTAGCCTGACCTCCGGTGAGTTGCACATTGGTCTGGCGCCACTGGGAAGTGCTGAGCTGTTTGCGCCGGTGATCGCCAGATTTCGACACCTCTATCCCGAAGTGCATATGGATCTGATGGTTCGGGGAGGGGTGGAACAAACCAGCGCCCTGCTCAAAGGTGAGATTGAGTTGGCTACCGGCATCATCGACTTTGGCGACGAGTTCGATGGGGTGCTGATCCGTCAGGATCCCATGGTGGTGATTCTTCCCAGGCAACATGAACTGGCGACCCGGCCACAGCTTACCCTGAGTGAGTTGGCGGACTCGCCGCAGATCTTGTTCGAGCCTGAGTATGTACTCCACGAGTTGGTGGTCAACGCCTGCCTGCGGGCGGGGTTTACCCCAAAGGACGTCACCCGGGTCAGCCATCCCGATTTTGGTATCGCCCTGGTGGCGGCCGGAACGGGGGCTATGATACTGCCCGGTTTTATTGCCGAGCGACATGCGGTCACCGGTGTGGTTCGAATCCCCCTGGCGGCCAGTGATCTCAGTTGGGAGTTATCCCTGTTTTGGCGACGTAGCCAGCCGTTGTCGTTTGCGGCTCAGGCGATGGTCAGCCTGGTCAAAGAGCAACTGGCGACTCGCTAAAGAGGTAGCAGCGTTGGTTTTTAACGTTGGTAGGTACTGCTAACAGGACTCTGCCTGTCTCATGGCGCAGTTGGCGCTCTGTGGTCGCCCTTGTTAAGGTATTTGCTCGGGTTGTGAGGGGCGCGGTCGAGGTGATTCTGACTCCGGTGGCTGGATTGTTGATTGAGTGGTGAAAACAGCAAGTCGTCGAGGAGACGACTTGCTGTGTCGGTTCAGGGCTTAGAAGGTGATGGTCGCACCCAGGGTGTACATCCAGGTGTCATCGAGCACATCCAGGTATTCCACTTCACCGCGAATGGCGAAGCTGCCGAGCTCAAATTCAAGCCCGACGCCGGCGGCGACGTCAAAGCCATCGTCGCTGACTTTATCGCCACTATCGGTCAGATCCGAATCCCAGTAGATGCCGCCAAGCTTACCAAAGGCCCGAACCGGGCCCAGGGGAATACCGGCAACGGCAAACAGATCCAGCCCATAGGGGTCGACCTTGGTGCCGGAGCTAGAGGGAGAGCCCAGATCAACATACCCGCCCTCTACAGCCAACAGGCCATTAAACTGGTAGCCACCGAAGATCTTCCAGGCGAAATCATTTTCATCGAAATCGAAATCACCGATGTCCGGATCGGATCCACTCTGCTGAATGGTGGCAGAGCCTAGGGAAGCACCAACATAGAAGCCTTCATCTTTGGCTTGAACGACACCACAGGCCATTGCGATTATTACGCCTAAACCGAATGAGCTTGTCCATTTCATCATCACTTACTCCTTGGTATCACGTTTCCTTTATTGCACATCGCCCCCTTGGCGTGTGCGATTCTTCGGCAACCACCACACTGCGGTGATTTAGCTGCGATATGAGCGTAGTAAACAACCAGATAAAAGCAAGTTTGCCGATGTTGGCAGGATTTTTATGGCAGTTGCTGCTGTTTCGCCACCACAACATGCTGATATTCGGCCGGCAGGGCATCATTATAAGGTTCTGACACCGCCCACCGTCGAAGGTAGTAGGGCAGCAGCGCCCTGGAGACGTGATGAGTGAGTGACAAGCTATCCATGTCCATTCCATAGTCCCGGCCAATGATGACCCGTTGACGGTGGCTGAGGCGGGGGTTGGGCATCAGGGTGACGGCTTGTTTTGTGTTCCACTCCTCATCCTGCTCTTTCTGCCTGGCCGCAGGCTTGTCTTCGATGCTGAGTTGGCCACGAAAGCGGCTGATGACAAAATCGCGAAACTCCTGGTTTTTCTCACACCAAGCGCGAACGTGCCAGCGAAAGCCGTTGAAAACCAACGTGTGAGGAGCAAAAAGGCGGCCGGGGTCGTCAGCCGGGCTGGGGTGGGCCAGTGAGTCATAGTGGCCTTCCAGTGTCAGGCGGTTGCGGGCCGCCTTGATCAGGGTGCGTATGATTTGCGGCTCGATGTAGCGGGACGGGGCATCCATCACATGGGTGCCGCCACTTTGAATGTGGGTCAGCGACAACATGCCGCCCAACTCATCGTGTTTGTCCAGCAGTTGCAGGTACTCATGGGCGTGACCCTGGCAGAATTGAGGCACAAATCCGTCGCCGGGGGTATAGCCTTTGAGTTGGCGGTCATACACCAGAGTCGCACCGGAAAACTCCCGAATGTAGGTGTTGATGTCTTTGGACGCTTGCTGGCGACCAATGTCAAAAGCCTGGCACAGGTGGTTGGTGGTCAATCGGCCCTCCCACAGGGCAATGATCTCTATCAATCGATATCTCAGTTTCTGGTCAACGCGCATGTTCGGGGTTCCTACCTGCCTGAAAAGTTTACATGTTCATGTAGCCAGTGATGACATGTCGTCTCAGCATACATATTATGCACCTTAACAGATTGAGTGGTGAAGTCCGAATGTGCCGTCAGCGAATGCGATGCAACAGGCAGGACTGTGTGGGCTGGAGAATAAATGGCAGGTCTAATAGTGTTACTGGTACGGTGTGCCGGAGATAGAACCGATATTGAAAAAGGAATGAAATAAACATATTGCAAATCACTGTTTTTCGGCGTTCATTACGTCAATATATGGGCTTGTCCCGCCTTATCCTATTGAACAATAAGTAGTCATCATGGAAATATCTTCAATTCAGATCGGCATTGCGACCGTCAGTTTTTGCGTCATTAATTTTATTGTTTGTATCTATCTGGTGGTGCAGTTGAATGCAGTAAAAGAGCGGCAGATGCAGCATCAAATTGATGCCGATGCACAATTAAAAGAGGTATCGGGGAATCTTTCCTCTTTGATTGCCAACTTTGGTTCCTCTCTGCAAAAGGTCATCAGCGAAGATAACCGCGATGTGCTTAAGGTTCTGGCTGAGCAAAACCAGGCGCTTAAACAGAGTGACACGGCCCTGGTTGGCACCATAAAACAGTTGCACCAGGAGGGCGCCGAGCGTCACCGCCTGGGTGAACAACGACTGCTTGAGTCGATCGCCAACAGTCAGGATCGGGTTCTGCAAGCTCAGACCTTGAGTGCCCAGGAGTTGATGCTGAAGGTGCAGCAAGGGGCGCAGCAGATTGGTGCTGAAATGACTGATGCCAAAGAAGAATTGATCAAGCGGATGCGCAGCGATAGCGATGCGAACAAACAGTGGCTGCAGGGATTGGCTGAGAGTGTTAACCAGCACCAGCAGCAGTCGGAGCAGGCTCTGAATGAACTGGCACAAGCCGGTGAACGGATTCAGAGACAGAGCGAATTTGGCCGTAAGCAGGGCGAACGCAGCATGATTGAACAGTTGTCCGGAGTGATTCAGGCACTGAAGATCGAGAACGCCATCGAGTTGACCAATGGATTGGCAAGCGGCAAGGAGTTGAAGGTTGAGACGGCCGACTTCATTAAGCATCTGGGCGATTGCAAAGTCACCAGAATGGAGGATAAGGCCTCAAATCAGGTGACGGAGATTATCTATAACGAAGGCAAAAAAGTCGCCTCGCAGACCTTTGCCGATGGTTTGCTTAAATATCAAATGACCTTTGATTCTGATGGAAAGTTGACCAAAGGTGAGGAATTTGATGACCAGGGAAATATGGTATTCGAGTACCAATACAATGCTGCTGGCGAAATTACGAACCGCATTGATTTTTAACGTCGGCGAGTGTTCTTTTGCCATCACGGCACTCAGATTGAATAAGGTAATGACACATGTTTCTTAATGTACTGGCGAAAAACGATCGCAAACATTTTCTGAATCTGGCGCGGTTCGCCATGGGATTGAACGGCGAAGACAAGGCCGAAGAGGTTCAGATTTTCCAGTCGTTCGTCCATGAGTGTGAACTTCACGGTTATCAGGCCAAAACTAGCGACGAGGCGATTGAAAGCTCGATTCAGGGGTTGGTGACATTGCCTGTGGGGCACAAGCGTGCGGTGATGATTGAGCTGTGCGGCATTATGTTGGCCGACAGCACCATCTGTGACAACGAACGCGCATTCATGGGGCGTCTGGCAACCGCGTTTGAGTTGGAGGAGTACGAGGTTCGCAAGATTGAACGCTGGGTGTCTGCCATGAACGACATGGTAGCCGAAGGTTACCAGATGGTGGGCGCCTGAGATGCTGGGAAGAGTCTGGAACGCCGTCAGCAGCGGAGTGTCGGCGGTAGTTGATAAGGTGAAACAGGGTTGCTCAAAGGCCTGGAATGCGATCAGCGGTAAAGACAAGTTTCTGGAAGCCGAGCGTCTGCATAAGCAAACCATTCGTCGGTTTGAGAAGGAGCAGCGCCGTTATCAGGAAGCGGTACAGTCTAAGAGCCTGGAGATTGAAACTCAGCTTAAGGCGATAAACGGTTTTAAGCTGAGCATTTTCGAACAGCAGTTTCCCCGTTTCGTGACTCTGGCCAACCGTCTGCACAATGTGCGGGTTGCTGGCAGCCATTTCGAAGAGTTTTTTGACGACAACATCCTCGAAGTGAAGTCGGACACTGGTGTTCGCAGTAAACAGCAGCTGTTTGAGATCGACTTTAACAACCTGTCGTTTAAAGAACTGGCGTTGTCGATACTCACGTTAGGGATCTTTTCCCGCAAGAAAGCGGCGGAATCGTTGCAACAGGTGAAAGATGAAGTCTGCCGTATCGATGAAGAAGTTGCCAAGATGGCTGCGCAATTGGCGAAGATCGATCAGGTTGTGGCTTCCATCGATAATGTCGCCCTCTATTTTGAGCGCCTTATCAGCAACTACGCGGCGCTGCTGGAGCGATTCGAGTATGGCATCAATACTCAGCGCATCGTCCAGATGGGAGTAAGCCCGGAGCTGTTCAGCCATAAGCTGGATTTCCGCTTGTTGCCGGTGGCCCACCTCGAGGAGTTCCAGGCGCTGTTCAACCTGTCTGTGGTGTTAAAGCAGATGTCTCAGATGGCGTACTTGAGCGAAGAGGGCGAAGTGGTGCATGGGGATACCGAGGCTGCCGAAGCACTATTTGAAAAAGCCCAACAGATTCAGGCCGCCTAGGACAGAGAATGACTCAGCAGTATCAGCAAACAAAATTTGAAGTGAATCAGGTCACCAAGGCCTTGTCAGGGGCGTCGCCGCTGCAGGCCAGCCGGGTGCTGATTGATATGGAGTTGTATGAACAGCAGGACTCGCTGACGGTACTGAACGACATCTATCAGGAGTTTGAGTCGAAAAGCAACCTGATGGATGAGTTGGTAACACCGTTGGCGTTGAGTGTTCTTGATGGTGTGATCAGCCACAAGGATCTTAAGTTGAACCGTACCGGGGTCAGTGCCAGTCGGGTCTGGCAGGAGATTCAGGGGTTTGACTATGGTGATAATATCAACGTGGTTGATACCGCGGTCAGTAAAAAGCAGCAACTTGAGGCGATGCGCCAGCCGCGTGAATACAGCAAAGAGGTGCGCAAGACCATGTCTAAGCGTAAGCACCTTGAACAGAACAAGGATCGCCATTTCAAGGGCAACACTCAGGCTTACAGTTCCATTGAAACCAATGAGGATGGCAGTCGTATTACCGTCTATCGAAAACAGGCGGTGGCCGAGAACAAGGGCCATAAGTGGAAAGCTTCAGATACGGATCATGTGATTCCGGTTAAACAGATCAATGACTACTATGCCAACAATGCTCTGCTGACCCAGAGTGATCTGATGGCCATCACCGATGGTGACCATAACTTCATCGAGATCTCCAACAGCTTTAACCGGGCCAAGGGGGCCAAGAACTTCTCCGACATGCAGCAGCAGAAGCAAACCCTTGAGTCTAAACAGGCGCGAGGAGAGAAGCTCAGCCGGGAGGAGAAGACCCAGTTGAAAAACCTTTCCAGGCACAGTGATCAGAGCATTGAAGGAGGGGTTCAGAAACAGAAGGAGTCGGAGCAAGCCATCTTGAACAAGGCCAGGGAAAAAGCGTTGCACAATGTCAAAGAACAGAAGTGGCAGGTAACGAAAAAGGCCGGAACCCAGGCGGCAGAGCAGACCGGGTACCAGGCTTTGGGCCATGCCATCATCCTGTTTATCAAGCCGCTGCTGTTTGAGGTGACCGATGCCATTCAAAATGGGTTTAGTGACGGGGTCGGCAAGTCGTCCACCCTGGAGGGGTTGAAGTTTCGCTTCACTCGGGTCATGGCCTACCTGAAGCGGGAAGTCCTGCCGACGCTGCTTCAGAGCGCCAAAGAGTTCCTGCAGAATTTTGCCAAAGTGATGATAGAAGCGGTGGCCGATCTGGTCACCGGTATGTTCAAAAGCGTCATGAAGGTGATTTCCGAGGGCTTTTCAGCCCTGATCGGGGCCGCCAAAATTCTGAGCAGCAGTCGCGACCAGATGAGTAAGGCACAGAAAGCCGATGCTATTGTGAAGCTGTTTGCGGCAACGGCGGTGACTTTTGCGGTGTTTACCTTTGAAAACACCCTGCTGAAAGGACCGCTGGCGGCGATGCCTGACTTTGTGAAAGAGATCGCCCTGACGACCTTGAGTGGCGTGGCGTCGACTATCGTGGTTTATCTGCTCGATAAGGCGGACATCTTCTCAACCAAAGTGGAGCTGCGCTCCAAGCGGGTTGCCGAAGTGTTCGAGTACCGGGTCGAGCAGATAAAGATCAACACCGATGCCTTCAGCGCCGAGAGTGTCCGTAAACTGGCCCAGGATAAACTGCGCTTTAAGGCCATCGATGAGCAGATGCAACAGGCCATCGATGCCGATGAGGACGTGAATCCGGCGGTGTATGCCCTGGCAGATCAGTTCAAGATTGATCTGCAGATTAAAACCACCGACGAGTTTCTCAACCTGCTGGAGAACAGCGACGCCCTGGTGGTGTGATTGGTGGATGATCATGATCGTGATCGCGGCCGACCCTTTGTGGCCGGCTTTTTGTCAGTCGACGTTATACACCAGAATCAGGCTGGCTCCTTTGAGGGCGCTGCCGTAGTTAAGCTGCAGGCCGATACCGATGTTGTCCAGCAGGGGCAGGTGAGTCTTGGTATTCAGCAGCCACTCGGCACTGAACTCGTAATAATGATGGGTATCAAAGGGGCGGACGCTGTCGCCACCGATGTCGATTCGATTGAGGCTGAGCCGGTAATCCTGATGGGTCATCAAGGCCGGAAACGGCCGGCGCATAGAGACGCCATTGAGCCAGCGCCAGGATTTTGGCTCGGCTCGCAGCGCCGGACGGTCTACATCAAAACTTCTGCCCCACAGGTAGTTGAAGCTGGTTTCGTAATGCCAGTAGGAGCGGCCGCGTTCAAAGCGGTAATCCAGTCCTACCTCCGGCTGAACCATCCAGGCGTTGACGGAGATGTTGGTCAGGGAGCCATCCAGTTCAGGTTGCAGCAGCTTGCTTTGCCGGTTTCGAAAGGTGAATTCGTTGTCGTAGCGCATCAGGTGACCGCCAAGACCCAGGTGAAACCGCCAACGCGAACTCAACGGGTAACTGAGCCTCGGCTGAAGAAACAGCGAGTAGATGCGATCGTCATTCAGGTCCAGGGTTGGATCATCCAGAATAAACAGCGACAACTCCTGTTTGCTGCGCACGTAGCTCAGCCGAGCCTTCAATGAACTGCGCCACCCTTGCCACAGCCCCAGATTCCAGCTCCATGGCAGGGTGTATACCTCCAGCTCGTTTCGCAGCGATACTGAGTTGCCATCACCGAAATCCGGGTTGTCGATGGGCAGGTATTCATTGGGATCAAAACTGACAAAGCCCAGAGTCAGAGCATCGGAATCGGTTAACAGGGCGGTGGTGGCAAACACTTCGTTCAGCTGTTGACGAGCGGCGGCTTCCAGGCCCGGCAGCGTCGCCGATTGAGCGATGCCCACATAGAGTAAACCGGTGCAAAGTAGTCGAAATCCCAAAGATTACATCCTGTAAGTCGGGCTGCAATCCTTACTATAGCGGCAATGGTGGCGTTTGAGTATCAGGCAGGAGGTTGGGCCATCCTTGGCCCGGGGGATTCAGTTGATGCCGGCCAGCAGCGCCAGGATGAAGGCGGGGCAAAAAGCGGCGAAGGCCACGGCGATCCAGTCGACCATCTTCTGGTTATTCTTGTTTGACATACATGCTCCCGGAGCAAAGAAACAGAGCCCGGTGTCGTCTTCGATGAGCGGAACACCGGGTGCAGTGATTCGAACAGCTAAGCCATTAATTTATTTGATTGAAATTGCCAAATAAGAACAGCTTAATAGCTCGCGTAAATCTGGTTTGCATCATAACTGGTCATGGTCAATTAGTGGATTCGGTTATCCGTTGGTGATGACTCGGGGCTGTGTCATCCGGGTATACTGATTTTGGTTTAGGTTATTGATGTTCGCGGGGTTGGTGCTGAATTCAACGGGGCTGTCTCGATGAGTTGCCTGAGGGCGTCGGTAACCCGGCAGTCCACGACCAGGCTGGTGTGAGGCCGTTGGCCGAGGTGATGCACTTCATGCTCCAGATCGGCGTTAATGTACCAGAGCTCACCGGCGGCCATAGGCACGGTCTGGCCATCGTTAGATTTGGGGCCATTGTAGTCAAGTTTTGGCGGCTGAATTGGCCACAAATCATCAATATGGATGAGCCCTGGCAAGGGGGGGAGGCATAAAAACGCCCCGAACGCTGAGCGGCCGGGGCGTTGTCTTAAACTTGGGTGACGATCACTTAGCAAACAGGCGGCGATTTTCCTTCATCACTTTAAGCAATGTCGGCGCGTCCAGTTTGGCGTCCCGAACTCGGCGATTTTGCAGGTTATAGACCCGGTAGTCACCGCGGTTGTCGATGACCGTGGTGGTGGCGTCGGTTTTGATGGCGAAATAGCGCTTGTTGCCCACCACCAGAAAATCGGTGTCTGACGGGCTGTAGAGGGTGTCGCCCGAGCTGTACTCTTTGGTGTTATTGGTGCAGCCTCCGAGCAGCGTCAGCAGGGTTGGCGCAACGCCATAGTGACTGCTGCGGTAGTTGATGGTTCTGCCGCCCTCACCAGGCCAGCGGATCATCATCGGTACCCGCAGGGTGGCATCGGAGAAGTTACGGCTCAACCGGCTGTCCAGGCTGGTAAACTCCTGACCATCGGTGCCGGTAATGATCACCACTGTATCGCTGTCCACCTGACTCAGTAGCTGTTGTAACTGGCTGTCGAGGAAATGAATCGAATTGCGGTACTGGTTGAACAGCACCGCCTGAGCTTCGTTGATGGCCATCTGTGGTTTGACTGTGGGCAAACCCACAAAGCCGATCGGAGTGCCGTATACCGAAGGCGAGTGGTACTGAATCAGGGTAAAACTTGGCGAGTGGCTGTTTTGAATCAGCTGCAGCGCCTGCCGGGTGCTGTTGATGTCCCGTTCGGCGGCGGAATCAAAGGTGGCCTCAGGGTGCAGGGTCATGCCCTTGAACATCACCGTCATCTTCGGCTCATTGCCGCTGATGGTGGCACCGACCACATTCAGCTTATACCCCTGTCGGGCCAGTACCGAGGTCAGTATGGGTTGGTGCTGGTCTGCCTGCAGGGACTCTTCGTAGGCGGGCAGCAAGCCATAAAACAGGCTGCGCAGACCCTGGTCGGCGTCGTTGCTGCCACTGTAGTGTTGGCTGAACAGATGGCTGGCCTGGCTGTACTGGCTCAGGTAGGGCATGGTCTGTTCGTTGACCAGATCCTGCCTCAGAGCATCGACCGCGATCATTACCACATTGGGCGAATCACTGGCTTGGCACTGCATCGGTTTAACCGGGTAGTTGAGCTGCGACGTCGGCCGCGCTGTTGAGGTGCGCTCTGCCAGAGTTTCCTCGTCGACAATGCCACGACTGGCCATAAAGCTGCGGGCGGTGGCCGGGTAGTGCAGGGGCAGCATCTCGTCCATTTTGGTGATGGGCTGGTACACATTGGCATCGGCCCAGATGTGGATCAGGTGGCCACCCAAAAAGGCGCTCAGCATCACGGTGGCAATCTTACCGCCCCAGTTGCGCCGGTTCAGTCGTTCGATGCGTTTCCACAGGCCGTTGGCCACCAGCAACTGTATGGCCAGCATGGCGGCGGGCAGAATCAGCAGCCAGGGGGTGCTGATCAGCTGCGGCAGGTCGGAAAACGAGATGTCGAACACGAACGGGTTTAGGTGCAGGCGGTAATGGTCGAACACCAGAATGTCGTATACCAGTACCGTGTGGGCCAACGTCGCCAACAGCGCCGCGTAACCCCGTAGAATCTTTGAGTAAGGTAAAATCAGCGTCAGTGGAAACAGACACAGCAGAAAAATCACAAAGCTGACAAAGGAGAAGTGGCCAAGCAGGGTGATGACCGAGTAGAGCTGGGCCAACAGGGTATCGGGCCAGCCAATGAGCTTGACGTAGCGCACGGCGATGGCACTGGCCAGCAATCCATTAAAAAAGGCGAACCAATGGCCCCAGGTGACCAGGCGGGATACTTTGTCTCTTTGCAGATCGGATGCGTGCATGAACGTCGTAATTTACCTAAATTTGAGCCCATATCCTAAGCGGAAAAAAGGCGCTATACCAGCAAGCTAGTGTAAATCTACCGGTTTGGAAACGGTTTTTGCTCTACAGGCAGGAATGTGTGCGGTCAATCACCGCGATTCTGGCCAGACTTCGGTGGCCGGATCGAAGTCGGTTCAGGGCGGACCCTGAACCGAACACGGTGAATCAGGCGTCGGCGCGGCTGTCCACAGAGGCGGCCAGGGCCTGTCCGAACTGCTCGGCAATTCGTTTGCGGGAACCGGGAGCGATGTTGCGGTTGATGATGTCAGTGGCGGCGTTTCCCAGTACCATCAGAGCGAGATCCGTGGGGGTCTCGTTCTTCTCCAGTACCAGAATCAGCTCGTTCAGCAAGCTTTCTACGTCGTCATTGCTGTATTTAGACAGAATAGCCATGGCTTTTCCTGTGATGTTGAATTAAAGGCGCAGTATAATAGCGGATCTGAACGCTAACCACTAACACCAGGAAAAAGATGATTAAGATCGAACAAGCAATATTGCATGCGGTGCAGCGGGAACCCGATGGCCAACTGCGCTGCCGCTTGCGTCCCCAACCCCTGAATCACTCAGAGGCACTGGATGAGCTGCTTGCGGAGTTGCATCGTCTCTACACCGCTAAAGCCGGTAAGGGCTTCGGCCATTTTGGTGTCCCCGAAGGGGATGGCGAGGCCAATGAGGCGTTTAAAGACGCGTTAACTCAATGGCGGACCGGCAACCTCGGGTTTGTGGAGTACAGCGGCCAGGCCAGCCAACTGCTTGAGAAAGAGTTGGCCAAATACGACTTTGCCCAGGGCGGCTATCTGCTGATGGCGGCCTACAACCACGTGGCGTGTGACTACCTGTTTGTGGCCCTGATGTCGCCTAAGCCCAGCGTTTCCGTGTCTCAGGAGATGGAGGTTCATGGCAGTGAACACCTGGATCTGTCGAACCTGCAGCTGGCGGCACGCATCGATCTTACCGAATGGCAGGCCGATCCGGGCTCGAAAAAGTACATCTCGTTTGTCAAAGGCCGAGCGGGTCGCAAGGTGGCCGACTTCTTCCTCGACTTCATGGGTTGCGTTGAAGGGGTCAACACCAAAACCCAGAATAAGCAGTTGGTGCAGGCGCTGGAAGACTATGTGGCGACTACGGATCTGGATAAGGATGAGCAGCAGCAGTGTCGTGATGCGGTATTTGATTACTGCAAAACCCAGATTACCGCCGGTGGTGAAGTGCAATTGAAAGACATTGCCGATGAGTTCGCCGATCATGGCGCCGAAGAGTTCTATCAGTTTACCTCTGCTGGCGATTATGAGCTGGAAGAGGCGTTTCCCGGCGATCAAAGCACCCTGCGGCAGTTAAAGAAGTTCTCCGGCACCGGCGGCGGGGTCTCGGTGAGTTTTGATGCCCACCACCTGGGTGAGCGGGTGGTTTGGGATCAGGTGAATGACACTCTGACCATTAAAGGCGTGCCACCCAATTTGTTGGATCAGCTGCAAAGACGCTTGAAAGCGTGAGCGAGATCGCATAAAAGAGAGGGCCCTGAGCGTAAGCCAGGGCCCTTTTTGTTTATAAGATGTAAAAATTAACCGCTACAAAACCTTACCGGGAAAGCGAATTTTTATTCATTATTTATATTAATTGGTGTTTTGGCGCCATATTTATGCAAATTGGAAGAATTTATATTTTACAACCCCTCCTCTTTGGGCTAATCTGCGCAGCAACTCGTGTTATACGAATCGAAATTCGGCGCTGCGCGGGGCTCAGAGGGGCCGGCAGACGCATAAGATAAGAATTAAAGGCACAACCATGCACAAGCAAGCAACAAACGACGCTCAGTTGAAAACCAGCAGAAACCTGCTGCTGTTTTTGCTGCCCTCCCTGATGGGGGTTCTTTTGTTCATGACTCCGGTCATGTCTGGAGAGGGGCTGACCATTCCCATCGCCATTCTGGCCAATGGTCTGAAATCCGCCATCGGTGAGTCCTTGTCGTCGGTCGTGGCCGCGGTGGTGATTTTGATGGGAGCACTGACGATTCTGACTAAACTGCTGCGTCCGGCGTTTGTCACTAACCACAGCTTCCTCAATGGTCTGTTGAACGTTTCCCCGTTGTGGGCTGTGACCCGATTGTTGGGCGCGGCTTTTGTGATTATGGTGGTGACGGGTAGTGGCCCGGAGATGGTGATCAGTGGTGATACCGGTGCCTTTGTGTTTGGTGATCTGCTACCAACCCTGTTCTCGGTGTTTATCTTTGCCGGCTTGCTGCTGCCACTGCTGACCCATTTTGGTTTACTGGAACTGATCGGTACCCTGCTGACCAAGATCATGCGTCCTGTGTTCAACCTGCCAGGCCGCTCCGCCATTGATTGTCTGGCCTCCTGGCTGGGTGATGGCAGTGTCGGTATTTTGATGTCCAGCAAGCAGTATGAAGATAAGTGCTACACCCAGCGTGAAGCGGCGGTGATCGGTACCACCTTTTCCGCAGTATCCATCAGCTTCAGTCTGGTAGTGATTGCCCAGGTCAGCCTGGAGCACCTGTTTGTGCCTTTCTATGCCACCATCTGTATCGCTGGTTTTGTGGTTGCCGTGGTGGTGCCGCGTCTGCCACCACTGCGCAATAAAAAAGATCTGCTGATTGATGGTAGCAAGCGCCCGGCCGATGCGGAGATGATTCCTGCCGGTCACAGCGTCCTGTCCTACGGTTACCAGAATGCCCTTAAGACGGTCGACAAAATCGACAGCCCGCTGAGTGTGGCCAAAGAGGGCGTAAAAAACGCCATCGACATGGTGTTTGGTATTTTGCCGGTAGTTATGGCCATCGGAACCGTCGGCCTGATCATTGCCGAGTACACGCCGCTGTTTGCCTGGTTGGGTGCCCCTTTTGTTCCGCTGCTTGAGCTGTTGCAAATCCCCTTTGCCCAGGAAGCGTCTGAGACCATGGTGGTGGGTTTTGCCGATATGTTCATCCCTTCGGTGATTGCCGCTGGCATCGACAATGAGATGACCCGCTTTGTAATTGCGGCGATGTCGGTGACTCAGCTTATCTACATGTCTGAAGTTGGCGCACTGCTGCTGGGCAGCCGGATTCCAATCAATGTGTTTGAGTTGTTCGTTATTTTCCTGCTGCGTACCCTGGTGTCGCTGCCGGTAATCGCCCTGATGGCACATCTGATTTTCTGATGATGCTCACAATTCAAAAGGCCAGCGCTATCGCTGGCCTTTTGTTTTTTAAGATCCCGGTCGCTGTTGATAGGAGTGGCCGCAACCACCATTTTGCACCGGTTGGTGGTGCGGATTGGGAGGCATGAAGCTCCGGCTCATGTTATAACTGTCCTGGCGTCAAAGGCTTTAGACCCTAATAAAACTTATAACTCACTCTTCTGGGAGGAAAAGGATGTCTAACCGCTCTTCTTTAATACTCGGTCTTTGCTTGGCCATAGCCATGGCTCTGGCGGCACTGATTTTGAGTCATGGCATGCAGCAATTTAAGCTGCTGGATCGTACCGTGGTGGTGAAGGGGTTGGCAGAGCAAGAGGTGGACGCCAATATCGCCATCTGGCCAATTCGTTTCTCCGTTGCCGATAACGATCTTACCCAGGTATACGATTCACTGGAGCGCCAGGCCGAGCAGGTGAGTGCGTTTCTGGCACGGCAGGGGTTCAGCGATGCTGAGATCACCCTCAATACCCCGGAAGTCACCGACAAGCTGGCGCAATCTTATGGTGGTGAGCAATCGCCGCTTCGTTACAGTGGTACGGCAACCGTGACCTTGTATACCAACAAAGTTACGACCGTGATCACGGCCCGTCAGCAGTTGTTTACCCTGGCGAAGCAGGGGGTCAACCTGGCGTCGGAAGGCTACAACGCGCGAACCGAATTCCTGTTCACAGAGCTTAACCAACTGAAGCCCCAAATGATTGAGCAGTCGACTCGCAACGCCCGGGAAGTGGCGGAGCGGTTTGCCCAGGACTCCCGGAGCACCCTGGGGAAGATAAAGCGGGCCCAGCAAGGCATTTTCTCGATTCGTGACCGAGATTCAACTACCCCGCATGTAAAAAAAGTTAGAGTAGTGTCTACCGTGGAATACTACCTGATCGACTAGAGGGCAGACTGATGCGATATGGGGTTTTGGTGTTGGTCACCGTGTTGGCCGGATGTGTCTGCGCGCCACCGAAGCAGCAGTTTCTGGAGCCGACGCAAGTGGTTTCGGCAGTGAAAGCCGAGGAGTTTGAGCTGTGCTTCAAGGTGCCGGTTGGTAAACACCTGGCCGGACCGGTGATGACCAAAGTGAGTTACACCGATGCTAAGGGTCACCATCGGGAAGCGTTCCTGCCGATGGAGTATGCCTCTAAAGACTATCTGCCTGCACTGAAGGGCATTTTGATGTTCCGCAAACCGGAGTACGAGTACCACTACCGCCTGACAGAGCAGGGACAGACTACCTGGCTGGCGATTCAGGAGGTGGTCAATCAGACGGGAACCGAGGCGCAACTGGTGCCCTATCCGGAAAATGGCATGTGGCACCATGAGGGGCTGGCACCCACTTTCAAGACGGCCGACAGTGACGCCAGGTTAACCTTGTAACCTGAATCCACTAAAACAAAAAAGCCTGGGCAATGCCCAGGCTTTTTTGATCCAGGCAGGGATTAACGATCGAACTGCAATCGCTGGCCCACCGGGTCACTGGTGGCCGTGCTGCCATCAAACACTCGAACGCCGCCAACCCAGGTGGAGGCAATGGTTGAGCGGAAGGTACGGCCTTCAAACGGACTCCAGTTGCACTTATACAACAGGTTGTCTTTGCTGACCGTATAGGGCTTGTCCAGATCCACCAGTACCAGATCGGCGTGGTAGCCCTCACGCAGATAACCGCGCTCTTTGAGGTTGAAACGCTCCGCCACCGCATGGCTGGTCTTCTGGACGATGGTTTCCAGGCTCAGGTTACCGTCATGATAGTGCTCAAACAGCGACTGCAGTGCGTGTTGCACCAGAGGCAGGCCCGATGGGGCTTTGAAATAGGTGTTTTGTTTCTCTTCCCAGGTGTGGGGGGCATGGTCGGTGGCGATAATGTCGATAACATCCCGCTTTACCGCATCCAGAATCGCCTGGCGATCCCGCTCTGTTTTCACCGAGGGGTTGCATTTTATCTGGCTGCCGAGGGTGTCGTAATCTCCGTCGGAGAAGAACAGATGATGGACACAGGCTTCGGCGGTGATGTTGGCGTCTTTGAGGCTGTCCAGAGATTTATTGGCCTCAAACAGGGCCAGCTCCTCGGCGGTAGTGATGTGCAGCACATGCAACCGGGCGCCGTGTTTTTTCGCCAGTTCAATCGCCATGCGCGAGGATTTGATGCAGGCTTCACGGGAGCGAATCTCACCGTGGAGCTTCATCGGTACCGCATCGCCGAACTTAGCCCGGGCCGCTTCCTCGTTGGCGTCGATCATCGGGGTGTCTTCGCAATGGGTGGCGATGGGCACCGGGGCGTTGGCAAAAATGGCTTCCAGGGTGTCCTTGTTGTCCACCAGCATGTTGCCGGTAGAAGCGCCCATGAAAATTTTAATGCCACAGGCGGCCTGGGGATCCAGGTTCTTAATCTGCTCAAGGTTGTCGTTGGTGGCGCCGAGGTAAAACGCATAGTTAGCCACTGATACCTCTGCGGCGCGTTGATACTTCGCTTCCAGCGCATCGATATTGGTGGTCTGGGGATTCACATTGGGCATCTCCATAAAGCTGGTGATGCCGCCGGCGACTGCTGCGCGGGATTCGGTGGCCATGCTGCCTTTTTGGGTAAGCCCCGGTTCACGGAAATGAACCTGATCGTCAATCATGCCGGGAATTAACAGCTTTCCGCTGGCGTCAACGATGTCGGCGCCGGCAGGAGCCTCAATGGTGGGAGCGATTCGGGCGATGCGTCCTGCATCAATCAGCAGGTCACTTTGCTGGCGAATGCCCTCGTTAAGCAGGGTCGCATTTTTTATCAATGTGGTTTTCATGGCGGCGTTTATGCTCTTGTAAGGGTGTAGGCGCCGCTTATAATAGCGGACTGGGCTCGGTTTCGCCTATAAGGAAGTGCGATGATATACAGGTTGATTGTTGTTATTTTGTCAGTTTTTGCTTCACAAGCTGCTGCGTTAGAGCTGCAGGGGGCGCTGACACAGGGCTCGTTAATTAGGGCGAAAGTCGCCCCGGGCAGCCAGGTCTGGCTGAACGAAAAAATGGTGCGGGTGGATGCCGATGGCAATCTGGTGATGGGTTTCGGACGCGATGCGCCTTTGAGCCATCAGTTGAAAGTGGTTGGCCCCCGGGGCGGAACCGATACCCACGATATTCAACTTAATAAGCGCAGTTACCGGACTCAGAGTATCAAAGGCATCGCAAAAAAAATCATGGAGCCGGATCCTGAGGCGATTGCACGGGCCCGCAAAGACAGCGCCCAGGTCGGTCAGGCTCGTGCCACCGATTCAGATTCCCTGTTCTGGCAACAGAACTTTATCTGGCCTGTGATCGGCCCCATTACCGGTGTGTACGGCAGCCAACGTATCTACAATGGTGTCCCCAAACGGCCTCACTTCGGCGTGGATGTGGCGGTACCCACCGGTACCAGGGTGGTGGCGCCTGCTGACGGGGTGATCACTCTGGCTGTGCCGGACATGTTCTACTCTGGTGGCACCCTGATCATCGACCATGGTTACGGGGTTTCCTCCTCGTTTCTGCACCTGTCGAAGTTGCTGGTGAAGCCGGGTACACGGGTCAGCCAAGGCCAGGAAGTGGCCGAAGTGGGCGCGACCGGCCGGGTGACTGGCGCCCACCTGGACTGGCGCATCAACTGGTACGGCGAGCGATTGGATCCTCAGTTGCTGGTACCTGAGATGCCAGGAAAGCAGAAAAAGTGATTTTAGAATCAACTTAGTGGTTGAGCATCACTGAGCTTGTTGATAGCATCCAGATGTCGACCTCTGACGGCCATTTGCTCTGAGAAGTGCCTGAAATAAGGATATTTCTCAGGCGGTAGCGGGCCAGATGTGGCGGCATCTTTTCTTTTTCTCAATTGCACAAGGAGTGTGTGATGTCTACAAAAGCACAGCAACTGTTAATCAAGTTGGGGCTGGACGCAGAGCTGAGTCAGCGTTTTTCTGTGGATCCAAATCAGGTGTACCAAGAGTTTGAACTGGAAGCCGAAGGCTTGCGGCAGATTGAACAGCTGATTGCCAGTGGTAATGACGATTCTTCAATGAACGGATTGTTGCATTTCGTTCATTTTTAAAGTGATTTGGTGGTAGACTCCGTTTTTTTAAATGTTGTGGCATTGTGAATTTGGGGTATCGGCAAATGCGTTATATTTTTTCCGTGGTATTAGTTTGTTGCCTATCCCTGCCGGCATGGTCTGTCGATAATAATGTTAATGGTAAAAGCCAGGAGTTGGAGTTTCTTTTCGGTTTGGCAAAAGAAGACCCCAAAAGTGCGCTGCAGCAAACGGAGTTGTTACTGCAGCGATTTAATTATTTGAAACCGCATGAGTTCTGTAAGGCGCTGCAGGTGGCGGCGGTGAGTCATCTGGGGATAGGGCAGTACCGGCGTTCCTACGAAAGGGCGCAGTTGGCAGCCCAGTGTGCGCTGGATAATAAGCTTTATAAGGAATTTATCTACAGCAGCAAAATTCAGGCAATTAATGCAAATGCTCTAGGCGAATTTGTCGAATCCATTCGGCTATTTTTAGTTGCAACCAAATATATTGACCGTGTCGATGATGACGCGATCAAATTTGACCTGTTATCTACAATTGCGAATCATTACACGCTGATTGATGACTATGAAAGCGCATCCTATTATATGGAGCGCGCCAAACTTTATCGTCAAAAAGGTGCTGAGCCAACTTGTATGGAAAGCATGGTTGATCAGCATATTTTAAAACTCAAAGGCAGCTATAAAGAAGTATTGGCAAAACTAGAAAAATCTCGAGAACGTTGTCATTCGGATGGCAATAATTACGAGATTATCATGTGGGAGCTGTATTACTCGGATGTAAAAATCCACTTTAAAAAATACGATGAAGCGCTGGCTATTTTGGCTGATTCTCAAAAGCTCTATTCCGACAATAATATCGATTATGCCAGAGACTCCCTTCACCTACTCTATGCCAAAGCTTATCTGGGCAAGGGCGAACTGGACCGCGCCAGAGAGCACATCGATAACTCTGCTAATGAACTCCGGCATCTGGCTCAGGATAAATCCTCCTACGAAATTGAAGTATTGAGGGCTCAAGTCAGTTTTGCCGCCGGTGAGTTTCAGCAGGCGGCAGAGTTCTATGCCGCCGCCCTTGAACTCAAAGAGCTGTACCTGAAAAAGCTCAACTCGATCACCTTTGCGGTGCAAAAAATTGAGATGAATGCCCTGCAACAGGAGAATCAGGTCAAGGAGGCTCAGGCACTGCAGCAGGCTCAGGAAGCGCAGCTTATGGGTGAGCGTAATCGCAGCCGAGGCATCATCGCCGTCAGTTTTGCCATTGTGATCGGTTTGCTGGGGATGTTCATTATTAACCGTCGTATGGGCCGCAGTCGCGATCATTTTCGCAATCTGGCCCATTTCGACCCCATTACTCGAGGCATGAGCCGCATATTCTGGCTACAAAGCGCCGCCGAGCAGTGTGCAAAATTAGACTTATCTACCCCCATCTCGGTGTTGATCATTAAGGTGGATGGCCTCAGAGGCATCAATCTTAAGTATGGCTACGGTGTCGGTGATGACGTACTGGCCAGGACCAGCCAGGTGGTTGATCGCCAGGGCAGCAGCAACGGCCTGCTGGGCAGGCTGGGGGGCAACCAGCTGGCGCTGCTGTTACCCGGCGTATCGCGGCCCAACGCGGAGGCCATTGCCGAGCAGATTCGGTTGGAGACTGAATCGATTCCTCCGGAGGAGTTGGATGTAAAACAAGCCGTTACCGTCAGCATTGGCGTGTGCGGTTACAATCGTCAGAGGGACCTGACGGAGATGATTCTGAGGGCCGACCGGATGTTGGACGAGATTCTCGACGGCGGCGGTAATCAGGTGCAAACCTTTAAAGGAAGTTACGCATGACACAAGGACGTTTGGACGTGGTGGGGCTGGGGATCAGCATCCCCCGCCACACCAGTAAGTTTACCGAGAGTCAGATTCGCCATGCGGACCAGGTCTATTATCTGGTGGGCCACCCGGTGGCAGAGGAATACATCGAGGGGCTGAACCCCAAAGCACGTTCTCTGCAGCGTCATTATCATGAGCAATCATCCAGGCCCAAATCTTATCGGGCGATGACCGATGAGGTGGTCAGCGCGGTGGCCGCGGGGCAACGGGTGGTACTGGCCCTGTACGGGCACCCGAACGTATTCGCGTCGATCTCAAAATGGTCGGTAAATGAGGTTCGGACGCTGGGGCTGCCAGCACAAAACCACCCAGGGATTGGGGCCGATGGTTGTTTGATGGCCGATTTAAACATCGATCCCGGTAACCGCGGTATGTGTCATTTTGAGGCCGGTTTTTTGGCGATGTTTCAGGTGCCGCCCACGCCACACTGTTACATGGTGTTGTGGCAGATTGCGGTTGCCGGCGATACCAGTTGCACCAGCTTCGAAGGGGAGGCGTCGCAGCGTCAGGTGCTGGTGGACAAGTTGTTAAAGTACTACCCGCAAGACCATCCGGTGTGCTTGTATGAGGCGGCCACTCTGCCGGTGACTGAGCCGAGAATGGATTGGGTTGCCCTGAAAAATCTGGCCAGTGCCCCAATGAAACAGTACACCACGGCGGTGATGCCGCCTTGCGAAGCGTTGCAACCCGACGAAGAGGCGCTGGCCCGCCTCGGAGCCACGGTGGATGACATTCGCGAGAAAATCAGCAATCGCAGCTAGCCAATCAAAGCAAAAAAGCCTGGGCGGTGCCCAGGCTTTTCTTGATGGTGAGGCGCGCTTTACCGGTTAGCCCTGTCGCTGACCTACTTTTTCCAGCACCAGCACAACCATAAAGCCTACGCCGGCACAGGCCAGCGCCAGGTAGAGCTGATTGGGCTCGCCGGTGATGGACTCAAACTGCCCCGGCATCAGGTTTTCCTGTAGCAGCGGTACCTGTTCACCCTTGGAGTTTATCCGCCAGCTCAGTGTTTGCTTCCAGGGCCAGATTTTGCCCAGGGTGCCGATTAACAAGCCGGTTAAAAACGCCAGTGTGGCACCGTGGAAGCGGCGAAGCAGGAACGACAGCAGGTGAGAGAAGCTCAGCAGCCCGAGTACGCAGCCACCCAGGAAGATGGCAATGGTGGTCAGCTCGGCGTTTTTTACCGCGCCAAGCACCGGTGCATACAGCCCCAGTAGCAGCAGAATAAAACTTCCTGAGATGCCCGGTAGAATCATGGCGCAGATGGCGATCATGCCACCGATGAGAATGTTGATCGGAGTGGGATCCAGCGCCAGCGGATTGGCCACCGAGATCAGATAGGCAAACCCGGCGCCCACCAACAAAGACAGCAGTAGCTGCGGTGACCAGCCCTCAATCTGTTTGCCGATGTGGACAATGGATATCAGAATCAGACCGAAGAAAAAACTCCACAGGCCGATAGGCTGATTCACCAGCAAGTAGGAGATCACCTTGGCCAGCGAGGCGATGCTGATGCCGATGCCGGACAGCAGGGTCACCAGGAACGTGCCGTTAATGTGATTCCATACCACCTTAAAGCCCTGCTGACGCCAGAGACCGAAGAGTCTGGGGTTGATGCGGCGAACGCTCTCCAGCAGGGTGTCATAGATGCCCGTGATAAAAGCGATGGTGCCGCCGGATACGCCGGGTACTACATCGGCGGCGCCCATGGCCACCCCTTTAAGGAAGGTTTTTATATCCAATGTCATAGAGAAAGCTGTAACTGAGTAAGATAGTCGGCATTATAGGGGCTGAGTGTGGAAAAGTCGTGGATGGACAAGGGGAAGCTGCAGATGGAGTTTGAAAAATACATCGACCGCCGTCAGAGCGATAGCCTGAAGTGGCAGAGGTATGCTGGCCGGGATGTGTTGCCGCTGTGGGTAGCGGACATGGATTTTGCCATTCCTGAGCCGGTTACCCGGGCCCTGCAGCAGAGGCTGCAACACGATATTTTTGGTTATGGGGTGTTGTCGCAAGGCACCAAGCAGGCGGTGTGTCAGTGGTTACTCCGTCGCTGGCAGGTTGAGGTAACGCCTTCGCAGCTGGTGACATTGCCGGCGGTGGTGCCGGGGCTGAATTTTGCGGTGGAATCCCAGCAGCTGTCGGACATCGGCTTCTTCTCGCCCGTCTACCCCCCCATTCGTAAGGTGGCTGATAACCTCAATATTCGGGGCCGGGCCTTTGAGCTGAAGATGGAAGCGGGTCAGTATCGAATGCCTCTGGAGCAGATTGAGCAGGCCGCTGCCGGCGGCATGCAGGGGCTGTTGCTGTGTAACCCCCACAATCCTGGCGGTACCATCTGGACCGACGCAGAGTTGCAACAGTTGTTGGCGTTAAGTCGCCAGTATGAACTGTTGCTGATCAGCGATGAGATTCATGGCGATCTGATTCTGCCCGGGCACCGGCATCGTTCGCTGTCGGCACTGGCGCAGGAGCAGGATCGGGTCATTACCCTGATGTCGGCGGGTAAGAGCTTTAACCTGGCAGGCTTGCCGATGGCTTTTGCCATCGTCAAGCCCGGTGGTCTGCGTCAGAGTCTGAAAGGTTGGTTGCAGGGGCGCTGTGCCACTCACAATGTTTTGGCGGCGGTGGCGATGGAAACCGCGTTCAGTCAGTGCCAACCCTGGCTGGATGCGTTGACCGAGTATCTGGGACAGAACTGGCGGCTGCTGGAGCAAACGCTGTCGTCGGTGGCGGGGGTAACCTTGATGGCACCGCAAGCCACCTACCTGGCCTGGATAGATTGCCGAGGCCTGGGATGGGAAACTCCCTCTAAGGTGTTTACCGACTATGGGGTGGGGTTGTCGTGTGGCACCGAGTTTGGGGCTCCGGGGTTTGTACGACTGAACTTTGCCTGCCCGAGGGAGACCCTGGAGCTGGCCTTGAGCCGAATGCTCAAGGCCATTGAGACCCACCAGCCCTAGCTATTTTCCGGGGGCGGGGTGGGCACCAATCACCTGACGAATGTCATAGGGGTGCAGTTTGATGGTGAGATGATTGCTTTTAAACGATACCGAAGGGTTTGGCAGCGGTTCGTCATCGGCTTTGGAATCGCTGGATTTCACCTCGATATCCAGGGTACCGTCCTCAATGACCGGCCACTTGGCGGTAATCACCGGCAATTGCTTGACCGCCTTCATCATCTGCTGCTCGTTGTCGGCTCCGCAGGGCAAGACAAATTCGATGTGTTCCCAGCCATCCCGGCGCTTACGGCCATCGGGGAAGGGCAGCTCTACCACTTTCACCTGCCAGGAGCCGACGCTAAGGGGTTGATCCAGTTCTATCAGATAGATGGGACGGCCGTTGATCACCTTGTCCGACAATATGGTGCCGCGTTTTTCAAACTGGGCCTTCAGGTGTTCGGCGTCGCTCAGCTCCGTTATCCGCAAAGCGATGTGATCCACCTCCAGCTGTGCCTGAACCAGTCCCAGACGGTTGGCAAAGATGGTGATGTTATGGCCAAACTCAGGCAGTTTGGCGATCAGCTGTTCAAAATTCATTGATGCTTGCCTGCTCTATGACGTTGCCGTCCAAATCCATGACTGTCAGTAGCTTACCATCAAAATGGCCCAGGCTGGGGGCGAATCCGCCTTTCGGCAGGGTGATCGAGCCCGGATTGAACATCAATCGCTTCTCCTGCCAGCGGGCCATGGGAATGTGGCTGTGCCCAAAACAGAATAGGTCACCCTCGGCCAGAGGGGGTAACTGGGTGTCATTCCACAGGTGGCCATGGGTCACAAAGGCGCGCTTGTTTCCCAGCATCAGGTTGTTGTAGTCCGCCATCAGAGGAAACTGACACAGCATCTGGTCCACTTCGGAGTCGCAGTTACCGCGTACCGCCAGGATTCGGTCGGCCCATTGATTGAGGCGCTCGGCGACGGCGGGGGGGTTGTAACCCTCGGGTACCGGGTTGCGGGGACCGTGGTTCAACACGTCCCCCAGAAGAATAAGGTGGCGGCAAGATTTGCGCTGGGCCCACTCCAGTGCGCGTTCCAGCGCAGGCAGGCAGCCATGAATGTCAGAGATAAACAGCATCAGTGAAACTCGGCAGGGAGGAATGGCGTCAGTGTAACTGCCACCTGTTAACAACGCCAGCTAAGCGGGGATTAAGGGCGCCAGTGTGTGAACTGTCTTTATAAAAAGGCGATTGGCGGGGTTTTCAATGCCCGGTGGCTGGGGTAACGTGATTCGGTAACTAGAGGAAAATCAAAGAGCGGCAGTAAGCGGACGGGAGGGAGTATGCACAATCAGCACAGACTGACGCAGGGGGCTCAGGACAGCCAGACTCCGGTGATGGAAGTACCCAGCAAGCAGGTGGCCAGCATGTGGTTGTGCCTGTTGGCTGTCCTGACAAAGGAGCAGGTTCAGGCGTTGGGGGACTGCAATCTGGCATTGGCTTTTGATTTGGGGGTGGCCGTCAGAATGGCCGAGGAGGAGCAGCAGTCGCTGACGTTGGTGATTACCGAGGTTCTGGCCTTCTATAACGACAAGCTGGGATTGGCTCTGGACGCGGCGGGCCTGGCTCCGCTCATCGCCACTCAGGTTTACCGCAGCCAACAGGTTCAGCACCACCGTCATTAATTGGCTATGCGGTTTGCGATCCGCTTCGCCGAATTGCTCCGCCGTACTGGTGTTGTCAGCGCCGCCCTTGTAGGCTCAATCCACCCCTGTTCCAGAGTGGATAACTTTGCGCGAGACTCTGCTTACCGGCTTCATTTTGTGCGTTCTGACCCTATCAGTCCAGGCGTATGCCGAGCTGCCTGAAGCCGAATTTACCGATCAGTTCGGATACCCTTGCCACCTTGGCCAGGAGGTGACCTGGCTGTTGTTCGCCCACGACAAGGCGGGTTCGCACCTGGCCATGAAAGCGCTGGAGTCCACCGGTGCGCTGAGCGATCCCGACGGACGTTATCTGGTGGACACCAGTGCCATTCCCGGTTGGGTGGCAAGCTGGTTTGTGCTGCCGAAGTTGCGGGAGTTGCCCTATGCCGTTTGTCTGGACCCTCAGGGCGTGACTGCCGGGTTGTTGGCGGGTGAGCCCGGTGAGGTTCAGGTGTATCGCTTGCATCGGCGCCAGCCCCTACAGCAGCAGGGGTTTTCACGGTTGCCGGCGCTGGAGCGACACCTGAGGTTACTCATTGCCACAAGCCCCGAAGCCAAACCCTTGCTACAATAGCGCTTTTAAAGATTCAGGGTGCAGCAGCAATATGGCCAGATTCATCCAGGCGATAGTATTGGCATCGGTGGTATGGATGGTGGCCAGCCAGGGGCATGGCATGACAAAATCCATTGTCGGGCCGGTTGAGCATCTTACCTTGGGTAAGGCGTCGGTTCGTTATCTGGCCCGCATCGATACCGGTGCGGCCACCACCTCGTTGCACGCCGTCAACGTGCGAATCTCAGACTCTTCAGCTCGCGCCTCCGACAATATTGGCAAGGTGGTTCGATTTACCAGCCGCAATGAATTGGGGCAAGCCCAATCTCTGGCGGCGGTGGTGGTTGACGTTATCCGGGTTCGCAACGCTCAGGGAACCGAGTCCCGATATGTGGTGGAGTTGCCGTTAACCTTTAACGGGCATACTCGAGAGGTGCGGGTCAATCTCAGAGACAGAAGCCGAATGAAATATAAGTTGCTGCTGGGGCGTAACTGGCTCAGTGGCCATCATCTGGTGGACGTCGACCGTCGCCCGGCAGGAGAGGAGTGATGAACTACCTGGTTCTGGTTACTCTGTTGTGGGCCTTTTCTTTTAGCCTGATCGGTGAGTTCTTGGCGGGTCGGGTGGATCCCTGGTTTTCGGTTCTGGTTCGTATTGCTCTGGCGCTGGCGGTGATGCTGCCCTGGTTAAGACCTAGGCGGGTCTCTCTGCCCATGGCGGTGGTGTTGATGGCCATCGGCGCCTGCCAACTGGGGGCGATGTACGGTTTTTACTACCATTCGTTTGAATACCTGAGTGTGGCCGAAGTGCTGCTGTTTACCGTGATGACGCCGGTGTACGTCACTCTGTGGTATGACTTGCTCCATGGCCGCTTTTCTCCCTGGTACCTGTTGACGGCGGCCATCGCCGTGGCAGGTGCGGCGGTGATCAAATACGCATCGGTCAATCCCGATTTCTTACTGGGCTTTGCCATTGTCCAGGGCGCCAACCTCTGCTTTGCCATCGGCCAGGCCAGTTACAAATGGTGGATGGAGAAGCAGTCGCAGGCACTGCCTCAGCACCAGGTGTTTGCGTTTTTCTACGCCGGGGCCTTGCTGGTGGCGTTGCCGGCCTATTTGATGCAGGGGAACCCGGACCGATTACCCCAGACACCGGCCCAGTGGGCGGTGCTGCTGTGGCTGGGGGCCGTGGCGTCCGGGTTAGGCTACTTCCTGTGGAACCGGGGGGCGTGCCAGGTGGATGCCGGAGCGCTGGCCATTATGAACAACCTGCTGGTGCCAGCCGGACTGCTGGTGAACTTGTTGCTGTGGCAGCACAACCTGGAGTGGGGACGATTGATGGCCGGTGGTGCTCTTATCCTGGGTTCTTTGTGGTTGAACGAAGTCTGGGTCAAGCCCAGGGTTGAAGCCACCCGGGCGGTGCCGTCGCAGGGGCAAGGGTGAATCTTCGCCGCGGCTCAAGGCGATGAACGCAAACAGGGGCCGACCGGCCCCTGTTTGTGGTGTTGCAGCTGGGGTTACCAGACCCGTACTGCCAACCCTTTCAGGTAGAACCCTTCAGGAAATGCGCTGCCGATGGGATGATCCCCGGCCTGGCTCAGGCGCTCGATGATCTGAGCGTCCCGTCCGGCATCGATGGCGGCATCGGCGACAATCTTCTGGAACAGGTTGGATTCCATCAGGCCTGAGCAGGAATAGGTCAGCAGGGTACCACCGGGTTTTAGGATCTGCATGGCCACCATGTTGATGTCCTTGTAGCCCCGGCAGGCGCCCATCAGCTGCGCTTTGCTGTCGGCAAATTTAGGCGGATCCAGAATGATCACGTCAAACTGAACCCCTTGGTCCCGGTATTCCCGCAGCAGTTTGAATACATCCGCCTCGACAAACTCGGCCTTGGACAGATCCAGACCGTTGAGTTCGGCATTCTGTTTGGCCAGTGCCAGGGCAGGGGCGGAAACGTCGGCGTTGACTACGCGCGAGGCTCCGGCTTTCAGGGCGTAGGTACCGAAGCCACCGCTGTAGCTGAAGCAGTTCAGCACGCTGCGGTCTTTGACGTAACGGCTGGACGCCAGGCGGTTGTCCCGTTGATCCAGGTAGTAGCCTGTTTTGTGGCCGGTGACAACGTCTACCAGCAGTTTCAGGCCATTCTCCTTGATCGCCATCGGCTGGGGTGGCAGCTCCCCTTTTAGCAGGCCGGTGGTGGGCGCCAACCCCTCTTTCTTGCGCACGTCCACATCGGAACGCTCATAGATGGCGCACTCCGGGTACAGGTCACCCAGCACCTTAACCAGGGTGTCACGCCAGGCATCGGCGCCGGCGCTCAGCAGTTGGCACACCAGCACGTCATTAAAGCGATCGATGGTGATGCCGGGCAGACCGTCAGACTCGGCTGCGACCAGCCGGTAACCGCTGATCTCGTGTTCCCGGGGCAGGGCATCGCGTCCGGCCTGGGCTCGTTCTATACGGCGACGGAAGAATGACTCGTCAATGGTGTCATTGGCATCGAAGCTCCATAGCCGCACTCGAATCTGGGATTGTGGCGAGTAGGCCCCGCGCCCCAGCCAGCGCCCATCATGGGACAGCACCTCGACGGTGTCTCCCAGGCCGGGGTTGCCATTGACCTTCTTAATCCCTTTGGAGAATACCCAGGGGTGGCGACGCTGCAGGGATTTCTCCCGCCCTTTCACCAGCACGACGCTATTTTGCATAGTCATTTCCAAGATTTCATGATTGGCGCGGATTGTAGGTGCCATGGCTGGCTGAGGCAAGGCCGAAGGTGAAAACCTTCTGCTCTTCAGGCGGGTTTAATGCCAGAGAGGATGGCGGCAGTCTGTCACCGGGTGACGGACTGCCGCAGCTTGGCTTCGAGAGGCCAGACTCAATCCAGGCAGGGAGTGTCTTGGCAGTGATGCACCTCGACGGTGATGTGGCTCAGTTCCGGCAGATCCTTAAGCAGCTGCTTGTAGTGCTCGGGATCTTGTGGGTGGTGAGTCACCAGACTGATGATGGCGGCACTGTGGTGACCGCTGACCTTCCACAGGTGAAGATCGGCGATGCGGTTGTCCCGATCCGCCTCAATGCGGTGGCTGACTTTTTCCGCCAGGGTATCGTTGGGACAGCGATCCAGCAGGGTCGGGTAGGTGTCCTTGATCAGGCCCCAGCCCCAGCGGGTAATGATCACCGCGCCAACCACGCCCATGATCGGGTCCAGTCCTGGCATGTCGAAATAGCGTGCGGCCAGCAGGGCAAAGATGGCCGTCAGCGACGTCAGCGCATCGGCAATGACGTGCAGATAGGCGGCGTACAGGTTGTGGTCGTGGCTGTGGCCATGGCCGTGGGCATGATGATGGTCGTGATCATGATGGCTGTGGCCATGTGAATGGCCATGGCTGTGTCCGTGGGAGTGGCCATGGTGGTGATCATCTCCCTGGTGAAGCAGGTAGGCACAGACGACGTTTATGACCAGGCCGACAACGGCCACGATAAGGGCGTTGTTGTAGTCGATGGCCACAGGCTCGATCAGGCGCCAGATGGACTCGATGGCCATCATCGCAGCCACCAGCACCAGGGCGACTGCGCTGGTGAAGCCGGCCAGAATGTTGACTTTGCCGGAGCCAAAGCTGTAGCGGGCATCTTTGGCGGCTTTACGGGCAAAACTGTAGGCAAACAGGGTCAAACCGAATGCCGCCACGTGGGTGGCCATGTGCCAACCGTCGGCCAGCAGCGCCATGGAGCCGGTCAGGTAACCGGTGGCGATCTCAATTACCATCATGGCGGCGGTGATCAGTACGGCGTACAGGGTGCGTTTTTCGTTCTTTTCCTGCTGCTGGGCAAACTGGTGGTTGTGTTGCCAGCGATGGAGACTGTGACTGTGCATAGTAGTGAGAATCAGTTTTATTATGGTTTGCTAATTTTAGACAAGGTAGGACCGTAAAAACATGCGACAGGTCATATTTTTAACCCCATATTCACCATGGGTATACAAACAGATCCCCCTGAGCGTTGCTGCGGGGAGCGCTGTTCAGTTTTCATCCTGATGATGGCGCTTTGGCTCTTGAGCGCTTTACAGTTGCGGCGGGATAATGACAATGTGCGTTGGCACCCGTTGGGTCAACGATTCGGTAAGAGGCAGCAGTGGCAGACGTTAACTTTGACACCCGGGCATCAAAATTCGCCCGCAATATCTACGACAGCAGCAAAGGAAAGATCCGCGAAGCGGTGTTGATGCGAGAGTTAACCCAGCACATTTTGCCGCAGTTACCCGATGCCTGCCCGGTTCTCGATGCCGGAGGCGGTCAGGGCCAGTTGTCGTTGCAATTGGCCCAGCGCGGCCACTCCATACTGTTGTGCGATCTTTCCCGAGAGATGTTGTTGCAGGCGCAGAGCCGGGCCCAGGCGTTGGGAGTGACCGATCGTTTAATCACCCACCATAGCCCACTTCAAGAGTTGGGGAGCCGTGAGGGCGGACCCTATCCGCTGGTGTTGTGCCATGCGGTGATGGAGTGGTTGGAACAGCCGCAGCAGACCCTGATGGGGCTGCTTGAACAGGTGGCACCCGGTGGCTATTTGTCGCTGATGTTCTTTAACTATCGTGGTATGGAGATGCATAACCTGGTTGCCGGCAACTTCGATAATCTGGGTCATACCATGGTGCACGGTAAAAAGAAGGTCAAATTGGCGCCTAAGCATGGTTTTGACAATCAACAGGTGATTCAGTGGCTTACCGAGGCAGGAATGGTGCTGGAGCGGCAGGTGGGGGTCAGGGTGATTCATGATTACCTTAGGGACAAAGGCCGGCAGGAGCAATCGCTGCCACGACTGCTGGAGCTGGAGTTGGAGTATTCCGAAAAGCCGGTGTTTTGTGATTTGGGGCGCTACACTCATCTGACGCTGCGAAAGCCGGTTTAACTCACTTTTTTTTACTGAAATGGGAACCGTTTACTGTGTTCCCGGTCAGATCTTTGGTCATCCTTTTTGACATTGCCCAGGCAACGGGGCAATTTGTCCTGCAGATTTTACGAATTATCGTTATGGAGCGAGCCGTGCGACAGAAGTTACAGGCTTTGGATTTTCGCGCCATCCAGCCCTGGTGGCTGATGGCCGGCGCGCTGAGCATTGCCCTGTACGCACTGCTGCCCAGTTCTCAGCATGGTCAGATCATGTTGCCGGATCTCACCACCGAACCGGTGCCCGAACTGGTTAACTTCGACAGCGTCGCCCTGCCGGAAACACTCAGTTATGAGATTGCCAAAGGCGACAACCTCAGCCGTATCTTCTCTCTGATTGGTATCAGCCAAAAGCAGATGTACCAAGTGCTGGAAGCCGATTATTCGGTGCTTGCCCTCGACACTCTGAAAGTCGGTGACCGCCTCAACTTCTGGCTCGATGAAGCCGATAATGATCTGCAGAAACTGGAACTGGTGTTCAACCCGGCTCACAAGGTGCGGTTCACTCAGGTGGCGCCGGGAGAGTACGAGGTGGAAGAGATCCGCCTTGACGGCCAGTGGCTGTCCACCGGCATCCGTGGTGAGGTAAAAGGCAGCTTTGCCCGGGTGGCTCAGCAGGCGGGGCTGAATGCCAACGACGTGGCCGAGATTGAGAACCTGTTTAAGGATAAGTTGAATTTCCGCCGCGATCTGCGCGCCGGTGATCAGTTCGGGGTGGTGCGTCGCTCCCAGTTTGTGGATGACGTGGCTACCGGTAATCATGAGATTCTGGCCGTCAGCTTTGTGCTTAGGGGTAAAGAGGTGGACGCGTTCCGTCATATTGATGGTCAGTTCTACGATGCCGACGGGAACAGCCTGCAGCGAGCCTTCCTGGCGCGTCCCTTTAATGGGAAGTACCGTATCAGTGATCACTTCAACCGCCATCGCAAGCATCCGGTCACCGGGCGGGTAAAGCCGCATAATGGCACCGACTGGGCGCTGCCCGGCGGTACCCCTCTGCTGGCGGCGGGAGACGGGGTGGTGACCCGGGTGGAAAACCACCCCTATGCCGGTCGTTATGTGGTGATTGACCACGGTGGTCGATATCGGACCCGCTATCTTCACATGTCGAAGATTCAGGTTCGCAAAGGCCAGCGGGTCAGTCGTGGGCAGCGCATCGGCCTGTCTGGTGCCACCGGCCGGGTGACCGGTGCCCACTTGCACTATGAGTTCCACATTAATGGCCGTCCGGTGGATGCTCTGAAAGCCGATATTCCTATGGCCTCTTCGATGGCTAAAAAGGAGCGTCAGGCCTATTACGCCCAGGCGCATCAGTACCGCGAGATAATGGGAATCGTACAGTAACGGTTTTTTTTGAGACTTAACTAAGAGTGGCGATTGCCGCTCTTTTTGTTGGTGAGCGTTAAAACGGGGTGTGCTTTGCCATTGTTGCGCAGGCGAGAATCCAGCGTCTTTGATTTTGTCATTCTTGCGCAGGCGAGAATCCAGCGTCTTTGGACGTATCACCATTAAAGCCACTGGACCCTCGCGTTCGCAAGGGTGACGGGGGAGGGTGGTCGTGCACTGCGGAGTGCGGGTAACACCAAGCGTCAACTGATCTTCCGTCGTGCCCGCGGACGCGGGTACCCAGCGTCTTTGATTTT
>NZ_FNEM01000009.1:138710-153664 GCF_900100175.1 Ferrimonas sediminum
TTTTTAAAGCCACTGGACCCTCGCGTTCGCAAGGGCGACGGGTGAGGGTGGTCGAGCCTGCGGAGTGCGGGTAACACCCAGCGTCAACTGACCTTCCGTCGTGCCCGCGGACGCGGGTACCCAGCGTCTTTGATTTTGTCATTCTTGCGCAGGCGACACGGTTTGGGTGGGGTAGTAGCGGCCGTGGTGCTGGTCGCAGAAGAGTGCGTGACAGGTTGGGAGCGGTAACCGAACGGCGGCTTGTGGTTTACACCACCTGGTGCATGGCACCAATGGAGGTCTGGTAGCTGACGCTGTTAGCCTGAGTGGGCTCCTGGCTGATGTCCAGGGTGACAGTGAATTCCCCTTCGTCGTACAGCATCTCGCAAGGATAGCCTTGGTTTTTCAGCAGCCTGAGCATTGGATGGTTTTCGCTGTGTACCAGTGCGATAACCTGATCCACCCCCCACCGGTGGCCGGTTTTAAACAGCTCGGACACCAAAACGCTACCGATGCCACGATTCTGACAATCATCCACCACCAGGCAGGAGAGTTCTGCCACCTTGGATTGAGCGGTGGCGCGAATCAGACGACCGGCTGCCACCATGCGTTGCTCGGGACCCAGAGTAACAACGAAAGCCAGTTGCAGGGCGAAGTCCACGGTCGTGTAGCGGGCAATGTCTTCCAGTGATGGGGCATCGATCACACGGAAGAACCGCATGTACAGGGTGCGGGGAGACAGCGTGGGGTAGATATCCAGCATCTGATACTTGTCATCGGGCCGAATGGCACGCAGCGCCACTTCGGTGCCCGAGTGGGTTTGCAGGAGCGTGTGATAGCGGCTTGCTTCATCTGCGCTAAGGGCAGCCGGGGTCAGCATCGTATCTGATCTTCCTACGTCAGTGGGGCCAATAGGAGGCGCGGAGGAGAGAACCGCTGGCCTCACATTGTACAAAGGTCATACCTTTGTCTGATTTACCGCCAGTTTACCAGCTTCAACATGGGAAAGGATAGGGGGGCAGTGGTCTGTTCTCTAGCCACAATGGTGAAAAAGATCGCAAAAATGAATCAGCCTCGTCGATGACGAGGCTGATTGGGCACGGATTTATCGGCGGGGTTTTAGGTGCGCAGGCCTGACAAGCGTTGTTTAAGGTCGTCGGCGGTGCGGGTCAGCTCATTGCAGCCGGCCGTTGACTCCTGGGCGGCCATCTCCACTTCATGGGACTGGTTGCGAACCTGAGTCAGGTTGGCGGCGATCTCGTTGGCGACCGCGGTCTGCTGCTCGGCGGCAGTGGCGATCTGGGCACTCATGCTGTTGACCCGATCCGAATGCTCGGTGATCTTCTGCAGATCTTCGCCGGTCTGGCTGATGAGGTTGCGACCGGACTCTGCCATGGTCACGGTACTGGCCATCACCTGCTCCAGGCTCTGGGTGCCGGTTTGCAGCTCTTCGATCATCTTCTGAATCTCGACGGTGGCGTCCTGGGTACGGGCGGCCAGGGTACGAACCTCATCGGCAACAACTGCAAAGCCCCGGCCCTGTTCACCGGCCCGGGCCGCTTCGATGGCGGCGTTCAATGCCAGCAGGTTGGTCTGCTCGGAGATGCCGTTAATGGTGGTCACCACCTCATCAATCTTGGCGGCGTTACTGTGCACCTGGTTGACGGCGGCGGAGGCGTTGTGTACATCGCTGACCAGAGCCTCGATGGCGGACACGGTATCCTGGATGTTTTTATGACCATGCTGAGACTGCTCGTTGGCCTGGCGGGTTTCCTCGGCGGTGTGCTCGGCATGGGTGGCCACCTCCTTCACGGTGGCAGTCATCTCTTCCATGGCCGAGGCCAGGCTGTCCAGGTGTTCACGCTGGCCAATGGCCATGTCGTTAGAGGCCTGGCTCTGTTTCAGTACCTGGTGGGCCGATGTGTTGATGTCATCGGAGGTCACCCGCAGGGAATTAACCACATTGCGGCGCGTGGCTATCAAGGCGTCGATGGAGTTGGCCAGGGGACGGAAATCGTCACGGCCGGGGGCAAAGTCCAGACGTACGGTCAGATCGTTGGCACAGGCTTTGGCCATGACTTCGCGCATAAAGTCCATGGTTCCGATCACAAAGCGTCGGACAGCCACAGCCCAGGAGGTGCAGAAGGTTGCCACAAAAATGATCAGAATCAGCGGCAACTTGAAGATGCGGGTCAGCTCATCATTGACGCTGAAGCTGTCGTTGACCACCACCATCTGCTCGGAACCGATCAATGCGGCGGCACGCACGGTGTCGCCGTTAACCAGGGGTTTGCCTGCCCGGGCCGCTTGTGCCAGTGTGTAGTCACTGCTTTGCGCCATCAGCCTGACATCACCGAGATTTGATAGCGCCTGTTGACGTGTATCGGCGGGTAATGCAGACAGAACCTTGGCCAGATGTTCGGCTTGCAGAACCTGCTCCTGCTGGTGGGCGTGTACCAGTTCGGCTTCAACGGAGTTAAGTACCGCACCGGCGATCAACAGAAAGCCCAATAGCGGGAACACCGCCAACATGGCGAACTTTGCGCGAAGGGAGAGGCTGATCAGTAGACGATCCAGCCAGCCAAGGGTAATAGAGTCAGACATGTATGCTCTCAAAAGCAGTAATTACAACAACTTCCAAATGATATCGAACCCTGGCTCATTCCCTTTAGGGATTCCGGTGGGTTTGGTGATGTGAATCACAAATATTCCTCATTCATGATCGGGAATCGGTAATGAAAGCGATAACCATTGACCCGCAAGACCATTTAATCATCACAGAATCTCCGTCAATGGTTGCCCCCCCGCATTGGCCACGGATTCGGGTAAAAGCCAGCGGCGTCAATCGTGCCGATCTGTTGCAGCGAGCCGGTCGATACCCCCCTCCCGCCGGGGCCAGCGAGATCCTCGGCCTGGAAGTGGCGGGAGAGATCGCCTGTGACTGCGGTCCATGGCGTTGTGGTCAGCGGGTGATGGCGCTGTTGGATGGCGGAGGTTACGCGTCCGAGGTGCGTGTGCCGCCAGGCCAGGTAATGGCGTTGGCGGACAACCTTAGCTTTGAACAGGGGGCGGCCATACCGGAAGCGTTTCTGACCGCCTATCAGGCGTTGTTTGCCTTGGCGGGGCTGCGTGCCGGAGAGACGGTGCTGATTCATGCCGGCGCCTCCGGAGTGGGCAGCGCGGCCATTCAACTGGCCCATTATGCCGATGCCCGGGTGGTGGTGACCTGTTCCAGTGAGGCTAAGGCGGAGTACTGCCGTCAATTGGGGGCGCACCTGGCCATAAATTACCGCAGCGGCCCCTGGGCAGAGACCTGCCCCGGTGTCGATGTGGTACTGGATGTGGTGGGCGGCGATTACCTCAAGGGCAACCTCAAGGTAATGAATTGCGACGCCAGATTGGTGACGCTGTCGATGCTCGGTGGTCGCTACGGTGAATTGGATTTTGCCCAGTTACTGAGTAAGCGCATCACCATGATGGGGTCAACGCTGAGAAACCGAAGTGAAGCGTATAAATCTAGTCTTATCAGTAATTTTGAAGCCGAGTTTGGTGCTGCGTTGGCGGAGGGCGAGGTGAGGGCAACCGTGGACACCGTCTACCCCTGGGAGCAGGTGGAAACGGCTCACCGGCGAATGGCAAACAATCAAAATTGCGGAAAACTGGTGTTAAGCCTCGAATAGTACCGTTTTGCCGATAAATAGCGGTTTAGCTTGGGTCGACAATGCAGTACAATTTACCGTTTTCACGGAAACTCTCCCCCCTTTTCGCGGTTGGTACAGAGAAAAAACAATCATGCAGCAATTAGCAGAAATTGTCGCTAAAGGTTTGGCTGCGGTAGACGCCGCCAGCGACCTGAAAGCGCTTGACGAAATCCGGGTACAATTCCTGGGCAAGAAGGGCGAAATTACCGCTCTGATGAAATCACTGGGCTCTCTGTCCGCAGAGGAGCGCCCCAAGGCGGGCCAGGCGATCAACGAAGGCAAACAGCAGGTGCAACGTGCCCTGCATGCCCGTATCGAATCCCTGCAAACCGAAGCGCTGAACGCCAAATTGGCGGCAGAGGCCATCGACGTAACTGCGCCGGGCCGTAAACTGGCCGCTGGCGGTCTGCACCCGGTGACTCGTACCATCGAGCGTATTGAACAGTTTTTTGCTGAGATCGGTTTCTCCGTGAGCACCGGTCCGGAGGTGGAAGACAACTTCCACAACTTCGATGCCCTGAATATTCCGGCCCATCACCCGGCTCGAGCCGATCACGACACCTTCTTCTTTAATCCTGAGCTGATGCTGCGTACCCACACCAGTGGCGTACAGATCCGCACCATGGAGAAGCAGCAGCCGCCGATCCGCATCATCTGTCCGGGCCGGGTATACCGGAATGATTACGATCAGACCCATACGCCGATGTTCCACCAGGTGGAAGGTCTGGTTGTGGCTGAAAAGGTCAGCTTTGCCGAACTGAAAGGGGTGCTGCATCAGTTCCTGCGTAACTTCTTTGAAGAAGATCTGCAGGTGCGTTTCCGTCCCTCATACTTCCCCTTTACCGAGCCTTCTGCGGAAGTGGACGTCATGGGTAAAAATGGCAAGTGGCTGGAAGTGCTGGGTTGCGGCATGGTGCACCCGAACGTACTGACCGCGGTTGGCATTGATCCGGAGAAGTACTCCGGCTTTGCCTTTGGTATGGGTGTTGAGCGCCTGACCATGTTGCGCTACGGCGTTAACGACCTGCGTTCGTTCTTCGAGAACGACCTGCGTTTCCTGAAACAGTTCCAGTAAGAGGCCGACAATGAAATTCAGTGAATCCTGGTTGCGTGAGTGGGTAAGCCCTGCCATCTCGACCAACGAGCTTTCCGAGCAGATCTCCATGGCCGGCCTGGAAGTGGACGGCGTAGAAGCAGTAGCCGGTGAATTTTCCGGTGTGGTCGTGGGTGAAGTGGTTGAATGTGGCCAACACCCTGATGCCGACAAGCTGCGGGTGACCAAGGTGAATGTCGGCGGCGATGAGCTGCTGGATATCGTCTGTGGCGCGCCGAACTGCCGTCAGGGCCTGAAAGTGGCTGTTGCCGTAGTGGGCGCTGTCCTGCCGGGTAACTTCAAGATCAAAAAGGCTAAACTCCGTGGTCAGCCGTCACACGGCATGCTGTGCTCCTTCTCTGAGCTGGGCATCGATGTTGAGAGCGATGGCATTCTGGAATTGCCGGCGGATGCCGTTATCGGTACCGATTTCCGTGAATTTTTGAACCTGGATGACAGCATCATCGAGGTTGACTTGACCGCTAACCGGGCCGACTGTTTCGGCCTGTCCGGTCTGGCTCGTGAAGTGGGCGTACTTAATCGTCTGCCGGTCACCGAGCCACAGATAAGCCCGGTAGTCCCCAGCATTGATGATCGCGTGACCATCAAGGTCGAGGCGCCGGAGCAGTGCCCACGTTACCTGGGCCGGGTGATTAAAAACGTCAACGTTAAAGCCCCGACACCACTGTGGATGCAGGAAAAGCTGCGCCGAGGCGGTATCCGCTCCATCGACGCCATCGTCGACATTACCGGTTATGTGATGCTGGAGCTGGGTCAGCCGATGCACGCCTTTGACCTGGACACCCTCAAAGGTGACGTTCAGGTGCGTATGGCCAACAGCGATGACAGCCTGACACTGCTGGATGGCAGCGAGTGTAAGCCAAACAGCGATACCCTGTTGATTGCCGACGACAATGGCCCTCTGGCCTTGGCGGGTATCTTCGGTGGCGAGCACAGCGGTGTGAACGGCGAGACTCAAAATGTGCTGCTGGAGTGTGCCTTCTTTGCGCCGCTGGCGATTCTGGGCCGTTCCCGCGCCTACGGACTGCACACCGATGCTTCTCACCGTTATGAGCGCGGGGTGGATCCTCAGCTTCAGGCTAAGGCGATGGAGCGGGCCACTGAGCTGTTGGTCGAGATTTGTGGTGGTGAAGTCGGTCCGGTTGTGGAAGCCGTGTCTGAACAACACCTGCCTCAGGCTGCGACCATTACCCTGCGCCGCGAGAAGCTGGACAACCTGTTGGGTCACCACATCGGCGATGACGACGTGGCGGAAATTCTGACTCGTCTGGGCTGTGATGTCAGTGTCGTCGACGGTGGCTGGCAGGCCAAAGCGCCAAGCTGGCGTTTTGACATGGCTATCGAGCAAGACCTCATTGAAGAGGTGGCGCGCATCTACGGTTACAACAGCATTCCAAATCTGGCCCCGGTGGCCAAACTGGAGATGCCGGAGCACCGTGAAGCCGATCTGTCTCTGAAACGCGTCCGCTCCCTGTTTGTGGATCGCGGCTATCAGGAAGCGATCACCTACAGCTTCGTGGATCCTAAGCTGCAGGAGCGTCTGCACCCGGGCGTTGAGCCGCTAGTACTGCCAAATCCCATCTCCTCGGAGATGTCGGCCATGCGTCTGTCTCTGTGGACCGGCCTGCTGGGTTCTGTGGCTTACAACCAGGCCCGTCAACAGTCGCGCGTGCGTCTGTTTGAAACCGGTTTGCGCTTTATCCCTGATGAGCAGGCTGAAAACGGCATCCGTCAGGAGGTAATGGTAGCCGGTGCGATCGCCGGTCAGGTGAGTGACGAGCATTGGGAGATGCCCGTTCGTGCCGTTGATTTCTTCGACCTCAAAGGCGACGTTGAAGCGATGCTGTCCCTGACCAACGACGCCGATGCTTTCAGTTTCCGCAGCACCAGCCACCCGGCCCTGCACCCGGGTCAGAGCGCTGAAATTGTAAAAGCGGGTAGGGTTGTGGGCCTGATTGGTGCCATTCACCCTCAGCACGAAAAGAAACTGGGTCTTAACGGCCGTACCCTGGTGTTCGAGATCGAACAAGCGGCGATCGCCGACAGCCAGGTACCCGAAGCCAGCGCCATTTCCAAGTTCACCGCCAGCCGTCGTGACATCGCCATTGTGGTCGATGACGCTATCGGTGCCGGAGATGTAACAAGCTTGATCAAGAAAATTGGCGTAAAACAATTGGTTGGCGTAAACTTATTCGATGTATACCGAGGAAAGGGAATTGAGGAAGGCCAAAAGAGCCTTGCCATCGCCCTGACCTTGCAAGACGTCGAGCGTACGCTGGAAGAACAAGACATCGCCGACGCTGTTGATACCATCGTTGCTTCTCTTGCCAAAGAGTTCAACGCTCAGTTGAGGGACTGATATCATGGCCTTAACCAAAGCCGAAATGGCAGAACACCTGACCGAAACTCTCGGCATTCACAAAAAAGATGCCAAGGATCTGGTAGAGGCGTATTTCGAGGAAATCCGCTTGGCACTGGAAAGTGGCGAACAAGTGAAACTGTCGGGTTTTGGTAACTTCGAACTCAGGGACAAAAATCAACGACCGGGGCGCAACCCAAAGACCGGACAAGACATTCCGATCAGTGCGCGCCGTGTGGTGACCTTTCGTCCAGGGCAAAAGTTGAAAGCCAGAGTCGAAGACTTGGAGTTGGATTTGGCTGACGCCTGATCCGTTCATACCAAAGTTAAAACCCAGCCATGATGGCTGGGTTTTTTTGTATATGATAAAGGGAATAGCGGCTCAAACGTTGAAAGGAATCGATCATGAGGTATCTGTTGGCTACCACGGTGCTGTGGCCACTGTTGCTGTACCAGGGCATTCAGGTACGGCGTAACATTGTGCGTCTGCCGGAGGCCCGGGGCCGCCGTCGCGGTGAACTGGGGCAGGGGCGCCCGTTGAGGATCCTGGTACTGGGGGATTCGGCGGCCGCCGGCGTCGGCGTCGACCAGCAGCAGCGGGCGTTGAGCGGCCAGTTGATGGCGCAACTGCAAGACCAGTATCAGCTGCAGTGGCGGTTGATTGCCCGCAGCGGCCTTACCACCGCCAAGATGCTGCGCTATATGAGTAAACGCCGGGCTGAGCCCTTCGATGTGGTGGTGACCTCTCTGGGAGTCAATGACGTCACTCGAGGGGTGTCCCGCCGCCGTTGGCTGCAACAGCAACAGACCCTGGTGGCGTTGCTTCGGGACAAATACCAGTGCAAGCAGGTGATCGTGTCGGCCATGCCGCCACTGGGACAGTTTCCGGCACTCCCTCAACCGCTGCGCTGGACCTTGGGGCAGCACGCACTGAGTCTGGACAGCAGCCTTAAGCACTGGTTGGCACAGCAATCTGACTGCAACCGCATCGAATTTTCCCAGGCGCTCCGGTCTGAGGTGATGGCCGCCGATGGCTTTCACCCCGGAGCGCCGGTGTATCAACACTGGGCGGATCTCGTGGCCGCCTGCATTCGCAGCCGATGGCTGATACAGGAGTGACCGGTGGCAGAAACCATCAACTACATCGAGTTTGCCAGTACCGATCTGGCGGCCAGCAAAGGCTTCTTTGAGGCGGCGTTTGGTTGGCCGTTTCAGGATTACGGCCCGGATTACAGCGCCTTCACAACCCCTGAGCTCAGTGGCGGCCTGTTTCATAACCCCAAGGTGGCGACCACCTCGGATGGGGCGCCGCTGCTGGTCCTGCACAGCAGCGATCTCGGGGCCAGCCTGGATCGGGTGCGGGCCGCCGGCGGTCGGATAGTGCGGCCAATCTTCGAGTTTCCCGGAGGTCGCCGGTTCCACTTTGTCGAGCCTGGTGGCAATGAACTGGCGATCTGGAGTGAGTCATGAGGTGCCTGGTTGGGGTCTTGTTGCTGGGCCTGTGGGGCTGTCAGAGCAGTTCGGAGCAGGATTGTCAGCCCACCCCATCATCACTGCACCAGATTGAGGGAGAACAGGTTCAGGTGCCCTCCAAGGGCTATGTGCAGGTGTTGGCCGCTCGAGGTGATCTCAATGGGGATGGCAATGCCGACCTGGTGGACATCGTGCGTTTCGACGGCGGTGGCAGCGGCAGTTTCTATTACCTGTCGGCCAACCTGGCTCAAGGGTGTGACTGGCAGCCGCAGGAATCGGTGTTTCTTGGCGACCGAATTGGCCTGGACGGGCTAAGTGTGATCGCCGCCGAGGTGCGGGTCTCAATGCGGGTACGTGGTGACGCTGAGCCGATGGCAACCCCGGCTCACATCGCAGTCGAGCGCCGTTTCCGGCTAACGGAGCTGGGGCTGGCGGCGGTGGATTAGGCCAGAGTTTGTACCTGGTTGCCGCCGGCAGACTTGGCCTGTTTCAGTGCCAGGTTAATGCGGTTCAGGGTCTGGTGCAGAGTAAAGCCGGGGCGATGACAGCTGACCCCCAGGCTGGCGGAGCAGTGCTCACCGTGGGTAAAGTGGGTCTGACCAATCATGGCGTACAACTTGATGGCGGCCACTTTGGCCTCTTGCAGTTCGGTGTCCGGCAGGATCACCATAAAGGTGCCCCCTTGCCAGCGGCCGACGACATCGGTGCGGCGGGTGTGGGTTGCCAGTAGCTGGGCGATCTCCGCCACCACTTCATCACCGACCAGGCGGCCGTGACGCTCGTTGATATTTCTCAGGTAGTCGATGTCGACCAGAATCAGTGAAAACTGGCTGTGAGAACGCTGGGAGTGGGTCAGTTCCTGGGCCAGCAGGCTGTCCATTTGATAGCGGTTAGGCAACTGGGTCAGCTTGTCAATGACCGTCACTTCCTGCAACTCCTCACTGGTCTGCTGCAACTCTTCGGTGACGGCGTCGACAAAGTGCACCAGCCTCTCAATGATGCGAATGTGCTGATTGGCGTAAGGATCGTCCATCGCCTCGTCGGTGATGGGCGGCTCGGCCTGCAGCGCCGGCTGGCTGTGATTGGTTTTGCCTCCCTCCCTCATGCCGATGGCCACCATGGTGGAGTTGAGGAATTCCACCTGGCCGTGGTCGGCAAAAAATTCGCCATAGGTATAGAAACCAAAGGTGGGTGCTATGGTTTGAAACGGCAGCGTTTCCAGTTCGACGTCATCCTGCATCAGAAAACGGCGACAAATGCAGCTGTAGAGAAACACCGCCTGCGGGCCAAACTGAGCCATGGTGCGGTGTACCTGATGGGCATCACGAATGATCAATTTAGGATCGCCGTAGCCCAGCCTTAGCTTTTCACCCTGACGAATGTCGGCGACGAATTCGATGGAGCGATCCCGGGCGACACCGACCGGTACCCGGGCGATGAGTTGCTGGTCGCGCTCAATCATCAGCGGGAACTCCAGTGAGTTCAGGAAAAAATTATCGTCGTTGGCGATGTTCAGGTAGCGGGAAAACACCTCAAAGGCCGGGCGGTTGTCAATCAGCTTCAGGGAGCGGTTTTTGACCTCGGTGGCGGTCATGGTTTTGCTCAAAGGTCGCCACCCCAGATAGGTGTGGCAACTCAGGTGCAGATCCCGGCCACAAAACACCACGGCGACGACCCCACTCTCCAGGCAGCGGCTCTGGTGCATCAACAGCGATTGGCTCATGGTGCCGTAGTCCGCGGCGCCACCACCAAAAACCGGGAATGGCAGCGGGGTGCGGTTTAGCTCGGCCAACAGGTCGTTGGCATCCATGGAGATGGAGGTCGCTAGTAGCAGCACCCCGGCCACGTGTTCAAACTGATCCAGTTGACTGCGCAACTGACGGCCGATGCCTTGTTCTTCGCCCCTTTGACAGGGCAGGCTGAGGCTGTGTACGTCGCTGTGCTCGAACAGGGTGAATCCGACCACGGTGTTTCCGGTCAGGGTTCGGCCATGCTGAATCTCGCCGGTGGTGGACGCACCGACCAGCTGGGCATTAGGAAAGCGTTCGATAAGGGCGGTGGCGATGTCTCGGCACCAGGAGTTGTCCTGGTTGGCACTGTACAGCTGAATCAGCATGGCATGGGCCGAATCGGCGGCCTGGTGCAGTTCCGGCGCATTAAGCAGTGCCGTCAGTGCTTGATTGTCCTCAAGGGCGTAGGAAAGCTGTTTCATCCGTGAGTCTGTGCACCTGTGGTAGTCATTGTCTGATCCGCCCAGGGGTGAATCCGGCTCATTTGCTGTAGGTCTCATTGTCATTCTTGCAAATTTGCCAACTGAATAGAATGGATGGTAAGTAAAGAACGGGAACTTTATTCTATTTTGTGAGCTTCACTCAGATTAGGGCAGGGCCATGAAAATTCGCAAGATTTTACCGCAAGATGACCAGCTGATTGCTGAAATAATACGAGAGGTGCTGACGGAGTTTGGCGCCAATCGCCCCGGGTTTGCCTGGCAGGATCCTGAGCTGGATCGCCTGAGCGAGGTGTACACCGACCGGCGATGTGGTTATTGGGTGGCGGAGCTGGAGGGGGAGATTGTCGGCGGTGTCGGGATCGCGCCGTTTGAGTGTCACTGGCCCTCAACCTGTGAGCTGCAAAAGATGTATCTGAAACCCGGTTGCCGTGGCAAAGGGGTGGGGCAGGCGCTGTTGGCGCAGGCGTTGGCGTTTGCCGAAGAGGCGGGCTTCCATCACTGTTATCTGGAGACCTTTGGCCCCATGACCCAGGCCCAGAACCTGTATCGTCGTCACGGTTTTGAGGCGTTGGACGGCCCCTGGGGCAACAGCGGCCACAGCAGTTGTGATTGCTGGATGATGAAAGCCTTGTAGGGCGGACTGGTCAGCGTTCGCTCTGGGACAGGTAGTGGTTGCCGGAAAGGTAGCAGGCGATGCTCTGCTCACTGGCATCAAAATGGGGTTGTGGCAGTCGGGTCGGGTCGACCCATTGCCAACCTTCACACTTGTCCGGCTCGCAGTTTACCGGGGTGTCACCGCCGTGGGGAGCAACCAGTACCACTGATACAAAATGTTGCCCCTCCTCACGGTAGGTGCGCAGGTTGTTGGTGATGGCAATCACCTGCGGATTCGAAATTGTCAGGCCAGTTTCTTCCTTAACCTCGCGAATCGCTGTTTGCTCAAAGGTTTCCCCCAGTTCCAGGTGGCCTCCGGGGATGGAGTAATAGGGGGCGTGACTGCCCTTACGTTTACCAACTAGAATTTTACCATCGTCTCGATGGATGATGACGCCAATGCCGACCTTAGGATGTGTCATGAGGTTACTTCAGGTGATCCGGGCCACAAAGGATCACCCACGGTGGCGATAAAGTCAAAGTCAGACTTGCACCCGTCCCGGGCTTGGCATAGCATCATTAAGTTTTTTCTAATGTAAGGGTTTGTAGCCATGGCTGACAAGATTTATCACGTGCGTTCCTCTATGACAGAGGGTTGGAAGGTAACGGCTCAGGTTCGAGACCATACTCTGGTCATCGACCAGCCCAGCGGTGGTAACGAGGGCGCGAATCCACTGGAAACCTTTTTGTTCTCACTGGCCGGGTGCATCTCCACCATTGCCAAGATGGTGGCGCGGGAAGAGAAGTTTGAATTGCGTGGCATCGAGGTGGACGTAAAGGCGGTACTTAACCCTGCGGGTCTGGTCGGAAAAGAGAGCGATGACCCCATTGGGTTTAAGTCGTTTGAAGTGGTGGCAGACATTGATGCCGATCTCAGTGACGAGCAGAAGCAGCAATTCCTGGATAAGACCTGCCACCGTTGCCCAATCCACGACAATCTGCTGCGGGCGACACTGGTGGAACATCGACCTGCCTAATTGACCTCCATCAATTGACTTAAGGATTTCTACATTTGCTAGACGCTTAAAGCTAAAGGACTCTGTTATAATTCGTCGTCCGATTTAAAGTCGATAAAGGGCCGGTTCAGTGAACCTGTGGTTCACTGATCACTTTGGCCCGGTGACCGCCCCGAACCTTAGGATTGGGGCGGTCGAGTAACAGGACAGGCGAGAAACTGAGTGACCAGCGCAAAACATCCCACCGATTTTCAACACCGCCCGCGTTTCGGCTGGCGATTCCTTCATCCCCGCTATTTGGGCGTCTGGCTGTTTGTGGCCATCGCCGCCGTATTGGCGCTATTTCCCTACCGGGTTCGTGACGCCGTCGGAGGCAGCATTGGTTACCTGTTTGGCCGTGGTCTGCCCAAAACCCGCCATCGTGCCGAGGTGAATCTGAAACTGTGTTTCCCTCAATGGGATCAGGCTCAGCGGGATCGGGTATTGGACCAGATGTATCGCCACATCGGTATGTCACTGATGGCCAGTGCCACCTTGTTGGTGCGCAGTGAGCGCTATCTGCAGAACCATGTGGAGTTGATTGGCGAAGAGCACCTGATGCCCTATCTGGAGAGTGGGCAGCCGGTGATTTTTATGGTTCCCCACACCTGGTTTATCGATTTTCCCGGCGTGTTGCTGGCGTCTCGGGGCTACCCCATGACCACCATGGTCAATCCACAGAAGAACGAGCTGGTGGACTACCTGATGCAAAAGTGCCGCAGTCGTTACGGTGGCAAGCTCTTCGGGCGGGGCGCGGGAATTAAACGATTGCTGGATGCCATTCGCGAAGGTCACAGTGCTTACTATCTGCCGGATCAGGATCATGGCATGAAGCGCAGCCAGTACGTGCCGTTCTTCGCTACCCATAAGGCCACTTTGCCCGGTCTGGGCAAGATGGTGGATGCGACCGGTGCCGTGGTGATTCCGATGGTGGCCAGTTATGATGCCCGTCGCGGTAAATTCCAGGGGATCATTCGACCGGCCATGACCGATCTTCCCTCCGGTGACGCCGCCTACGATGCTCGCCGAATGAATGAAGAGATCGAAGCGTTGATCACCCCGAGACCCGAACAATACATGTGGATTCTCAAGGTGTTGAAAAGCCGTCCTGCCGGTGAGCCGGATCCTTACCGACGCTGATATCGGCTGCCATCCCATCGACATCGCGATGTGATACGGGTTCTAAGTGGACAAACAACCATCATCCTGTCTTTCAACGGCTTCCGCCGACGGCTTAATCGTTGTGAGTCAGTCGGGGTTCAGGTAAGGTGAACGCGGTTACACGGACAGCGATCGCGGTAAAATGTCAACGACTCTTTCTTCAAATCAGCCTTACGAGGTTGAATTTTCAGCTCGAATGTTAGCGCCCAGGTACTGGCCCTCCTGGCTGGCGGTGGCGCTGATGTGCCTGTTTGCCTTTGTACCTCATGCGGTGCGCCACTGGCTGGCAAAGGGGCTGACGCCGGTCGTAAAACCATTCTGCAAAAAGCCAATTCGTATCGCACGCGTGAACTTGAAGGCCTGCTTCCCACAGATGAGTGAAGCGGAAACCGTGCGCATCATCGACAACATGATCTACAGCTTTGTGTCTGTTGGAATGGGCATGGGAATCCTTGCGTTTCGTTCTCGTAAGGTGCTTGAGAAGCGAATTCAGATTCAGGGGCTGGAGCATATTGAGGCGGCACGAGCTGCCGGTAAACCCATCGTCTTTCTAGTGCCACACCTGTGGGGAATCGAGTACGCCGGTGCCCGTTTGTCCAGTTGGGGACTGCCAATGATGGGAATGGTGAAACACCACCGTAATCCGGTGTTTAACTGGTTCAGTTGCCGGCAGCGCTGTCGTTTTGGCGGTACCGTGTATCATCGAGATGCCGGCTTGCGCACCCTGGTGCAGGGGCTGCGTCGCGGTGAGAGTTTTTTCTACCTGCCGGATCAAGACCACGGTGCGGCCAAGAGTATTTTTGCCGACTTTTTTGCTACCTCGAAGGCCACACTGCCGGTAATCGGCCGACTGGCCAACTGCGGCGGGGCCGAAGTTCTGCCGTTGACCGTAGGGATCGATCAGCGTCGCGGCCAGATGACGGTGGAGGTGTTTGAAGCACTGGATCTGACTCAGATATGCTGTAAGGAAGAGGAGGCGGCGCTGTTAAACCAGCAGCTGGAGCGCCTCATCGCTTGCCATCCGGAACAGTACATGTGGTTCCTGAAGGTATTAAAAACCCGTCCTGAAGGGGAAGCCCGTTGGTACTAGCCTGGTAGCCCTCCTTGCTCCAAACCTAAAACCAAGCCATCGGGCCCTTGTGTTCTTATCACCCCTCAGTCGTGCCCGCGGAGTGCGGGTAACACCAAGCGTCCAATGACCTCCTGTCGTGCTCGTGCATGCGGGTAACACCAAGCGTCAAATGACCTTCTGTCGTGCCCGCGTACGCGGGTACCCAGTGTCTTT
>NZ_FNEM01000009.1:154142-175080 GCF_900100175.1 Ferrimonas sediminum
AGTAGCTGTGATCGCAGGGAAGCGCGGGTAACACCAAGCGTCAAATGACCTTCTGTCGTGCCCGCGTACTCGGGTACCCAGTGTCTTTTGAAATGCGGCGACCGCTAGGCGTGGAAGCTCGACAATGAACTGTGGCGGGTGTGCGAAGCGCTTTGAAACAACAGCAGTTCCCAGGCCAGGCTTTGCAAGGTACCGGAATCGTTGCTGGTCAGCTCCTGCATGCAGATATCGCCAGCTTCCAGCATCTCCCGCAACTCTGACTCATTCAGGTGCAACACCGGGCGTCCGGTCAGGGTATGGAACACGGTCAGTTGGTTCGGGCTGTGATCCAGACGAGCATCAATGGTAAACAGCATAGTCAGGTCTCCAGAGGTCAGTTGCGAGTGAAGTTGATCTAAATGATAACCATTATCATCTGGGTGTCAAGGAGAAAGTGCCTATTTGTGTCGATGGCGGTGGTGACATCCGACTGAACTGTGTTTTGGTAAGAAATAAAACTATTATTATTCAGTTAAATAAAAGGTTTGGTAATGATCTTAGCGACATCGAGAGTATCCGCAGGAAGGGTAACTTCATTTTCAAAATGAATCACGTTATAACAAAATAAGAATAACCAGAATTCGCCGGCGGTGGTTTTTGTTTATGTCACTAATATATAAAGCCATATCTATGGATATAATTGTGAAAAACATTCGTTTTACATTTTTTAGCTTTTGCAAGTGATTGATTTGCAGTTAAATAATTGATCATTGGCAGGGCCGGTGTTTTGTGTCTGTAAATATGAAATCAATAACTTAAACTGGTATTGCATAAGTAAATGTTGAAATGGTTTGACCTGATAAAGTGTGATCAAGTTAACGCTTTGTTTTGCACTTTGTTTTTATAACTACCTGTATTTTAAGATCAATGAAAATTAATTAAATAAGTTCTTTTCATTTTAATTTGAACGGTATAACTTATACTCCGAAAACGACTTGAAGGATTATAAGATGGATTACGTAGTGTTTGGCCGGGCTAACGAAACCGATGCCGACGAAAATTTTATCGGCTTCCATTTCGAGCAGTTCGACGTTGTGGCCGATAGCGCAGAAGACGCATTGGAGCAGGCCGAAGCACAGATGTGTAGTCGACTTGATAGCGTAAACCTTCTGGAGCACAAAGAGTTTCTGGGTTTTGAACTTACCGGCTTGAGTCAGAGCGATTACCTGGCGCTGAAGCCAGAGATCGAATCCGGCGAGTTTGACCTGTTCAACTAACCACTCCAAGTGGACGTTTGGGGACACCTTGTATTGAGGATGACAGGACGTCCGATAACAATAAAGGCAACATAATCAACAATATATTGCCATGCTGAGATGATGTCTCTTACGAGGGATGAAACAGTCAGTACTACCACGCCCCGGCTTTGCCGGGGTTTTTTATATCTGTTCTCCTGCCAGTTCAAGCCTGCACAGGCCCTCCCCAATGTTGATGAAATGTTACCTATTGGCTTTACCTTTGTCATAGACCATTGTTATGATTTGAAAAGGTCACATAAGCCGGGTCTGAGCCTGGTCAGGATGCGCCACTAGACCGCATTACACTTTAGGGAATGGAAACCATGTCGACACTTCTCAACTACATCAACGAACTGGATTGTAACGCTGATCTGCTGGCTGCTCACAAGAACGATCCTGAAGCTACAATGAAGTCTTATGGATTAAGTGATGAAGAGATTGCTGCAGTGATGTCCGGTGATAAAGCGAAACTAGCCAAACTCACGGGCTCTGATTTAGACTTATTCGAAAAAGCAATTCAAATTCAGCAAAAGTAAGTTTAGGGAGAGGTGAGTGAAAAGTGCAGCCCTTTACTTTATTGCTCATCTTCTCATATGCTTTTCTTGTCTTTCATTTGCTCAAGATAAAAATGATGTTTTAATTGATAGCATTCGTGATCTTTCTTTTACAAACCCGCTCGAAGCAGAAAAAGTGATTTCTTTCCTGAACTCTAAGAGAGAAGTCTTAACTAAATCTCAGACTGACAGGTTAGTTCTGTATCATGCTTATCATCTCGGTGTCCATCATAAGCACAAAGAAAGACTGAGCTTGCTGAAGACAGTAGATTGGCCGAATTCAAGTGTGTCTAATAGAATTAAAGCCAATCAACAGATGACAGAAGTTTACTCTTATCTTGGGTTGTATGAGGACGCAATAATAACGGCTAATGCATCTTTATCTTTGTTAGACGAAGTTGAGGATCCGTATATTAGCTTGATTGCTCTTCATGCCCTGGTCAATATTTACAATTCTCTTTTCCTCTACGGTGAGTCAGAAACCTTTGCCAGTCGGATAGTTCACCTTGGTGTGGATTCAGGAAATGATAAGATTTTATGTTACGGTAGGGCCAATATTGCTGAGATAATGTCGAAGTCTTCAAGATATAAGCAGTTTTTAGCCTCATGGAGAGAGGCGGAGAAGACTTGTCTTGGAAGCAACGACGCTTTAGTTGTTGCAATGCTTAGAGCTTTGTATATCGGGGTGTTGACCAGTCAGGGAAGGTTTGATGAAGCGATAGAGTATGGGGTTGAGTTTTATAGTTCTCAAGATGCTGACCAAGGTTACGAATATCTTAGTACCATTGAACATGCATTGGGTAAGGCTTTCTTGGAAATTGGGGACTTCGAGCAATCTAAAAGATTCCTACTGCTAGCCGAAAATCGCCTTAGAAATCAGGGTTTGGATGAGAACTTAAGAGAAATATACCCGACACTATTTAAACTGTATTATTCTTTGGGGGAGTTCGATAGTTCTTATCAATACGGTAAGTTGGCTGTCGAGCATACCGAAAAATTTGCCCGAGATGCATTAGATAAATCAATGGTGTTCGAGATGGCAAAAAGTAAGTATTTGGACTTTGAAAATCGACTCGCGATCGCAGAAAAAAATAGTCTGGAAGCGGAGTACAAATATAAACAATCATTAGTGTTTTTAGGCTGGAGTACATTGGCCTGCGTTTTACTTGTGTTGACTGTTATGGGAGTGCAGCGGCAGAAGTCAAAGATTAAGGCATCCCTAGAGACAGATACCCTGACCAAAGTGTTGTCTCGGGTGAGTTTGATGGAGTCTTGTACCAAGGCGGTGGCCGAGGCGAAGCGACGGGAGCAACCGTTGTCTTTAGTGGTGTTTGATTTGGATCTCTTTAAGCGGGTCAACGATACCTTCGGTCATGCAGTGGGGGATTGGGTGCTGAAAACGGTGTCCAGTGTGGTGCGCACCAGCATTCGGGATAAGGATATTCTTGGCCGTTTGGGGGGCGAGGAGTTTGTTATCTGTCTGCCCAATACGGATATTGAGCAGGCCAGGCAGTTGTCGGAGCGCTGCCGCGAGGGATTGGAACGGATCATTTCGCCGGTGGCCATCGAAAATCTGGACATCAGTGCCAGTTTCGGGGTGGCAAGGCTTGATGACACCGTGGACAGCCTGGATAAGCTGCTGATGACTGCCGACAAGTGCCTGTATCAGGCCAAGCATCTGGGGCGCAACCGGGTGGTGACGGTGCTGGAGGATGAGGGCACAGGGGATTATAAGCCGTCGATGGGACTGTGTAGCCTGCAGGCGGAGCTGGTTCAGACACCACTGAAGTAGGGGCGCCATGGCCGGCACTGGCTTGTTGCCTGAGCCGGGTGTGTTTTTCGTAACTTGAAGAGATTCGGTGATGGGCAAGCAGGGCAGTTTGGTTTGTGTGGGCTCGGGGATGCGGCTGGCGGGTCAGCTTACTCCCAGGGCCAAGAGCTGTATTGAGCAGGCGGATGTGGTGCTGGCGGCGATGGCCAATCACCTTAGCCGACAATGGATCAAGGAGATGAGCAAGGAGTATCGCTGCCTGCTTGATCTCTATGGTGAAGGGGGGGCAGAGGGTAAGCCGCGGGGCCAGACCTATGATGAGATGGCTGAGCGAATCATGGAGGAGGTGCGCAAGGGACGCAGGGTGTGTGCGGTGTTTTACGGCCACCCATCGGTGTTCTCCTGCATCTCCAAGAAGGCGATCGACCTGGCTAGGGCAGAGGCGTTTTCGGCTCACATGGAGCCCGGGATTTCGGCGGCAGATTGCCTGTATGCCGATCTGGAGATCGATCCGGCCAGCGCTGGTGAGCAGGCGATGGAGTGCACCCAGTTTATGATTTATCAGCGGTTCATCGATCCCAGTGCGCTGCTGATCCTGTGGCAGCCCGGTGTGGCCGGGGATCTCTCCATGAAGCGGTTTGAGACCCACCAGGCGTATATCAAGCTGCTGGTGGAGAAGCTGTCCCGGGATTATCCGCTGGACCATGAGGTGATCCTCTACGAGGCGGCTACCTCGCCGCTTGAGCCCACCCGCATTGAGCGCTTGCCCCTGGGAGAGCTACCCCAGGCCACCCTGAATCAGATCACCACCCTGGTGGTGCCTCCCTGTCAGGAGATGGCACCGGATAACGCCATGCTGGACAAGCTGCAGACCCTGCCCGAATCGGTGTGGGAGTAGTGGCCACAGCGCACGCCGTAGCCTGGTGCCGATAACCTAGATAGAAACGCCCGGTTGCAGCTGCAACCGGGGGCTTCAACTACTGGTGACGGGAGGCCAGTTTGGCGATCACCTCGGGCAGAGGAACCTGCTGCTGCTCCAGCAACACCGTCAGGTGGTACAGCAGATCGGCGGTTTCATCCACCAGGTTGTCACGGTCGTTGGTGGCCGCCGCCAATGCCACTTCCACTCCCTCTTCACCCACTTTTTGCGCCACCCGGCGTGGATTGCCATTGAGCAACTGGGCGGTGTAGCTGCTGCTTGGATCGGCGTCGGCACGCTCGGCCACCACCTGGGACAGCTTGCCCAGAAACGGCTGATTATCGAGGCCACTAAAGCAACTGGTGGTACCGAGGTGGCAGGTGGGGCCCGCCGGAATCGCCTGCACCAGCAGGGCGTCGTTGTCGCAGTCGGAGCTCAGGCTGATCAGGGTCAGCACATTGCCTGAGCTCTCCCCCTTGGTCCATAACCGCTGCTTGGAGCGGCTGTAAAACGTCACCTTGCCGGTTTGCAGGGTGACTGCGACCGCTTCCGGATTCATGTAGCCCAGCATCAGAACCTGGCCGCTGTAGTGGTGTTGCACCACAACCGGAACCAGATTGTCCATTTTGTTCCAGTCGATAGAGAGTGTGGTCATACGCGCACCTCGATTCCTTGCTGTTTCAGGTAGTGTTTCAGATCCATAATGTCGATCAGTTGTTTGTGGAAGACCGAGGCCGCCAGGGCGCCGTCGACCCGCGCCTGGCTGAACACCTCGGCAAAGTGGGCCATGGTGCCGGCGCCACCGGAGGCGATCAGCGGCAGGTTGCAGGCCTGTCGAATGGCGCTGAGCTGGTCGACGTCGTAGCCGCGGCGTACGCCATCCTGATTCATGACATTGAGTACAATCTCTCCGGCGCCCCGACGCTCCACCTCTTCGGCCCAGTCCTGGGTGAACCACTGGGTCTGGCGGGTGGCGTTTTCATCACCGGTAAACTGGTACACCTTGTAGCTGTCGCTGTCGCGGTCGTACCAGGAGTCGATGCCCACCACCACACACTGACGACCAAAGGTGTCATTGAGGCGGTTGATAAGATCGGGGTCGGCCAGCGCCGGTGAGTTGACCGAGATCTTATCGGCGCCGTCGGCCAGAATCTGGCGGGCATCCTCAATGGTCTTGATACCGCCGGCGACGCAGAAGGGGATATCCAACCTTTCGGCCACTGCGCTGACCCAGCTTTTGTCGACGGTTCGACCGTCGCTGGAAGCGGTTATGTCGTAAAACACCAACTCGTCGGCGCCTTCGCTGGCGTAGCGACTGGCGAGATTGAGAATGTCACCCACCACTTCGTGATTTCGAAACTGCACCCCTTTCACCACCTGGCCGGCTTTCACGTCCAGACAGGGGATTATGCGTTTTGCCAGCATGCCAGTGCCTCCTCAATGGTGAAACGGCCGGTGAGCAGCGCCTTGCCGATGATGATGCCGCCAATGCCGATGGCTTTGAGCTGGCGCAGATCCTCCAGTTCGGCGATGCCGCCGGATGCCTGCCAGCATACCTGGGGGTATTGCTGAATCAGCCGGGCATACAGGGCGACGTTGGGGCCGCTGAGCATGCCATCGCGGTCGATGTCGGTGCACAGGACGTGTTTCAGCCCGGCTTGCAGCAGCGGTGCGATCACTTCGTCGATGAGTTTACCGGAGCCCTGCTGCCAGCCGTGGGTGGCCACCTGGGCGTTGCCGTCGGCGTCCAGCAGCAGATCCAGCGCAACGGTGATGCGCTCGGGGCCAAAGGCCTCGATCCAGCCGGCGACGGTTTGAGGGTCGCGGGCGGCCAGGGAGCCGATCACCACCTTGTCTACCCCCAGAGCCAGCAGTGACTCCACCTCCTGACGATCGCGGATGCCACCGCCTACCTGCAGGGGCGCGTCCAGGCCCTGGGTCAGGGCGGTGATGGTGTCCAGTTGGCGCTGGCCGGGGTCTTTGGCGCCGTCCAGATCCACGAGATGTAGCTGGCGGCTGCCGGCGTTTTGGTAGGCCTGCAGCTGCGTCAGTGGGTCGGCATCGAATTGGGTCACCTGGTTAAAGTCGCCTTTTTTCAGGCGCACTACCTGGCCGTTAATGAGATCGATTGCAGGGATGATCACGATGGCATCTCCAGAAAGTTTTGCAGTATTTTTGCGCCTACCGGGCCGCTGCGTTCGGGGTGAAACTGCACCCCCATCAGGTTGCCGCGACCGACGGCGGCGGAGAACGTCTGCCCATAGTGACAGCGTGCCAGGGTCAACTCCGACTCGGCCACGGCGTAGCTGTGCACAAAGTAGAGGTAGCTGCCCTCGGCAATGCCGGCAAACAGCGGGTGGTCGCCAGGGCTGATGGTGTTCCAGCCCATGTGGGGCAGGGGTTGGCCATTGGCCTTGAGCTTGCTGCAGCGAAACGGCAACAGGCCGGTGAGCTGTGCCTGACCTTCGTCGCTGCTCTGGCCCAGCAGCTGCATGCCCAGACAGATCCCCAGCAGGGGTTGGGTCAACTGGCCCAGGCTATCGAGGACACCGGAGTCACGCAGCGCCTGCATGCCAGCCGGTGCGCTGCCGACACCGGGCAGGATCACCCGGTCGCTGGCGAGAATCTGTGCCGGGTCGCGGCTGACGCTGACCTCGGCGCCCAGTCGCAGCAGTGCAAAGCGAACCGAGCTGAGGTTGGCGCAGCCGGTGTCGATGATGGTGACCCGTTTCGGTTGGGACTGGCTCATTACAGCACTCCTTTGGAGGAGGGCAACTGGTCGCCTTGAATGGCGATGGCCTGGCGCAGGGTACGGCCAAAGACCTTGAACAGCGCTTCTACCTTGTGGTGTTCGTTGTCACCGTCCACCGACAGGTGCAGGGTGGCGCCCAGGCTGTCAGCCAGCGATCGGAAAAAGTGCGGTACCATCTCGGTGCTGAGATCGCCCACTTTGTCACGGTTAAAGCTGGCTTCGAAACGCAGGTAGGGGCGGCCGGACAGATCCAGCAGGCATTGTGCCTGGGTCTCGTCCATCGGCAGGGCGAATCCGAACCGGCCGATGCCCCGTTTATCGCCCAGTGCCTGTTTCAGCGCCGTGCCCAGGGTCAGGGCCACGTCTTCGACGCTGTGGTGCTCATCGATGTGCAGGTCACCGCTCATGGTCAGCTCCATGGCGATGCCGCCGTGGGTGGCAATCTGCTCCAGCATGTGGTCGAAAAAGCCGACGCCGGTGTTGATGGACACCGGCCCGTTGCTGTCCAGATCGACGCTGATGTTAATGTCGGTCTCTTTGGTGGTGCGGCGGGCACTGGCCCGGCGATCGCCCTGGGTTAACTGGCGGACGATGGCCTCCCAACCAAAGGTGTCACGGTCGTATTGGATGCCGGCAATGCCCATGGCCTCGGCCAGTTGCAGATCGGTGCTGCGGTCGCCAATCACCGCCGAGCGGGTAAAGTCGATGCGGCCCTGGGTCAGGAAGTCACGCACCAGCCCCAGCTTGGGTTTGCGGCAACTGCAGTTGTCGCGGTCAAAGTGTGGGCAGATCAGCACCTCATCGAAGCGAATTCCCTGACTGGTGAACAGCGCCATCATGGCGTTGTGGGGCGCATCGAAGTCGCTCTGAGGAAAACTGTCGGTGCCCAGGCCGTCCTGATTGGACACCATCACCAGCAGATAGCCGGCTTGTTGCAGCGCCAGCAGGGCCGGTACCACGCCGGGTTCAAACACCAGCTTTTCCAGTGAGTCCAGCTGCTTGTCGATGGCGGGCTCCTCTACCAGAGTGCCATCGCGGTCGATAAAGAGGATGGGTTGTTGGCTCATTGTTGTGCATCCTGTCGGGGTTGTTGTAGGGCGGGTTCCAGGGCGGCCATCAGGGCGCTCATCTCCGAATCACTGCCGATGCTGACCCTCAGCCAGCCCGGCAGTGCCGAGTAGGCGCGGATCAGTATGCCATTGGCGGCCAGATCAGCCAGCAGTACGTCGGCGTTATCGGCTTCAAACAGCACAAAGTTGCTGGCGGAGTCGAGGATGGTGCCGACTCCGGGCAGGGCGTCCAGCGCCGTTATCAGTGCCTGACGTCGGGCATTCAGTTGGCTGACCTGGCTCTGCATGCGGCGAATGCCGAAGTTGCTTAGGGTCTCCAGAGCCAGATCGCTGACCGGCACCGGCACCGGGTAGGGGGCGATCACCTTTTCCAGCATGGCGATGACGTCGTCATTGGCAAGTACGAAGCCGCAGCGGGCGCCGGCCAGGGCAAACGCCTTCGACAGGGTTCGCAGCACCACTAGGTTGGGAGTGGCGGCAATGGAGGCGGCCAGGCTCTGCTGCGGGCAGAACTCGATGTAGGCTTCGTCAATCACCACCAGAGTCTCGGGCAGCGCCCGGGCCAGTTGCAGCAGATCGTCGGTCGGCACCAGCGTGCCGGTGGGGTTGTTGGGGTTGCAGATGAACAGCAGCTTGGCATCGCGGCCTGCATCCACCAGTGACGGGGGCAGGGTGTACCCCTGCTGCCAGGGAATTGCCTGGTAGTCGATGCCACAGGTTTCGGCGCTGATGCGGTACATGCCGTAGCTGGGCGTGAGGCTGACCACCTTATCCTGGCCGGGCACACAAAAGGCTCGAATCAACAGCTCGATGCCTTCGTCGGCGCCACGGCTGATCAGCACCTGCGACGGGGCGACGCTGGCGTAATCGGCGTAGGCCTGGCGCAACTGGGGAGGTTGGCAGTCCGGATAGCGGTTGATGCCGGCTACATTGGCGTTGCGCCATGGGCTTTCGTTGGCGTTAAGCCAGACGTTGCCGCCGCTGGCGCTGCGCCGTGCCGAGGCGTAGGGGGTCAGATCCCGTAGCTGCGGGCAGCAGAGTCGTTGGGCCAGGCTCATGAGTCACTCCTTGCAGTAGAGGGGGCCTTAAGACGCAGGGCCACGGCGTTGGCGTGGGCATCCAGGCCTTCGGCATCGGCCAGAGTCATCACGGTATCCGCCAGTCCCAGCAGGCCGTCACGGCTGAGTTGTTGCACCGTAAAGCGGCGGCAGAAGTCCGCCAGTGACAGGCTGGAGGCACTGCGGGAGGCGCCGTAGGTAGGCAGGACGTGATTGGTGCCACTGGCGTAATCGCCTACCGATTCCGGTGACCAGCGGCCCAGGAAGATGGAGCCGGCGGCGCGCAGAGAGGGCAGCAGTGCCCGCGGATCGTCGGTTTGCACAATCAGGTGCTCCGGACCGTAGCGATTGGAAACCTCGCAGGCCTGCGCCAGCGTGTCGCAGATCAGGGTGCGGCTCTGGGCCAGAGCCTGGGTGGCGATCGCCCGGCGGCTCAGGCCAGCCAGTTGGCTCTGCAGCTGCTCGTTGACCCGGTTGGCAAATTGCTGGCTCAGGCACACCAGCATCGCCTGGCTGTCTTCACCGTGCTCGGCCTGGGACAGCAGGTCGGCCGCCACAAAGGCCGGATCGGCGTTGTCATCGGCGATCACCAACACCTCTGAGGGGCCGGCAGGCATGTCGATAGCGGTGCCGCCGACGCTGACCTGGGTTTTGGCTTCGGTGACAAAACGGTTGCCCGGGCCAAAAATCTTGTCGACCCGTGGCACGGTTTCGGTGCCGTAAGCCAGGGCCGCGATGGCCTGGGCGCCGCCGACCGGAAACAGTTGTTGGATGCCGCAGCGCCAGGCGGCGTAACAGATGGCGTCGGAGACCGGTGGTGGCGTCGCCATCACCCGCACGCTGCAACCGGCGATGCGCGCGGGCAGTGCTTGCATCAATACCGAGGAGACCAGTGGTGCACTGCCGCCGGGCACATACAGGCCTACCCGCTCGATGGCTTCGCTGCGCAGTTCGCAGCGAACGCCGGGTTGGGTTTCCACCTCGACGGTGGTGAACTGCTGGGCGCGATGGAAGGCATCCAGGTTGTCGATGGCGGCATCGATGGCCTGCTTGAGGCTGTCTGTGATGCTGGCGCCGCGGCGGGCCAACTCGTCACTGTCGTACACCAGTTGCTCAGGACGCTGGCCGTCGAAGCGTTCACTGAGTTGCATCAGCGCCTCGTCCCCCTGCTGCTGAACCTGACGCAGAATGGCGGTCACCGATTCGCTGAGGCTGGCGTTTTGTACCTGTTCGGCGCGAGCCAGCACGGCGGTGCGGGCTTGCGGATCCAGTTGAGTCCATGTGTAACTTTGCATGGCTTACCCCAGCATCTTCTCAATGGGCAGCACCAGAATGGAGCTGGCGCCCAGGGCTTTGAGCTGTTCCATGGTTTCCCAGAACAGGGTTTCGGAGCTGACGGCGTGCAGGGCGACCCGCTCGCTGTCCTGTGCCAGTGGCAGTATGGTGGGGTTTTCGGCACCAGGCAGCAGCGCCACCACCTGATCCAAGGCCGCTTTTGGGGCGTGCAGCATGATGTATTTGCTCTCACGGGCCTGAATCACACCGTTGATGCGGGTCAGCAGTTTGTCCACCAACTCCTGGTTGGCGTCACTCAACGGTTGTTGGCTCTGAATCAGGGTCGCCTTGGAGCGAAACATCACTTCACACTCTTTGAGGCCATTGGCCTCCAGGGTGGCGCCGGTGCTGACCAGATCGCAGATGGCGTCTGCCAGTCCGGCGCGGGGAGCCACCTCGACGGAGCCTTTAAGCATGCAGTCGCTGAAAGGAACGCCAGCCTGGTTCATAAACTGGGCCAACAGATAGGGGTAGGAGGTGGCGATGCGGGTATTGGCCAGCGAGGCAGGGCCGGTGTAATCCATATCCTTGTCCACCGCCAATGACAGGCGACAACCGCCGAAATCCAGTCGGCGCAGGGTGGTGAACTCTGCCGGCCGGGTCATGGCCTGGCGCTCCAGCCGCTCCTCTTCGAGGACGTTTTCACCGACGATGCCCAGATCGACCACGCCGTCCATCACCAGACCGGGAATGTCGTCATCGCGAACCCGCAGGATGTCGATGGGCAGATTCTGGCAGTGGCTCAACAGGCGCTGATCCCGCAGGTTGAGTTTGAGCCCGGCGCCCTTGAGCAGGGTCTGGCATTCATCGGCCAGTCGGCCGGATTTTTGAATGGCGATGCGCAGTCGTTGTTGTGTCATGTGTTCAGTCCTGTAGATACGAAAAAACCCTGGGCGCTTGCTCCAGGGTTTTCGGGTATTCAGTTCTGAATCCGCTGGAGGGCGCCGTTTAAACAGCAGCCTTCCAGCGTTAATGCCAAAGGCTACCGCTTGGAATGGTGATGGTGATGTAGCGCAGTAAACTTCAGCATTGGAACGTTTCCTTAAATTCTTGTGCACGATTATCGTGGCGTGTTTTTAAGCTAACAGGAGCACCGGGGAGATTGCAACACCCTGATAGCAGTTTTTTTTCTAAACCGGCCGGTGGAGGGAAGGCATTGTTTTCGGCCTGTGCCATAATGGCCGCCGGATCCACTATTCAGGCGGCGTATGGCCCGTTTCCCCAACAGAATCAAACAGGCTTTTGCCGCCAACGGCCTGCTGGCGGAGCAGCTGCCGAACTTCCGTTTTCGCCAGGCCCAGCAGCAACTGGCCCATGCGATTGCCAGAAACCATAAGCCTGGCCAACGCTTGGTGGCCGAGGCGGGCACCGGCACAGGTAAAACCTTTGCCTACCTGTTGCCGGCTCTGCTCAGTGGCAAACGGGTGGCCATCAGCACCGGAACCAAAAACCTGCAGGATCAGTTGTTCTTTAAGGATCTTCCCAGCCTGCTGCCGCTGCTGGACAGCGGCATTCGGGTGGCGCTGCTCAAGGGGCGCAGTAACTACTTGTGCCACTACCATCTGCACCGCCATCTGGCCGATACGGACAATCAGAGCCCCATCGAGATGGATCAGCTTATTCGAATTCGCAGCTGGGCCAACGGCACCGGCAGCGGGGATATGGCAGAGATGGACTCCCTGGCGGAGGACGCGCCGATTCTGCGCAAAGTGACCTCCACCCATGACAACTGCCTGGGGCGCAAGTGTCCGGAGTTCGACCGCTGTTTTCTGAAGCGGGCCCGGGCCAAGGCGATGGCGGCGGATCTGGTGGTGATCAACCACCACCTGTTTTTTGCCGATTCCGGCCTCAAGGAGGGCGGCTTCGGCGAACTGCTGCCTGAGCTGGACTGGTTGATCTTTGATGAAGCCCATCAGTTGCCTGATATTGCGCTAAATCGCTTTGGTGAGCGGCTAACGTCGTCGAACTTCCATTATCTTGCGCGGGATGTGCGGCGCCTGTATCAGCAGTTGAAAGACTGCAAAAGCCTGGAGGTCCGGGCCGATGACCTGCAGCGCCAGGCGGATGAACTCAGTGAGGCGCTACACGCCAACGGGGCGCCCGGCTGGTTGGTGCAACTGAAGTATGCCCGGGTCACCGACGCCATGGCTGAGCTTGAACAGCAGCTGCGGGGGCTGCACAAGGAGTTGGGCTATCACCTGGGCCGGGATGAGCTGGCGGATCTCTGCTTTGAGCGTTGTGCCCGGCTGATGGGGTTGTTGGCGCATTTCGCCAACCCGGATGCCAGTCAGGCCTATACCCTGGAGCGGCGTAAGCAGGGGTTTGCCCTGATCTCCAGTCCGCTGTCGGTGCGTGATAAGCTCAAAGAGTTGTATCAGCAATACCACTGCGCCTGGGCTTTTACCTCTGCGACCCTGCAGGTAGCCGGTGATTTTGGCTATTTTACCCGCCAGATGGCGTTGGACGATGCCGAAACCCTGATTCTCGACAGCCCCTTCGATTACTCGCGCCAGGCGTTGATGTGTGTGCCCAGGGGCCTACCCGAACCCCACGAAGCCGGGGTGGCAGATCATCTGGCGGCCATCGCCCATCAGCTTATCGAGGCCGCCGACGGCCGCACCTTCCTGCTGTTTACCAGTTACCACATGATGCATCAGGTGGGGGAGCGCCTCAGCCGACGTCAGTCCCGGCCTCTGCTGGTACAGGGAATGGACTCCAAACGCCAGTTGTTAAGCCGGTTCCACGCCTATGGCAATGCGGTGTTGCTGGGAACCAGTGCGTTTTGGGAGGGGGTGGACGTTAGAGGCCGTGGCTTGTGTTGTGTTATGATCGACAAATTGCCCTTTGTGTCTCCGGACGATCCGCTCACTCAGGCCAGAGTCAGCGCCTGTGAGCGCAGCGGCCAGGATCCTTTCAGCCAGGTGCAACTGCCTCAGGCGATCTTGGCCCTCAAGCAGGGCGTCGGCCGGTTGATTCGCAGCGAGCAAGATCAGGGGGTGTTGGTGATCGGCGATCCCCGCTTGGTTCATCGCCCCTATGGCGAACAGTTTATTGCCAGCTTGCCTGCCATGGCGCGCACCCGCGAGCTGGATAACGCATTAGTACGATTAAGAGAAGTTTGATGTCTGCAAAGATTCTGATCATCGACACCGCCACCGAGAACTGCTCGGCGGCGCTGATCCTTGGCGACACCGTTACCGCCCTGTGTGAAGAGGCACCCCGCGAGCACAGCCAGAAAATTCTGCCGTTTGTAAAGCAGTTGCTGGAGGATGCCGGGTTGGCGCTGAACCAGTTGGACGCCATCGGCTTCGGCCGCGGTCCCGGCAGTTTTACCGGTATCCGTATCGGCACATCGATGATGCAGGGATTGGCGCTGGGGGCGGAACTGCCTGTGTTGCCGATCTCCAACCTGGCGGCCATGGCACAGGGTGCCATCGATGCCGGTGCCACTTCGGTGATAGCGGCCATTGATGCCCGCATGGGGGAAGTCTACGCTGCCCGATACGATGCCGAGCAGGGACTGGCGGTGCTGCAGGGGCAGGAGATGGTGATCGCCCCTGAGCAATTACTGGAGCTGGAATTGATGCAGGGAGAGGGGCTGGTGGCCGTAGGTACCGGTTTTGAGGCCTATCCGCAACTGCTGGATAATGGCCGGCTACAGGTCGCTGGCGATTGCCGTTTGCCCAGTGCTAAGATGATGGTGCCTCTGGTACTGGACCAGTTTAAGCAGGGGTTGGCACAGCCGCTGGAGCAGGTTGAGCCGGTGTACCTGAGAGATAACGTGGCATGGAAAAAGATGCCAGGCAAGTAATTCCCCTTGTCGATAAAGGATTGATGTTGTGATGCAGCCCGTTGGCTTACTCAGCCAGATTCCGGCCCGGCCGGATGCAAAAATCAAGCGTGACGTTGCGCCTGAGGAAGCGGCTGCGCCGGCCCCGGTGTCCACTAAGCTGGTCTTGCCTGCCGATGCTCAATCCTGGCAGCAGTGGCAGGCGGGCCGGGCCCGTCTGGTGGATGACCACGCCAACTCCAATGCCATCGCCACCTATAAAGAGATGGTCAATCAGCCGCTGAGGCAGCAGCTGCAATCGATGATTGGCGTCGACCTGTACGTCTGATCCTTTCCTACTGGACGTTTGCAAAGATTTTGCAACACGTTAGCGTTGCAATCTCCCACCACAGCGATAGGGTATTAGCCTGTCTTCTACGCCGATTTCCCGCGTCCGTTCCAAGGAGGAACCCCCGATGAAACCGATGTTGCTCGCCGCTGCGGTGGCACTGATGCCTCTGGTCACTCAGGCCCATTCCGATACCGCCCCCCACACCGCCGATCTGAGCCACTGGGCACAGGGTCCCCATCGTTCCGAGGCCAATGTGGCGCGCAATCAGTACCGGCATCCGGTGCAGACACTGGAATTTTTGGGGTTGCACCCGGATATGACGGTGATCGAGTTGTGGCCTGGCGGCGGCTGGTATACCGAAATTCTGGCGCCGTTTCTTCGTGATAATGGCACCTTCATCGCCGCCAGTTTTGAGACTGAGCCAAAACTGGATACGCCACGCAGCCGCTATCGGGCCGGCGTCGGAAAACGCTATGAGCAGAAGTTGGCGGCGACCCCGTCTCTGTATGGCAAGGTACAGGTGGTGACCTTTGATCCGCCAAGGACGACCCGCCTTGGGGTGGAGGCCAGTGCCCACATGGTGCTGACCTTCCGCAACTTGCATAACTGGGCCGTGGCCGGGGATCTGCTGGCGGTGTTTGAGGCGGTTTTCGAGGTACTGACACCCGGGGGGTATTCGGGGTGGTGGAGCACCGGGGCAAGCCGGGAATGCCGGCTGAGTCTGGCTACATGGATCAGCAGCAGATGATTGATCTGGCTCAGAAGGTGGGGTTTCGGCTGGCGGCCAGCAGCGAAATTAACGCCAATGCCAAAGACAGCAAGGATTACCCGGAAGGGGTGTGGACCCTGCCGCCGTCTCTGCGCCTCAAAGAGCAGGACAAACAGAAGTATCTGGCCATCGGTGAATCCGATCGTATGACGCTGAAATTTTATAAGCCTGAGATCTAGCATTAGAGTAACTGCTCCAACCAGCGGGTTGGGCAGTGAAACCACAAGACAACAGAGGGATTGCTATGGCACTCTTGCCCGCACCAGAAGAGATGGGGTTTTCCCTGGACAGCATCGAGCTGGCCGGCCTGCGCTGGGGCGACCCCGATGCGCCACTGGTGGTGGCATTTCATGGCTGGCTCGACAATGGCAACAGCTTTGCGCCCCTGGCACCGCATCTGGTGGCCGCCGGATATCAGTTGCTGGCGGTGGAGTTTCCCGGTCATGGCCACTCACAGAATCGTCATCAGGGCAATTACTACCATTTTCTGGATTATCTGTACGAGCTGCATCAGTTGTGGCCACAATTGCCGCAACGCCCGGTTTTGGTGCTGGGGCACTCCATGGGCGGAATCATTGCCAGTCTGTTTGCGGCGTTGTATCCGCAGCAGGTGGCGCGGTTGATGGTGGTGGAGGCCTTAGGGCCACTGACCGCAGCGCCGGAGCAGACCCTGGAGAAGATGCGCCAGGGCTTTGCCAGTCGGGACAAACCGGTTTCCCAGGCCAGCTACCGGGATATCGATACCCTGGTGTCAGCCCGGGCCAAGGCCGGCCAGTTTGACGTCGACATCGCCCGCTTGCTGCTGCAGCGCAACCTGCAACAGCAGCAGGATGGTCGATGGTGCTGGCGCTCGGATCCGCGTTTACGAATGCGTTCACCCTGGATGATGACCGAAGAGCAGGGGCAGAATTTGATGCAGGGGCTGACGACGCCCACCTGCTTTGTGCTGGGGCAGGGCGGCTTTGACGAACTCAAATCTGCCTGGCACAGCCGGCGGCACTGGTTTGCCGATGCCCGTATCGAAGAGATAGAGGGTGGCCATCATTGCCATATGGAGCAGCCGCAGCAACTGCTGAGGCATATATTGCAATTTATTGATGTAAAAAGCAGCGAACACACCGACTTAGACTAGGCATCGGTGTGAATCGCGCTATCATTGAAACCGTTTGTAACAGTCTACGAAGTCGGTAACGAATGCGCCGCGATCCATCGCGAATAAGAGGCTAACGAGCCTGCGCCGCAGACCGGCTTCGTTTACGTTTAGACCCAGGCAGTCCTGTTCGAGAAAGGAGAACAGAGTGGATAAGGCATGGCTTAACAGCTACCCCGCCGATGTACCGGCAGAGATTCAACCCGACCAGTTTCGCAACCTGCTCGACCTGTTCGAGCGCAGCTGCAACCAGTACGCCGATCAGGTGGCGTTCATCAATATGGGGGCGGTGCTGACCTATCGCCGGGTTGAGGAGCAGAGCCGGGCGTTTGCCGCCTACCTGCAAAATGAACTGAAGTTGCAGAAAGGCGATCGGGTGGCACTGATGATGCCTAACCTGCTGCAGTACCCGGTGGCGCTACTGGGCGTGCTGCGGGCTGGAATGGTGGCGGTGAACGTGAATCCGCTGTACACCCCCAGGGAACTTAAGCATCAACTGTGCGACGCCGGCGCCAAGGCGATCGTGCTGGTCACCAACTTTGGCCAGAGTCTGCAGCAGATTGTCGACGACACGCCGGTGGAGCACGTGATCCTGACCAAGATTGGCGATCACCTGTCGGCGCCCAAGCGGACTGTGGTTAACTTCGTGGTGCAGTACATCAAGAAGATGGTACCGAAATACCACCTGCCGTACGCGGTCTCCATGCGCAAGGTGTTGTCGGTCGGACGGCGGTTGCAGTACATCAAACCCAACGTTGATAGTGACGATATTGCCGTATTGCAGTACACCGGCGGTACTACCGGGGTGGCCAAAGGGGCGATGCTGACTCATCGTTCGTTGCTGGCTAACATGTTGCAGGCCGATGCCTATTTTGGTCCTATCCTCAAAGATGGCGAAGAGATGGTGGTCACGCCGCTGCCTCTGTATCACGTGTTTGCCAACACGGTAAACCTGCTGCTGTTCTTTAAAAAGGGTGGCCAGAATCTGCTGATCACCAACCCCAGAGACATGCCCGCGTTCATTGGTGAATTGAAGAAATACCCCTTTACTGCGCTGACTGGGGTCAACACTCTGTTCAATGCGCTGCTGAACAACGATGAGTTCAAAGAGGCCAATTTCAGTCAGTTCAAGCTGACCATTGGCGGTGGCATGGCGGTACAGCGTGCCGTGGCGGAGCGCTGGGAAGCCCTGACCGGTTTGCCGCTCATCGAAGGCTACGGCCTGACCGAATGTTCGCCGGTGGCGGCGGCGGGCACCTACAATCAGAGCGAGTACACCGGCTCCATCGGTTTGCCACTGCCCTCCACCGAGATGCGAGCGGTCGACGATGACGGCCAGCCGGTGGCTATCGGAGAGTCCGGTGAGCTGCAGGTACGTGGCCCCCAGGTGATGCGCGGTTACTGGCAGCGCCCGGAAGAGACCGCCAAGGTGCTCACCGAGGACGGCTGGTTGTTTACCGGCGACATCGGCTATATGGATGACAAGGGGCAGTTCTTTATTGTTGATCGCAAAAAGGACATGATTCTGGTATCCGGATTCAATGTTTTCCCCAACGAGGTGGAAGACGTCGTGGCCAGCCATCCGAAAGTGGTGGAAGTGGCCGCGGTAGGCGTGCCCCATGCGGCCTCCGGCGAACTGGTGAAAATTTTTGTGGTGGCGAAAGACGACAACCTCACCGATAAGGAGTTGGTCGCCCACTGCCGCAAACAGCTGACCGGCTACAAGGTACCGAAACTGGTCGAGTTTCGGGATGAACTGCCTAAGAGCAACGTGGGTAAAATTCTGCGCCGGGAACTGCGCGATGAGATGAAAGAGAATCAATCCTGATGAGCGAATTCAGCTGGCAGTGGATAGACACCGATGAACAACTGGCGCAGGTGTGTGCCCAGTGCCGCCAGGCCGATGCCGTGGCGCTGGACACCGAGTTTGTGCGCACCCGAACCCTGTACGCCCAGTTGGGCCTGATCCAGATCTACGATGGCACTACCCTTGCCCTGGTGGATCCGCTGGCGATCAGTGACTTGAGTCCGTTCTGGGAGTTGCTGGCAGACGAATCGGTGGTGAAGGTATTGCACTCCTGCAGTGAGGATCTGGAGATCTTTGCCCAGCAGGGTCGGGTGCAGCCTAAGCCGCTGTTTGATACCCAAATAGCCGGGGTGCTTCTGAATCGGGGCGTGGCCATGGGTTATGGCAAGATGGTGTCCGCCTATCTGGAGATTGAATTGGATAAGGGGGAGGCTCGCACCGATTGGTTGGCGCGGCCCCTGCGGGATAAGCAGTTGCAGTATGCGGCGGCCGATGTCTACTACCTGCTGACTATCTATCGCACCATGGCGAGTGAGATTGCCGATGCCCAGCGTCTGTCCTGGCTGCTGGAGGAGGGGGAGCGGATTACCGAGGGGCGTTTGTTGCCTGTCAACCCGGATACCGCTTACCTGAAGGTGAAAAACGCCTATCAACTGGGCCCCGAGCAACTGGCGATTCTGAGATCGTTAGCGGCCTGGCGCCTGCAGGTGGCACAACAGCGGGATCTGGCGCTGAACTTTGTGATTAAGGATGCCGCGCTGTTGCAGTTGGCGAAACGGGCGCCCCGTAGCATGGGTTATCTGACTCAGTTGGACTGCCTGACGGAGCGGGACGTGCAGCGTCACGGCCGTGCCATCCTCAAAGCCATTGCCAATGCCGATGTGGACAACCCGCCGGAGCCGGTGGATCCCCTGAGTGCCGATCCGGCATTTCGAGACGCGGCCAAACGGGTGCGTAAAGTGCTGATTGAAGTGTGCGAGCAGCATCAGGTGGCGCAGGAGTTGATGGCCTCAAAGAAGCTGGTACATCAATATCTTAAGTGGCGTTTAGGCGCCAGCAGTGAGCAGCCTGTGGTAACTCGAGGCTGGCGCGGAGAGTTGGCGTCGGAGAAACTGGCAGCATTGAGCGTCTAAAAGCGGCAAAAAATTCAAAATTCTGAAATTTCAGAGAGAAGCGACATTCCACTGGCTGGTATGTCGCTTTTTTTATATTCCGGCGGCATTCGTTGCCGTCGCCCGCAATTCCTCTGTAATGAACCGGAGTTGTAATCATAGTGTCTGCCCGCCACTATCCTGCCGCGATCAAAAAATCACCAACAAATGTTAATTTCTTGGGTGGGTATGGCTGACATCTTCAATTAGTTGTGTGATGATGTTCACGTTTATACGGCTGTTTAATACAGTCGCTTAAATACCAGAAGCGGAAAGGATTAAGCCGTCAGGACAAGGAGCGACACATGGAAAAGGTCTGGTTAACGAGTTATCCGGAAGGGGTGCCGGCAGAGATTGATGCTGATAAGTTTGCCTCTCTGGTAGACCTGTTCGAACAATCGGTCTCTCGTTATGGGGATAAACCTGCCTTTATCAATATGGGGAAATCGATTACCTATAACGAATTGGACAGGCTCAGCCGCGATTTCGCCGCTTACCTGCAGCAGGAGTTGAAGCTGGAAAAAGGCGACCGGGTCGCCATTATGATGCCCAACCTGATTCAATATCCGGTGGCTCTGTTTGGTGTGTTACGTGCCGGTCTGGTAGTCGTCAACGTCAACCCGTTATACACCGCTCGTGAATTGAAACACCAGCTTAATGACAGCGGCGCGAAAGCCATTGTGGTGGTGTCTAACTTTGCCTCTACTCTGGAAGAGGTGGTGGACGACACCCCCATCGAGCATGTGATTCTGACCAAACTCGGCGATCAGCTCTCACCGTTTAAGCGTACGCTGGTCAATTTTGTCGTTAAATACGTCAAAAAGATGGTGCCCAAGTACCAACTACCCGGAGCCCACTCCATGCGCACTGCCCTGTACAGGGGAGCCAAGCTGCAGCTTAAAAAGCCGGAGATTCACAACGGCGATCTGGCGTTCTTACAATACACCGGTGGCACCACCGGGGTCGCCAAAGGCGCGATGCTGACCCACCGCAACATGGTGGCTAACCTGGAACAGGTCAGCTCCTGGATTGGCCCGACATTGAAAGAGGGCGAGGAGTTGGTGATTACCGCTCTGCCGCTGTACCACATCTTCGCTTTGACCTGTAACTGCCTGACCTTTATGAAGCTTGGCGGTACCAACTTGATGATCACCAATCCCAGGGATATGCCGCTGTTCATCAAGACCATCAAGAGCTACCCCTT
>NZ_FNEM01000002.1 GCF_900100175.1 Ferrimonas sediminum
CCCCGCAACCAACTTTTACAGAAAGCCTGATTCGAAAGAGTCAGGCTTTTTGGTGTGTGTCGGCGGAAAGACATCGGCGCTTAACGTCGAAGCCAAGCCGCAAGTCGCCCTTCCTTTCGATTTACCTGCATATTAACCGCAACATTATGCGCTTTTTGTTCGATTTTAGTAGATCCATACTGTCTCCAGAATAGTTAGGAGACACAGCATGAAAATTCGACCGCTCATTCACATCGAAGCCTCCCGTCCGACTCAGGACGGCGATGGCGTCACCATCCAGCGTATCGCCGGGTTTAAAAATCCGCTTATGGATCCCTTCTTGATGCTCGATGAACTCAAAGGCGATCAATCCCGAGACTACATCGGCGGGTTCCCCTCCCACCCCCACCGTGGCATCGAAACCCTGACCTACATGAAAACCGGTCACTTTTTGCATCAGGATCACCTGGGCAACCGGGGAGAACTCAAAGACGGCGGGGCGCAATGGATGAGTGCCGGCAAAGGCGTGATCCACTCTGAGATGCCCATCATGACACAGGGCCAACTCCATGGCTTTCAGCTTTGGATCAACCTGCCTGCCGAGAAGAAGATGCAGCCCGCGGACTATCAGGAGTTTCAAAAAGACACCATCGCCAACATCGAACTGGCTCAAGACAGCAGCATGAAGCTGATCAGTGGCAGTTATGCCGGCCAGCGCGGTCCGCTGGTGCGCCAGGCCGTTCCCATGCTGATTGCCGATCTCAGCCTGTACGGCGAGCACCATCTGACTATCCCTGACAGCATGCAGGTCATGGCCTACCTTTATCAGGGCCGTGTCGCCACAGAGAAAGGTTCAATCCACGCCGGTCATATGCTCTATTTTGGCGAAGGCGAGACCGTTCACCTAAATACCAAAGACAGCGCCAGGATGCTGCTGTTGGCCGGAGAACCAATTCGAGAACCCATAGTGCACTGGGGTCCGTTTGTGATGAACAGCCAACAACAGATCGATACCGCCATCCGCCAGTACCAGCAAGGCACACTGACCGATTAAGCAACGTCGGTCCGCTGTGCAGGAAACCAGCACTCGGCACACTATTTGGGAACTTTTTGGCTCAAGTCGTCTCAGAATTAGACTCCCTCTGGCAGGGAGTAACTGATTTTAATAGGATAGTATCGGACTTACAGACGAAAGCGGGCTCCCACATGTTGCTGGAACGATTTGAACAGGCAAAAAACTACCTCAACCAGATGGTCATCGGCCAGCCTGAGATGGTCGAAGGACTTCTCATCGCCCTGGTGGCCAATGGCCACTTATTGGTGGAAGGCCCACCGGGACTGGCCAAAACCCGAGCAGTAAAAGCCCTGGCAGACAGCATCGAAGGCAATTTTCACCGGGTCCAATTTACCCCTGATCTGCTGCCCGCTGATCTGACCGGTACCGACATCTTCAGGCAGGAAACCGGCCAGTTTGAATTTCAGGCCGGGCCACTGTTTCACAATCTGCTGCTGGCCGATGAAATCAACCGGGCGCCGGCCAAGGTTCAGTCTGCGCTGCTGGAAGCCATGGCCGAGAATCAGATAACGGTGGGCAAAACCAGTTACCGGCTACCGGAACTGTTCCTGGTATTGGCAACCCAGAATCCCATCGAGAACGAGGGCACCTACCCACTGCCGGAAGCCCAACTGGACCGTTTTCTGCTTCACCTGTCTCTGGATTACCCCGGACCCGACGTCGAAAAACAGATTTTGGCCCTCAGCCGGCAGGAGGCGCTGTCTACTCCTCCTCAGCCCCCGGTGCCGCTGACCCAATCCGAAGTTTTCAGTGCCCGCAAACAGGCGCTGGAGCTCTATCTGGCGCCACAACTGGAGGACTACATGGTCCACCTGGTGGACGCCACCCGGGCGCCTCAGCGCTACAGCGACCAGTTGCAACGTTACCTGGAATGGGGTGTGAGTCCACGGGCCACCATCGCCCTCGAGCGCTGTGCCCGAGCCAGAGCCTGGCTGCACGGCAAGGATTACGTGGCACCGGAAGACATTCAGGCGGTCCTGCCCAATGTCCTCAGACACCGGCTGCTACTCAGTTATCAGGCGGAAGCCGAAGGGGTTAATGCCGATGAGATCATTAACCAAATCATTAAGTTAGTGGCCTTGTCCTGATGGTCAGTCTGCCGACCCACAGCAACGGCATCGATGTCAGTCTTGAGGAGCTGCTGATCTATCGCGGACCGGCAGCACGCAACAATCCATTTAAAGGGTTACCCCGCACCAGCCACCGCGCTGGCCAGAACCTGAGCCGCATCAAAGGCCGCGGCATGGAATTTGACGAAGTCCGCCGCTATCAAAGTGGCGATGATGTCCGTACCATCGACTGGCGAGTCACGGCCAGAACCGGTCATGCCCACACCAAGCTGTTTCGCGAAGAGCGGGAGCGCCCGGTGCTGCTGTTTGTGGATCTGGGCAACCGCCTGCATTGCGGTTCCGCACTGTTGCTGCAGTCGGTTCAGGCCTGTCACCTGGCGGCAATGCTGGGATGGCAGAGCATCAACGCCGGCGAGCGTCTGGGCGGCATCATCTGCCGGGAAGGGGGCCATCGGGAACACAAGCCTCGGGCTCGCCGTCAGGGGATCGCCCCGCTGCTGGACTCTCTGGTTGAACTGCACCGGGCAGAGCAGCAATCGGAGCCGCAATACCTGGATACCGGCCTGAACAGGCTGCGACGACTGGCGCACCCCGGCAGCGTGGTACTGGTGATTTCCGATGGTCTGGGATTTAACGACCACCACCTCGACATTCTGGCGGAGATGGCCAGGCACAGCGAAATCCGCCTGTTTCAAATAACCGACCCGCTGTCAAAACGACTGGCTCAACTCAATGCCGACGCGGTATTGCCGGTATGGTACCAGGGCAAGCTGACCACCCTGAACCATACCGGGCGTCAACAGTGGCTGCAACAGCTTGAACAGGAGCAACAACACTTCGTCCAGGGAAGCCGCCAACGTGGCCTGGCCCGAAGCCAGGTGGATGCCGCCATCCCCTTAACGGAGCAACTGGAAACACTATGGCACCCGATCCGTTAGCTCAACTGAGAGACATCATCACCGAACCGGCGCCCTGGAGCTGGCCGCTTTCTATCAGCGCCAGCCTGGTTCTGCTGGCATTGAGTGTGGCCCTGGGGCTGGGGCTGGTCTGGGTGTGGCACCGACACCGTCACCAACGGCCATTGCGCTGCGCCCTGCAGGAGCTGCAAGCCTTACCGGACACCGTGACCATAACCGACCTCAGTGGCCTGATGAAGCGCACCGCCCTGTGTTACTACCCCAGAGAGCAGGTAGCCAGCCTAAGCGGAGCCGACTGGGCGCAGTGGCTGGCCCAATATCAAGCCCCCGACCACCAACGCCAGTGGCAACAACTGCAGCAACGACAATATCAAGCCAACGCCGAGGTTCGTCGTGACGGCGTTACGGCACTGCTGACCCATACCCTCAAGCGGCTCAGCAAAGGGAGGAAGCCATGTTAACCCTGGCCTGGCCCTATCTATTGCTGGCCGTGATTCTCCCCTGGCTACTGCCCCGGCCTCGCCAGCGTCAGAGCGCCATCACCGCTCTTAAGTTGCCCTGGGGACAATCCCCTCTGCACAGCAGCGAACGCCGACCCACACCGGCTTGGCTGAAGCTCGTCATGTTGATCGCCTGGTTGGCCCTGGTTGCTGCCTGCGCCCGACCACAATGGCTGGGTGAACCGGTGCCCCTGGAGCGTCAGGGCCGGGATCTGATGATCGCCGCCGACCTTTCCGGCAGCATGCAGATTCAGGACATGCGCTACCAGGGCAACATGATTGACCGTTTCAGTATGATGCAACATCTGCTGGGAGACTTTGTCCGTCGCCGGGAAGGGGATCGCATCGGCTTAATCCTGTTTGCCGACGGAGCCTACCTGCAAGCGCCGCTGACCTTCGACCGCTATACGGTGAAGCGCTACCTCGATGAAGCGGTACTGGGGCTGGTTGGACAGCAAACCGCCATTGGTGACGCCATCGCCCTGGCGGTCAAACGGTTCAGCCAGCTTCAGGAGAGCAACAAGGTGTTGCTACTGCTCACCGATGGCAGCAACAATGCCGGGCAGTTCAATGTCGATCAGGCCCTGCAGCTGGCAAAAAACGCCGGGGTAAAGATCTACGCCATCGGCATCGGTGCCGACAGCCTCAAGCAAACCAGCTGGATGGGCTTCGACACGCGCCAGGTCAACCCCAGTCGGGATCTGAATGAAGCGGTGCTTCAACAGTTGGCCAATGAGACCGGAGGCCAGTATTTTCGGGCCCGCAGCGGCGACAACATGGAGCAGATCTACGCCAGACTCGATCAACTCGAGCCGGTGGCACGAGACGAAAAAAGATGGCGCCCCAAAACCGAACTCTATGCCTGGCCTCTGGGTCTGGCCTTGTTGCTGACCACACTGGGGCTGATGGCAAGCCGGAGGGTACAGCGTGACTGACTTTCATCTGATTCGACCATGGTGGCTGCTGGCACTGGCACTGCTTCCCGCGCTCTACCTGGCCTCAAAGCGCTACCGCAACCACGGCCTCAACTGGCAACAATTGGTGCCCGAGCATCTTCAGGCCGCCATGTTGATGCGCCATCAGGATCAGCACCCCTCCCGGCGCAGCCAGTGGCCCTGGTGGCTGGCGGCCCTGTGCATGCTGGCCCTCAGTGGTCCCAGTTGGACCCGCCTGGAGGTGCCGGTGTTTCAGCTCAATCAGGGCAGGGTCATCGTCATGGACATGTCCTACTCCATGTATGCCACCGATCTGACACCGAACCGACTGACTCAATCCCGGTTTAAAGCCATTGACCTCATCCGGAGTTTTGACGAGGGAGAAACCGGTCTCATCGCCTACGCCGGCGACGCCTTCACCCTGGCACCGATGACCGACGACAAGCAAACCCTGCTCAACCTGATCCCCACGCTGTCGCCTGAAATCATGCCGGTACCGGGCTCCGACCTGCCCAGTGCTCTGGAGTTGGCCAGCACCCTGCTGAAAGACGCCGGCTACCACAAGGGCGAGATCATTCTGTTTATTGACGGCATCAACGATGAGCACGCCTCCCGGGCATTGGAACTGGCACAATCCCAGCCCTGGAACCTGAAGGTGTACGTGCTGGGCACCGATGCCGGGGCTCCCATGCGTCGCTCCGATGGCAAGCTGGTAAAAAACCGGGCTGGAGAGGTGATCGTGGCACAAGCCAACACCGCGTTACTGAACAAACTGGCCGATGCCGGCAACGGCAGGCTCATTCCGTTCCGTGCGGGTGATCAAGACATCGCCACACTGGCTGCCCCCCTGCACCGGCAGGACCAGAGCAAGCACACGCAACAACAGCAACGGAGCACTGATCAATGGCAGGATATGGGCATCTACCTGCTGCCACTGCTGCTGCTCCCGGCTGCCTGGTTCGCCCGTCGCTACCTGCCGTTACTGATGCTGTCGCTATTGGTGCTACCTCCGGCCCCCGCCGACGCCGCCTGGTGGCAATCGTCCCAATCTCAGGCCAATGAGCTGATGCGCCAGGGCCAGCATCAGCAGGCTGCTGACCTGCTGCCCGACGGCAGTCAGAAAGCCGAAGCCTACTATCGCAGTAACCAGTTTGAACAGGCGCTGACCCAGTATCAGCAACTGCCTCAAAGCGCCCGCTCTCTGTATAATCAGGGCAACGCCCTCGCCCGTCTGAACCAGCTCAAGCCTGCACAACACGCCTATGAACAGGCACTGGCGCTGAACCCCAAGCTTGAAGCCGCCCAGGCCAACCTGCAACTGGTCAAGCAGTTGCAAGAACAGCAGCAGAAACAACAGCAGGCTGGCGACGGCGATCAGGGGCAGGAAGGCCAGCAGGATCAGAATCAGCAGCCCGGGGATCAAGACGGCCAGGAGCAAACGCCGCCATCCGACAATCAGAGTCAACAGAGCCAAGACCAATCCCAGAACTCGAATCAGAGTCAGGGGCAAAGCGCCTCCGACGATCAATCTCAGTCCGCGCCGGACAGCGACCCGCAAGGTTCACCGCCTCGGCCGGAGCTCGGCGACAGCCACGACTCCGGCACCGGCGCCCGGCAACCGGACGGACAGGCGCCACCAGCGCCGGCGCCCCTCCCTCCGTCTGATGATGCACAACCGTCGCAGACCCGCGAGGAGTTTGAAGCCGCCTCCGAAGGCGCTAACGACACCTCGTCGCCGGATCAGGCTCACCCCCAAGGGAGGGCTGCTGCCGATGGCCCTTCCGATACCGAGCAGCAGGAGCCGCCGGCGTCCATCGATGCCCGAACGCTGGAACGCATTCAGGACGACCCCAGCCTGCTGCTGAGAAACAAGATGAAACTAGAGTATGAGCGCCGCCGCCGGGCCGGCCAGATCAATGAGGAGCGTACCCAGTGGTAAATCGATTGGTACTGCTAATGATGCTGTGCATCTCCCCCGCTTGCTGGTCTTACAGCAGCTTAACCGCCAGTATCGACGCCAACCCGGTTGTGGCCAACCAATCGTTCGTGCTTACGGTCATTGCCGACGACGACGTCGACGCCAACGCACTGGATACCACCGTCCTGGAAAACCAGTTCACCGTGGTTCGTAACAACGTCAGCCGTTCCACCCAGATCATCAACTTCAACACTCGGCGGGAAACCCGCTGGCAACTGGTGCTGATACCTAAAAGCACCGGCACACTCACCATCCCTGCGCTGATGGCCGATGGCCTGCAAAGCCAGCCCATCACCCTTAAGGTGGTGGCAGACGGCGCCAAAGCCGGCCAGTTGGCCACGGTATTCATGAAAGCCGGCCTCAGCGAGCACGAAGTGTGGCTTGGCCAGCCGGTGGACTACTGGGTCAAACTTTACCTGGCGACGGAGCTGCAACGCGGCCAACTGTCCGAACCGCAACTGGCCAACGCCAGCGTCGTTCAGCTCGGGCAGGACAGAAACGGCAACGAGGTGGTGAATGGCCGCCGTTACCGGGTGATCGAGCGCCACTACCTGATCACCCCCCAGCAAGCCGGCACGCTGACAGTAAAAGGCTCGGATTTCAGCGGCGACATCCTCAAGCCAGGGCGAAGTAATGACCTGTTTGCCCGCAGCCTGTCCACCCCGGTGCAGGTGATGGGCAGCCCGGTGACTCTGACGGTGAAACAGCCTCCGGCGTCCTTCACCGAGCCATGGCTGGTAGCCAACGCCGTTTCCCTGTCGGAACAGTGGAACCCGGAGCAGCTAACGGTTGAGGTTGGCGACCCCATTACTCGAATCATCAACCTGACCGCCGTCGGCACCTCGGAGGCTGCCCTGCCGACACTGGCTCTGGACTACCCGAAAGGGCTGAAAAGCTATCCGGATAAAGCGGAACGAGGAGACGATCACCAAGGCAAAGAGATCGTGGCCCGCCTGCAGCAAAGCACTGCCATTGTGGCCTCCAGTGCCGGAGAGTACACCCTGCCGGAGATTCGGGTTGCCTGGTGGAACAGCAAGCTCAATCGGAAAGAGTACGCCACGCTGGCCGCCCGTACCCTGACGGTACTGCCAGGAGAAGCCACCGCCGCACCGGCTCCCCCACCGTCACAGCCGGAACAGGCCCAGCCGGCTCAACCTGAAGAGTCTGTGCTTTGGCGATACCTGTCGATGTTGCTGGCCATCGCGCTGGTGCTGACCTTTATCTGGGGCTACCGGCGTCAGCCAGCGGCCACCGCCCCCGCCGCGGCGCCACGACTTCAGTCTGAGGCTGACAGCGGATTCGTTCAGGCTGCGCAGAACAACGATCTTCAACGGGCGCTGAAACTCCTGCCCGCGCACCTGGACGGCATTCGGGGCCCCACGCCGTCACTGAGTCAGGTTCGCACCCTGTTCCCCGAACTGGCACCGGAACTGGATCAACTGCAGCAAGCCCAATTCGGCCGTCAGCAACAGCCGGTGCAGGTATTGCAACTGCTGAAACTGGTGACCGCCTTACAAAAAAAAGTTCAACAAAACCAACAACACCTACCAGAACTTAATCCCAAAGCCTGAAAAGCAGATACACTCTGTACCTAAGGCATGAGCACTCATCGCCTGGAGCGCGCCCACTCTTCGCCTCCAGGCCGGCTACTCACTCCAGGGCGCCTCGATGGTCGGCGCCTTGCGGTGAAAACCACTGCCCGGGACAGGCAACAGAAAAATGTTGAAAATATTCCGAAAGAAAACGCAGCCTTCACCGGTCTTAGATGACATGGTGAGTAAACAAAACCGTTATGAAAGCCTGGTTAGGGCTTTGAATACAGAGCTCTACCGCTATGCCTACTGGCTCAGCGGCAACCCCACGGTGGCGGAAGATCTGGTTCAAGAGACCTTTCTCAGAGCATGGAAGGCGCTGGACTCTCTTAAGGATGACAAAGCCGCCAAGGCATGGCTGATCACCATTTTACGGCGTGAAAATGCCCGTCGATTTGAGCGTAAACAGCTGGATGTCAGTGACATCGACGACTATCAGGTCGCCGACAACCACGCCACCAGCAACGAGCAACTGGTGGACAATGCGCTGCTTCGCAAGCACATCGCCGCATTGGCAGAGGACTATCGCGAACCCCTGGTATTGCAGGTGTTGCATGGTTTTAATGGCGACGAAATCGCTGAAATTATGGGTTTAAACAGAAATACCGTTATGACCCGGCTATTTCGGGCCCGAAACCAACTGCGCGAGAAGCTCGAAGATAAGTCGCTTTCCCGGGAGTTAAACAATGGATGAATTGAAGTTCCGTCGGCAAGCCTATGCCGATCCAAGCAGTCAGGAGCAGGACTTCATCGACGCCACCTTACAAGAAGCGGCCCGGCAGAGCTTTGTCGACGAGCTGCAACTGTTGGATGAACATCTGGCCTCGGCCATGAAGGTGGCTCCGCCTGAGGATCTGGCCAACCGAATTTTACTGCAGCAGAACCTTAACCAGTTTCAGCAGCAAAAGAAACGCCAGCGGTTCCACCTGGCTGCAGCGGCCTCGGTCGCCTTCGTAATCGGCTTGTCGCTGACCTTTATCCGCCAACCCGCCAGCCTGGGCGATCATGCCCTGGCTCACGTGGCTCACGAAGCCGGCTTTGCCGACAAAGTGGATGAATCGGTTAGCCTCAATGCCCTCAACACCAAACTGGCTAGCTTTGGCGGAAAAATGGAGCAGATGCCCGGTCACATCTATTACGCCAACTACTGCGATTTCGACGGCGTTCGCAGCCTGCACATGGTAATGGACACCCCGGACGGCAAGATGACGGTGTTCTTTGTTCCCAAAGAACAAAACAAATCGATGTCTCCCGAGTTTGGCAATGATCAATACACTGGCGAGGCCTTTGAGAAGGGTCGCTTCCAGATCGCCGTGGTCGGTGGCAAGCAGCAGCAGATCGACTCGACGGTTTCTCTGCTGAGAAACTCAGTTTCCAGCATCTGATCGTCATCCCCCTCCTGATTCGGCTGGCTGGCCTATTTGACCAGCCGGCCGAATCTGCCCCAACCGCAGCAATCCGTCCTGTCCGAGCCCCTCCCTGAGCAGCGGCCGCCTTATTCAACCGTTCGCGACGGCCATCAGCAGCATAAAGCGCCGTTCGTGAAGGTGGTCACATATAGCCGTCTCTGATAGGATGAAAAGCGATTGGGATTAACCGCCCTATCAGTCTGTTTGATTTTTCATCACATTTGTTGCATTTCGTCGCATCGCGGCCAACAAATCAATATCAATGCCTTCAGACTCAGCAATCAACACTCTGCAGCCCTTCGCCGACTGCAATGAGACCGTGTTTAATAAACAACAAAATTAAGTAGACTCATGATTTCTACCCCAGCACTCATAACCTTTTTTGGTTATCTGATTCTGTTGTTGGTGATTGGTACTCTTGCCTACCGCGCCACAACCACATCCAGTGACTACATTCTGGGCGGCCGTAAAATGGGGCCCGCCGTCACCGCTCTCAGTGTCGGCGCTTCCGACATGTCTGGCTGGTTGCTGCTCGGCCTGCCCGGAGCGGTGTACCTCTCTGGCCTGGGTGAAATGTGGATTGGTGTCGGCCTGCTGGTCGGTGCCTGGATCAACTGGCTAGTGGTCGCCAAGCGGTTACGGATCTACACCCATTTCACCGACGATGCCCTGACCATGCCAGATTTTCTGGAGAAACGGTTTCACGATACCGGTGCCTTGCGGCTGGTGGCAGCCAGCATCACCCTGCTGTTCTTCGTCTTCTACACCTCGTCTGGCATGGTGGGTGGCGCCATCCTGTTCGAGAAAGTCTTTGGGCTGGACTACCTGACCGCCCTGATGATCGGCAGTGCCATCATCGTCTCCTACACCTTTGTGGGCGGTTTTTTTGCCGTCAGTTGGACCGATTTTCTGCAAGGCTTGCTGATGCTGTTTGCCCTGTTGTTGGTACCCACCATGGTGTTTGGCATTCAAGGAGCCAGTGTCGACACCCTGCCCGAGTCGATGACCCAGCTGGTCTCGGACAACACCACCACCATCGGCATGCTGTCCTTGCTGGCCTGGGGACTGGGTTATTTTGGCCAGCCCCACATCCTGAGCCGATTTATGGCCATTGGTGATGTTAAAGATCTGCCTCTGTCGCGCCGCATCGCCATGAGCTGGATGTTACTGTCCCTGCTGGGAGCCCTGGCCACCGGCCTGGCGGGTGCCGTCCATTTCCACGGCGACACCCTGGCCAATTCAGAAACGGTGTTCATTGAGCTGAGCCGGGTGCTGTTTAACCCCTGGCTCGCCGGTATTCTGATTGCCGCCATCCTGTCGGCCATCATGAGCACCATCGACTCACAGTTGCTGGTGTGCTCCTCCGTCGTCACCGAGGATTTCTACAAGAAGTGGTTGCGTCCCGACGCCAGTGAGCGGGAAAAGGTGATGGTCGGCCGACTGACCGTGCTGGCAGTTGCCATTATTGCCACCCTCATCGCCCTGGATCCTGAGAGCACAGTACTGGAACTGGTCAGCTACGCCTGGGCCGGCTTTGGCGCCTCTTTTGGCCCGGTGATTCTGTTGGCGCTGTACTGGAAGCACTACAGCCGCTTCGGTGCCATCGCCACCATTTTGGTCGGCGCGGCAACCGTGGTTACCTGGAAACAGATGCAAGGTGGAATCTTTGATCTTTATGAAATTTTACCTGGTTTTCTGCTCGCTACTTTAGCCGGTATCGCCGTCAGCAAACTGTTACCTGCCGATAACAAAACCCAAGCTCTTCACCACGCTTTTGAGCAAAAGCTCTAAGCTTTTCTGTTTGCGGGGGCAACTGCCCCCGCACATCTCTCTACCAACACCGGCTCACGCAGACAGTTTCCCCTCCTTGCGACCAATTTAGGGTATTAACTCTAAAAGCGAGCGGCAAATACACATACCTTTAACATGGTGTGATATGGCTTCACAATCGAAGCATTTCGTGGCAAATTCACTCTAAAATACGTTCTGGTCGGAGCTGTATTGGTGCTCAATCCCCCCTACAATGGCGCCAATTCAAAGGGGCGTATTTTGGGTTTGAACTTGCATCGAACTCCGCCGAAAAAAGACACAACTAAAGACCCCGAGGCCTGTCCGAAGGGAAAATAATAACAATCTGAATTTAGAGAGAGTTATGAAAACGTTTAACAAGACGATTATTGCCACTGCGCTGATGGCCATCAGCACCGGTTCCTCAGCGGCCGGCTTCCTGCTTAACGAAACCTCAGTATCTGGCCTGGGCCGGGCCTTCGCCGGTGAAGGTGTGGCGGCAGACGACGCCGCCGTGCTGGCTCGTAACCCCGCCGCCATGTCACTGTTCGATGAAACCGCCATCTCCATCGTTGGTACCTACATCGATCCCGGCGTCGACATGCAGGGTGTCAGTGGTGCAGCGGATCCAAGTGATCTGGATATCGACGGTGCCGCCCCTACCGCCTTTGTCCCCGCCGCCTACCTGATCATGCCGCTGAACGACAAGGTCGCCATCGGTTTCGCGGGTTTCTCCAACTTCGGTCTGGGCACCGATTTCGGTAGCGACTACGCCGCAGGTTCCATCGCCGGTAAGACCGAAGTGATGACCATGAACCTGAACGCCAGTGTTTCCTATCGCATCAACGAGCACTGGTCCCTGGGCCTGGGTGCCAACATCATCTACGGTGACGCCGAGCTGAAGCGCTACGCCGGCAACATGTCCGACAACCCGGCCATGAATCCCATTCTGCCAAGCTACGACACCACACTGGCCGATATGTCCGGTGACGGCTTTGGCTATGGCTACAACGTTGGCGTAATGTACGAACTGAACGACAACCATCGTTTCTCGGTAACCTACCGCTCTCAGGTGACCGTTGAGCTGGAAGGTCAGTTCCAGAACGACATCACCACCATGGTTCCAATCTACTCTCAAGCCCTGAGCGCCACCGGTGGCCAGGCCATCGACGGTACCCTGGATCTGGAACTGCCGGACATCTTTGAATTCTCCGGTTACCACAAGGTCACCGACAAGCTGGCGCTGCACACCACCGTAATGTGGACCGGCTGGAGCGTGTTTGAAGAGATTCGCGGCGTGGCCGATCAGGACTTCAACGACGGTGAGGTCTCCATCAGCAAAGGCCAGACCGTGCTGCTGAAGGAAGAGAACTTCGAAGACGCCTGGCGCTTCGGCATCGGCGCCACCTACAACGTCAGCCCGGAATTTACTCTGCGCACCGGTATCGCCTACGACGAAACCCCGGTACCAGAGAGCCACCGCTCCATCTCCATTCCAGATTCCGATCGTGTCTGGTACAGCATCGGTGCTAACTACCAGCTGTCGGACAACGCCAACATCGATCTGGCCTTCTCCTACATCGACGGAGAGCAGGTGGAGGTCAACGAGGATGGCTACGTGCTGAACTCCGAAGGCAACGCCTTCCTGGCCGGCGCTCAGTTCAACTACAGCTTCTGAGTCTGACTTTCTGTTGACGATAAAAGCCGCGACATAATGTCGCGGCTTTTTTGTTTTTCCACTCCGCCCTAATGTAAAGACGTATCATCAGAGTCAATCGAGGATTGAATATTAGAAAAGACTAAATTATAGTACACCTAATAGATTAGGGAGCTCTAATATGAAAGCCTGGCTGATCCATTTTGCCACTCACTATCCGAAACGGGTTTACGCGCTGGTTCTGAGCCTGACGCTGTTGACCGCCGCGTTGATGCCGATGATTCAAATCGACACCGACCCGGAGAACATGCTACCGGAACACGATGCCGCCAGGCTGTTTCACAACGCCACCAAAACCGAGTTTGCCCTGTATGACAGCATCGTTGTCGGCGCCGTCACTGATCATGAGCAGGGAATCTTTACACCGGAGTCCCTGCAGCAGATGGCCGCCATTACCGACGCCATCCTGGCCATTGACGGGGTCGTTAAAGCCGACCTGATGGCGCTGTCTACCGTGGATAACATCACCCAGTCGGCGCCGGGCACCATCCGCTTTGAATACATGATGAAGTCGGCGCCCACGACCCCGCAGCAGGCCTCCGCCATTGGCGATGCCGTGGCCCGATTGCCGCTGCTGAACAACACCCTGGTATCCGGCGACCGCCAGGCCGCCGCCATCTATGTCCCCCTGAAAGACAAAGCCGAGAGCTTTGCCATCGCCGAGCAGATTCGGGCCATCATCGCCGACCAGCAACCGAGCGCCCACTACTACCTGACCGGTCTGCCGGTGGCGGAAAACCAGTTTGGCCACGAGATGTTTGTCCAAATGGCCATCGCCGCTCCCATGGCCGGAGTGATGATCTTCCTGCTGATGTGGTATTTTTTCCGCTCCCTGCCGCTGGTGGTCGCTCCCATGCTGGTGGCCATGGCCACGGTGATCATCATTGTCGGCAGCCTCATCGGTCTGGGCTTTACCGTCCACATCATGTCGTCGATGATCGCCATCTTCCTGATGCCCATTGCGGTCGTAGACTCCATCCACATCATGAGCGAATTCGCCGACCACTACCGCCCCGGACAGCGGGCACGGGAGGTGATCACCCAGGTGGTCAATGACCTGTTCACCCCCATGCTGTTCACCTCGGTGACCTCGGCGGTAGGCTTTTTCTCCCTGATGATCACCCCAATCCCGCCGGTCCAGGTGTTTGGCGCCTTTGTCGGCAGTGGCATCCTGCTGGCCTTCCTGCTGACCATCGTCCTGCTACCGGCTTACATCGTACGCCTGTCTCCCGATGCCCTGACCAAGATGCAGCAGCGCCTGCACGCGCCCAAAGCCCCGGGGCTGCTAAGCAAACTGCTGCAGGTCACCGGCCAGCGCAGCGTTCGCCAAGCCAAGCCGGTGGTGGCCATCAGTGTGGCGGTGCTGGCCTTCAGCTTCTGGGGCATCAGCAAGATACAGATCAATGATAACCCGGTGCGCTGGTTTAAAAGCGATCACGACATCCGTATCGCCGACGAGGCCCTGAACCACCACTTTGCCGGCACCTACGATGGCTACCTGGTGTTGTCGGCCGAGGATCAGCCGGTTGCCGATGCCAACCTGGCGGCCACCGTCGTGGCGCTACTCGGCCCCGACTACCGGGCCCAGGCGCAATCGGCCAGCGCTGGCGACGCTCAGGCACTGCAGCAGTTGATACTGGCCACCGACGATGCCAGTTTCGAGCGCGACGACCCGCGGCTGTCGACCCTGTTGATACAGCTGGAACGGATGGCAGAGCAGCAGCGACGCTTTCTGGATCCGGCCCTGCTGAACTGGGTGGATACCCTGCAGCAGCACCTCGACCACTCCGGCCTGGTTGGGAAAAGCAACAGCCTGTCGGACATCGTCAAGACCGTAAACCGGGAGCTGCGCAGCGGCGATGATGGCGATCTGGTTCTGCCGGACAGCGCCGCCGGTGTGGCCCAGACCCTGCTGCAATACCAATCCAGCCATCGCCCCAACGATCTCTGGCACTTCGTCACCCCGGACTACCGCAAGGGCCTGGTCTGGCTGCAACTGACCTCGGGTGACAACCAGCACATGAGCCAGGTGATCGCCGAGGTGGATCAGTTTCTCAGCCAACACCCCGCCCCCGACGGCATCGAGGTCAACTGGGCCGGCAAGGCCTACATCAACGTTATCTGGCAAGACGCCATGGTCAGCGGCATGCGCGACAGCCTGCTGTCGGCGTTCGCCATCGTACTGGTGATGATGGTGCTGTTGTTCCGCTCTCCGCTCTATGGGTTACTGGCGATGGTGCCACTGACACTGACCATCAGCTTTATCTACGGGCTTATCGGCTGGCTGGGTAAGGACTATGACATGCCCATCGCGGTGCTCTCGGCCCTGACCCTGGGTTTGTCGGTGGACTTTGCCATCCACTTCCTGGAGCGATTCCGTGAACAATTAAAGCAACTCGGTGAGGTGCGACCGGCGCTGACGGCCATGTATCAGGAACCGGCCCGGGCCATCAGTCGCAACGCCATCGTCATCGCCCTGGGGTTCACGCCACTGCTGTTTGCCCCGCTGGTGCCCTACATCACCGTCGGCGTGCTGCTGGCCAGTATCATGGCCATCTCGGCGGTGGCTACTCTGGTGCTGTTGCCCGCCTGCCTGTGGTTGCTGGCACCGCGACTCACCCCCCACCTTCAGCGGGCCCCGGCCCCTCAACACCAGGAGTAGAGTGATGAGACTACTGTTTGCAGCCGGTGTCATGCTGGCCTCGATGATGATGCCTCGTCCCGGTTATGCCCTTAGCGCCGACGAGGTGGTGTCCAAGGCCAACCTGGCAGCCTTTTACGCCGGCGACGACGGCCGCAGCCAGGCCAGAATGATCATTGTCGATGCCCAGGGGCGAAAACAAACTCGCCAGTTCACCCTGCTGCGCCGGACCCTGGAGCCGGGTGGAGACCAACAGATGCTGGTGTTTTTCTCCCGCCCCTCCGATGTGCGCGGCACCGTATTCCGGGTCGAAAAAAAGGTCAGCCGTGACGACGACCGCTGGCTGTACCTGCCCGGACTGGATCTGCTCAAGCGCATCAGCGCCGGCGACAAGCGCACCTCTTTTGTCGGCAGCCACTTCTTCTACGAAGACGTTTCCGGCCGCAACCTGGCCGAAGACAACTTCACCCTGGAGTCGGAAACCGACAACCACTACCAGATCGGCGCCACTCCCAAAGATCCGGACGGCGTCGAATTCAGCGCCTACCGCGTCTGGATCGACAAGCAGACCTGGCTGCCAAGCAAGGTGGAGTACCGAGATCACCAGGGGCAAACCTATCGCCGGGTAGAGACCATCAAGGTGGAGACCATCGATGGTTACCCAACGGTACTGCGCTCCAAAATCAGCGACCTGAATTCCGGAGGCTATACCCTGATGGAGTTTCGCGGCGTTCACTACAACCTGGGGCTGCCAGAGTCGCTGTTCAGCGAACGCAGCATGCGCCAGCCACCGGTTAAGTATCTGAAGTGAGGATGGCATGATCAGGGGACTGCATCACTGGATGCCGATACTGCTGACACTGTTCGCCGCGGCGCCGGTTCATGCCAATGACCCAGAGTGGGAAGATGACTGGGGCGAGGAGTGGGGCGAGGAGGCCACCTCTCCCTGGCAACCGCTCAGCGGCTTCGTTGAAGCCGGCTTTGGCCGTCGGTTGCAAACCGATGAGGCGGGCCTGGGAAGCACCACCCTGTCTCAACTGACAGCCCGTATGGAAAGCGGCTACCAAGGGGAGCAGTTTCAGGCTTCGGTGCGCCTGGACGCCGGCTATGATGATGTGGTCGACGGCTGGCTAATGGATGTGCGGGAACTGTCCGTCAGCACCGCAATAGGAGACAACACCCAGCTAAAAGCCGGCCGTCAGGTGCTGACATGGGGTACCGGCGATTACCTGTTTCTCAATGATCTGTTCCCCAAAGACTGGCAGGCCTTTTTTTCAGGTCAGGAGGACGAATACCTCAAGGCGCCGGTCAACGCCATTAAGACCAGTTGGTACGGCAGTCGCCTTAATGCCGACCTGGTGTACATGCCCAGATTTGAAGCGGACAACAGCATCAATGGCGAACGCTTCAGCTACTACGACCCCATCAATGGTGGCAAAGTCGCTCCCGGGTACAGCCCGAATGAACCCAGTGACGATGCAGCGGCGGCCAGGCTGTTCTGGAGTTCAGGCCAGATGGAATACGCCCTGTATGGCTACTGGGGCTACAGTGGCCAACCTAAAGCCATCAGCCTTGGCTCCGGCTCCCCCTCTCCTCAGTATGCCCGCCTGAACGCCTATGGTGCCAGCCTGCGCACCACAGTGGGCAGCGGCTTATTTAACGTAGAAACCGCCTATCATCAGAGTCTGGAGGCCACCAGCCCAGCCCATATCGCACCACCGGATCAGGTGCTGCTGTTGCTGGGATACGAGTCTGAACTGGTCACCAACCTGACCGGCTCGATGCAATACTACCTGGAGCATACCCGTAACTACGGTGATTACCTGGCCAGCCAGCCGGATCCGGACAAAGCCGTCGACCAAAATCGGCACCTGCTGACCCTGAGACTGGGCTACCGGGCCTGGCAAGACAAATTGCAGCTCAGCCTGTTCACTTTCTATTCGCCCAGCGACCGCGACTTTTACCTCAAGCCCCAGGCCAGCTACCGAGTCGACGATCGCTGGTTACTGAGTGCCGGACTCAACCTGATGAACGGCCGCGACAACCACACCTTTTTCGGACAACTGGATGACAACAGCAACGCCTGGCTTAGGCTGCGCTACCACTATTAAGGAGCACCACCATGAGCGGACTTTCCACCGAACGCGCCACCCAGGCTTTTGCAGGAACTATGGTATTGATTTCAGTAGGGTTAACCCTTTGGGTTCATCCGTTATTCTTCTGGTTCACCGTTTTTATAGGTGTTAACCTTATTCAATCCGCATTCACCGGTTTCTGCCCGGCGACCCTGGTGATGAAAAAGCTGGGGATGCCAACGGAGAGACAGTTAGCCCACAGAGAATAAACCATGCTAAGACCCTTGATCGCCCTTATCCTGATACTGACCAGCTGGACCTCCTTCGGCAGTGAACGCGCCGAACTGGCCTGGCAGCAGATTCGCCAGCAGCAGGCCGTCATTATCGATGTCCGCAGCCCGGGAGAATTTGCCGAGGGACGCCTAAAAGGGGCCATCAACATCCCGCACGACATCATTGCCGATGAGATGTCACACCTGAGCCTGGCCAAAGACCAACCCATCGTGGTCTATTGCCGCTCCGGCCGTCGCTCCGGCATCGCAGAAATTATTCTTGAAAAACAGGGATACACCAAGGTCATCAATGGCGGTGGCCTCAATGAGATGTTAGAAGCGGAGCGGTAACCGTCCTGCCCGGGCAGCGGTGGCCGAGGGCCGTCTTTGCCCGGGTTCAAACCGGCGCAACATCGATATCAACGAACACACTGGCCCCTCCGTTGGAGAGAATGATCAATGTCGATGCTGATGAATGGGCATTGCCGGGAATAAAGGCTACAACCGCCGCGCTGACGCAAAAACTCTGGACAATCTCCCGAGATAATTTTCGATGATGAATATCGCCCGCCGAAGTGCTATCCGTATCGGCAATAGGACTTTCTTCGATGTCGCATATTCAGTACGGGCAACTACTGTACCTCTTTCAATATACTCTCCACCACCACACCGGATTGAAAACGCAAACTCACTTCCTGCGTGTATCGAAGTGTAAAATCCAGTTCAACATTACAGTCAATAAGCTCCCCCTGGGGCAGGGTGAACTCCCCGGAAAACCAATCCGCCAGTATTGGCTCAGGAGCAGATAGCCGGTATTTTCCCTCTAAGCCGATAAGATAAAGCCGACCCTCACTGATTTCCCAAGTGGCGATGTAGTTTCGCCAACAGGCCGATGACAATACGATACTGTCACCCTCCTGGCGACCCATCTCTTCATCACTCAATGCAGTAATTCGGCCGTCATCGACCGGAAAACCAAGACAAACGGGCATTAAATACTCAGCCCCCTGATACACACACCGATCTTTGAATTGCGTTGTCATACCACCCCGACTTTACTAACCAAACCATCCCTTTATCAGACACCCATACTATCAACGCTTTCTCTAATCAGACACCCAAACGATTAGCGCCGTACCAGACATCGGCTACACTGTGCACTTTGTTAGTTTCAAGGATGAGACTATGCCCACAGCCAGAAACCAACTGGTGTCGCTGCAAGACACCCCTTTCTACCATTGCATCAGCCGTTGTGTACGCCGCAGTTTTCTTTGTGGCGTCGACGCATACACCGGCATCAATTACGAGCACCGTCGCGGCTGGGTCGAAAAGCGATTGCTGGCGCTCAGTGGCGCTTTTGCCATTGAAATCTGTGCCTTTGCCGTGATGAGTAACCATACCCATGTGGTGCTGCATGTGAATACGCAGCAGGCTGCGGCCTGGAGCACGCTGGAGGTGCTCACCCGCTGGCATCGGTTGTTTGCCGGTACCGAAGTTACCCGCCGATATTGTGATGATGAGCAACGAGACAACCTTGCTAGCGTCGAGTTGCATCTGGTGGAACGGAAAGCCGAGCTCTACCGAACCCGCCTGGCAGACTTAAGCTGGTTTATGCGCTCTCTCAACGAGCATATCGCCCGAGAAGCCAACAAGGAGGACGAGTGTACCGGCCGGTTCTGGGAAGGACGCTTCAAATCCCAGGCATTACTGGATGAGCAAGCCCTGCTGGCCTGTATGGCCTACGTAGACCTTAACCCCATTCGCTCCGGCACTGCCAGTACACCAGAGCAGTCGGACTTTACCAGCATTCAGATGCGCATCCGTGCAGCTCTTCAAGGCAAACAACCTGAGGCCCTAAAACCTTTTGATAGTAGTGAGTTAGGTTTACACGCATTGCCGTGTCACCTCAATGATTACCTGGAGTTGGTGGAATTTACCGGCCGAGTCATCAGAGATGATAAAATCGGAACCATCCCAGCATCCTGTGGCCATCTTCTGCAACGCCTCGACATCGACCTGGAGAGTTGGATGGAGCTCTCTGAAGGCTTTGAGTACCAGTTTTGTCACCTAGCCGGTCGACTTCACAGCCTGCAACACTGCCGACAAACCGATGGCATGCATCGGATTCGAGGTTCGGGCAGCGCTAAACGCTTATTCGGTGCTTAATCACAACTCAGACCAACCATACACCACGCCGGACTCTCCCCGGGACTAAGTGGTGCCTGATTCAGGCCCCCTTTTCTTGCTAAACATCGAAAAGTCTCTGGCGGCAATCAATAACATGGCAAACCTGGGCGATTCACGGCCCATTACTGAGTCCAGCAAAAAAATGTAGGAGAGAAACATTTACGAAGGGTGTCTACATAGAGCCTATGGGTGTCTACATAGAGCCTCTACATAGAGCCTGTAGAGCCTATTTACGATGGGTGTCTACATAGAGCCTAGCGAAAAAATGTAGGAGAGAAACATTTACGATGGGTGTCTACATAGAGCCTTTTACGATGGGTGTCTACATAGAGAGGCAAGAGGTGCGGGACTGTGGCATAATGCGGCCCTTTCGCTCACTCATGCTGTACGCCTAATGACTTATCAAGCTGCCATTTTCGACATGGATGGCCTCCTGTTGGACACCGAGCGCCTGTGCATGCGCATCTTTCAGCAGGCTTGTGAAACACAACAACTGCCGTTCTACGAAGAGGTCTATCTCTCTATCATTGGCCGCAACGCCGCCGGCATTGAACGCATCTTTCGACAGGCGTACGGCAAGGATCTCGACCGGTTGCATGAAGAGTGGCGCTGCCGCTACCACGCCGTGGTGGAACATCAGGCTATTCCGATAAAACCCGGTGTGGTTGAACTACTGGAGTGGTTGAAATCCAAGGGCATCGCCACGGCGGTAGCCACCTCAACGGCCAAAGAGGTCGCCAGGAAAAAACTGACACTGGCTGGACTGGATCGCTATTTTGACGTCCTGGCAACCGGGTGTGAGGTCAGCCAGGGCAAACCCAATCCGGAGATTTACCTGTTGGCCGCAACCCGACTCAACGTCGCTCCGGCGAAGTGTCTGGCCTTTGAAGACTCCAACAACGGCGTCCACTCCGCCGTGGCTGCCGAGATGATTACCTATCAGATCCCGGATCTTGTGAACCCCAGTGATGAGGTGCTGGCGTTCGGCCATACCGTCCTGCCCTCAATGGTTCAGGTGCTCGACGACCTGAAACAGCGCCAGTAGCAGAGGCCTTCCCCTTTTGGGTCTTGGCGGCCAGCGCTTCGATGGCGCCGGCCGCGCACCGCCCCAGAGGCACACCCGAACGATTTGCTCTGACGCCATCATGCATCAGGAGAAACGCTGCACTTCGGCTTCGATCTGGTGCTGTATCCGCAGCACCGCTTCCTCACCGGCCGCAATCGCCTCGCCCGCCCGCTGAAACTCCATGGTGTTGATGTCGCCCACCCTGGGCATCACTAACGCCTCTGGCGGATCCCCCATCAACCGAGCCCGCTTATGCCGCTGCTCGAGGATCTCCATCGACTGGTGCATCACCGCCAGCATATTCGGCTGAGCGGTTGCGGCATTGGAGAAGCGATCAGCAAACTCATTCACCAATTCCTTACCACTGGCCAGCAGATCCATAAACCCAGTGGCCGATGCCTCCGTTTGTGGCTGTACCTGGCTGCTGACGTTAGTCAGGCGCACCGGTTCGGCCACCGCCTGGCGGACATCGCCGTGCAGGTCGACGGCAATGACCAGATCCGCCCCCATGGCACGACAGGCCGATACCGGCACCGGATTGACCACGGCCCCATCCACCAACCAGCGTTCACCAATCTGCTTGGGCTCCATCAAACCGGGGATGGAACAGCTGGCACGCACAATGTCAGACAGGGAACCGCTGTCCAGCCACACCTCCTGCCCGGTGTAGAGATCCGTGGCCACCGCCACATAGGGTTTATTCAGTTGATCGATATCGATGATCCCAAGGGCATCACTGGCTGCCTTGAAGATCTTCTCCCCGGAAACCAGGCCACCCCGGCGCCAGGACAGATCCAGTAACCCCACCACATCCCAACTGGAAAAGCCCCGTACCCACTGCTCCAGCTCATCCAGTTTGCCCGCCGCATAAGCCGCACCGACAAACGCACCGATGGAGCAGCCGGCCACATGAGTGGGAATGATGCCGATGCGGTTCAGTCCTCTCAGCACGCCAATATGTGCCCAGCCCTTGGCTGCACCACTGCCCAATGCCACCCCAATTTTCACATCCGCCATAGGATCTCCAGATTTCGGTCGACGTCCCGATTACAGCTGAAAGCCGAATAGAACCGCATTACTGCCTGATATACAAAGAATACAGTCAGGGTTGGGAAGGAACAAGCTGCGCCCGCAGTGACGGAGCCTTATCGGGAGGGGGGGAGGTTCGGGTGGCCAGCCAGAGCCAACAAGGGATCGTGCAGGCGCGCAATCAACTGCTGCTGACTATGCACATTGAATTTCCTCAATAGGGATTGAATGTGAGTCCGCACCGTGGTTTCTGCCACAAAGCACTCATGGGCAATGGAGCGGGCATCCAGCCCCCTGGCGACGTATTGCGCCACATCCAGCTCCCGGGCCGACAGCCCCATCTGTCGTTGCATCAGGCTAAGGCTCAGGTGATCAGTCTGGTGATGGCTTCTCAGCAACACCACTGCATTCAGGCTGGCATCCTCGAAGCTGTGGCTGCTGACGCACCAGGGCCGCACCAGGGCTTCCAACGGTGAACTGCGACTGCCCAGCATCAACGGTGACAGCTGCGGTACACTGTGCTCATCGACGATGTTGCAGGCTCGATACAAGGCCTGTTGCAGTGCCTGCTGTTGTTGATGGTCACTGAGCTCCAGGCGACCGCCGCAGATCTTACCGATGCCATTCTCCAGCAGCAAGGTTTCGGCCTCGGCGTTAAAGGAGCGTACCCGACCGGAGGCATCACACACCACGGCGCCGACCTTCATCTCATCGAGGTGACGAAACGGCCCCGTGCGGCACTGCAGATGATAACGACTCAGCTCATCCAGCTGCAGCGTCTGAGTCAGATGGGGCATCAGCAAGTCCAGGCGACGGACAAAGTCAGTATTAAACGGCGCCTTATCGGCGCCGCGGAAAAACGACAGCCGGAATACCTTATCGCTCCCCGGCAAGCTGGCATAGCCGCCGCACAGGTGCAAAATACCGTGGTCGGCATTGAAGTCGTTGTAGATCTCCGAGCTCAGGTAGTCTTCGAAATCCACCACCTCCTGAATGGCGTAGAACCGCCCCTCTTTCAGCTCCCGGTTAACCATTAATGCTTCGGCCACCATGTCTTTATCGTGATAGTAGCGGTTGTAATCGGCAATGCCCTCGAAGCCGACATCGGCCAGGCTGTCTGCGGCCAGGGTCTGCTTATCCACCAGCGTTACCCAGCCGGCGTCGGAACCGGCATCCTGCAAAAAAGTCTCCAGCCAGTACTGCCAGTGACCCCCATGCACAACGCCCTGATAGAGATTGATGATCAGCTCATTGACCTGGTACTCAGACAATCTTGGCATCGCTCTCCTCCCCGGCGCCTTCAGGCGGCCTCGGCGGCGGGTACAAGCCACTCCACTCCAAGCCGTTGAGGCCACAGTGCATCTTCACCATCAGATGGTTAAGGCTGCGACTGCCGGTTTTTTGAAGGATTTTTCTGATGTGACTGCGAACCGTGCTTTCGCCGATATAGAGGCTCTCGGCGATCTGCTGTGCCAGCAAGCCGTTGGCCAGCAACACCGCCACTGCGGACTCTTTTTTCGACAGGTCGTACAGTTTCTGAAAATAATCCTTCGAAAAGGTCCGGCTTTGCCCCTGCATGCGAATCAGCATCAGGTGCGATCCCGGCGGATCAAAGAATGGCCTGACCAGCACCTGATAACTGCGTCCCCATAGCATTCTCGGTACCCAGCAGGATTGATGGCTTTCCATTACACTGGTCAGGGCCGTCATCAATGGCGACGGCAGCACCGCCACATACGGATCAGGCTGACGTTGCAGTATTTCGGTTCCTAAGGGATTGCTGGCCAGCAACCGACCACGATTGTCACACAACAGCGCCGCAGTATGGTCCGCCGACAGCAAAAACGGTTCCGGTTTGACACTGGTGTGCAACACACTGCCCCATTGCACCAGATGGGGTCTGAGCAGAACCATGGCCGGATGTTGCCACAACGCCGACTGACGGCCGTTACCCAGACACAGCCACAAGCCGTAGTGGGTGTCCTGGCGGGCAAACCAACCAAATCGCTGCTCCACACGGTCATGGTTGCGCTCCAAAGTCAGCGCGACCTTAAAGGCGTTCAGGTTCTCCTGGGCGCTGGCATCATCGAGCGCACAATGGCTCACTACCTCACGGCCATCCCCCGTCCCCACCACAGCCAATTGCACGGCGTCGGATTGCAATATGACCTGCAACTGGCTGACCCAGGTCAGCCAGGGCTGTTCCTCGGTGCCCGCAACGTACAGCCGCTGTATCAGTGGATTGACAGATTCAATCACCACAATGATGCCTCCTTGATTCCCTTTAACATCTTCGCAAACAACTGAAAAATCAACCGTTGCTGTTAAAAAAGTGGCAGCAGGATTATTTCGACAATAAAGGCAAGGTTGTCCCTTAGATTCAATGACAAAATAGATATATCCACCAATAATCAATAATCCCCATATTTTTCATAGGGATAATCACACACCCAAACTAATTATCGGCGGAAAAAATGGCGAATATTCTGAAGCAAACTTTGACATATAAAGCTTCATATTCCATACCTTTCCAAAAGCAACGAAAATGTAATTATTTTTGACTATCCTCACCAATAATGTCAGACTGCGCGGCTTTTTAGTGTCCCATCAACCAACATACAGTGGTGAAATAAGCAATGTTTGAGCTTAGAAGTAATCCAGACGCGTCGGCCCGGGCCGATATTCTGTCGGGATTAACCGTTGCCCTCGCGCTGGTGCCAGAGGCCGTTGCCTTTGCATTCGTCGCCGGAGTCGAACCCAAAGTCGGCCTCTACGCCGCCTTTATGGTCGGTCTGATCACCGCCCTCATCGGCGGACGCCCGGGCATGATCTCCGGCGCTACCGGCGCCCTGGCCGTCGTCATGGTCAGTCTGGTGGCCGAGCACGGCGTTCAGTATCTGTTTGCCACGGTGGTGTTGATGGGACTGATTCAGATTGCCGCCGGCGCTTTTAAGCTGGGTAAGTTCATTCGCCTGGTGCCTCACCCTGTTATGCTCGGTTTTGTGAATGGCCTGGCCATCGTGATCTTTATGGCTCAGCTGGGCCAGTTTAAGGTGGCCAATGCCGCTGGCGAAATGGTGTGGATGGAGGGAGAGCAGCTGTACATCATGCTCGGCCTGATTGCCCTTACCATGGCCATCATTCGCTTCCTGCCAAAATTGACCACCGCCGTGCCCTCCTCTCTGGCGGCCATCGCCACGGTAACCGCGCTGGTGCACTTTGCCGGTATTGAAACCGGCACCGTTGTGGACTTTTTGCGCAACATGACTGGCGATGCCAATGCCAGCCTGTCCGGCACACTGCCGGAGTTTGCCATTCCCATGGTGCCGTTCACCCTGGAAACCCTGTACATCATTCTGCCCTACGCCTTCATTCTGGCGGCCATCGGCCTGATTGAGTCGCTGCTGACCCTGACTCTGGTGGATGAACTGACCCAGACCCGAGGTCAGGGCAACCGCGAATGTGTCGGCCAGGGTGTGGCCAACATCGTTACCGGTTTCTTCGGTGGTATGGGTGGCTGTGCCATGATTGGCCAGAGCATGATCAACATCAACTCCGGCGGTCGTTCTCGCCTGTCCGGCGTCACCGCCGCCCTGGCGCTGCTGGCGTTTATCCTGTTTGCCAGCAGCCTCATCGAGATGGTGCCCCTGGCCGCTCTGGTGGGTGTGATGTTTATCGTGGTACTGGGTACCTTTGAGTGGTCCAGCTTCCGCATCATGCGAAAAGTGCCTAAGTCCGATGCATTTGTCATTGTACTGGTGTCGGCGGTAACCGTAGCCACCGACCTGGCCATTGCGGTTCTGGTGGGCGTGATCGTCTCGGCGCTGCGCTTTGCCTGGGAGCACGCTACCCACATGGTCATCAGCAGCAAAGAAGACAAGTTCGGCCGCAAGGTCTATCGGATCAACGGTCCACTGTTCTTCGCCTCGACCTCCAGCTTCCTGGAGCAGTTCGACGCCAACAATGACCCTCAGGAAGTGATTGTCGACTTCGGCGACTCCCGAGTGTGTGACCACTCGGCGCTGGAGGCCATTGATACCCTGGCAGAGCGTTACCTGAAACAGGGCAAACACCTGCACCTTCGCCACCTGTCCGACGAATGTCGCCAGTTGCTGCAGAAAGCCGGTAACCTGGTAGAGGTGAACGTCATCGAAGATCCCACCTACAAGGTGGCGGTCGACGAACTGGGCGGCTAAGCCTCCGCCTTTGCCAGATAACGCCGTGGTTTCGCCACGGCGTTGTTGTTTGTGGCACAGGTGATAACGCCGGCGCCGCAGCGGCCACTCTGCAACACCAAAGATGCAACCGCACGTTACCTCACGCCGAATACAACAACGCCCCCAACCGGGGGCGTTGTCTCTGCTAGGGTATGATGATGTCCACATCCAGCAACCACCAGGCCCGGGCCTGAAGATCCTCGGCCTCGATCACGCCTCCCGGTTGATAAGGGTGGGCATAGTGCACCAACATCACCGGCTGCCTGGAAACAAAGTGACCCGAAGGCAAGCTGGCGTTGAAAGGATCGGCGTCATTGAACGTCACCGAAACCTGTGGCGTACACCCCGACAACTGGGAATAGGCCAAAGGCCGTGCCAACTGACTGCCATCGCCGCATTGGGCTGTATTTTGCAATCTCAGGGTCAGATTCAGACAGGCCGACGGGTTGTCTTTCAAACAGGCACCGACCACTTGAAGGGTATAGCCTCCCTCCAGGTCGTCGTTATCCCCGGCGGTGGCTCCGTGGCGACTCAGCTGAAACACCGAGTAATGGCTGGACTCACCACTGGCGACCTCAACCGGCGAGTCAATCCGCAGCGGTGTGCCGTTGAAGGTCAACTGCCCCAGCTCCCCCTGTCCGGGCTGATAATCATCAAAGTACACCGGCACCACCCAGGAGGCAGGCTCATAGTTACGACCACCGTCATCGATCACTGCAATGGTAACCGGGGGGGTCTGAGGAAAACGGTGCACCAGCAGGGTACCATCGGCCAACAACTGATAATCCGTCGACGGAGTACCCGCAAGTCGGTAACTGAGCTTGCCCTTTGGGCTTGTCACCGCAATGGGCTCAACACGCATGCCGGGCACAAAAGCGGGAGCAAACACCGCATCGGCATCCGGCAGCCCCGGATAGGGTGCCTTATCCACCCTAAGCGAATACGACAAAGCAGTATCTTCGAAGTTGCGGCTGGTTTCGGTGACCACAAAATCAGCCTGACCGGCATTGTTGATGACCATGTCGCCGCTGTCGTAATCCAGGGTGACCACTTGCTGATTCGCATCCAAAGGCAAAAACTGCAGCTGGCTTTCTGTAGAGCGGCCCGACACCGACGGCCCCTCAAGGGCATCCCCCTCATCAAACACCGCGGCAAACAGAGTCTGGCTCAGAGACAAAGCGGTATTTTTCGGGGCCTTATCAATGGTCACCCGCATCATCGCTCCCCGGGCACCGTGCCCCGCATCGCCGCTATCGGTGATGCCGATGAGAGTGGTGCCGGCATTGCGGATGATCAGACGGCGATTCCCCTCGTCAATCTCGACCACATCTTCTGGCTGAGCGTTGTCATAGCGGTAACTCAGTTGACCCAGCACACCGGAAACTGGAATCGCCAGCTGTTTTCCTTCGACGTAACTGGCCGACACATTGCCGACTTTTAGCGTGCCATCGGCAAAACTGACGTCCACATAAAACCGGCTGCTGCCGCTCAGGTAAAACTCATCGCCACTGTCGGTGACCGTGACCCAGCCACGGCCGGCCGCCACCATTCCAATGCTGCCGTCGCCATTTTGACGAAGTACATCATCCCCCTCGACCACAAAGCTGAGTTGGCCGTGGTGGCCTCTTACGACCGGGATCACCGGTGCGTTGGCATCAAACTCCAACAACAGGTCATCCGCCACCAGGGCTTCATTCACCATCTTATCGATGGTCACCTCAAGGGTCACACGTTGAGACTGGTAGACGCCATCTCCGTCATCGTTGATCCAAAGTGTCGTTGAGCCCGGCCTTAACACCCGAACCAGACCGTCGGCAGACACCGTCACCACATCCTGATCCTGCCCGTCCACGACTCCGTAACTGAGCTGGCCAGTGGCGCCGATCACTGGAATGCTAAACTCCAGATCCTCGACATAGGTTCGCGTTACCGGCTCTGTCGTCAGGCCATCGCTTGGACGTTTTTCAACCTCAACGGTCACGATGATCTGTGCTGGCAGGTAGTCACGATTGCCCGAATCACTGACCAGCACCCGGGCCGTGCCTACCGATTCAAAGCCAAAGATCCCCTTGGTATCATCAACCACCCGAATAATGGCACCATCGGCGTCGCTATTGAGGGCAAACGTCAATGCCCCTTTGACGCCGTGGACGGGCAGGGTGAACTCTTCATCGAAGCCATACTCCAGTGTCAGAGCCGGTGCCGCGAGCTCGCCGTTGGCCACAGGCTCCACGGTCACCGAAAACCGCTGCACCGACACCGGCGACGTGCCATCGGTGGCATATTGGGTCACCTCAACCTGTGTCTGCCCCGCATGCAAAATGTCCATATCTCCACTGCTGCCATTTACCCGAACTACCTCGGTATCGGCGCCAGAAGCAATGGCGAAGCGAGAGTTCGGCTGCAGCGGACCGGTAAAACTGGGGTGCAGCTTGCCACCACTGACAAACGGCTTGGGAGACAGATCCACAAACCGGGCCACCGCCCCGTCACCGGCACGAACCCGAATCTCAGCCGTGGCCGTTGCCGGCTGGTAGTTGCGACCACCGTCATCATGCACTTCAACTTGCGCATCGCCCACCCCGATGACAGTGAGCAGACCGCTCGGGTCCAACTCAACCACGGAATCGGAACCGGCCAGGCGATAGCTGAGGCTGCCTTTGCCCCCCTCGACACTCAACTGGTGTTCGGCAAGGGCCTGGTAATCAAGGGCAAGGTCATTGACCAACAGCGGTGCACGTGCGGCCTTGTCGATGCTGACATCAATGTAAGCCTGGGTACCCAGATAGTGATCATTGCCGCTATCGGTCACCATCAACCTGGTGTGCCCTGCATTTTCAATTTGCAACTGGCCGGTTCCCGTCAGGGCCACGACATCCAACGGCTCCCCGTCAGCAAACCCTATGGTAACGCTGCCCACTGCCCCTTCAACAGGCAGGGGCAATGACAGATCTTTCTCATAGGCATGAGAGATACTGGCAAGTTGCAGGCCAGGGTGAGGTAATTTCTCTCTCACCTCCGTAGAGGTCGATTCTCCACCGCCGCCACCGCAGGCGCACAGGAATAGAGAAAGCAACAAAATGAATATTGGCTTCACAGGTTAAAATCCTAGATTTTTAAAAACCGAAGAATCTTAAGTGTAAAAGTTGGATTCACCAATCAAAAACTGCTTACTTTAAACAATTAACGTCCAGCCAGTTTTTTCAGGCCAATCATCTTCATGATTGGATTATTAAAAATCATATTAAAAATTATTTTATTAATTTAAAATCAATTAGTTACTCAAAGATTAACAACTGATCAATTCATTGAAACAATCATGAAAACATATGAGAAAATGGATATAACCAACGAAACAATAAGCGAAGTCGCATTAGAGGCCCCCGTTTAAATTGCATGACCACGCGGATAAAATTGATTATTTATACCAATTGCTTCACAAACATTTAAATTAGGTAATGGCAATGTAAGCTTTGACTCATTTATTCTCGCTTACTGTGGCTTTTGTTATTTTACGTTCCCCGGCCCCCAAATTCGCTACCCCAATCACCTTTCCCCGGCGTAAATCCTGTTAGCGTTATCCGCCTGCGCAACATCAATATGGAGTCTCAATGCGTACCCCAATTATTCTTGACTGTGATCCCGGCCATGATGACGCCATCGCCCTGATACTGGCACTGGCCTGCCCGGAGCTGGAGCCACTGGCGGTCACCACCAGTGCCGGCAACCAAACCCCGGACAAAACCCTGAACAACGCCCTGAGGGTACTGACACTGCTGCAACGCAGTGACATCCCGGTCGCCGGCGGTGCCATTAAACCCCTGGCCCGGGAGCTGATCATCGCCGACAACGTCCATGGTGAATCCGGCCTCGATGGCCCCAAACTGCCGGATCCCGGCTTTGCCCCCCAGCCCATCAACGCCGTAGAGCTGATGGCCGACAAGCTTCGAGCCAGCCCGGTTGCCGTTACCCTGGTACCCACCGGCCCTCTGACTAACATCGCCCTGCTGCTGGCCAACCACCCGGATCTGCACAGCAAGATCGAACGTATTGTGCTGATGGGCGGCGCCGCAAGCATGGGTAACTGGACTCCGGCAGCGGAGTTCAATATCTACGTGGATCCGGAAGCCGCCGACATGGTGTTCAAGTCCGGCATCCCCATCACCATGTGTGGCCTGGATGTCACCCATGAAGCCCAGATAATGGATGAGGACATTGAGCGGATTCGTGCCATCGGCAACCCCATCTCTAATGTGGTGGCAGAGCTACTGGACTTCTTTATGATCTATCACCGCGACCCCAAATGGGGCTTTACCGGCGCCCCCTTGCACGACCCCTGCACCATCGCCTGGCTGGTCGCTCCTGAGCTGTTTAACACCAAAGCCTGCTGGGTCGGCGTTGAAACCCAGGGGGAACATACCCAGGGGATGACGGTCGTGGACTACTATGATCTCACTGGCAAGCCGGCCAATACCCTGGTGGCCATGGGGCTGAATCGACAAGGCTTCGTCGATCTGCTGGCAGAACGTCTGAGTTTCTACAACTGAGCCGGCCGCAACAAAAAGGCCGGCCCTAGGGACCGGCCTTTCACAGCCATCACATTAACTCACTCGAAACCGCAGGGTCAGCTCGGTCAGGCTGTGTGCCAGCTTGGCCAACTCCTGACAAGCACTGGCTGTCTGCTGCGTTCCCGTCAGCACTTCCGCTGCGGTGTCATGAATATTAACGATATTTCGATTCAGCTCCGCGGTAACACTGGACTGCTCCTCGGTGGCACTGGCGATGTGCGCCGACATATCCCCGATCTGGCCCATGGCCGCATTAATGGCACCAATCACCTCACCGGTCCGGTTGGTCTCCAGCACACTGGTGGCCATGGTGTTGCGGCTCTGCTCCATCACGCGCTCGGCATCGAGCGCCCGCTGCTGGGTACTGTCGATAATCTCGTGAATCTGGGTGGTGGAGTCCTGGGTGCGGCTGGCCAGGGTACGGACCTCATCGGCCACCACCGCAAACCCCCGCCCCTGCGCGCCAGCCCGGGCCGCCTCGATAGCGGCATTCAACGCCAACAGGTTGGTTTGATCGGCGATCTCCCGAATCACCGACAGCACCACCGCAATGCGGGAGCTGTCCGCCACCAGCTGACGAATCACGTCACTGGCCTCGGTCAACTGCTGCGACGCCGCCTGAATACTGGCCTGGCCCGACTGAGCCACCCGCTCTCCCTCACTGGCCGACATCCGCGCCTGGTTGGCCGTTTCTGCCGCCTCCGAGGTGTTGTCTGAGATCTCGCCGATGGAGGATTGCATCTGGTTCATGGCGGTCGCCACCATATCAACATCGGTCCGCTGACGATCCATGCCAGTCGCCGCATCCTGAGAGATGGCACTGACCTCCTCAACGGCGGTCGCCAGCTGAGTCGCCGCGGTGCTCAATTCGATCACCAGGCTGTTCAGCTGACGCTGCATCTGCAGGCCATCACAGGCCAGAGCCGCAAACTCGCGGGCATGGAAGCCATCATCACTGATGCTGGAGGTCAGATCGCCAGCGGCAATCCGGCGTAAAAACTCCCCCATGGCACTTAACGGAACCACGATGCTGCGCAGCAACAAGAACGCTGAAAACAGCAGCAGGGAAATGAAACAGGCGGACACCATCAGGCTGTAGCGTGACAACTCACTCAGAGCGGTCACCGTCGTGCTTTTCGCCTGAACCACCCGCTCCGCCGACAGCTGCTTTAACGCCTCCAGCGTGTGCTGCACCTGCATGTACACCTCCCAACTTTGCCGGGACGACAGATAACGGGCGGCCCCCTGAGTGTCACCGGCAGCATCCAGTTTCAGGAACTGGTCATGGATGAGGCTGTACTGGGCAATGTCCCGCAGCAGTTGCTGCAGCAACTGCTGCTCCTGTCCCCGGCTTTCAGCCAGGGCCTTGGTCAATACGCGCTGTTGATCCTGCCTGAGATCCTCCAGATAGCTGAGGGCGGTATCCGGCATCGGCGACCCGATCTCCCGCCGCAAGATATACCCCAGCTCTTCACGCCGCAGACCATCAAACCCAACACTGATCTGGCTCAGATCGGACTGGTTCAAAAAGCCCTGCTCAAGTTGGCCAACGGCGTCGCCGACCCGTGAGGAACTCAGGTAAATGGTGCCAACCACGACCAGAAACAGGGAAAACAGGCCAAGAAATACCCCGGCCAGCAATGCCCGGATGGAAGGTGGTTGAAGTAATCGTGTCAATATCATGGATGCAGTTCTCTTTAAAAATGGCAACAAGGTTGCCGGGCAGTAGATGCATCCTGACCCTAGGTCTCAGTGAGACCGATATAGTTATAGTGGTGTTGTTATACGATGAAAAGCGACGAAAGGCCTTGATCTCTTGACCGATTCCTAGCCCATTTCGACAATTTCTCGATCTGGTTCGCACTATTTCGCAGTTTACCCCGACCGCAACACGATCAGGCACTGCTCAGGCAAGACAAAGGAAAAAGGCGGGAGGGCTCCCGCCCCTGGAAGGGTTAGCGGGTTTTCACCCCGGCAGAGAGCAATACCGACGCCACTGCACAGGCGGCAATGCCCATCAGTCCCCAGCCAACGTTATCGCCGATATCCAGGATGTACTTCCCGGCCAACAGCAGGGTGGCAACGGAAAACACCACTGCCAGGGCTTTCTGCCTGGCCCAGATGGCAATGGCAAACAGCACCGGCAGCACCATTAACCCGTAGGCGACCCCACCCCAGTGCTCTCCGGTTTGGTAAAAACCCGCAAAGCTGTTAAACGGCTGATACCAGAAAAACGCACTGGCCAGCGCCAATATCACGGCGACGATTTTTTTGTTCACGGCTTATACAACTCCCAATGACACACAAAATTGCTTTGCATCATAGTGCTTTAGCTTGATCAGAACCACCGTTCAAGCGGGTAAAATGCCCCTCGGTCACAAAACAACATACCCACCCTCGGCTTCACTGATGTGCACTGCCAGGCTGCCCCATCACGGCTTCGGTCTGTTGGCAGTTAAAGGCCGGAGCAACGGGGAACACTGGATCGGCGCGACGATGCATCCGGTTAAGCAAAAGTTCAGGCAAGAACCTGCCAACTGACCTAGGATAGGTAAAAGGAAAGCATAAGTGCATGAACTAGCGATATTAAATTTACAAAAAAACAAGGGGTGTGATCATGAAAGCTATGACGCTGTTGGCTCTGGGTATGCTCTGCTGTGCCCCGGTATCGGCGCAGTGGTTTGTGGCCCCGTTCGGCGGCTACAGCTTTGGTGCCAACGACTTCGACCTGAGCAACACCGAAGATGACAACAGCGGCAGCCTGAGTATCGAAGAATCGGGTCATTATGGCGCCATGGCCGGCGCCATGGTCGACGACACCGGCAGCGTCTACCTGTATTACAGCCACCAGGACACCGACCTGCGCAGTGGCGGCGCCTTCAGCCCGCAATTGCTGGAATCTCTCAGTGTCGACTACCTGCACCTGGGGGGAACCCGCTACTACCCGCAGGCACAATTCAACCCTTACATCAGTGCCAGTATCGGCCTGACCCAATTGCGCCCCGGAGGCGACCTGTCCAACGAAACCAAATTCTCGATGGGGTTGGGCACCGGTCTGGAGTACGAGCTCGGCCAGCGATTATCGTTCTTCGCCGAAATTCGCGGCTTTGCCACCTTTACCGACTCCGAAGGCGGCATACTCTGCGACGGCGAAGGCTGCGTCTGGAAAATCAAATCAGGCATGTTCTGGCAGGGGCAAGCCAACCTGGGACTGCGATTGAGATTCTAAAGGGGCGGCAACACTTCTGACCACTGCTGATCCAGCATCGCCAGCACAGACTCAAACCCATGGCGTGGCTGCCAGCCCAGAGCACACTGGGCCGCCGACGAGTCGTACACCCGATCGATGCTGTGCGGCAGAATCCAGCCCCGTTCTGCAAAGGCCTGGACCAACTTTGGCTGTCGCCGGGCAATGACCTCGGCGGCGTGCTGTTTCAGGGCATCACAATCCTGACGCTGAAACGGGGTGGCACCGGAGATAATGAACCTATGAAACCCCGGCAGACGCTTGTCGATGGCTCGGGCATGAGCAGACGCCACATCCCGGGCATCGACGCCACGATTGAGGCGATACACCGCCATCTGATCCGCCGGCTCAGGAAAACATCGGGACATCTGCAATACGGTCACCGGAACCCCCAGGATCAGCGACAGCCGCTGCAGCTCGGTTTCGGCAGCGATCTTGGTTCGGTGGTAGATGGTCTTAGGTTGCGGCGACAGCTGCTCATCCACCCACCCCGCCGTGGCCTTCGGGGTTGAGGCATGGCCATAAAGCGCCGTAGTGCTGGTAAAGACGAAATGCCTGATGCCCGCCCGGGCCCCCTGGCGCATCAGCTCCGCGGTCATTTGCACGTTAATGGCATCAAATTCAGTGTCGGCGCGAAGGCCAACATGAGGCGCATGCAGGGCGGCGCTATGAACGATGACTTCGACGCCATCCAGAGCCCGGCGCATGATGGCAGGATCCTGCAGATCGCCGACAATGTGGGCGGTCGAGCAGGGCTGGCAATCGAGGCCTACGACCTGATGCCGGCGCATCAGCCCGACCACAATGGCTCGCCCCACCCGCCCGGCCGAACCGGTCACCAGAACCTTCATCCGCACCGTCTCCAATCCAGAGCGCGATTAATGGAGATGGCCCTCGCCATCGCCAGCCAGCGCCTTAAGCCGCGCGTCCTCCTGCTGTATCATCTGCTGCAGCTCGGCCATGTTCTGTTGCACTTTCATCGCCCCCAACTGGGCCCCCTGGGCCGACAACTGCGGCATCAGCGCAATGCTCTTGCGGCCGGTGGGCGTCTGATAGAAAGCGTTCAGATCCTGCAGTTCCTGCGCCGTAAAGGCTTCCGAGTACATATCGACCAGCATCGGTTTCAGGCTGGTGTAACTCATGTGTTTATGCAAAAACTCGCTCATCACCTGCTGATAGGGGGCCATGGCCGGGTTTTGCTTTACCTGCAGAGTCAGCATCTGGTCGATGGACTGCTCCAGCACGCGCGCCATGCCCATGGAGTCCAGCAATCGTTCCGCCTCCGCCCGGGCGTCGTCCGCCGCCCGCGCCGTCATGGTGGTCATCATCAGCACAATGGCCATTAGCCAGATGGGTTTCAAGGGCACCTCCTGCACACGCGATATGTAGATAACAAAGGCTTACTGCTCACTCAAGAGCATTTCAAAGATAGGTTCGCCATTTAACCAGAATATGGCCGACAATGTTGCGCCCTTTCGCACAACATTTGGCAGCCGCGCTCCAGTCTGGAGTCATGGCTCGCCCCGCTACCACTGCAGGGCATCAAAGTCAGTCAATGGCGGCAATAACGGCCGCCATACGCCGGGGTAATGTTCATCCTCTGTGGCAAAGCTCATCACACTGTCGGCCACCCCAGAAACCGGTCCGGAGAGCGCTTCCACCTTAAAGCCGTCAATAATCCATCCCTTCCCCCGTTTCAGAACGGGTCGAAGCAGCGGCCCGGCGGGCGCCGGATTCAGCTGTGCCACCGCATAGATCATCGACCGAAACGGACCGGCATCCCCACCGTCGTCGGTGGCCGATGCCCACAAGGTACCGTCGGCACCCAGGTGCAGATCAGAGATCGCCCGGCGCCCCGGGCGCCGAGGCCCCGGTGCCGTCACCTGCATCAACGGCTCATCCTGCCATTCCAGGCGGCCGCTCCGAGGCGCAAACTCCCCCAGGCGCAACTCCCCTTGCGGATAGTGGGAACTGCCGCCGCGCTCGGCAATGATCACCTTAAACCCCTGGTCTGAGGCCAGGCACACCATGCCTTCGACATTATCGCCATCGACGCCGGGCGCACTGTCCACCCGCCTGGGCAGCGGGTACACCGCCATCACCTCGGCCCGCTCCCCCTGAAGGCGCACGTGAAACACCCGGCCATAACGTCCCTGCCAGGTGCCAGACTCCGCCAGCAAAAACTCGCCATCGCGCCCCGGCAGGGCACACAGGGACTCCAGATCACTGGCCTGGCCATCGGGACTTCGCCATTCCTCGATGAGCACCGGCCGATACTCATAGCCGGAGGACGGGGTCATCCGTACGATCCCCAGCCGCTCCCCCTCCGCATAACTTTTGCGATCCAGCACCACCACAAAGGCGCTGTCATTCAGCGGCGCCATACCGCTGAAGCCCGGCACCGACGCCCACACTGACTGGGGCAGCCATGCCACAGCCACAATCCACCAACGCCACATAGAGAGTTCCGACTTTGTTACAGGAGAGAGCCCGAATGTCAGTCCGGGCACGTCACAGACAGGAGACCATCATATCCATTCCGGGTCATGGGTAAAGCTCACATTCACCCAATACCAGGGCTGAATCTTCGACGCGACTTCGGCGACGCGATAGCGAACATCATCCATCTGCTTCACCGTCATCGATTGATGGGTCATCAGCAGGTTCAGCTCCACGGTCACATTGCGACCGACACTGACGGTGCGCAGTTTGAACTGGGCGTCCAGCTCGGCGGCAATGGCTTCGGCCTCCCGCCTGAGTGGCGCCAGTTGCTTGTCGCCTACCCGAACCCGCAACACCTCCTTAAATGCCGTCACCAGGCTGTTCAGAGGCAGCAGGATAAACAGGCTCGATGCCAGTACCAGCATCAACGGGTCCGCGTAGGGCACCATCCAGCCAAATGAGGTTCCCTGCAGCAGAAATGCCACTGAAAAGCCCACCAGAACCCCGATACTGAGCAGTGAGTCTCCCAGCCACTGATTGCGCTCCGCCTTCAGAAGCCCGGAGGAGAGGCTTCGATTGCGTCGCTCGATCACCAGGGTCACGGCCACACAGCCCAACGAACTGATCAGCGCATACACCATGGCCGAAGAGGGGGATACGTCGCGGCCACCGGCCATCAAATCGGCCATGGCTTCGAAGGCGGAAAAGGCACACATGCCGATGAGGGTCAGTGATTTGAACACCACCAACAGCGGTTCAAAGTGCGCTTTGCCAAAGGGAAAACGTTCATCCTCATCCACTTGTTGTATCTGCTGCAACACCAACAGAGACAACAGGCTCAGGCCCATGCTAATGAGGGAATAGACTCCATCGAAGAGAATCATTCCGGATGAGGTCAGGATCCCCCATCCGACCCCGAACAGGGCAAAGGCTAATGTCACTACTACCGATAATTGAAGGAGTCTCTTTTCATTCATAAAGCCTGCTTAGTTGAGGGTGTCATCCATTCATAGCAGCCAACGGGATTGCACCCGAAGCCCACACGCACATGATTTAAGCTCATGTAACTATTGGATTTTAACACAGGTTATGAGCAAAAACTGACCGTGAAAGCGGAGCTGACCGTTATGGTGCAATAACCCTGGCGAGCCTCCGCGGCAAAGACGGCCACAAAAAAAGCCGCGCATGGGCGCGGCTGCAGCAAAGCGGAACGGCCTTAATCGGCCTGACGAATTTTGATCGGTTTACGCTCAATCAGTTTACCGTTAAGGGTAAACATCGCCTTTCTGGCCTTGTCGTAGCTGGGCATCTCGACAAAACCGAAGCCCTTGGACTCACCGCTGTGCTCATCCATGACCAGCGTGCAGTCGCTGACATCGCCAAAACGCTCAAACAGGGCTTTCAGATCAGCCTCAGTCAGGGTGCGGGCAAGATTTCGTACCAAAAGTTTCATAGTAGGCCGTCGTTATACAGAAGGGGAAAACACAATAAGCCGGCCATTATCCCAGATGCCCCAGCGCAAACCAAGCACTGCTTTAACTCATCGCCCGACCCGCTGAGCCACCTGCATCTTGAGCCAGTAACGCTGCTGACAACGGTTATGAAACTGCTTGCGCAGGGGCCGAATCGCCAATCCCGCCGTTTGTATGACCCGATAACTGATCCAGCACTCGAGGCAACAGTCCGCTGCCGGGGCTGCATCCGTCTCCGGGAGGTGGTCCTGCTCTTCGAGCTGGATCAGTTCGACGCCATTATCAAACCAGTAGTGGTATTCAGTTTCACACACCTCCACGCCCTGATCCTGATACCACCGCTGCTGACTCTGCTGCCGGGCCAGACCCACCCTGGAGGGAGACTGGCCAATTGCCAGAATGTAGCTGCTCAGATGTTCCATCGACACTCCCCTGCCTGTTGAACCCCAGCCCGAAACCGAGCCAGATGGCGCCTCAGTCTAGGGCGTCGGTGGCCGAATACAACCCACAGACAGTAGGGTTAACCAGTTGAGTCACAATAAAAAACGCCACGAGATCCCCCGTGGCGTCATTCTGGAATCACCGAAGCCGCTCTAGAGGCGGATGCCACCGTCCACCTCAATGCAGCGACCGGAGAAGTAGTCGTTGGCAATGATGAATTCGATGGCCTGGGCGATCTCGTCCGGTTGCCCCAGACGCCCCACCGGCACCGCCTGCTCCAGCCGGGCCAGTGCCTCAGGCTTCATGGCGTCGGTCATCTCGGTTTTGATCACGCCCGGCGCCACCACCCCGGTACGAATGCCATAGCGGGCCAGTTCCCTGGCCCAGCCTACGGCCATGGTGGCCACCGCCGCTTTCGAGGCAGAATAGTTGGTCTGGCCGATGTTGCCAGCCTTGGCCAGCGACGAGATGTTGATGATCACCCCCTGACAACCGGTCTCCACCATCACCGCCGCCGCCTCCCGGCCACACAGGAAGGTGCCGGTGAGATTAACATCAATCACCTTCTGAAACTGCGCCAGGCTCATCTTGGCGTTGACGGTTCCCTCCTTGGCTTTCAGCAACATGCCATCCGCCAGCACACCGGCATTGTTCACCAGCACATCCAGCGCCGCATGATCGCGTTTGATGGCGGCAAACACCGCTTCCACTTCGGCTTCATCGGTAATGTTGACCTGGTAGCCACTGGCATCAATGCCCTCGGCAGCCAGCGCCTGACAAGCCTGATCCAGCGCCTCTGCCTGGATGTCCAGTAGCGCCAGGCGGGCGCCCTGACGGCCAAGACGCTGTGCCATGGCCAACCCCAGTCCCCGGGCACCGCCGGTAATGGCCACCACCTTGTTATTGAGTTCCATCCTTACCCCTGCTTATTATTCTGCTGTTCAAACTGCTCAAAGATGCTGGAAAAGTCCCGGCGGCCATTACCTTTGGCCGCATGCAGGCGGAATAGGCTGGTGGCCAGCGACCCCATGGGGGTGGCGCTGCCGCTGTCGGTAGCGGTGTGTGCCGCCAACCCCAGATCCTTGCACATCAGGTCCACCATAAAGCCGCCCTGATAACCGTTGCTGGAGGGTACACTGTCCATTACGCCCGGACAGGGATTGTACTTCTCCAGGGTCCAGTTACCGCCAGAGCTGACCTTGATGATCTGCGACAGCACCTTGGGATCCAGACCGTTCTGAATCCCCAGTTGCAGCGCTTCCGAGGTACCGGCCATCAACACCGCCAGCAGCATGTTGTTGCAGATCTTCGCTACCTGACCGGCACCGGCCGCGCCGGCATGGAAGATGTTGACCCCCATGGATGCCAGAATCGGCTGCGCCTGAGCAAAGCCGTCGTCACTGCCGCCGCAGATAAAGGTCAGGGTTCCGGCGGCCGCGCCAGCGGTGCCTCCGGATACCGGTGCATCGACAAACTCCAGCCCCTTTTTCCGGGCAGCCTCCGCTACCACGCGGGCGCTTTCGGCGTCGATGGTGGAGCTGTCGATCAACAGGGTGCCTTGAGCCACGGTCTCCAGCAAACCCGACTCACCGAGATACAGGCCACGAACGTGCTTTCCCGCTGGCAGCATGGTGATCACCACCTCGGCACCGGCGGCGGCGCCACAGCTGGAGGGACAGGGAATCGCTCCCTGCTCGGCAATGGCGTGTACGGCGTCGTGATTGAGGTCAAACACCCGCACGGTGTGGCCGGCCCTGACCAGATTCAGGGCCATGGGCCCGCCCATGTTACCCAGGCCGATAAAAGCGATGGTCGCCATAACTACTCCTTGTTCCAGTTCTGTAATGGATGCTCACGCCAGGGTGGGGTCACCATGGCGTCGATGTGGGCCGACGGTACCTCGGAGACCGAGGCAAAACGCCACTTTGGCTGACGATCCTTATCGATCAACAGGGCTCTGACCCCCTCGACAAAATCCCCCAGCTCGGCGCAGCGTACGGCCATCACCAGCTCTTTTTCAAACACCTGCTCCAGGCTCAAACTCTGTCCCTGCTGCAGCTGATGCCACAGCAGGTGCATGGTAATGGGGCTGCCCACCGCCAGGGTGGCAGCGGCCCGGGACAGCCATTTCTGGTCACTGTCCAGCTGGCTCAGACGGGTCACCACTTCGGCCACCTCGTCACCGGCCATCAAGGCATCGATGCCGGTCTGATTGGCCCGCAATACACTGTCCGGCAACTGCGGTAAATCCTCGCCCTGATACCCCTTCAGCAGTCTGTCCACCGCTTGGTGGGCTCCAGGTCCAGGCCAGTCCAGCTCGCACAGGTCGCTCAGCAACTGCCCGCGACGTTCGCTGGCCACCCCATAATCCGCCAACCCCACATAGCGGGCGTCGGCGCCATTCATCTGATAGCCGGTCAGGCCGAGAAAGCGACCACACTGCCCCGGCATACGGTTCAAAAACCAGGTACCGCCGACATCGGGAAACAGACCGATGGTGATCTCAGGCATGGCGATGCGGGAGGTTTCGGTCACCACCCGGTGGCTGGCTCCGGCCATCAGCCCCAGGCCGCCGCCCATCACGATGCCGCTGCCCCACAGCACGATGGGTTTGGGATAGACATGAATCAGATGGTCGAGCCGGTACTCGGCGGTAAAAAACTGCTCCACCTCCTCAACCCGCTCGCCGGGGTGGGCTATACAGGCGTCGTACATGGCCCGAATGTCACCGCCGGCACAAAACGCCTTGTCTCCGGCCCCGTCGAGCAGTACACACTGAATGTCATCCCGGGTCCGCCAGGCCAGCAACTGCTGATACAGACGCTCCACCATCGGCAGAGACAGGGCATTGAGTGAGCGCTCACTATTGAGGGTCAGCTGACCGATGCGGGTACCACCGCGGCCCTGATGCTCTTGAACATGAACCAACTCTGTCATCAGCGATTCTTCCATTGTGGGGCGCGCTTCTCCAGGAAGGCATTAACGCCCTCCCCCTGATCCTCACTGTCGAACAGATCCAGAAACCGCTCGCGCTCGTTGACCAACGCCTGCTGGCGGGGCATGCTGCGTCCCGCCTGCACCAGGCTCTTGCAGGCAGCCACGGCGACCGGACTCTGTTTGGCCACACTCTGAGCCAACGTCAGGGCCGCATCCAGGGCCGCGCCGCGATCCACCACCTGCTCGACCAGACCGATGGTCAGGGCCTGATCCGCCTTGAGGCGCTCGCCACACAAGATCATCCGCTTGGCCCAGCCCTCACCCACCAGGGCGGTCAGGTTCTGAGTGCCGCCGGCGCAGGGCAGCAGCCCCACCGTGGCTTCCGGCAGGGCCATCTGGGCCTGAGCTTCGGCCACCCGCAGATCGCAAGCCAGCGCCACCTCCAGGCCACCGCCCATGGCGTAACCATTGATGGCGGCGATGGAGACGCCACGAAACGCCGACAGCGCTTCAAAGGCCCGGCCAAAGGCACGGGCCATGTTGGCGGCCACCGCCTTGTCGCCATCGGCAAATAGCTTCAGATCGGCGCCGGCGGAGAAGAACTTGTCGCCCTCGCCGGTCAGAACCAGGGCGTACACCGAAGGATCCGCATTCAGGTCGGCCACCAGTTGCTCCAGCTCACCGAGACTCTGCAGCGTCCAGGTGTTGGCCGGCGGGTTGTTGATGGTTACCAGGGCGATGTGGTCCCGGCGCTCAAGTTTCAAAAATTCCATTTAGCCTCTCCGTTACACAATGGCGCTGGCGTTGTCGTCCAGCAGGCGCCGGGCGATGATCAGCCGCATGATCTCGTTGGTGCCCTCCAGAATCTGATGCACCCGCACATCACGGACATGGCGCTCCAACGGGTACTCCTGAATGTAACCGTAGCCGCCGTGGATCTGCAGCGCCTCATTGCACACCATAAAACCGACGTCGGTGGCAAAGCGCTTGGCCATGGCACAGTAGGCCGTCGCCTCCGGATCGCCGTTGTCCAGCTTAAAGGCCGCCAGGCGCACCAACTGCCGCGCCGCCACCAGTTCGGTGGCCATGTCCGCCAGCTTGAATTGCAGCCCCTGGAACGCCGCCAACGGCTTGCCAAACTGCTTGCGCTCGGCCATGTACTGCTGTGCCCGCTCCAGCGCCGCCTGAGCGGTTCCCAACGAGCAGGCGGCGATGTTGATGCGACCGCCGTCGAGCCCTTTCATGGCAAAGGTGAACCCCTGGCCTTCGTCACCCAACAGGTTGGCCACCGGCACCCGCACGTTATCGAAGGTCACCAGCCGGGTCGGCTGGGCATTCCAGCCCATCTTCTCTTCGGCCTTGCCGTAGATGATGCCGTCCAGATCGGCGGGCACCGCAATGGCACTGATCCCCTTGGGGCCCTCACTGCCGGTACGGCACATCACCACCAGTAACTCGGTGGCTCCGGCACCGGAGATGAACATCTTGGCACCATTAAGCACGTAATGATCGCCATCCCGCTCCGCCTTGGTGCTCAGGCTGGCGGCATCACTGCCGCTGCCCGGCTCCGTCAGGCAATAGGAGGCCAGTTTTTGCCCCGTGGTCAGCGCCTCGCACCACTGGGCCTTGAACGCCTCGGTGCCCCAGGTCGCCACCATCCAGGTGGCCATATTGTGGATGGTCATCATGGCAGTGGTGGCGGTGCAGCCCTTGGACAGCGCTTCGAAAATCAGCGCGCTGTCGAGCCGGGACAGCCCCATTCCACCGGCCTCTTCCGGCGAATAGAGGCTGCAGAAGCCCAGCTCGCCAGCCTGCTGAATCACCGCTTTCGGAAAAAAGTGATCCTTGTCCCATTGACCGGCGTTGGGCGCCAGTTCCGCCTCGGCAAACTGCTCTGCCACCTCAATGAAGGCCTGCTGATCCTGAGTCAGATTAAAGTCCATCGTTCTCTCCTTACTTCAGGGCGATGGTCAGGTTCTGACCTTCGACGATGCCGGACTCGGGCCAGCGGGCGGTGACGGTTTTGGTTTCGGTGTAGAAACGCACTGCCTGCTTACCATAAGCGTGCAGGTCGCCATAGAAGCTGTTTTTCCAACCGGTAAAGGAGAAGAACGGCAGCGGTACCGGAATCGGCACATTGATGCCTACCTGGCCCACTTCAATCTCGTGCTGGTATTTGCGTGCCGCGGCACCGGAGTTGGTAAAGATCGAGGTGCCGTTGCCAAAGGGGTTGTTGTTCACCAGTTCGATGGCCTCGGCCAGGGTATTAACGTTGCTGGTGCACAATACCGGCCCGAAGATCTCCTCGTTGTAGATCCGCATCTGTGGCGTCACGTCGCTGAACAGCGTTGGTCCCACCCAGTTGCCGGACTCGTGGCCGGCAACGGTAAACTCGGAGCCATCCAGCAGACAGGTGGCCCCCTCCTCCTTGCCGGATTGAATCAGCTCCAAGACCCGCGCCTTGGCACCGGGGTTGATCAGCGGCCCGTAGCCGGCCTCCTCGTCGTCCCACAGTCCGGGACGAACCTTGGCCAGCGCCTGCTGTAACTCCGGAATCCACTGTTTGGACTCCCCCACAAACACCGCCACCGAAATCGCCATGCAGCGCTGACCCGCCGCGCCCACGGAGGAGCCGACCAGCTGATTGATGACGGTATCCTTATCCGCATCCGGCATCACCACCATGTGGTTCTTGGCGCCGGCAAACGCCTGGACCCGCTTCAGGTTGGCGGTACCGGTTTTGTAGATGTACTGCCCCACGGGCACCGAACCGACAAAGGAGATGGTCTTGATGTCCGGATGGGTCAGAATCTGATCCACCACCTCTTTGGCACCATGAACCACGTTTAGCAACCCTTTGGGCGCACCGGCCTGCTCGAACAGCTCCGCCAGCAGCATCGGCGTCATCGGATCCTGCTCGGACGGCTTGAGGACAAAGCCGTTACCGCAGGCGATGGCCATCGGGAACATCCACAGCGGGATCATCGCCGGGAAGTTAAACGGCGTAATGCCGGCACATACGCCCAGCGGCTGAATGTAACTGTAGGTGTCGATGCCACGGGCCACGTTTTCCACCGTTTCCCCCATCATCATGCTGGCGATGTTGGCCGCCTGCTCCACCACTTCGATGCCACGCCAGACGTCGCCCTTGGCATCGGCAAAGGTTTTGCCGGTCTCTTTGGCCAATACAGTGGCGATACGGTCGTGGTTCTCTTTCAGCAGGTGCTGATAGCGCAACATTAAGCGGGCCCGCTCCGAGACCGGCGTTTCCCGCCACTGGAGCTGGGCGGCCTTGGCGCTGGCGACGGCCTGGTTGACCTCCGCTTCGGTGGCGCAATTGAGCCGGGCAATGGTGCCGTTGTCGGCTGGGTTGGTGATCTCGATGATGTGGTCGCCGCTGCCGTCCAGGCATTCGCCGCCGATCAGGTGCTGTACTTGTGTGGTCATTGTTGCTTCTCCCGTTAGCTAAGTCGCCACCTGCCATTTGTGCCTTGCTGGCATTCTTATGGGCAGGAGGCCAATCCTTGTCCGTATGACGCGTCGTTAATCGGCCAGTTCGATGGCCACCGCCGTCGCCTCACCGCCGCCGATGCACAGCGATGCCACTCCCTTACGCAAACCCCTGGCCTTGAGGGCATGCACCAGGGTCACCAACAACCGGGTGCCTGAGCAACCGATGGGGTGCCCCAGGGCACAGGCGCCGCCGTTGACATTGACCTTGGCGGCATCCAGTTTTAGCTCCGAAATGGCCAACATGGTCACCATGGCAAAGGCCTCGTTGATCTCAAACAGATCCACCTCATCCCGCTGCCAGCCGGTTTTTTCCAGCAAGCCGCTCATGGCACCGACCGGGGCTATGGTGAACTCCTCGGGTGCCTGAGAGTGGGTATGGTGTCCGGCAATGCGTGCCAGCACCGGCAGTCCGTTAGCCCGGGCGTAGCCGGCGCTGGTCAGCACCACCGCGGCGGCGCCGTCGGAGATGGAGCTGGCATTGGCGGCGGTAATGGTGCCGTCTTTGGCAAAGGCGGGACGCAGGGCTGGAATCTTGTCCGGACGGGCATTGCCCGGCTGCTCGTCCACAGTCACCTTCATCTCCCCTTTGCGGGTGTTCAGGGTCACCGGGGTGATCTCATCCTCAAAGGCACCGGCTTCGATGGCGGCGTTGGCCCGGCGCAGGCTCTCCAGGGCATAGGCATCCATCTGCTCCCGGGTCAGCCCGTACTCATTGGCGGTGGTCTGGGCAAACACCCCCATGGCCTTGCCGGTATAGGCGTCCTCCAGGCCATCTAGAAACATATGATCCATCACCTGGCCATGGCCCATGCGCATGCCACCACGGGCCTTGTCCAGCAGATAGGGAGCCCGGGTCATGCTTTCCATGCCTCCGGCCACCACCACCTCGGCACTGCCAGCCTTGATCAGATCGTGCCCTAGCATCACGGTTTTCATGCCGGAACCGCACACTTTGTTGACCGTGGAGGCACCGGTGGATTGTGGCAGCCCCGCTTTCAAACTGGCCTGACGGGCCGGTGCCTGGCCCAGGCCAGCCGGCAACACGCACCCCATCAGCACTTCATCCACCTGCTCCCCAACCAGCCCGGCCTGGTTCACGGCGGCGGCGATGGCGGCGGCCCCCAGTTCCGGCGCCGCGACGCCACTCAGCGCCCCCTGAAAACCGCCCATGGCCGTGCGGCTGGCGGCGGCTATCACAATCTCGTGATCCTTGATCATTTCTAACTCCTTGTAATCAGGTTAGAGCTAGGTTACTTGAAATCTGACGTTTACGGCAACGTAAACTTTGGTTTAATACCGCTGAAAGTTTCACCACGCTGTAAGCCCACGCTGACGCAATCTCCACTATCCTTTACTCAACCAGTTACAAACAGATGGCATTTCAATGGATAACGGACAGATGATGATCAGTTGGTTCAGCCGCCTGCTCGAATTGAGCGCGGCACTGCTGATCTTCCTGCTGGGACTCGGACTGCTGGCGGTGATCTACCTGTACATCAAGGACGTCACCCAGACCCAGCAGGCGATTCGCCGAAATTATCCGGTGATTGGCCGGTTCCGTTATTGGTTCGAGCACATGGGGGAGTTCTTTCGCCAGTATTTTTTTACCCTGGATCGGGATGAGATGCCGTTTAACCGGGCCCAGCGCAGCTGGGTCTACCGGGCCGCCAAAAACGTCGACAGCACCATCGCCTTTGGTTCCACCCGCCCTTTGAACCAACCCGGCGACATCATCTTCCTCAACTGCCTGTTTCCCACCCTGAAGGAGGATGCGGTGCCGCCCACGGCCGTGACCATAGGAGAAGATGTAGCCCGCATTCCCTATACCACCAGCAGCTTTTTCAATGTGTCCGGCATGAGCTTCGGCGCCCTGAGTGTTCCGGCGGTGCGGGCGCTGTCCATCGGCGCCCGAGAAGCCGGGATCTGGATGAACACCGGCGAAGGGGGACTGTCTCCCTATCACCTGGAGGGAGGCTGTGATCTGGTGTTTCAGATAGGTACCGCCAAATACGGCGTCCGTGACGCCGACGGCAACCTGTGTGACGACAAACTGCGTGAAGTGGCCCGCCATGAGCAGGTAAGAATGTTTGAGATAAAGATGAGTCAGGGGGCCAAACCGGGAAAAGGGGGGATCCTGCCCGGAGCTAAGGTCACCACCGAGATTGCCAAGATCCGTGGCATTCCGGAAGGCGAGGACTCCATCAGCCCCAATGGCCACCCGGAGATACGCTGCATCGACGACCTGCTGACGATGATCGCCCGGGTGCGTGAGGTCACCGGTAAGCCCTGCGGCTTCAAATCGGTAATTGGACACACCGCCTGGCTGGAAGATCTGATGCATGCCATCAAAAACCGGGGGGCGGACTCGGCTCCGGATTTTATCACCGTCGACTCCGCCGATGGTGGCACCGGCGCCGCCCCCCAGTCGCTAATGGACTTCATGGGATTACCGCTTAAACGCAGCCTGCCTCTGGTGGTGGACACCTTGGAGCGCCACGGCCTGAAACAGCGTATCAAGGTAATCGCTTCAGGCAAGCTCATTAACCCGTCAGACGTGGCCTGGGCTCTGTGTGTCGGCGCCGATTTTGTTAACTCGGCCCGGGGGTTTATGTTTTCCCTGGGCTGCATCCAGGCGCTGCAATGCAACCGAAATACCTGCCCCACCGGCATTACCACCCACGACCCCAAGCTGCAAAAAGGACTGGTGGTGGAGGACAAAGCCCTGCGGGTGGCCCATTACGCCACCAACCTGATGCACGAGGTCGGCGTCATCGCCCACTCCTGTGGTGTGCGGGAACCCAGATTACTGCGCCGGGATCATGCCCAGGTGATCGACGATCACGGGTTGCCGGTATCACTGCAACGGCACGCGGATGATCAATAAGCAGCCTCGCTGGTGGAATTATCAAAGTTTCGATGCTTTCTTTTATCAGGGCCATCCCATACTAACGGGCACCTTTAATAGCAAAATAACGAACTTAAAAATCGACGTTATTATCGGTAATGTGTCAGCTAAAAATTATCATATTGAGTCAGGGCCAAACGAGTTATCCGCATCGGAATAATCAAGGTTAATGACAATAATTAATCCTCTATAATGCGTCGCGACCAAGATATCAATACCTGGTTGATAATCTGCCTTTTGAAATCTAATTCATGACAAAAATAATCTGCCCCCCCCTGACCGCTACACATTTTATCTCTTCCTGCCGCAATTACCGCGACAATCCGCTATCATCCACAGACAAACCAAAGCTAAATCACCGTGATATCAGCAGGTTCAACTGATTAGTGGGCACTTACTACGACAACTAACCAAGTGCGAGTGAAATAAATCAGCATTTTGCTGCGAATTATTAATCTTGGAGTGCATTTGGCAAATATTCTACTACGCTCAATGTTGTGTCGTATTAGGCGACATTTGTGCTCCGGTATTGCGGAGCAAAAGGATATGACTACACAGATAATAATTTTCAAGGGATTTGGAGACGATGATGAAAAACAGTTTACTGTCCACTACGATCCGCTTTTCCATGATCGCGGGTGCCACCACCGCTGCCCTCGCGGCGCCCGTGGTTTATGCCGAAGAGGAAGTGGAGCGCATTGAAGTAACCGGTTCACGAATTAAGCGAACCGATGTTGAAACCCCGGTACCGGTAACGGTCATCAGCCGCTCAGACATGGACGCCATTGGCGCCCTTAACGTAGCCGATGTCCTTAACTCCTCTCCGGTAGCCATCGCCGGCAGCGACCAATCCAACTCATCCTTCTCAACCACTACAGTGGGCCTGGCCACCACCGAACTGCGAAATCTGGGAGCGGAGCGAACCCTGGTGCTGGTCAACGGCCGCCGCTTTGTCTCCGGTGTGGATCCTTCCACCGGTTATGCGGTGGATCTGAACTCGATTCCCACCTCCATCATCGAACGGATTGAGATTCTGAAAAGCGCCTCGTCAGCCATCTACGGCTCCGATGCCGTCGCAGGTGTGGTTAACATCATTACTCGCAATGAAGTTGAGGGGGTGGAGGTTAACGCCCAATACGGCACCTCCGATGAGAGTGACCGCGACACGGTAGAACTTAACATCACCGCCGGCGGCAGCTGGAACTCCGGTAATGCCTACGTCACCATGGGCTGGGATGACGATGAGGGCCTCAAGGCCAGCGACCGGGGCTTCTCGGCCCAGGATACCGCCATCTATCTGGATGATAACGGCAACGAATTTGCCGATGTGCTGTTCTCCTCCTATCCACCGCAGGGACGAATCACCATTCCCGATGTCGGCAGTTTTAATGCCGACGGCACTCCATTTACCGCCGACAGCCGCTTCAACCGGGCCGACTACCGTCAGCTGGTAACCCCCATTGAGCGCCGCTACGCCGCCGCCGGGCTGACTCAAGAGATCAACGATGATCTACGTTTCTTTGCCGAACTGAACTACAACGGCAGTGAAACCAACGACTCCACCATCGAACCAACACCGCTGGATGTGGTCAACGACATCTGGCTGCAAGATCGTAACGGTACCGGCGGCATGGACATTAACTCGCCGCTGATTCCGGAACTGATGCGCCAGGAGCTGATCAACGCCGGCATCACCAACCTCAACGAAGTCGCTTTTGTACGGCGGTTGGTGGAGTTCGGAGCCCGATCCACCGACGTCGAACGAGACACCATCCGCATGGCCGCCGGCTTCGACTGGATCATCAATGACGACTGGGAGGCGGAGTTCTACTACACCTGGGGCAAAACCGACCAGTGGCAAAACAACGGCGGTCAGATCAACATCGAACGAGCGGCACTGGCGCTGGATGTGATCGATGACGGCACCGGCAGCCTGGTATGCCGCGATGAAACCGCCCGCCTGCAAGGCTGTGTTCCGCTGGATCTGTTCGGGGCCGGCACCGTGACTCCGGAGGCGGTGGATTACGTTCGCTCGCCGGCCAAGGCCACTGGCGAGGTCGCTCAGGAGGTGTTCGGAGCCAGCGTCGCCGGTGAGATGCCACTGGAACTGCCTGGCGGCCGCATTGGCGCGGTGCTGGGTTATGAATACCGCGATGAGTCCGGTAACTATCAGCCAGGAGATCTGGCCCAGACCGGCTCCTCCAGTACCAACCGTTCAGAACCCACTGATGGCAGTTTCCACACCAACGACATCTTTGGCGAGCTGCAGTTTCCCATCCTCGATGAGTTGATCCTCAATCTGGCGGCCCGCTACTCGGATCACTCCATTGTCGGCGGTCAGACCACCTGGAATGCCGGGGTGGAGTACTCGCCCATCGAGTCTCTGAAACTCAGGGCTTCGGCCGCCACCGCGGTTCGTACCCCCAACATTGCCGACCTGTTTGGCGGCCGCGGTCAGACCTTTGCCAGTGTCAGTGACCCCTGTTCAGGTCTGATCTCGGAAGGCACATCCGGCAACGTTCTCGACAACTGTCTGTCCATCGACGCCATCGCCCAGCGAGTGGCCGATGACGGCGACTTTGTGCTGACCCAGACCGAGGCTCAGGGTACCGGCGGCTTTGTCGGCGGTAATCCGGATGTGCAGGAGGAGACTGCCGAAACCTTTAGCCTGGGCTTTATCTGGCAGGCTATGGACAACCTGTCGTTCACTGTCGATTACTACGACATCTCCATCGACGATGCCATCACCACCACCACTCGAACCACGGTGCTGCGCCGCTGTTTTGAGCAGGATCCGTCCCAATTTGAAGAGACCTGTGGTGGCAACGCCATCCGTAATGCCGACGGCGCCCTGATTGAGGTGAACTCCGGTACCGCCAACGAAAACAAAATCGACACCTCCGGGTTCGATCTTGAGCTCAATTACAACCAGGAGATGTTTGGCGGTGACTTGCGAGCGTCCCTTATCTACAACTACATCCGTGAGTACGTCGAGACCGGCATTGAGAGTGGCGACAGCATCGACCTGGCTGGCGAGGTTCTGAAGCCGGAAAACCGGGCGGTGGCCAACCTCAGCTACGGCTACGACGATTTCGACATCAGCTGGCGCATTCGGTTCTGGGATGAAGTTGTGGACTCTGTCGAGGGGGCCAACTTTAACTTCACCGACTTCCAGCCACTGGATGAGTTCAACAGCGTCGCTTCCTACGTGATTCACGATCTGAACCTCGGTTACGCCGTGACCGACAGCGTCCAGACCAACTTGGGTATTCGCAACCTGTTCGATAAAGAGCCACCACTGCTGCCTCAGGGAACGGTGCACGGCGGAACCGGTATCAATACCGCGTCGGAAGCCTATGACGTTACCGGACGTTACTTCTATGTCGGCCTGAATATGACCTTCTAAGGCCAGCCACGCTCTCCCTAGACGGCCCCCTTCCGGCACTTTTTGAGGGGGCCTTTTTAGTTACTTTCGCCCCGGTTTCTGCTCATCAGGACGAGATTCCTGAACCGGAGCTGTCTTGTTCACAAATTAGCAACCCGCTTTTGCCCCTCCCCCCGCTGATTCTCAACAAATTTGCTGCACCGGAATCCTGCGAGCGTGATCCCGCTCACCCTTTGTTCACTTTCGAGAATCAAGGCTTACACCCTGTCAGTTTTCCTTATACCCCCCACGGTTTTATGCGCTCTCAATAATTAGAGTTTCCTAATACAGTTGTACCTAAATAATGCGTCATTGCTTAGAGGTATCTTATGAAAACACGATCAATTCAAGCTCTTACCGCAGCATTGCTGCTGACCGTCTCCGCCGGACTGGCCGCAGCCGACGGTGGCAACCCCAAAAAAGGCAAGCACCTCTATAAGAAACACTGCAAAGCCTGCCACAGCCAGAGCAGCGAAGGCATGGAGCTAACTCCTATGTCCAAGACCATGTCTCAGTGGGATCGTTTCTTTGACCGAAACAAGCACAAAGCCAAGCCCGAAGCCTTTGAAGGGCTGTCTGAGCAGGCTCTGAAAGACATCCAGCAGTTCCTGTACAACCACGCTGCCGATTCCGATCAACCGGCGACCTGTGGCTAACCAATAAAAAGACACCAAACCGTGTTAAGGAAGATGATGATGAAACCCACACTCGTAGCACTGCTCGTCACCCAAGCCCTGATCATCCCTCAGGCCCTGGCTGCAGACAGCACCGACCAAACCATTGAACAGCTGAAGCGACAGCTTAATGAGGTCACCGAAGAGCTGGAGTACCTGTCGGATCGCCTCGACAAGCCAGAATCTCACGCCGCCACCGACCGCATCCTGTTTACCGGTGATTTCCGCACCAAGGCTCACACCCTGCACTATCAGGACGTGGTCTGGAGCCCGGGGATGACCATTCAAACCCCGCAAGGGCAGATGATGCGCTCCATGTTCGACCAGGGCCAGGGCTACACTCCAAGCCCTAAAGACATCGATAACGACGTCTATTACACCACTCGCCTGCGTCTCAACATGAAGGCCAAAGTGTTCGACAACGTCAACTTCGCCGGCCGCCTGACCATGTTCAAGAACTGGGGCGACTCCACCGGTGTCAACGTGTTCGACTCCTGGAACTCCTTTACCATGGACGGCACCAGCAGCGGCCACCCCAACGGCGACTACCTGCGGGTAGAACGCGCCTACTTCGACTGGAAGAAGATTGGCGGCACCGAATTCTATCTCTCCGTGGGCCGACGCCCCTCCAGCTACGGTTACCCCACCAACCTGCGCGAAAATGAGTTGCGGGGCGGCACCCCTTCGGGTCACCTGGTGAACTTCAACTTCGACGGCGCCACTCTGGGCTACCACACCGAGCACCTGACCGGCATGGAAGGCCAGGTGGTACGCTTCTGTTATGGACAGGGCTATGAGTCCCAGTGGGGCAACGGCGAGCTGTTCGGCAATACCTCAGTGGACGACGTCCACCTGGGCGGCTTTAACATCGACATCCTCAACGACGGCACCAACTTCCTGCAGATGATTCTGTTTGGCGCCAAGGATGTGGCCGACGGCTTCAAGGGCACCATGTCCATGCCTGACGAACTGCTGGGTCTGTTCCAGCAGCAAGGCATGGGTAACATCACTCCGGTGGTCCGTTATCAGCCCAGCACCAACATTGGCGACATCTACCTGGGCGGCCTGACCTTCGTCCGTGATGAAGACAACGGCATTAAGTGGTTTACCTCCCTGGGCTGGACCCGCACCGATCCCAACGGCAACTTCGGTATGTTTGGCGGCATGAACAACGACCCGCTGTACCAGATGACCAGCCCGACCGAAGCGGCACCAGTGGGTGTGACTGACTCCGAAGCCCACAATGGCTACTCCGTGTACGCCGGCGTCCAGATTCCTGTGGGCAGCGGCAAGTTTGGCCTGGAATACAACTACGGTTCCAAGTACTGGACCCCGTTCACCCAGGCCCAGGATGACCCAATCGGCAGCAAGCTGGCGACCCGCGGTCACGCCTATGAGGGCTACTACATCTACGACGTCAACCCGAAGATGTTCATTAAGCTGGCGGCCCTGTACTACGACTTTGAGTACACCGGTTCCGGCTCCCCGGTAGGGGCTCCGCAGAACATCGACAGCGTCCTCAACGGCACCGCCTTCAGCATGCTGCCGGCAATGGACACCGCCTACGACGTCAACGCCTCCATCACAGTTAAGTTCTAAGTTCTAAGTTCATCATCTGGCGGCCTCTTCCTTCTCACCGGGAAGCTGGCCGCCCTATTAGGAAATAGCGTATGAGAAACCTTATATTGACCAGTCTGATAACCGGCCTTATGTTGCCGGTAACGGCGGTTGCCGAGAACCCCCATCAGGACTACATCAGCGGTCCCATCGGTTCTGGACAGGAGGCGACCGCCCAGTGCATCGAGTGCCACGAGGAGCACACCGAAGCCTTTATGAAGACCAGCCACTGGACCTGGGCCAAAGAGCAAACCGTCAACGGCAAGACCGTCAAGCTGGGCAAGAAGAACGCCATCAACAACTACTGCGTCTCCGTCTCCAGCAACGAGCCCCGTTGCACCAAGTGTCACGCCGGTTACGGCTACGAAGACGCCAAGTTTGACTTCACCGACGCCACCAAGGTGGACTGTCTGGTATGCCACGACACCACAGGCACCTATCAGAAGGATCTCAGCGGCTATGCCTTCAAGGGGGCCGACCTGCTGAAAATCTCCCAAAACGTCGGCGCGCCGGTACGCGACAACTGCGGTAGCTGTCACTTCTACGGCGGCGGCGGCGACGGCGTTAAGCACGGCGACATGGACTCCAGCATGGCCTACCCGGACAAGGCGCTGGATGTGCACATGGATGCCGACGGCATGGACTTCCAGTGCCAGGATTGCCACAAGGGCGAATCCCACACCATCAAGGGCCAGGCGATGAGCGTCTCCCCCGGCAGCACCGACCATCTGGAGTGCACCAGCTGCCACGACAGTGATGCGCATAGCAACGCCAAGCTCAACAAACACACCGCAAAGGTGGCCTGCCAGACCTGTCACATCCCCGAGTTTGCCAAGGTGGAGCCCACCAAGCTGTGGTGGGACTGGTCCGAAGCGGGTCAGGATCGTGAAGAAAGCAAGAACCAGTGGGGCCGCAAGGACTACATGAAGAAGAAAGGCAGCTTCGTCTGGGGCCAGAAGGTGCAACCTGAGTACGCCTGGTACAACGGCACCGCCCAGGCCTACCTGTTCGGCGACACCATGAACCCGGCCGAGGTGACCTCCCTGAGCAAGCCTGTGGGCAGCAAGGGAGACGGCGTCTCCAAGATCTACCCCTTCAAGGTCCACCGCGGCAAGCAACTGTACGACGCCAAGCACAAGGTGTTTATCCCCACCAAGGTGTTCGGCAAGGACGGCTACTGGAAGACCTTCGACTGGGACAAATCAGCCAAGTTAGGCATGAACGACCACCCGGCAATGAAAGCCAAGGGCCTCACCTACAGTGGTCAGCATGACTTCGCCGAAACCGAGATGTGGTGGCGCATCAATCACATGGTCTCTCCGAAGAAGGAAGCCCTGGGATGCATGGACTGCCACGGCAAAAAAGGACGCCTGGACTGGCAAAAGCTCGGGTATGACATCGACCCGATGAAAGCCTCGAAGAAGAAATAAAAAGTAAGACTCCCAAGCAGTGATAAGTTGGCCCACCGAAAGGTGGGCCTTTTTTATCCACTGCGCCGGCTAGCGCCGAAAGCGAAGCCGAAACTCTCTGGGAGCCAGCCCCATCAACCTGATAAACACCCTACGAAACGCCCCCGAATCCTCGTAGCCCACCCGGGCAGCAATCAGCTCCACCGAGTCGGCAGTGGACTCCAGCAGATCGCACGCCTGCTGAATCCGCAGTCGCTGCAGGTAGTGCAGTGGCTTAAGGCCGGTGTTTTTAGCAAAGCGCCGCAGGAAGGTGCGCTCGGTCAGGGTCGACAGGCGCGCCAGCTCAGCGACACTGATCCCCTGGGCGTACTGGCTCTGTATATGGTGCTGCACTCGAACGATGGCGGCATCACCGTGATCCAGTCGCGGTGCGAAACGCTGATAGTACCGTTGTTCCCGGGCGCCGGTATCCACCAGCAGCACCTTGCCCAACTGCCGCATCAACGGCTCACTGCCGAACCTGGCCACCAGTGCCAGCCCCAGATCCAACCAGGCCATCAATCCGCCGGCACTGATGACATCGCCGTCATCGATGAGGATTTTATCGGCATTGAGCACCACATCACCAAAACGATCGGCAAACTCAGAGGCCAACTGCCAATGGGTGGTTACCGGCCGCCGAGCCAGCAACCCGGTCGCCGCCACAATAAAGCTGCCGGCACAGGCGCAGGCCAGGGTGGCCCCCAGTCGATGCTGTTCACGCAACCACTGCAACAAAAGCGGATCCGGATGCCGGTAGAACTCCCCCTCCAGGCAAGGAGGAATCAGCACCACCTGGAACGCGGACGCCTGAAATTGTGACAACTGCTGCAACGACAAACGCTGCAACTCAAACCCAAAAGGGTAATGGTGCTGGCGACACAATCGCTCGGCCAGGCCAAACAGTTCGCAAAACCCCAGCACCGATGACTGCATCGCTTCGGGATAATCCAGTAATGCGATCTGCACCTTAGGCCTCAGGTTCGACATGCACATACCTCATGCGACACGACCGGCGACTTCAGCAAGCTCATTGAATAAACGCCTGCTCAATGCTGGAGACCAGGGGATCGAACCAGGGCTGGCTCTGACTTTCCCATGACGCTAACAGGCTACGGTGGCACAGATGGTCAAACCCGTCCAACTCAAACGCCATCAGGGCGCCGGAACGAAGATGAGATCGAATCAGGGCACTGGAGATGAAACCGACGCCCTCTCCGGACAGCAGCGCTTCAACCATGACGTGCAGATCACCACAGGAAACCTGGAACTTAAAACTCTCCAGCTCCATGCCGCGGCTGCTGAGGTTATGCATCAGCAACTCACGGGAGCAGCACCCGGGTTTGGCAACATACAGGGGGTAGGCCAACAGCGCATTCAGATTCTGATAATCGATGCTATTCAGCAACGACGGCGCCGCCACGAAGATCACCTTGTCCGGCGGCAGAGGGTGACGCCAGCAGGTGCTGGTGCTGATGGGTTTAATGTGCTCGGTAATGGCAATGTCATAGCGCCCCTCATTGAGGGCGGTGGTCACCTGATCACTGGCCAGGTAATCGAACTCTACCGAATGGTGGTACTCGCGATTAAATTCACTCAACGCGACGGGAAAATAGCTGGCGCCAAAAGCGGGTGTACAACAGAGACGCAGCGCATCGTTGCCGGAGCACTGCAACCGCGACATCAACTGCGCTTCCATCTCCAACACCCGGCGCCCGTGCTCCAGTACCAGCTCTCCCATCGCCGTTGGCTTAATCGGGGTGAGCTGCCGATTCAACAGCGACGTGCCGCAATGCTCCTCCAGGTGTTTCAGCCGTTGCGAGGCTGCCGAATGAGACAGGTTCATCGACGCTGCGGCCTTGGAGATGCTGCCCAGCTCCACCGTTTGTACCAGAGTATGCAGATCCTGAGTTTTCATGCTTCTGTCCTTGGCTAAAAGGCGATGGCCAACAGGCTTATTAGCAATAAGATAACAATTAGGATTAGCCAAACCTAATATAAAAGCCGGTTCCGTGACCGGTTTCACTGCCCGGGCTCTCACGACTCCGACACTGAGCGGCTACACTGAGTGCATTCCCCTTCAGGAGTGATGATATGGACACCATCAATGTGGTTGCTCTGTGCGGCAGCCTTCGGCAACAATCCCTAAACAAGAAACTGCTGCATCAAGCCATCGAACTGGCCCCGAAGGAGCTCAGTTTTCGTCACGGTGACCTCAGCGAACTGCCGCTGTATAACGAAGATCTGCAAAACGCCGGCTTCCCCGTCGGCGTCGACCGGCTGCACCGGCTCTTAATCAGTGCCGACGCTATTCTGATCGTCACCCCGGAATACAACTACTCCATACCCGGAGTGCTGAAAAATGCCATCGACTGGCTGTCACGGTACCAACCCCACGGCTTTCACAACAAGCCCATCGCCATCATGGGTGCCAGTCCCGGCAGAATGGGGACCTGCCGTTGCCAATACCACCTGCGCCAGGTGATGGTATTCCTCAATGCCTGGGTGCTGAACAAGCCGGAGATCATGATCAGTGAGGCCCATCAGGCCTTCGATCCACAGGGGCGCCTCAACGACCCCAAACTGGTGGAGTTGGTGCAAAGCCAGATGCGCAGCCTCAAGCAGATGGTCCATATCTGAGACACGAAAAGCGGGGGCGCCCCCGCTTACTGGCCCTGTCGGCCGGTTGACTGATTAAAGCTCAGGTGCAGGGAGCCGATGACGCCCACCTGTTGCTGCAGACTCTGGCTGCAGGCCTCCACCTGTTCAGTGGCTTCCAGGTTGCCGACGGTCAGCTCCTGAATCTCCGACAGACTGGTGGAGATCTCAGTCACCGCCTGGCGCTGCTGCACCGCCGCCGTGGCGTTTTGCCCGGCCAGGTTGTAAACCAGGTCGATATGGCGGTTAATCTGCTCTATCCCCGCGGCACTGGCGTCCGCGGCTTTGGCACAGCTGTCCGCCAGTTGATGATTGTGCTGCATCTTTTCCACCCACTGTCTCAGGGTCGAGTGCATCCCCTCAATGTTGCTGGTGATCCGGGTGGTGGCTTGCTGAGTGCGGTTGGACAACGCCCGCACCTCATCGGCCACCACCGCAAAGCCCCGCCCCTGCTCTCCGGCCCGGGCGGCCTCGATGGCTGCATTCAGGGCCAACAGATTGGTTTGCTCTGCAATGCCGTCGATCTCATTCATGGCGATGGCCACCCTCTCCGCTTCGCCATGCAAGGCCGAGGCGTGGGTTGCCGCCGCTTCCACCTCCCGGGCCAGATCGACAATCTTGTCACGACTATCGACCATGCCGGTCTGAGCCGCCCGGCAATACTGCCGTGACAGCTCGGTGCTGGCCGCCGATTCCTCGGCACAGGCGGCGATCTCGGTGACCGACACATTCATCTGCTCCACCGCCGTGGCGATCTGATCCAGGCGGGTGTGTTCCTGCTGCACCCCGCCTTTGGCCTGCTCGCTCAGGGCCACCAGGGTATTGGACATGGCATCCAGCTGCCCGGCGGCATCACGGGTTCGCCCCAGTACGCCGGTCATCCTGGCTTGGGTGATCTGCAACTGAAAATCCAGAATGCTGCTGCTGCCATGACCGCAAAACAGGTAACGGCTGATGCTGTCGTACTCCTGTTTCAGCGCCTCCAGCTGAGCCGGGACCCGAAACGCTTCATCAAAAAACAGCGCCAGCATCGACACCACCATCAGCAGGCCACACAGCACCACCCAGGGCTGGAACAACCAGGCCACACCGGCAAACCCCAGGGTCAGAATGACACCGCTGAGCCAGCGTTTCTGAGTCAGAGTCAGGTGGCGCGAAAGGGGTTTGCCCGCCGACAGGCGTCGATACAGGGCCGTAGCACGCTTCTTGAGGTTGGTGCTGGTAGCCCGTCGTACCGACTGATACCCCACCACCTGGCCATGCTCAAAGATCGGCGTTACAAAGGCATCGACCCAGTAGTAGCGACCATCTTTGGTACGGTTTTTAACTATCCCCCGCCAAGGCTGCTTGGCTTTCAGTTTGTCCCACAGCTCCCGAAACGCCTGCGGCGGCATGTCCGGATGGCGAACCAGATTATGATTGTGACCGATGAGCTCCTGCTCACTGAAGCCACTAATGTCGATAAAGGACTGATTAGCGTATGTAATAACACCACGTAAATCTGTGGTGGAGACCAACTCCTCTCCCTGAGGAACCACGACTTCTTGATTGACGACGGAACACTCTCGCCTCATGTGACCTACATCCTGTAGTTAATTATCCAATTTCCACTTAAGTCACACTTTACTCATTGCCAATCGATATCGCCATCTGTTAGGGCGGAAATCTTTTCCCGCCCAAGTATAAAAAGACATATTTATCAGTAATTTTATTCGGCTTTTTGGTGAAGGGAGTTCAAATCGTATGGGGTTTGCTGGTAGACGCAGTAATTGAGCCAGTTACTGATCAACAGGGCGCCGTGCGCGTGCCAGCGGGCATGGGGCGGCTGAGTCGGATCATCCTTGGGGTAGTAGTTTTTCGGTACCTGTGGTGTTCCGCCGCCGGCCCGGTCACGACGATACTCATCCTGCAACGTGGTGCGGGTGTACTCGGGATGGCCGGTAACAAACAGGTTGCGGTTGTCTTCACTGACAATCAGGTAGGCGCCGGCTTCATCGGACTCCGCCAGCACCCGCAACCGCTCGTGGGCCTTGAGTCTGTCCAGACTGACCTGAGCATAGCGCGAGTGTGGCACCCAAAACTCATCATCGAACCCCCTCAGCAACGGCACATGGCTGTGCACTCGCCGATGACGGAAGACTCCGGAGATCTTATCGTCCCGCAGATAGCGCTTTATGCCATACAGGTGATACAGGGCCGCGTGGGCCGCCCAGCACAAAAACAGCACCGAGGTGGCCCGCTGCTGCGACCACTGAATGATTTCACAGATCTCACTCCAGTAACTGACCTGCTCAAATTCGATGTTTCCCAGCGGCGCCCCGGTGATGATCAGACCATCGTAGTTGTTGTCCCGCACTTCATCGAAGTCACGGTAAAAGTCGTCCATGTGATCAATGGAGGTGTGCTTGGAAGGCTTGCGGTGAATCCGTAGCAACTCCACATCAACCTGCAGTGGCGAATTTCCCAGCAGCCGCAGTAACTGGGTTTCGGTTTCAATCTTATTGGGCATCAGGTTAAGGATCAGCAGCTTCAGCGGCCGAATATCCTGGGATTCGGCCCGCTCATCGGACATAACAAAGATATTCTCGCTGCGCAAAATCTCCGATGCAGGCAAACGACTGGGTATTCTGACTGGCATGGCACCTCTCCTCACTTGATACCCTGTTATACCAAGACATCTAGACGGCTACAACTCCAGACAGCCAAAAATTCGGTGCCGCTCCCCTTGCTGCCCGGTTTAGCCGCAGAAGCGGAAAGCAATAACTGCTATCATTCCGCTACTTAGATTGAAATGAAGGTCGCTATGAGCCAACTCTCCGCCATTATCGTCGGCGCCAACGCCGGCCTCAGCCAGATGCTGGCCCACAAACTGGCCAGTGAAGGGGTTCGATTGGGGCTGCTGGCCGCCGATCTCGATGCGCTGGCCCCGACACTGGACAAGCTGCCGGACAACACCCTGGCCAGGGAGATTAACATCTTCGATGCTGACGCCAGCCGGGCGGCACTGCAAAGCCTGTGGCAGCAGTTTGACGGGGTTCAACTGGTGATCATCAATACCGCCGCCTCCCATCAGGAGCTGGATCTGCCCTGGGCCGCCGACCGACAGGTACTGGAGGTCAACGTCACCGGCTTTACCGCCCTGGCCAACGCCGCCTTTGCCGAGTTCCGGGAGCAGAAATATGGCCAATTGGCTGCCATTACCTCCATCGCCGGTGAGCGGGGCGGTGCCAGCAGTGCTTTCCATGCCAGCAAGGCGTTTCAACAAAACTACCTGCAGGGGCTCAGGCTGCATGCCCAACGGCTCAAGCTGCCGATCACCATCAGTGATCTGCGCCTGGGGTTCATGGAGAAGATGCAAGCCCGGGGCAGTAAGGCCTGGGGCTCAAACCTCAACACCATGGCCACCCAGATCCTCAAAGATCTGAAGCGGGCCAGGCACACCAGCTACATCACCCGCCGCTGGCGACTGATCGCCTGGCTGGGACGATGGCTGCCGGAGTTCATCTACAATAAGCGCAAATACAAGTAACCCCCCCCAAAAAAAACGCCGGCACAGGCCGGCGTTGTTTATGGGGGGAAAGTGAAATCAGAACTTGTAACCCACGGACACCATGTAGACCCAGGGGTCGATATCGGTCTTGATCTTCACCGGGGCTCCTTCAAGCTTAAACTTCACGTCGGTCTGAATATCGATATACCAGACAGAGGCGTTCACCAGCCAGTTATTGTTGATTTCGTAATCGATTCCCACCTGTGCCGCCAGGCCCCAGGAGCTGGACAGATCCAGATCGGTCAGATCACCACCCAGATCGTTGGTGAACTCCTCATCCCAGAAGTAGGTGTAGTTGATACCGGCACCGATGTAGGGGCGGAGCTTGTCGCTGCCGAAGTAGTACTGGGCCATCACCGTCGGTGGCAGGTGAGTCACCTCGGCAATCTTGCCCAGTGGAGCCAGGCCAACATCATGCTTGAAGGGGCTGGCCGCCAGCACTTCGATGGCCCAGGCGTCGGTCAGCATGTAGGTGAAGTTCAGGCCCAGCTGATTGCTTTCATCAACTGTGAACTCACCTAAGTTGCCAGCGTAATCACCGGTGTCAACGTCCTGTGAGGACTCATTGGGATTTACTTGGGCCCAGCCGGCGCGAACAATAAAGTCGCCGGCTTCGCGGGCGGCAAAGGCGGGGGCAGACAGAGAAGCCAGAACCAGGGCGGCTACGAGGGTGTGTTTCATCATTATTCTCACTCCATGAAAACTCGGAAACCAAATTCATGCGGTTTCCCAACAAGTTGCGAAGGAATGTAACAACTAAGAGGTATAGATTTTTTGATCTAAAACAGACTTTGAACGGCTAATTTCTCCCTACCACTTTTTTTTGATCATGAAAAGCGACCGTTATCACCACGCAGCAACAAAAAAGGCACCGAAAGGTGCCTTGACGCAAAATTTGCGAATGTGGAAAACTCGCCTTGAACCGCAATCAGCGCAGCGCCTCCATGGTCACCGTGGCCACCTCTTCGCCATTGGTGATGACCGGATAGCGCTGATAAGTCTGCAGAACCAACTTGTCTTTAATTTTTAACATCGCCACCACCACATAATCGGCATCGTCATCGATGCTCTCTCTGGGCAGCTGAAACTTAAACAGCGCCGGCAGCTTGGCAACACTGAAGCGCTTTTGCGCCAGAATACTGCCAGGCACCTTGGCATCAATAATGGCCACGGTAATCACCGCTTCCTGTGGCAGAGTGCTTACCCCATTGGCCCCGGCCAGGCCCGCCACGCTCACCATCTCCCGGTGCTCCAGCTCAGGTCCGCTCACGGTAACGCAGCCATTCAACAGCAGCAGCAACACCGCAGTCAGCAAGGATTTATACATAAAAAAAGCTCCAGTTATCTGGAGCCTTTATACCAAATCTGCGCCACGGCGAACAGTCACCGGCGCCAGTCAAATCCCCTAGCCGGGCTGGCGGGCGCCGGCCACAGGCTGACGGGAGGCGAAGTAGGCCATGGTATCCACCACCACCTCTTTACGCAGCAACAGCAGCGCAATCAGGTTCGGCACCGCCATCAGGCCGTTAACCACGTCCGCCAGTAACCAGATCATATCCAGCTGCAACAGCCCCCCCACGGCCACCAGCGCCACAAAGCACCAGCGGTAGGGCAGCCGGGCGCGTTCGCCCCACAGGAACAGTACCGCCCGCTCGCCATAGTAGTTCCAGCCAAGAATGGTGGTAAAGGCGAAGAACAACAGCGCCAGGGTGATCACCTGCTGACCCACGGTGGCCGACAGACCGGAGGTAAAGGCCGATGAGGTCATGGCCGCTCCGGCCAGCTCCCCCTGCCAGGCGCCGGTCACGATCAGCGCCAGACCGGTCAGGGTACAGATGATAATGGTGTCGAAGAAGGTGCCGGTCATCGACACCAGTCCCTGCTCCACCGGCGAGTTGGTGCGGGCCGCCGCCGCGGCCATCGGCGCACTGCCCAGGCCGGATTCATTGGAAAAGACACCGCGGGCAATACCAAACTGGATCGCCATCATCACCGTGGCACCGGCAAAGCCGCCGCCCGCCGCCTGGGGGGTAAAGGCCGCTTCCACCACCAACGCCGCCGCCGCCGGCACCGCCTCCCAGTTCAATCCCAGCAGCATCACACAGGCGATGACGTAAAACACCGCCATGGAGGGCACCAGCGCGGTGGCCACCTTGGCAATGCGCTTCACGCCGCCGAGCGTCACCAGGGCCACCAGGATTGCCAACGCCGCCATGGAGAACCAGTCGGGAACGCTAAAGGCGATGCGGGCTCCGTCAACGATGGCGTTGACCTGCGGGAAAGTGCCGATACCGAAGAACGCCACCCCCAGGGTAAAGAAGGCAAACAGCTTTGCCAGCCAGACTTTTCCGGTGCCGTGGAGGATGTAATACATCGGTCCTCCCACCTGCTGGCCGCGCTCATCCTGACGACGGTATTTTACCGCCAGCATACACTCGGCGTACTTGGTGGCCATGCCGGCAAAACCGGCCATCCACATCCAGAACAGGGCGCCCGGGCCGCCGAGTTTGATGGCGGTGGCCACCCCGACGATGTTACCGGTACCTATGGTGGCGGCCAGGGCTGTACACAGGGCCGAGAAGCTGCTGATGTCGCCCTGGGCCTGATTCGGCTTCAGCATCAGTGAGATCGCCAGTGGCAGTTTTCGCACCTGCATCAACCGCAACTGGTAGGTAAAATAGCAGCCGGTTCCCACCAGCAGGATCAGCAAAGGCGGTCCCCATACCCAACTGCTTAGGGTGGACAGTGCGTGTTCGATTGTGTTCATTGATTGTCTTCCTCAGTGTGACATCTTAACTACACAGAGGAGAACCATGCCGGACAGACAGATCCGAAGATCCATCCTTTTGAAAGGAAAAAAATTGAGCAATGTCACCCTGTCCTTTTGCCTGAGCGTTTGACTCGCCACTACCCTAAGGGGTGTCGAGCTTGCGCCTTCGGCGTCCAAGTCAATGGATCTCTCCAGAGGCCCGTCCAGTAACAGTCCATATCGGCAGAAGCCGACGCCTGAAAGATTTACTTCTTCGGCGGACGCAGTGCGTCACTCTCCTATTACCTTCATCCGGGTTTCCACCCGCGAAGGTGGAACCGCATACGTTAGCAAAAAGCGCGCCGTTTAGGCGCGCTTTTTTGGTGATAACTGTCACACTATCAGGATTTTCGGTGCATCTGTCTAAGCAGCCCTTCCTGGGCCGAGGATGCCACCAGCTGCCCCTGCTGGTTGAAGATCTGGCCACGAACAAAGCCCCGGGAATTCATGGCGTTGGGGGAGTCGACGGCGTACAACAACCACTGATCGAACGCCACCGGGCGGTGGAACCACATCGAGTGATCAATGGTAGCCATCTTCAGTCCCGGGGTCAGATAGGACACCCCATGGGGCTGCGCCGCAGTCACCAGGAAATTCAGATCCGAGGCATACGCCAACAGGTGCTGGTGCAGGGACTGGCCGGCCGGCAACGGGCCATTGGCTTTCATCCACACATAGCGAACCGGCTCCCGGGGCTCCGGCTTCAGCGGATTGATGGGCTCCACCAATCGTATCTCGATGGCGGTATTGTTGAGATAGATCTCCAGCAACTGGTCCGGCACCTTACCCCGCATCGCCTCGGCCAGCTGAAACTGGTTCGGCAGCCCGTCGGGGCCCGCCACATCGGGCATGCCCGCCTGATGCTCAAACCCAGGCTCACTGTGATGAAAGGAGCCGGTCAGGTGGAAAATCGGCCGCCCATGCTGAATGGCGCTAACCCGACGGGTGCTGATGCTGCCGCCGTCGCGCATGTTTTCCACTTCGTAGATCACCGGCCGCTGCAGATCGCCGGCCCGAAGAAAATAGGAGTGAAACGAGTGCACCTGACGATCGTCGGCCACGGTCTGAGTGGCAGCCGCCAGAGCTTGCCCCAGCACCTGGCCACCAAACAGGTGACCAAACCCCAGATCCTGACTCTGACCTCGAAACAGGCCCTGCTCCAACTGCTCGAGGGTCATGATCTCCAGCAGGGTCTCCAGTGAATTGGACATTAATGCGTCTCTATTTTACCAATCAGCCGCCCATGGTACCCAAGGCTCAGGCCTTGGGCAACGGCGGTACAGAGACGTTTGAGGGTCTACCAGTTGAACAGATTGCGGATCCGATCCCGGAACGACGAGTAGGGGTTCACTACGGATTCACTCTTGAGCTCATCCCAGGCCAGACACAGCTCCTCCGGACGTTGGTTTTCCGGTCTCAGCTTGATGCCATGGGTTTCAACAGTCTTAGCCAGGGTAAAGTGACCGGCTGCCGCCGTGAGAGTCACCCCGTTCGGCGCCTGCGGGGACAGCAGATACAACAACCCGGGCACCACGGCACTGCTTTGCAACTGCTTCAGTTGGTCGGCGTCGTAGAAGGAGGACGCCATGCGGGTGGCGGCCGAGGTACACAGAGCGTTACAGCGAATGCCGTACTCCGTTGCCAAGTGAGACAGGGACAACATAAAGCCCCGGTTGGCCATCATGCTGGCACCAAATCCTCCCAGCTCGCGATCGCCATAGAGACCGGAAAAACCGCACCCCACGACAATGGCTCCTTTGGCCTTGATCAGTTCATCCATGGCCGCGTGAACCAAATTGACGGTACCAAAGTGATTCACCTCCATCATTCGCCGATAATCGCTGAGTTGGCTCTGTATCGATTGCTGAATCAAAATGCCCGCATTGGCCACCACCGCATTGACCCGGCCAAAATGCTTGACCGCCGCCTCTACCACCCCTTCCATGGCCTGATAGTCGGTGACATCGGCACAGATCGGCAGAGCCTCACCATCGAGGCTGTCGACCAGTGCCGCCACCTCCTCCACATAACTGGCGTCAACACCGGTACCATCGGCATCGCAGCCGTTGTCCACCAACACCAGCTTGGCGCCCCGTTCGGCCAGGGCGATGGCAAATGCCCGTCCCAACCCTCGGCCAGCCCCGGAGAGAATCACCACTTGTTCATCAAAACGGATTGAATTCATACACTTTCCATCCCTGAATTTCCAATCAACCCAAGTAACTCTCCTCGCCGGTTCTTAGTCGCTAAAGAAAGCACTCTCCATTTTAAAACAATGGTTTAATCCATATTTAATTGCCAGTATTAACTCCGCTTCGTTGCCCAATTCTTAACCCGGATCACAACCGAATAGGTTGAAAAGTGAAACTCCTCTCTTTCGCGGTACAATAATCGAGTCCTAACCATTTCCAGAGAAACAATGAACCTACAATATTGGATTTTGGCCATTCGGCCCCGTACCCTGCCGGCAGCCATCGGCCCCCTGCTGGTGGGCAATGTTCTGGCGGTGTACCACCAGGATTTTTCCTGGCTGGTGGCCATCGCGTCCATGGCCTGCGCGGTGCTGCTGCAGATCGGCGTCAACCTGGCCAACGACTATTTCGATTTTAAATCCGGCGTCGACACCGACGAACGCCTGGGCCCCACCCGGGTGACCCAACAGGGGCTGCTGTCTGCCACCTCGGTGCGCAATGGCATGATCCTGTCGCTGTCGCTGGCCACCCTCATCGGCCAATACCTGATTTTTGTCGGCGGCTGGCCCATCGCCGGGCTGGCGCTGTTCGCCCTGGCCGGTGCCCTGTGCTACTCCGGCGGACCCTATCCCCTGGCCTCCCACGGCCTCGGCGAGATTGCCGCCTACATCTACTTTGGCCTGGTGGCCGTGGTCGGCAGTTACTTCATTCAGACCGGTACCACCGACTCCAGCGCCTGGCTGTTAGCCAGCGCCGTCGGCCTGCTCAATGCCGCCATTATGCTGGTGAACAACACCCGCGATCGCAGCACCGACATCAAAGCCGGCAAGCGTACCCTGGCGGTACGACTGGGACTGGAGCGATCACAACTGCTGTACCAGATGCTGATTGCCAGCCCCTACCTGATGGTGACCCTGGGATGGCTGATGGGACTGCTGCCCGGAGCCACCGTGGCCGCCTGTGCCATCTCCATCCCCATGGCCAAGGCTCTGGCCTCCGAGTTTGCCCACACCCAGGGCGCTGCACTCAACCCCCTGCTGGGGCGCACGGCCAAACTGACAATGTTTTTCAGTGGCCTGGCGTCCGGTGGCCTGCTGATGGCACTGTAGCTCTCCACCACAGAAACGGAAAAAGCGGACCTCGAGTCCGCTTTTTTATTGCTGAGCATCAGTGATGAGTGTCACACTCAGGCCAGTTGCTGATACACTACGGGGGTCTAAAACCACAAATAAAAACATGCTGATGGAAGATATTAAACGCCCCCTGTACATCCCCTATGCCGGCCCGGTGCTGCTCGAAACCTCCCTGCTGAACAAAGGCTCCGCCTTTTCCGAGGAGGAGAGAGTGGCGTTCAACCTGGCAGGTCTGTTACCTGAAGCAATTGAAACCATTGAAGAACAAGCAGAGCGCGCCTACCTTCAGTTTCAGAGTTTCAGCAACGACATGGACAAACACATCTACCTGAGAAACATTCAGGACACCAATGAAACCCTGTTCTATCGATTGGTGAATAACCACATCACCGAGATGATGCCCATCATCTACACCCCAACGGTCGGCCAGGCTTGCGAGCAGTTTTCCAACATCTACCGCCGCGCCCGCGGCCTGATGGTCAGCTACCCCAACCGTCACCGCATCGATGACATCCTCAACAACGCCACCCGCCACAACGTTCGGGTGATCGTCATTACCGATGGCGAACGGATCCTGGGTCTGGGGGATCAGGGGATCGGCGGCATGGGAATCCCCATCGGCAAACTGTCGCTGTACACCTCCTGTGGCGGCATCAGTCCGGCCTACACCCTGCCTATCGTGCTGGACGTGGGTACCGACAACCCACAGCGCCTCAACGACCCCATGTACATGGGCTGGCGCAACAAACGCATCTCCGGCGACGAATACAACGAGTTTGTCGACGACGTCCTCAGTGCCGTTCAGCGACGCTGGCCCAACGCCCTGGTGCAGTTTGAGGATTTTGCCCAGAAAAACGCCATGCCGCTGCTGGAGCGCTACAAGGACAGACTGTGCTGCTTCAACGACGACATTCAGGGCACCGCGGCGGTGACCGTTGGGTCGCTGCTGGCCGCCTGCAAAGCCGCCGGCACCCAGCTCAAAGAACAGACCATCGCCTTTTTGGGCGCCGGATCCGCCGGTTGCGGCATCGCCGAGGCGATCATCGCCCAGATGGTATCCGAGGGACTGGAGGATCATCAGGCTCGGGAGAAGGTGCATATGGTCGACCGTTGGGGCCTGTTGCAGGACGGGATGCAAAACCTGCTGCCGTTCCAGCAGAAACTGACCCAGTGTCTGGAGAAGACCCAGTCCTGGTGCGGTGACAACGGTGCCGTGTCCCTGCTGGAGGTGATGGAGCATGCCAAGCCCACGGTGCTGATCGGCGTCAGCGGCGCCCCGGGCCTGTTCACCGAAGAGGTGATCAAAACCATGCACAAGCACTACCCCCGCCCCATCGTATTTCCGCTCTCCAACCCCACCAGCCGGGTGGAAGCGATTCCCGAGGACATTCTGCGCTGGACGCGGGGCCAGGCGCTGGTCGCCACCGGCAGCCCCTTCAACCCGGTAGAACTGGAGGGGGAAGTGTTCCCCATCGCCCAGTGCAACAACAGCTACATCTTCCCGGGCATCGGCCTGGGGGTACTGGCCTGCAACGCCGACCGGGTCACCGACGGCATGCTGATGGCCTCCAGCCGGGCCCTGGCCGAGTGCTCGCCTCTGGCCATCGACGGGGAAGGTGCGCTGCTGCCACCATTGGAGCAGATTCAGGAGGTCAGCAAACAGATCGCCTTTGCCGTCGCCCGTGCCGCCATGACCGACGGCGTCGCCAAGATGATCAAGAACGTCGACCTTAAGGACGCCATCGAACGTCAATTCTGGCAGCCTGAGTATCGCGACTACAAGCGCACCAGTTTCTGATCGACACGACCCAAAAAAGGGGCTCCCAGGAGCCCCTTTTTCATGCCTTCATCCGGTCAGGAAAGATCCAACACCGGCTGATGGGCGGTGGTCAGCCCCATCTGTGCCAACGCCTGGCCGATGACATTGAGGCTGTCCGGATCTTCAATGGTGGCTGGCGGCACCACGGTTTCGCCGTTGGCCAGCTTGCGCATGGTCCCCCTCAGAATCTTACCGGAGCGGGTCTTGGGCAGCTTCTCCACCACCGCCACCAGTTTAAAGGCCGCCACCGCGCCCACCTCGGCCCGGACCAGGGCCACCAGTTCGGTCTTGATACGCTCCAGATCGGTGTCCATCCCCTGTTTCAGCACCACCAGTCCCAGTGGCAACTGTCCCTTGAGAGTGTCCTTGACGCCAATCACCGCAGCCTCGGCGACGGCCCGGTGCTGTGCCAACACCTCCTCGAACCGGCCGGTGGAGAGTCGGTGTCCGGCAACATTGATGATGTCGTCCACCCGCCCCATCACATACAGATAGCCCTCCTCATCCATGTAGCCGGCATCGCCGGTCAGATAGTAGCCGGGGTACCGGCCCAGATAACCATCCCGGTACCGGTCATCGTTGTTCCACAGGGTCATCAAGGTACCCGGAGGCAGCGGCAACTTGATGGTCACCGCCCCGCTTTGACCGGCAGCCACAGGCTGACCCTGCTCATCCAGCACCTCCACCTGATAGCCGGGCACCGCCAGCGCCGGCGACCCCGGTTTGATTGGCAGTGGTGCCATTCCCAGCGGATTGGCACAGATCGGCCAGCCGGTCTCGGTTTGCCACCAGTGATCCACCACCGGCACCCGTAGCATCTCCGAGGCCCAGGTCAGGGTATCCGGATCGCAGCGCTCGCCGGCCAGGAACAGTGCCTGCAGGCTACCGATGTCTACTCCTTGCAGAAGACTGGCGGTCGCATCCACCCGCTTGATGGCCCGAATCGCCGTGGGCGCGGTGAAAAATGTCTTGACCCGGTATTGCTCGATCACTCGCCAGAAGGCGCCGGCATCCGGCGTCCCCACCGGCTTGCCTTCATACAGCAGCGTGGTCGCCCGGGCCAGCAGGGGTCCATAGACGATGTAGGAGTGACCCACCACCCAGCCCACATCCGAGGCCGCCCAGAACACATCACCGGCATCAATGTTGTAGATCTGCTTCATCGACCAGGCCAGGGCCACCGCGTGGCCGCCATTGTCCCGAACCACCCCCTTGGGTCGCCCCGTGGTGCCAGAGGTATAGAGAATGTAGAGCGGATCGCTGGCCGCCACCTCGACGCAAGGTGCCGGCTCGGCCTGCTCAACCAGTTGCTGCCAGTCCCTGTCCCCCTGTCGCTCCAGATCCGCCGGGCACTGAGGCCGCTGGAATACCACCGCGTACTCCACCCGGTGCTCGCACAGATCCAGTGCCTTGTCCAGCAGCGGCTTATAGGGAATCACCCCTGACGGTTCAATGCCACAGGAGGCCGACAGCACCAGCTTAGGCTTGGCATCGTCGATTCGGCTGGCCAGCTCCGGCGGCGCAAATCCGCCAAACACCACCGAATGCACCGCCCCCAGACGGGCACAGGCCAGCATGGCGTAGGCGGTTTCCGGAATCATCGGCATGTAGATCACCACCCGGTCGCCCTTGCCCACCCCGAGGTTGGCCATGGCCCCGGCCAGGGTGGCCACCCGCTGCTGCAGTTGCTCGTAGCTGATCGCCTCCTCGGTACCCGTTACCGGGCTGACGTACTGAATCGCCACCTGCTGACCGTGTCCCGCCTGCACGTGGCGATCGACGGCGTTGTAGCAGGTATTGAGACTGGCACCGGGAAACCAGCGATAGAGGGGGGCATCACGATCATCCAGCACCTGCTCCACCGGTTGCATCCATTCGATCTGAGTGGCCGCGTCAGCCCAGAACCCCTGAGGGTTCTGCCACGCTTGCTGCTGCATCTGCTTGACCTTATTTAACGGCATAGCGCCTCCATGGTCGGGATTGACTGGGTCAGGCTTTCAGTTGTAGCAGATGACGGCCCGTGGCCCCATTCGACCATCGGCTAACTTACGCTGAGACCGCAACCCAAACTTTACCTTTACGTAAACTTCCTATATGGTGACTTTAAGCTAGAAGAGACCGATATCAAGATGACAGAAACTACTGACGTGACCTATTCCATCAGCGAGCTGGCTCGTGAATTTGACATCACCACCCGCAGCATCCGTTTCTACGAAGATCAGGGGCTGATCAGCCCCCGGCGCCGTGGCCAGACCCGCATCTACAGCCTGCAGGACAAAGTCCGGCTAAAGCTGATCCTGCGAGGCAAACGTCTGGGTTTCTCCCTGGCGGAAACCGGCCGGCTGTTCGATCTGTACGACGCCGACAAGAACAGCGGCACTCAACTGCACACCATGCTGGAGCTGATCGAAACCAAGAAAGCGGATCTTCAACAGCAGATGGATGACATTAAGGTGGTGATGATGGAACTCAGCTCCGCCGAACAGCAATGCAAGCAAGCACTGCAAGAGCTCACCGCCGAACTACAATAACAGGCGGGCTCTCTTTTGTGGCCGGAGTGCCACCAGTCTTGCTGCCCAAAAGGAACCAAGGGGAGAAGATATGAGCCTTTACCAATCCAGCTTCAATTATGGCTTGGGAGAAACACTGGAGATGCTGCGGGATTCGGTCCGGGATTTTGCCCAGGCCGAGATTGCACCGCTGGCCGCAGACATCGACCGCAACAACAGCTTTCCCAATGAGCTGTGGTCCAAAATGGGCGACATGGGACTGCTGGGAATCACCGTGGCCGAAGAGTATGGCGGCGTCAACATGGGCTACCTGGCCCACGCCATTGCCATGGAGGAGATCTCCCGGGCCAGTGCCTCGGTCGGCCTCTCCTACGGCGCCCACTCCAACCTGTGCGTGAACCAGATCCACTGCAACGGCAGCCACGAACAGAAAGCCAAATACCTGCCGAAACTGGTCAGCGGCGAACACATCGGCGCCCTGGCCATGAGCGAACCCAATGCCGGCTCCGACGTGGTGTCCATGAAGCTCAGCGCCCGCCTCGAGGGCGATCACTACCTCCTCAATGGCACCAAAATGTGGATCACCAACGGTCCCGACGCCGATACCTACGTGATCTACGCCAAAACCGACACCAGCGCCGGCGCCAAAGGCATGACCGCCTTTATCGTCGAACGTGGCTTTGCCGGCTTCAGCCAGGCCCAGAAACTGGACAAGCTGGGCATGCGCGGCTCCAACACCTGTGAACTGGTGTTTCAGGACACTCCGGTTCCGATAGAGAACGTCCTTGGCGGAGTCGGCAATGGCGCCAAAGTACTGATGAGCGGACTGGACTACGAACGGGTAGTGCTGGCCGCCGGCCCGCTGGGGATCATGGCCGCCTGCCTGGATCAGGTGGTGCCCTACATCCATCAGCGCGAGCAGTTTGGCCAGGCCATCGGCCAGTTTCAGCTGGTGCAGGGCAAGGTCGCCGACATGTACACCCGCAGCAACGCCGCCCGCGCCTACGTCTACAGCGTCGCCCAGGCCTGCGACCGCGGCGAGACCACCCGCAAAGACGCTGCCGGAGCCATTCTCTATAGCGCCGAGTTGGCTACCCAGCTGGCTCTGGATGCCATTCAGTTGCTCGGGGGCAACGGCTACATCAACGAGTACGCCACCGGGCGCCTGCTTCGGGATGCCAAGCTGTATGAGATAGGTGCCGGTACCTCCGAGATTCGCCGCTTCCTGATCGGCCGTGAACTGTTTACCGAAACCGCCTAACGCACGCTCAGGCGGGGCCCGCCCCGCCCGTTAAAGGACTGACAACCGTGACCATACTCCGTTCCAGCATTAACCGGCAGGAGCCGGGCTTTATGGCCCGGCGCGATGCCATGGCCGACTTGGTGGCCGACCTGACCGCCACACTCGACGCCATCGTTCCCGGCGGCAACGACCGGGCCCGCAGCAAACACCTGGCCCAGGGTAAACTGCTGCCACGGCAGCGGGTCGAGCTGCTGCTCGATCCCGGCGCCCCGTTCCTGGAGCTCAGCCAGCTGGCCGCCCACCAATGCTACGACGACGTCGTGCCCGCCGCCGGCGTCATTGCCGGCATCGGCCGGGTCAGCGGCATCGAATGCATGATCGTCGCCAACGACGCCACCGTAAAAGGAGGCACCTACTACCCGCTGACGGTAAAAAAACACCTTCGGGCACAGGAGATTGCCGAGAAATGCCATCTGCCCTGCATCTACCTGGTGGAATCCGGCGGCGCCTTCCTGCCGCGACAGGATGAGGTGTTCCCGGACAAAGACCACTTTGGCCGCATCTTCTTTAATCAGGCCAACATGTCTGCCAAGGGGATTCCACAGATCGCCGTGGTACTGGGCCTGTGTACCGCCGGTGGCGCCTACATGCCGGCCATGGCGGATGAGTCGATCATCGTCAAGGAACAGGGCACCATCTTCCTCGGTGGACCGCCACTGGTCAAAGCCGCCACCGGCGAAGAGGTCAGCGCCGAAGAGCTGGGCGGCGGCGCCGTCCACACCCAGATCTCCGGAGTGGCTGACCACCTGGCCGATAACGACGAGCACGCCCTGCAGCTGGCCCGCCAGGCGGTGGCCCGCCTTAATCACCACCGCGCGCAGCCGCTGGTGGACGCCGATATTCGCCCGCCCCGCTATCCCGCCGACGACCTGTACGGCATCGTCGGCAGTAACTTGAAGCAGCCGTTCGAGGTACGCGAAGTGATCGCCCGGCTGGTGGACGACTCCGATTTCGACGAATTTAAAGCCGGTTACGGCGCCACCCTGGTGTGCGGTTTTGCCCGCTTCTATGGCCAGCCGGTGGGAATTTTGGCCAACAACGGCATCCTGTTCTCGGAATCGGCGCTCAAAGGCGCCCACTTCATTGAGCTGTGCTGCCAGCGCAACATCCCGTTGCTGTTTCTGCAGAACATCACCGGCTTCATGGTGGGCAAAAAATACGAACACGAAGGCATTGCCAAGCACGGCGCCAAGCTGGTGACCGCCGTCTCCTGCGCTCGGGTACCGAAGTTTACCGTGGTGATCGGCGGCAGTTATGGTGCCGGTAACTATGGCATGTGCGGCCGCGCCTACGACCCGACCATGATGTGGATGTGGCCCAACTCCCGCATTTCGGTGATGGGCGGCGAGCAGGCGGCCAACGTGCTGGCCCAGGTCAAAACCGACGCCCTGGCCCGCAAAGGCCAGAGCTGGAGTGAAGATGAGCAGCAGAGGTTCAAACACCCCATCGTCGAGCAGTATGAACAGCAGGGGCACCCCTATTACGCCAGCGCCCGGCTGTGGGACGACGGCATCATCGACCCAGCCCAAACCCGCGAGGTGGTGGGGCTGGCCCTGACTGCGGCGATGAATGCGCCCACCGAAGCGACCCGCTTCGGCGTCTTCCGCATGTAAGGAGAATGAAATGACCTTTCAATTCATTACCCTGACCCAGAGCGACGGCGTTGCCCGCCTGACCCTGAACCGGCCGGACAAGCACAATGCCTTCGGCGACACCATGATTGGTGAAATCAATCAGGCGCTGGCCGAGCTGACCCGCCAGCCGCCCACCCTGCTGGTGCTGGCCGCCAACGGCAAGCACTTCTCCGCCGGCGCCGACCTGGCGTGGATGAAAAGCCAGGCGGCCATGGATCAGGCCAGTAACCTCAGCGACGCCCGTGAACTGGCCAGACTGATGCATACCCTGGATCGCTTTCCGGCACCGACCCTGGCACTGGTTGACGGGGCCGCCTTCGGTGGCGCCCTCGGCCTTATCGCCTGCTGCGACATCGCCCTGGCCAGTCCCCGAGCCCGCTTCTGCCTGTCGGAGGTCAAGCTCGGGCTGATCCCGGCGGTGATCAGCCCGTTCGTGGCCCGGGCCATTGGCCAGCGTCAGTCGCGGCGCTACATGTTGTCCGCCGAAACCTTCGATGCCAACACCGCCCGGCAGATCGGGCTGGTGCATGAGGTGTGTGAAGAGTTGACCAGCAGCAGCGAGCACCTGATCGCCACCCTGACCGGCAACGGCCCCAAGGCGATGCAAGCCTGTAAGTCCCTGCTGCACACCATAGAGCAGCACCCTTTTGACGACGCGTTGCTGTCATTGACCGCCGACGCCATTGCCCAAATCCGGGTGTCCCCGGAAGGCCAGGAAGGCCTGCAGGCGTTTTTCGACAAGCGCCCGCCCCTCTGGCAAGGAGAATCCTAATGTTAACCAAGGTCCTGATCGCCAACCGCGGCGAGATCGCCTGCCGCATCATTCGAACCTGCCAGGCTCTGGGCATCCGCACCGTCGCCGTCTACTCCGACGCCGACCGCAACGCCCAGCATGTCAAGATGGCCGATGAGGCGTTTCTGCTCGGCCCGGCGGCGGCCACCGAGTCTTACCTGCTGGGCGACAAGATTGTCGCCCTCGCCAACCTGGCGGGCGTCGATGGCATTCACCCCGGCTACGGCTTCCTGTCCGAGAACCCGGGGTTTGCCCGCGCCTGCGCCGACGCCGGCATCGCCTTTATCGGCCCCAATACCGAGGCCATCGAGCAGATGGGCTCCAAAAGCGCCGCCAAGGTGATCATGGAGCGGGCCGGTGTGCCGATGCTGCCGGGTTACCATGGTGACGACCAGAGTGATCAGAGGCTGATCGCAGAGGCAACCAAAATCGGCTATCCGCTGCTGGTCAAGGCCGCCTTCGGCGGCGGCGGCAAAGGGATGCGCATCGTCGAACAGGCCGATCAGCTGACCGCCGCCCTGGCCACCGCCCGCCGTGAAGCCCAAAGCGCCTTTGGCAATGACATGCTGCTGCTGGAGCGCTTCCTGGCATCGCCGAGGCACGTGGAGGTACAGGTGTTTGCCGATGGCCACGGCCACTGCGTCTACCTGTCGGACCGGGACTGCTCCATTCAGCGGCGCCACCAGAAAGTGGTGGAAGAGGCGCCGGCCCCCGGGCTGTCCGATGCCCTGCGCCGGCAGATGGGTGAGGCCGCTGTGAAAGCCGCCGAGGCCATCGACTACCTGGGTGCCGGCACGGTGGAGTTCCTACTCGACAACCAGGGGCGTTTCTACTTCATGGAGATGAACACCCGCCTGCAGGTGGAACACCCGGTGACGGAGATGGTCACCGGCCAGGATCTGGTGCACTGGCAGTTGCTGGTGGCATCGGGCCAACCGCTACCGCTGACCCAGCAGCAGATTGAGATTCGAGGCCACAGTCTGGAGGTTCGACTCTATGCCGAGGATCCGCAGCGGGAATTTCTTCCGGCCACCGGCACCCTGACCCGGTTTGCGGTGCCGGACGCACTGCGTTTGGACAGCGGGGTGGTGGAGGGCGACGAGATCAGCCCTCACTATGACCCGATGATCGCCAAGCTGATCACCTTCGGCGACACCCGCACCCAGGCGATTCAGCAGATGAGCCGCGGCCTGCAGCAAACCCAGGTAGCCGGAGTGATCAGCAACCTGGCGTTTCTGGGACGCATCATCAACCATCCCCAGTTTCAGGCGGCCGACCTCGACACCCGCTTTATCGATACCCACTACGCTCAGTTGACCGGTGCCGATGATCTGCGCCACGTGGCGGCCATCGCCGCGGCACTGGTGATCGGTCAGCCCGGCTGCCGCCGCACTCCCTGGCACTCCGCTGCCGGCTTCAGGCTCAACCAGAGCCCGGTAATGCACCATCACCTCGAGGACGATCACGGCGAACGCTACCCACTGCTGATCAAAGGCCACTGGCCGGCATTGACCGTTCAGCTCAACGACGTCGAGTACCAGGCGGTCATCGGCATCGATGACGGTCAACTGAGTCTGGAGCTGGACGGCCACCTGTGCCACTGGCCGTTTCAGCGCTGCGGCGAGTCGGTGACCCTGTTCCTGCCACAAGGCCCGCTGAGGTTCGATGCCGTCAGTCATCAGGGCAGTGACGGCGAAGACAGCGGTGAAGACGCCTTGAAAGCCCCCATGAACGGTACCGTAGTCACCCTGCTGTGCGAGCTGGAGCAAACCGTCGAGGCCGGTCAGCCGCTGCTGGTGATGGAAGCGATGAAGATGGAATACACCATCACCGCCCCCTACGCCGGCCAGGTACTGGCACTGCCCTATGGGCCGGGACAACAGGTGAATGACGGCACTGCCCTGGTGACACTGGAAGCCCTGGAGGAGTCATGAGCCAAGCCACCATCGTCGAAGTCGGGCCCCGGGATGGCCTGCAGAATGAAACCAGCGTCACCCTGGCACAGCGCATCGCCCTGGTCGATGCCCTGTCCGGTACCGGCCTCAGCCAGATAGAAGCCGGCAGTTTTGTCTCCCCTAAGTGGGTACCTCAGATGGCCGACGCCGATCAGCTGTTTGCCCGGATCCAGCGGCGCCCCGGGGTTCGCTACAGCGCCCTGACCCCAAACCTTAAAGGGTTTGACGCGGCGCAGCAGGCGGGCGTAGACGGCGTGGCAGTGTTTGGTGCTGCCTCGGAGAGCTTCAGCCAACGCAACATCAACTGCTCCGTGACCGAGTCGCTGCTACGCTTCGAGCCGGTGTTTGCCGCTGCCCGCGCCGCCGGACTGCCGGTCCGCGGCTACGTCTCCTGCGTGCTGGGGTGCCCCTACGAGGGCGACATCGACGTCGCCAAGGTGGCCGACGTAGCCGAGTCGCTCTACCAGATGGGCTGCTACGAGATCTCCTTGGGCGACACCATCGGCGTCGGCACTCCGGCCAAAGCCAAAGCCATGGTGAAGGCAGTGGCCGAACGGGTACCACCGTCGGCTCTGGCACTGCATTTCCATGACACCTACGGCCAGGCCCTGGCCAACGTCCTTGCCTGCCTGGATCTCGGCATCACCACCTTCGACAGCGCCGTAGCGGGGCTGGGCGGTTGCCCCTATGCCAAAGGCGCCAGCGGCAACCTGGCCACCGAGGATCTCCTCTACATGCTGCACGGACTCGGCATGGACACCGGCGTTAACCTGGGTGCGGTCATTGCCGCCGGTGCCACCATCTGCCGCCAATTGAACAAGGTCCCCTCCAGCAAGGTCGCCCAGGCCTGGCTCGCCAACCATGAGGAGCAACCGGTATGAGCACCGCAACCCCAATCTGGCAACCCAGCCAGAGCCAAATCGATGCCAGCCAGATGGAACGGTTTCGCCACTACGTCAATGACAGCCTGGCGCTGACCCTGAGCGATTACGAGCAGTTGCATCGCTGGAGTACCGACCACCCGGATCAGTTCTGGCAGACGTTCTGGCAGTTCGCCGAGGTGATCGGCACCCCAGGGCAACGCCTGCTGCTAAACGGTGATAAGATGCCGGGCGCCCGCTTTTTCCCGGACGCCCGGCTCAATTTTACCGAAAACCTACTCCGCTACCGGGACGACCGCATCGCCCTGGTGTTTCGCGACGAGGCCGCCAACCGGGTCGCCCTGTCCTACAACGAGCTGTATCACGAAGTGGCCCGTCTGGCCCACCACCTGCGCCATCTGGGCGTGGTAGCCGGCGACCGGGTGGCCGCCTTTATGCCCAACCGCATCGAAACTGTGGTCACCATGCTGGCCGCTGCCAGTCTGGGCGCCACCTTCAGCTCCTGTTCACCAGACTTCGGCTTCAACGGCGTCCTCGACCGCTTCGGTCAGATTCAACCCAAGGTGCTGGTGGCCGCCAATGGCTACCGCTACAACGGCAAGGTCATCGACTGCAGCGATAAGATCGCCCAGATCGCCGACGCCATCGATTCGCTGCAACAGGTGGTGGTGGTTCCGGCCTTTGATGCGGTTGCCCAGGTTCACCACTCACTGGCCATTGGCTGGCAACAGGCCCTGGATAACCCGGCCCGAAGCCTCTCATTTACCCCGCTGCCGTTTGACCACCCCCTGTACGTGTTGTACTCCTCCGGCACCACCGGCCAACCCAAATGCATCGTCCACGGTGCCGGCGGCACCCTGTTACAGCACCTCAAGGAGCTGCGGCTGCATACCGACATTCAGCGCCACGATGTGCTGTTCTATTTCACCACCTGTGGCTGGATGATGTGGAACTGGCTGGTCTCCGGATTGGCCACCGGCGCCACCCTGGTGCTGTATGATGGCAGCCCGTTTGCCCCCGGCCCCGAGGTGCTGTGGCAGCTGGCCGAGCAGGAGGAGGTATCGGTATTCGGAACCAGCGCCAAGTACATCGCCGCCTTGGAGAAAGCCGGCTACCGGCCTGCGGAACACCATCGCCTTGCCCAGATCAAGGGGCTGCTGTCCACCGGATCGCCCCTGGCCCACGAAGGCTTTGATTTTGTGTATCGACACATCAATCCGGATCTGTGCCTGAGTTCGATCTCCGGTGGCACCGACATCGTCTCCTGCTTTGCCCTGGGCAACCCCATTAAGCCGGTCTACCGCGGCCAGTTGCAATGCCCCGGACTGGGAATGAAGGTGGAGGTCTTTAACGAACAGGGCCAGCCGTTGCAACAACAAAAAGGAGAGCTGGTGTGTACCGCCCCCTTCGTGTCCATGCCCATCGGCTTCTGGGGCGATGACGACGGCAGCAAATACCACAACGCCTATTTTGACCGCTTCGACAACGTCTGGGCTCATGGTGACTACGCCGAAACCACCGCCGAAGGCGGGCTGATCATCCATGGCCGCAGCGATGCGGTACTCAACCCGGGCGGGGTGCGGATCGGCACCGCCGAGATCTACCGTCAGGTCGAAAAGGTGACGGCGGTGCAGGAGAGCCTGGCGATCGGTCAACAGTGGCAGGATGACGTGCGAGTGGTGCTGTTCGTGGTACTGAAACCCGGTAGTGAGCTGACCGAAGCGCTGCGTCAGCAGATTCGCACCACCATTCGCGCCAACACCACGCCGAGACACGTACCGGCCAAAATCATTCAGGTCCAGGATCTGCCAAAAACCCTGTCCGGCAAACTGGTGGAACTGGCGGTGAGAAAAGTGATTCACGGTCAGGCCGTCACCAATACCGATGCACTGGCCAACCCTGAATCTTTGCAACAATTTGAGCACCTGCCAGATCTCCAGTGTTAACGCAAAAAATCCAGTCACAACCGTATTTTCACATATGTGGCTGGATTTTTACCCTCTTTTTCAGCATCTTAGACTTTAAAAAACCTCCAAATTGCTCGGTAAAAGCGAGCAATCCAACCATTACTTAAAACGCGATATTAATAAAAAAACCTTATAAAGCCCCTCTTAAATCAAACAGTTAGACCATCGAAGAAAAAGTGTGAACTGCCACCTAAGCCCCACTATTGCACCTACTCGCTCATGCATGTTAGATTCCGCGGCCAGATGAATGTCTAAAACTTGACTAAGATTTATTAATATAATGAATTTAGTCAGCGTAAGTTGGAAAGTACTATGCCAGTGTTAATGCGTGACTTTGATTCGATTGATATCCGACTGCTCATAGTGTTCCGCGCAGTGGTTTTTACCGGTAGCTTAAGCAAAGCCGCTCGGAAACTGTCCGTAACGCCTAGTGCCGTCAGTCAATCCCTGTCAAAACTAAGTAAATACTTCAGCCACCCACTGTTCACCCGGACCAGCAATGGACTGGAACCCACCGATTTCGCAATGGAGCTGTACGGCTACGTTAACTCAGCACTGGATCTGTTGCAGGACGGCGTTGAAAGCCTGAGCGATTTCGATCCAGCCAACAGCAAACGCCGCTTTCGTATCTCGGCCAACCACATTCTTGACCTGATCATTCTTCACCCTCTGGCCCGTCACATCGAGTCCTTTAACAGTCAACTCAAGGTGTCGGTCAATAACCTGGTGGAAGAGGAGTCGAAGATCATCGACAGCCTGCAGATCGACAACAACGATCTGTGCCTGGTGGCGATGAAGATCGATATGAAGAGCATCATCCAGGAGAAAGTGCTGGACGAAGAGATGGTGGTCCTGGGCTGTAAATCCAACCCGTTGACCAAAGAGGTCATCGACATGGACACCTTCCTGGCCCAGCGTCATTGCCGCTACGCCGTTGGCCAGATCGGCTACAAGATGGGCAATGCCATGAACATGGGTTACGTCGACGAACGGGAGGTGTTCCTGGACACCAATAACCCCTTCAACGCCATGATGATGACCCAGGGCACCGACAGCCTGGTAACCATCTCCCGCTGGTTATGGGAAAAGTATGCCAGCCAGTTCGAACTGGCGGAAATCCAGACCAGCTTCGAGATTCCCACGGTGCCGCTGTATCTGACCTATCTGAAGAAGATGGAAGACAGCAAGGCCAATCGCTGGTTGCGCGACCAGGTCAAACAAACCCTGGCCTCACTGCGATAACACCGATTTGCAGGAATGGATTCCTGCCCCCTCCCCCAAGTTCGCCCCCTTTTTCTGCCAGGCAAAAAAAAGCCGGCAAACACCGGCAAACCCACACTGCGCTAACAATCAAAACTGCTTTAAATTTAGCAGCGGTTCACCAGCTTGCAATATTCGGGTCTTTTTTCAGTCGGGCGCGCCCCATCGACTCGATGCGGCCCTCGCCACTCATTTGTCTACACTCAGTCCCACGCCAGCTCACGGTAATGGGTCCGGCACATGGAGACGTAACTGTCGTTACCGCCAATCTGAACCTGATCGCCACTGCGTACCGGCTTGCCGCCTTCGTCCAGACGAACCACCATATTGGCCTTACGACCGCAGTGGCAGATGGTCTTGAGCTCAACCAGTTTATCGGCCCAGGCCAGCAGGTACTGGGCACCTTCAAACAGCTCCCCCTGGAAATCGGTACGCAGCCCGTAACAGAGCACCGGAATGTCCATTTTATCGACCAGGTAGGTCAGTTGACGGACCTGGCTTTTAGTCAGGAACTGGCACTCATCCACCAACAGACAGTTGACCGCATTGGACTCATTCTCCTGCAGCACCATCTGGATAAGATCATCCTGTTTGCGGTAGATAAGGGCATCGGACGACAGACCGATACGCGAGGTCACTTTTCCCTGGCCATAGCGGTCATCCAGACCCGCGGTCATCACCAGCACCTGCATGCCCCGTTCGCGGTAGTTATACGCCGATTGCAGCAAAGATGTGGATTTTCCAGCATTCATTGCCGAATAATAAAAATAGAGTTGAGCCAAAATTGATCCCCCAGTAAACGCTGAGGCAAGTCTACCGAAAAGCCAGGATCTGAGCCAGAGTGACGCGACAAAAAGTGGCGGCCGCCAACACAAACCGGGCCCCTTGCGGGGCCCGGCTTTCAGGGGATCGGGATTAGCGTCGACACAGCTGTTTCAGCAGCAGTACCACCAGCACCAAACCCAGGGTTGCGGTGGCAAAGCCGGCCATCACCGACCCGGTGAGTCCCAGCACCAGGTAACCGGCCAGCGAAATCAGCGCGGTCAGCACCGCATAGGGCAACTGAGTGGTCACGTGGTCGATGTGGTGACAACCAGCCCCGGTGGATGACAGGATGGTGGTGTCTGAGATCGGCGAACAGTGATCGCCGAATACCGCACCGGCCAGCACCGATGACAGCATCGGCAGCATCAGCGCCAGATCCACCGCTTCCGCCATATTGGCCGCGATGGGCAACATGATGGCAAAGGTGCCCCAACTGGTTCCGGTCGCAAAGGCAGCAAAACCGCTAAGCAGAAACAGCAACGCCGGCAGCCCCCAGGCAGGCAGGTTGCCCTGGGCCAGGGTCGCCATAAACTCACCGGTCTTCATGTCACTGATCACCCCGGCAATGGTCCAGGCAAACAGCAGAATATAGATGGCCGGCAGCATCGACTTAATGCCACTGAGCACCGCTTTGGCCATATAGGCCGCTGGCACACCTTGGCGCAAGCCAAACAGCAGGGTAAATCCAACACCGCCCAGACCAGAGAAGAACAGGGACCACGCCACATCGGTGTTTTCAAACGCTCCGATAATGGAAAATGCTTTACTGTCGGCCGCCAGAACCTGGTTGCCGGAAAACAGCATCAGCGATACCGTCAGCGCAATCAGGAAGCCGATCGGAGCCACCAGGCCAGCCACTCGTCCATTGTCAGCCTCGGGCAGATCCAGCTCTTCTCCGGCCGGTACCCCTTTGGCTTCGTCCCACAACTGGCCATTGCGAGCCCGCGTCTCCGCGTCCGCCATGGCACCGAAATCCAGGCCAAAATAGACCACCGCCAGCAGCAGGGCAAAGGCAAAGATGGCGTAGAAGTTCATCGGAACCATCTGCATAAAAGCGCTCAAATAGCCGATGTCGGTCATACCGTGGGTGGTGAGCAGGCCGCCAATCAGGGCAATGATGTAAGCCCCCCAGGAGGAGATGGGCGAGATTACGCAGATGGGTGCCGACGTCGAATCGATGCAGTAGGCCAGCTTTTCCCGAGACACCTGATAATGGTCGGTTACCGGTCGGGCCACCGATCCCACCACCAGGGTATTGAAGTAGTCATCAATGAAGATCACCACACCCAGCGCCATGGTCATCAACTTGGCATCACGACCGCAACGAATGCGATGGCGAGCCCAATCGGCAAAGGCGCGGGTGGCACCAGAGACCGAAATCATTGCAGTCATAATCCCCAGCAAAACCAGGAAGCCGAGAGTATAGAGATTCCAGCTGTTGAGGGCCCCGTCATCCCAGACCAGGGAGAGGGCCCGGGAGCCGAGCTCAGACGCGCCGTCAGCCACAGAGAAATCCACCAGCATCAGAATGCCAATGGCAATACCTAAACCCAGGGAAAGCAGAACTTTTCGGCTGGCGATTGCCATGCCAATGGCTACCACGGGGGGCAGCAGCGAGAGTGCCGAATCGGCGTAATTAATTAAAGCCATCGTAATGTAATCGTCATTATTAGCGATGGAGGCAACTGACACGGCCAACAGCCGTGGGGGGACTAGCAAAAAGCGAGAGATCCACCTTCCATTCAGTAGCGCTCCATAGTAAATCATCTTCCCAACATCCGGTTGGAATTTACTATGGCAGTGTTACTCCTGTTAAGAGTAACCCCAGCGCGCAGGGATGATGCCCAGCACACTTCGGCATCGACTCCTTTAGGCCGGCGTCGTCGGGTATCAACCTCGACCGGCTTACTGATAGGCGATGCGCCTCTACCTTATCGGTACTCGCATTCAAAGATGCGAAGGCGGCATTCTAACTGCAAGTGCCCCTCACTTGACCAGCAGACGCCGCCACATTGTGAGTTATGTCACAGTTATAGCAGTTCCGTGAGCTTAGGGATAGCGTCAAACAGATCCGCTTCCAGGCCATAATCCGCTACCTGGAAAATCGGCGCATCCGGATCCTTGTTGATCGCCACGATCACCTTGGACTCCTTCATGCCAGCCAGATGCTGAATCGCACCGGAGATGCCTACGGCGATGTACAGTTCGGGTGCCACGATTTTACCGGTTTGTCCCACCTGCAAATCGTTGGCCACGTACCCGGCATCCACCGCCGCACGCGACGCGCCGATGGCGCCGCCCAGCTTGTCTGCCAGGGCTTCTATCAGGGCAAAATTCTCGCCACTGCCGAGACCACGACCACCGGAAATCACCACCCGTGCGGCCCCGAGTTCGGGACGCTCTGACTGCACTAACTCTTCACCGATAAATTGGCTCAGGCGGGTTTCCTTGACGCTGTCCACGGCCTCAACCTCAACCGGCGCCTGGGAAGCTGCCGCATCAAATGCACTGGTTCGAATGGTCGCTACCTTGACGGCATCCAAGCTCTGTACCGTCGCCAGGGCATTACCGGCATAGATGGGCCGAACAAAGGTATCCTCAGACTCGATGGCAATAACATCGGAGTGTTGAGCCACATCCAGCAGCGCCGCCACCCGGGGCAGCGTATCTTTGCCCTTGGCGCTGGCTGCCGCCAGAATGTGGCTGTAGCCTCCAGCCAACTCGACCACCAGATCTGCCATGGATTCAGCCAGTTGATGGGAATAGCACTCATGATCCGCCAGCAACACCTTGGTGACACCGGCCAGTTGCGCCGCCTGCCCGGCGGCCTCAGCAACATCACTGCCCGCCACCAGTACATGAATCTCCTGACCTAGCTGAGTCGCCGCACCCACGACTTTGGCACACTCGGCACCCAGGCCCTGCTTGTCCAGCTCTGCAATAATAAGGATCGCCATTAGACCACCTTCGCTTCATTTTTCAGCTTCTCAACCAGCTCTTCAACCGAGCCCACCATGATGCCGCCACTGCGTTCCGCCGGGGCCGTTACCTTTAATACCCGCTGATGGGCTCCCAACTGCAACTCAAAGTCCGCCACGGAGACGGTTTCCAAAGGCTTACGCTTGGCCTTCATAATATTCGGCAGTGATGCATAACGCGGTTCATTCAGGCGCAAGTCCGCCGACACTACCGCCGGCAGCTTGACACTCAGGGTCTGGATGCCACCGTCAATCTCCCGGGCTACGGTCACCTGGTCGCCCTCGACTTCAATACCGGAGGCAAAGGTTGCCTGCCCCATACCAGTCAGTGCCGCCGTCATCTGAGCCGTCTGGTTGTTGTCTCCGTCGATGGATTGCTTACCAAACAGCACCAGATCCGGCTTTTCCTTTTCGATAATGGCTTTTAATACCTTGGCAACAGAGATGGGCGCCAACTCTTCATCGTGCTCCACCAAAATACCGCGGTCTGCTCCCAGAGCCATGGCAGTACGCAATTGCTCCTGAGCCACTTTAGGACCGATGGACACGGCAATAATCTCATCGGCCTGGCCTTTCTCCTTAAGCCTTACCGCCTCCTCGACGGCGATCTCGCAGAAAGGGTTGATCGCCATCTTCAGGTTAGCCAACTCCACTGCTGACTCATCAGCAGCGACTCTCACCTTGACATAGGGATCGACCACTCGCTTGATCGGAACCAGAATCTTCATAGTACGTCCTTTGTTTAGCGCCAGAATCGACTTTGCATAACATTGCCCCCACTCTAATTACTGTTAACGTAAACGTCAACATTGTAAGGGGGGTTGGTAGAGAGAAAATGAACAGAAGCTGAACCATTGACATCGAATCACATTTTTTTCAATGACACGGAACTCTTGAATAAGGTAAATGTCTGCAAAGTTATCGATATATCATCTTAGTAATGGATAATTAATTGCCTTATTTACGAGACAACTATATTTGCCCATGCTAATCTAAACACTGTTAAATTTGCACACTTGATAATTAGGTTGAATCCACGATGGCTGATTTCTTAGAAATTTTGACTCACGGTCGCCGCTTAAAGGCTCAAGTTAAAGAGCTGGAGCTGGATGAGCTGAAAGACGTAATCGCTAAACTGCAGAAAATTGCAGACGAGCGCGAAGCTGAAGCAGAGGAAGAAATTGCTGCTCAAGCCGAACGCCTGGCTAAAATTGAAGCAATTCGCAAGCAACTTGCAGAAGATGGAATTAGCGTTGATGAGCTAAACGCGCTCGAAAGTGCTTCTCCACGTCGCAAGCGTGCACCACGCCCAGCTAAATACAAGATTGTTGTTGATGGCGAAACCCTGACTTGGACCGGCCAAGGCCGTACTCCAAAAGCCATCAAAGAGAAACTGGATCAAGGTCACTCTCTGGAAGAGTTTCTGATTTAAGATTTAGTTACAAAGTTTCGCAAAACGGCTGCCATTGGCAGCCGTTTTTTTATGCCTGCTTGCCAGGGACGAATTGCAGCCCCATCGACGCAAGGATAATGGATTCGATTCAGGGATAAAAATAAAAGGATTTAGGAATGCCTCTGCCCGCCGTCCGTTTGCGTTGTCGGCTTCTGTTTCAGGTCCTCACCTGCGCCGCCAGTCTGCCAGTAATTGCCGGCCCCACCCAACCCGTCAGCCCTATCGCTGCAGTCACAGGCCACTACCGGGCCTTTACCCATGCCACCCTGATTCCCGCACCAGGCCAGCAACTCGAAGATGCAACCCTGGTGATCAAGGATGGAAAAATTGTTTTTAATCAGAAAGTAACGAGGTTCCAGCAGGCGCCATGGAGATCCATTCCAAAGGAAAAACACCTCCCCAGGCTTTATTGACCCCGATACCGATGTTGGGCAACAGTGGCAGTATTCCCGCTGCCAAGCGTCTGGGCCTCACTATAATGCCGAACAACCCGGTGCCAGAGTAAATAACCGAGCCATCCACGCTGAAATGAACTAGGCAGATCATCTCAACTTTGATCATAAACGCGTTCAGGATTGGCATAATAATGGCTTCACTTCGGTACAAACCGGCAATCTCGATGGCTTATTCCTGCGGTGAGTGCCACGGTATCCCTCATCGACCTTCATTCTGAAAGCAGTATCTATGCCATCGAAGGTGCTCTCCTGATGTCATTTGACAAGGGAAGTTCGGAACAAGAATACCCGAACTCACTCATGGGCAGTATTGCACTTATTCGACAAACCTTAAAAGACGCACAGTGGTATCCACAGTAATCCAAAAATTCGATACCTCAGTTATCGTTAAACCTGAATCAATCCTTTACCAAACTGTTACAGTTTAACAATCAACGAATCATATTTGACCCAGGACAAGGAAACAACGCCTCCCGCGCCCTGAAGCTATTGCAACCCTTTCATCCCTAGCCGGTACTTGTGGACAATGGCTTAGAGTTTGAACGTCTGAAGTCACTAAAACACACTCAGCTTACCCTGCCGTTAACCCTGGCGAGAAAGCCACCTTTGGACGCCTGGCTGGATATTAGTCTTAAACAGCTTCGTCATTGAGAACGCAGCCCTGGTAATCTTGCGACGGTCGCCGCGGCCAATATTCCCTTTGCCATCACCCAGACCGGAATCGACCCGGAAGAGTTTTGGAATCGAATCACCCTGGCGGTGGAGTATGGGTTGCCTAAATCCGCCGCCTTGGCGGCCGTAACGACCTTCGCCGCCCAATATGCCGCCGCCCACGGCCTGGGCGCTGACCGTGCTCTGGAAGCGATCACTCTGACACCGACCAAAATTCTAGGACTGTCGGAGATGGGGGCACTAGATACCGGGTTTAGGGCCAACCAGGTGATCGGCGATGGCGACCTGCTGGACGAGGGCCAGAGCCGGGTCACCACGGTGCTGATCGACGGCCGCCAGATCGATCTGGATAATCGCCATAAACAGCTGTACCAAAAGTACCAGAATAACCCCGCCCACTGAGGGTCCGGGCCACCGGCTCACTCGCCCGGCGGCCCCTTTGTGGTACACTTCGGTCAACTCTATACTCGGATATCTCCCATGTTTTCATTGACCTCGTGGCACCGATGGGCCCTAGTACTGCCGCTGCTCGGCGGCTGCAGCAGCCAGTTCCAGTTTTCATCCAACCTCGACAGCGATGCCGTCGATGAGTACTTCAAACCAGGCAAGGTGCGGGTCTATCAGGGCAATACGCCTCCCGCCGCTCAGCGGGATCTGGGCCTGCTGGAGGCCACCAGCTGTCAGGCCGATGGCAATGCCGTTCCCGCCAGCGAAGCCGATGCCCGTACCCAGTTGCGCAGGCTGGCGGCGGATCAGGGAGCCAACGCCATCTGGATCAGCCAGTGCATCGAGCTCAGTGCCGATAAGCATTGCCAGCACTCCATCGTCTGTTACGCCCGCGCCCTGGTGGTTCATGAAGATTGAGATGACACCGGTGGCCCTGTGCCACTCCCCCTACAAACAGAAGTTTGCCATTCCCCGACAACCCCGGCTGGTGCCGGCGGCCGTGGGGCGCCTGATGCTTCAGGGGGAGTGCAACACCGCCGATGTGCTGCGGGGCATCGAGCAGTTTGATTATCTGTGGCTGATCTTCAGCTTCCATCAAAACCTTCACCAGGGTTGGAAACCGACGGTACGCCCGCCACGCCTTGGCGGCAACGAACGCATGGGCGTGTTTGCCACCCGGGCCACATTCCGCCCTAATGGCCTGGGGATGTCGGCGGTCAAGCTGCGAGGCGTCGGCTGCGATCAGGGCCAACACTATCTGGAGGTAGAGGGCATCGATCTGCTGGACGGCACGCCGATCTATGACATCAAACCCTACGTGCCCTACTCCGATGCCCTCCCCGATGCCTGTGGCGGGTTTGCCCAGCAGGCCCCGGAGCCGATGGCCGTCAGCCTCAGTGACACCGCCCGGCAGCAGATGGACGACGCTGAGCGTCGCCAGCCTGGATTCCGGCAACTGGCGGAGCAGGTATTGGCTCAAGATCCCCGCCCCGGTTATCACAAAGACGACAGCGACCGCGAATACGGCGTACAGCTGCACCAGTTTGACCTGCGCTGGCGGGTGATCAACGGCGTCAATCACATCATTGCGGTGGTGGCGCTGCCCGAGCATGACTGATCGCTACCGCCAGCAGCACAAGCAGCGGCTGAACTGGATGCCCTGGCTTTACTACCGTCTTAAGGAGAAACACCTGCAGTGGGCCCGCCCCTGGCAGCAACAACGGCAGCAGGCGCTAATGGCCGTAGAGACGGTTCGCTTCGGAGCAGACTGCTTTGTGGCGGAGGAGTGTGCCCTGTTTGCCGAACCGGGCCGCGACATCGTCATCGGCGATCGCTGCATGCTGGCCAGCAACAGCTTTCTCCACGGCCCGCTGCAGCTTGGCAATGAGGTTAGCATCAATCATGGGTGCAGCCTCGATGGCGGCCGGGCCGGGATTCGCATCGGCGATCAGACCCGCATCGCCCACGACGTGTCCATCTATGCCTTTAATCACGGCATGGATCTGGATAAACCCCTGTATCAACAAGGCATCAGCTCCAAGGGGGTGGTCATCGGTAAAGATGTCTGGGTCGGCGCCAGGGTGTGCATTGTTGACGGCGTTACCATCGGCGACCACGCCATCATCGGTATGGGCTCGGTGGTCACCAAGGATGTACCGGCCTACGCCAAGGTGGCTGGCAATCCTGCCCGCCTCATCGGCGACCGCCGGGACCCCTGAGCCCCTAAGGCGAAATGACCTTGGGTGTAGGAGTTTAGCCCGCCCCGAAAGGCATCGCGAGTTGCGTTAGCGCCGCCGGTTTGAACCTCCTCTGCTCACCTTGGCTTCACACGCAGGTAAGCGCTGGTGCCAAATCTTCATCAAAGGTCAACACGCCCTACGGCTACCCCAGCATCAGATCCCCATGCTGTTCGTTGTGGTAGGCGATGCGGTTGCGTCCCTGACTCTTGGCTTTGTACAGCGCCTTGTCCGCCAGCTCAAAAAAATGCTCCGGCGTCTGATCCACTTCTGGAACCAGCGTCGCCACACCGATGCTGATGGTGACGTAACTGCCGATGTCGGAGCCCTCATGGGGAATCCCCAGGGCTTCCACCATCGCTCGCAGGCTGTCGGCAAATTTCACCGCCTTGCGGCCGGTTTCCGGTAACACCGCCGCAAACTCCTCGCCGCCATAACGTGCCAGCAGATCCCGCGGTCGATTCAACTGGCTGGCCAGCATACGGGCAATCTTTTTCAGTACCCGATCCCCGGCCAGGTGGCCGTAACGATCGTTATAGGACTTAAACAGATCCACATCGATGACAAACAGGGTAATGGGCTTGCTGGTTCGCCGGGCACTCTCCCACTCCTGACTGAGCCAGGTATCAAACTGGCGGCGGTTGGCCACCTGGGTCAGGCCGTCGGTGAGGCTCTGGCGGGTCAGTTGCTGATTGACCCGGTTCAACTCCTCGGTGCGGGACCGAACCAACTCCTCCACCTCTCGGTTGCGCCGGCGCATCTGCCACATGAACACCCCGGATGCCAGGGCGGCCAGGGCGCCACCGACCCCCACCAGGTAGGGGGTCAGGCTGCGTTTACTGGAGAAGAATGCAGGATTGGCCAGGGCTTCCAGTCGCCACTCGCGTCCGGCCAGGTCGGCGTAGACAAATCGCTTGCTGCGCTCGCCAATCACCGAAGGGTGAGGCTCGGCACCCAGCAGCAAGATGCTGGTATCGCCGCTGTCGTCCCAGATCTGATACTCGAGGTTGGCCCGGTGACCATCGAGCACCAGGTCATGGAGCATCTCCTCCACCTGAAACACCCCCAGCAGGTAGCCCTTCAATAACTTTTCCCGGCTGGTCATCGTCAGCGGCAGACTGTGGTAAATCGGCACCACCGCCATCACCACCTTCCCCAACTCGGAATCCAGGTTCATGGCCGTTAATGATGGATTGGCGCTGTTCATCGCCTGATCGAGGGCTGCGGTCACCTCGGGCTGGCGGGACATGTCCATGCCGAAGCGACTCTCATTGCCGGTAAAAGGGCGCACGAAATAGACTGGGTAATAGCGATCTCTTTGGCCGGCGGCTACCGGTTGCCCCTGCACCTTGTCGGTAAAGGTAAAGGCCGGGTAACGATCCTGCATCGCCGCCTCGAAGGCGCCGCGCTCGCTCGCTTTCACCCGGGGAAGCCACTCCAGAGCCTTGATCTCACGATGGCGGGCCAGGATGCCGTCGGCCACCATGGCAAACTCCTGCTCGGTGACCTCATCGGAGCCCTGGTACAGGGTCGACAGGTGGTTCATCACCGACAGCGACGAATCGATGCGCCATTTGATCAGCCGCGCCTGGTTGGTGGCAAAATAGTCAAAGTCGCGCTCCAGGGATTGCTGCTCGGTCTGATACAGCTTAAACGCCAGCCAGGAGGTCGACAGCACCCCAACCAGCACCACCGCCACGATGTCCCACCGCCCTTTGCTCATCCGTCCTCGCACCGCCACTGAAAGTTGTTAACAATTATTCCATATAAAACAAATGATCATAAGCTTAGATTCGCCAATATCATGGAATCACCCGTCAGTATAAGGTGGTCGCGACGATGACAGAGACGAAAATAACCGGATAATCTGCCGCAACCACGCCGTGCCATTAGACTTGCGCCACAGGCCTGATAGAATATTGGCTTCATTTTTTTGCACGGATTTTATTGATGAGAACCAGCCGTTACCTGGTCTCCACTCTCAGAGAGACCCCATCAGACGCCGAGATCATCAGCCACCAGCTGATGCTGCGCGCCGGTATGATTCGCAAACTGGCTTCCGGACTGTACACCTGGTTGCCCACTGGACTGAAGGTCCTGAAGAAAGTGGAGAACATCGTCCGCGAAGAGATGAATCGCGCCGGTGCGGTAGAAACCCTGATGCCAATGGTTCAACCTGCGGATCTGTGGCAGGAAACCGGCCGCTGGGACGACATGGGACCGGAACTGTTGCGCATCAAAGACCGTCATCACCGTGACTTCGTACTGGGCCCGACCCACGAAGAGGTGATCACCGACATCGTTCGCAATGAGGTGAAATCCTATAAGCAGTTGCCCCTGAACCTGTATCAGATTCAGACCAAATTCCGTGACGAAGTCCGCCCCCGCTTCGGGGTGATGCGCTCCCGGGAGTTCCTGATGAAAGACGCCTACTCTTTCCATCTGGATCAGGCCACCATGGACGACACCTATCACGCCATGCACAAGGCCTACTGCAACATCCTGGAACGCATGGGGCTGGAGTTCCGCCCGGTACTGGCGGACACCGGCGCCATCGGTGGCGCCCTGAGCCACGAGTTTCAGGTACTGGCTTCCAGCGGCGAAGATGCCGTGGTGTTCTCCACCGGCAGTGACTACGCCGCCAACATCGAAAAAGCGGAAGCACTGGCTCTGGGCGAGCGCGGTGACGCCGGTGCCGAGATGACCCTGGTAGACACCCCGAACGCCAAAACCATCGACCAGCTGGTGGAGCAGTTTGATCTGGCCATCGACAAAACCGTCAAGACCCTGATCGTTCACGCCAGCGACAGCTGCGATCACGATCTGGTGGCACTGATGGTACGTGGCGATCACGAACTCAATGAAGTGAAAGCGGAAAAGCTGGCCGAAGTGGCCACCCCGCTTCAGTTTGCCAGCGAAGAGGAGATTCGCAATGCCATCGGTGCCGGGCCAGGCTCCCTGGGCCCCGTTGGCCTCAAGCTGCCACTGATTGTTGATCGCTCCGTAGCCACCCTGAATGACTTCGGCGCCGGTGCCAACATCGACGACAAGCACCATTTCAACATCAACTGGGAGCGGGACGTGGCCCTGCCCCGGGTTGAGGATCTGCGTAACGTGGTGGAAGGCGACGCCAGTCCATGCGGTCAAGGGACGCTGAAGATTGCCCGAGGCATCGAAGTGGGTCACATCTTCCAGCTGGGCACCAAGTACTCCGAATCCATGAAGGCCACCGTGCTGGATGAAAACGGCAAGGCCCAGCCGCTGATCATGGGCTGTTATGGTGTCGGTGTCTCCCGTATCGTAGCGGCGGCCATCGAGCAGAACCACGACGAACGAGGCATCATCTGGCCGGCGGCCATTGCGCCATTCCAGGTGGTGATTGTGCCGATGAACATGCACAAATCCCATCGGGTTCAGGAAGCCGCCGCCAAGGTCTATGATGAGCTGCAGGCGGCCGGTGTGGACGTGCTGTTTGATGACCGTAAAGAACGTCCAGGCGTGATGTTTGCCGACGCCGAACTGATGGGCATCCCCTACAGCATCGTTATCGGCGAGCGTGGCATCGATGCCGGCTGTTTCGAGCTGAAAGTGCGTGCCGACGGCAGCAAGGAGGAGGTCGCCATCGACGGCATCGTCGACGCCCTCAACCGCAAGCTGAACGGTTAAACTCGGCAGTACCGCAGCAAAAAGGGTTGGCCATGGCCAACCCTTTTTTTATCCCGGTTCGTATCGATTCGTCGAAACGCCGTTACGTCGGCGCCCGCACGGCGCGGCCCACCCCGTCTATCAGTTCATCAAGCACGACATCCAGATCCACCCCCTGCATACACTGGCGAGGGCTGCAGATCAGCCGAATCAAACCGTCATGCATGGCATTAAACAGCAGGAACGCGGTGCTGACCGACATGCCCGGGTACAACTTACCCCGATCGTACGCCATCTGCAGCGCCTGCTGCATGTGGCAGTCCTCCTGGCTGTGTAGCTCATCCAATTTTCCGCTGAGCTCCGGCACCATCTCCGCCTGCCGATACAACATCATCACCTGACGCATATTGGACTCTCGGGTCAACTCATGCCAAAAGGAGCGACTGGCCTTAAGCAGGCACTCCAACGGATCCACACCCTCATCGGCCATGCTGCGCCATAACCGCTCCATTTCCGGGGAGATGGAGCGTTCAAACAATGCGTGTAGCATCGCCGCCTTGTCCTCAAAGTGCCAATAGATGGCGCCGCGTGTCATACCACAGGCGGACGCGATCTGCGCCAGCGTGGTCTTCGCGACCCCGTTCTCGCTAAACAGCTTAAGCGCCGCATCCAGCAACAGCTGGCGGGTCTTTTCGGCTTCGGCTTTGGTCTTTCTGGCCATTGGATTTCCAGGGTTAATGCCTGTCGCTCGCCAGACAATCTGACAACCAGGCTAATAGAAATATCACTCCCGCCCCGATGATCAGGTAGCTGACGGGATTGTACGCGACGAACGCTGTCATGGTGATTACTCAATTACATGCAAGGATGTTTGTATAGTCGAACATTATACATACAGCCAAGTTTGTATCAAGCCGATTCGACGCTGAACTATACTTATCTCGTTGCGCCATCATATTAATCCCATTGCCTTTATCAGCTAATAAACGGCGACGATGATGGTATGGGGCGCTCGCCGACAACATGGGCCGAGTCACAGGGACGATACACGATCACAATGAACTCCAAACCGGATCATGGCCAGTGGGCCTTGCAACTCAGTGGCGGCGGTGGACGTGCAGCCTATCAGATAGGGGTACTCAAGGCGATAGCCAACTTCTACCCCCGCAACCATGGCCTGCCGTTTCCGATTCTGTGCGGCACCTCCGCCGGGGCCATCAACGCCACGACTCTGGCCTGCTACGCCGGGGCTTTTCATAAAGGGGTGCGCAAGCTCGAGTGGATCTGGCGCAACTTCACCAGCAGCAAGGTCTACCACGCCCAACTGTGGCCGTTGGGCCGCTATCTGCTGCACCAGGTGCTGCACCGAAAAGACCCTCAGCAGCCGCCGAGCCTGCTCAATAACGCCCCATTGCAGACACTTCTTGAGCAAGTGCTGCCGCTGGAAAAGATAGACCGCCATATTGATGCCGGCCGCCTCAAGGCGTTAACCGTGGCCGCCTCCAGCTATCATCACCCCTGTTGCGTCAACTTCTTTCAGGGGCAGCCCAACCTGGCTCCGTGGCAACGATTCCGGCGCCGGGGGGTTGCCGCCAGCATCGGCATTCACCACCTGATGGCCTCGGCGGCGATTCCGCTGGTGTTTCCCTCCGTCGCCATCGACGGCGAACATTACGGCGACGGTGCCGTGCACCAACTGTCACCGCTGAGTGCCCCGATTCACCTGGGAGCGGATCGTATCTTTATCATCAACCTCGAGAGTCCGGGCAACCCCGCTCCCCAGCACAATCCGCCCAACAGCGGTTTGATTACCGGCCACCTATTGGATGCGGTGTTCTCCGACGCCCTCAACTCGGACCTGGAGCGCATCGCCCGCATCAACGCCTCGTTGGCGCTGATCCCACCGGAACGGAGGGTGATGCAGCCACTGAAAACCGTCGAAACCATGACCATTAAGCCATCAAAGAACCTGGATGCCATCGCCCTGCGTCACTACGGGTCACTGCCCCGGGGCGTGCGGTCGTTGTTGAAGGTGATTGGGGTGGACGATCAGAGTGAGTCCAGCCTGCTGAGCTATCTGATGTTTGAAGCGGGGTATTGTCAGGAGTTGATCGAATTGGGCTTTAACGATGCCAACGACAAGCAGCGGCAGCTGAAGCTGTTTTTCGATCTCGATGATCACGGCCCTTCCAGCAGGGCCCGCTCCGCCAGCTCAACCTGATGAGGGGTACCCAGCAGCAGCAGGGTGTCACCGTGGGCCAACCGGGTGGTGGGCACGAAGGAGAGCGCTTCACCGTCTCGCTTAATGCCGTCTAGCTTGACCCGCCAATGATTCAGCGGCAGCTCCACCACAAAGTGCCCCACCGCCCAGGCATTGGGGCTGAGGGTCACTGCATGCAGCAGTTCCCGCCCCGGGGTCAGATCCTCCCCCCCAAAGAAGCCATGCAGGATTCGGTAGCGATCCCGCCGCTCTCGCTCAATGCGCAGTAAAATTCTCGGCAGCGGCACCCCCAGCTGATACAGCACCTGACTGACCAGCATCAGGCTGCCCTCCAGGCTCTCCGGAATCACCTGATCCGCCCCAGCCAGCTCCAGCGCCTCCAGGGTGGAGTCGTCCCGGGTTCGCACCAGGGTGCGGATAGAAGGCGCCAACCCCTTGATGCAGTCCAGCAGATTGAAAATGTCACGACGATTATCAAAGGTCACCACCACCAGTCTGGCGTGGGGCAGGCCGACGTCTTTGAGAATCGCCTGGCGGCGGCCGTCACCAAACACCACCGGCTCTCCCCCTGTCCGGGCTTCCCGTACCCGAATCGGATCCAGATCCACCGCCACAAAGGGCATCTTTTCCCGTTTTAAAAACCGGGCAATGGTCTGCCCAACCCGGCCATAGCCCAGCAGCACCACGTGATCGCGGGTCACCAGCTCCGGCTGCGGCGGCTCGTCTCCCCGCCACTGCTCCCGTTGGCCCAGCACCTGCTTGGCCAGCTCCAGGCAGCGATCCACCAGAGTCGGGGTCAATGCCATGGAGAAGATGCCGGTCATCACCAGCAGGTTGGCCAGATCCCGCTCCAGCACCTGCCACTTCACCGCCAGGGCAATCAGCACGAAGCTGAACTCTCCCACCTGGGCCAGGCAGATGCCGGTGGCCAGAGCGTCTTTCGCCTTCTCTCCGGATAGGCCGGCCAGGGCCCAGATGATGGCGGCTTTGGACAGCATTACCGTCAACACCAACGCCAATAACAGCGGCAGCTGGGCCCACAGCAGCGACAGATCCAGCAACATTCCCACCGACACAAAGAACAGCCCCATCAGCAGATCCCGAAACGGCCGAATGTCCGCCTCCAGCTGCTGACGATACTGGCTCTCCCCCAGCAGCATGCCCGCCAGAAAGGCCCCCAGGGTCATGGACAGCCCCAATGACAGGGTCACAAATCCGGTGGCCAGGGCCACCGCCAGGGTAGTCAGTACAAACAGCTCATCGGAACGGGAACGGGCCACCTCATCAAAAATCTTCGGCAGCAGGAAGCCTCCCAGCCCCAGCAGCATCACGAAGGCGCCAGCGCCCTTCAGCAGGGCCCAGGACAGCTCCATCGCCAGCACCGCGCCGCTGCTGTCGGAGCCGAGCAGCGGAATGACGATCAACAGGGGGATCACCGCCAGATCCTGGAACAGCAGAATGCTGACCGACAGCTCACCATGGCGACGGTTAATCCAGCCGCGCTCATCCAGCTGCTTCAGGACGATGGCGGTGGAGGAGAGGGCAATGGCGCCGCCACAGACGAAGGCGGCCCGCACGTCCAGGCCCAGTAGCCAGGACAGCAACGAGGTACACAGCAGGGTAATCAGCACCTGAGCACTGCCCAGGCCAAACACGCGGGCCCGCATAGCCCACAATCGCGGCAGGGAAAACTCCAGCCCCAGGGAGAACATCAGGAACACGATGCCGATCTCCGCCACCAGCGCGATTTGGCCGCTCTCCAGCCAGTTAAAGCCCTGGCTGCCCGCCAGACCTCCGGTCACCAACCAGGCCAGGATGACCGGCAGACGCAGGCGCCGGGTCACCACCAGTGAGCCGATGGCCACCAGCGCCAGTAACAGAATGGGGATCAGAGAACCGTGTTCCATTGGCAGTGCGTTTCCTCCTGAAAGCGTACTCGTATCGATTGCGGAGCTGCGACCGCTCAGTCTTGTCGAACCGGCAGCAACCCTTCGCCAGCGGATACCAGAGCATCGCGCTCCAGCCAGTAACCCAGTGCCGCGACCAACTGCTCACCAAAGAACAGCATCGGGATGCGGCCGCGTACCCAGGGCGGTACACCCAGCTCCTGCCACACCTTTTTCAGCGGGCGCGAGCCGCTGCGCAGGTGAGGGCGGACTCTCAGGGTTCCCAGCAGGTCGTAGCGAATGGTGACCGCTTCCCCCGCTTTCGGTAGCCGCAAACGTTCGCCGCTGCAGGCCGCCTCCAGGCACCAGTGTTCACCATTGGACATCTGCTGCCGGACCCGGGGGATCATCATCTCGGTTTGCAGCTGTGGCCCCTCATCCTCGGCCACCAGGTACACGCCGTCACGGTAGCGACGCAGCCAGTGCAGCCCCACCTTCAGCTGCGGCTGCGCATCCTCGCGGGCCAGCCAGAACTGGGCGATCTGTTGCAGTTGCACCTGGGAAGGCATTACCAGGTTATGCCGTCGTAACCAATACCTTACCAGATTGTTGCGCCGCGGCGCAGACAAAAGACTCAGGCCCTCGATCGCCAGCCCGTCCGCCGCCAGACTGAGCCGGCTCAGATCCTCGGCGGCCATCTCATCGCACAGGCTCTGCTGTTCACCGCAGAGCTGGGCGCTGCGGGCTACCGCGTTGTTGAACCCGGGCCAGCGTTCGGTCAGCAGAGGCAGGATTCGGTGGCGCAAGAAATTGCGATCGAAACGCACATCGGTGTTGCTGTCGTCCTCGATGTGCACCAACCCCAGCTCCTGGGCCGCCAGCTCCACCTCGGCGCGACTGTGCCCGAGCAGGGGCCGCAGCAAGGTGGCACCGGCGAACGGCTGGCTGGGCAGCATGCCTGCCAGACCCAGCGGGCCACTGCCCCGCTTCAGGGCCAGCAGCAGCGTCTCGGCCTGATCGTCCTTGTGCTGGGCCGTGAGCAGCAGGTCACCGGGCTGCAGCAGACTGTCCAGGGCTTGATAGCGGGCGCTGCGGGCTGCGGCTTCCAGGCTGATGCGACGGCCCTGCTCCACCGTCACCCTGGCCACCGTCAGCGGCAGGCCATACAACTCAGCTCGGCGCTGGCAGTGCTCGGCCCAGGCATCGGCGTGGTCAGAGAGGCCATGGTGTACGTGAATCAGCAGAAAAGGGCGGGCAGGAAATTGCGGCCTCAGACGGGCCAGGATACTGGCAAGCAGTTCAGAATCAATGCCGCCGCTGTAGGCGAGTACCACGCGGCGGGCATTGTCCAGCTGGGCCGACAGGGCGGCCCTGACACTGGATTCAAGCTGGTTTAACGACAATAACCGTACTCCATCAACCGGTCGTAACGTTGTTCCAGCAGAGTATCCACATCCAGAGTATTCAACAAGTTCAAATCAGTAAGAATTTGATCTTTCAGATTACGGGCCATGCCGTCGATGTCACGGTGAGCACCGCCCTTAGGCTCCGGCACCACCTTGTCCACCAGTTCCAGCTCATGCAAACGCTCGGCGGTGATGCCCATGGCTTCCGCCGCTTTCGGCGCTTCGGCGGCGTCTTTCCACAAAATGGAGGCACAACCCTCGGGCGAGATCACCGAGTAGGTGGAGTACTGCAGCATGTTAACCCGGTCGCCGACGCCGATGGCCAGCGCGCCACCGGAGCCCCCCTCACCCACCACGGTGCAGATCACCGGCACCTTGAGGCCGGCCATCACTTTCAGGTTGCGAGCGATGGCTTCACTCTGGCCGCGCTCCTCGGCGCCCACTCCCGGGTAAGCCCCCGGAGTATCGATGAAGGTGATGATCGGCATCTTGAAGCGCTCGGCCATCTCCATCAGGCGCAGCGCCTTGCGGTACCCTTCCGGGCGGGGCATACCGAAGTTACGCCGCACCTTCTCTTTGGTATCCCGGCCTTTCTGGTGGCCAATCACCATTACCGGCATACCGTCGAGACGGGCGGTGCCGCCGATGATGGCCGGATCGTCGGCGTAGGCGCGGTCACCGCACAACTCATCAAACTCGGTGAAGATGCGATCGATGTAATCCTGGGTATAGGGGCGCTGCGGATGGCGAGCCATCTGTGCCACCTGCCAGGCACCAAGGTCGGAGAACACCTTGGTAATCAGGTTTTCACGCTTCTCTTCCAGTTGCTGAATCTCATCTTGCAGATCCATATCCAGCTGGCTGTTGCGGCTGACGTTCTTCAGCTCGTCGATCTTTGCCTGTAGCTCGGCTATCGGCTGTTCAAAATCCAAAAAATCCAGGCTCATAGTCTGATCACCTAAAGGTGCCTGCTGGCACTCATCAATATGTCATTGTTACTTTATCCGAACCGAACAGCGTTGCCAGTTGCAACAACAGCTCATCGTCCGGGCGTACCTGCCAGTCTTGTCCCAACTGCAGGGTGCCGCTGGCATCGGGTCGGTTAAATCGAATCTGTACCGGGCAACTGCCGGAGCGGTATTCCTCCAGCAGCGCTTTAATCTTGGTCAGTTTAGTGTCATCCAGGCTGTCGGAATCCAACTCCAGGCTGACGCCCTTGGCCCACTTCTCCCTCGCCTGACTGATGTCCAGCACCTCTTTGGCAGACATTTTATTGCCACCGCTGAAATCATCAAAGCTGACCTCTCCCTCGACAATCAGGATCTTATCTTTTACCAGCAGATCTTGGTACTTTTCCACCCCTTCTGCAAACATCATCACTTCGAGGCGGCCGCTTTTGTCATCCAGGGTCAAAATGCCCATCTTGCTGCCGCGCTTGGTGATCATCACCCGGGCGGCGATCACCAATCCGGCCACCCTGGTACTTTTACCGCGACCGGTAGGCACCACATCTTTAAGGCGACCGGAAGTCCAGCCTCTGAGCTCTTTCAGGTACTGGTTGATGGGGTGGCCGGTCAGGTACAGCCCCAGGGTCTCCCGCTCGCCGTCCAGCCAGATCTTTTCCGGGAAGTGGGGCACAGAGACAAAGGCCTGATCCGCCGCGCCGGGCTCCGGCGTCAGGCTGCCGAACAGGTCGTCCATCCCCTGGGCCTGGTTGCGGGCATTCTGCCCCGCCGCTTTCGCAGCCTGATCCAGGGTCGCCATCATCGCCGCCCGGTGCGGCCCGAGGTTGTCCATCGCCCCCGCCATGATCAGCTTCTCGATGGTGCGCTTGTTGACCTTCTTCAGGTCGACCCGGTTACAGAAATCAAACAGGTCACGGAACGGTCCGCCACTGTCCCGGGCCGCCAGAATTTCATCCACCGGCCCTTCACCTACCCCTTTGATGGCGCCGATGCCGTACACAATCTCTTCGTTGGCGTTGACGTTGAACTTGAACAAGCCCATGTTGACGTCCGGCGGCAGCAGGGTCAGCCCCATGCGTTCGCACTCGTCCACCAGGGTCACCACCTTATCGGTGTTGTCCATATCCGCCGACATCACCGCCGCCATAAAGTAAGACGGGTAGTGACGCTTCATCCACAGGGTCTGGTAGGACACCAGGGCGTAGGCGGCCGAGTGGGATTTGTTGAAGCCGTACCCGGCGAATTTCTCCACCAGGTCGAAGATCTTCATCGCCAGGTCGCCGTCGACACCGTTGTTTTCGGCCCCTTCGCGGAAGGTGCCCCGCTGCTTGGCCATCTCCTCGGGCTTCTTCTTACCCATGGCCCGACGCAGCATGTCGGCGCCGCCCAGAGTGTAGCCCGCCAGTACCTGGGCAATCTGCATCACCTGCTCCTGGTACAGGATGATGCCGTAGGTGGGCTCCAGGATCTCCTTCAACGACTCGTGCTGGTACTCCGCATCCGGGTAGGACACCTCTTCCCGGCCGTGCTTACGGTCAATGAAGTTGTCCACCATCCCCGACTGCAAAGGGCCGGGCCGGAACAGGGCCACCAGGGCGATCATGTCTTCGAAACAGTCCGGGCGTAGCCGCTTAATCAGGTCCTTCATGCCGCGGGATTCCAGCTGGAACACCGCCGTGGTCTCCGACCGCTGCAGCATGTCGAACGACGGCTGATCATCCAGAGGAATGCTCTCGATGCGGATCGGCGTCTCCCCTTTGGCCTCCAGCGCCGGGTTGGCCATGTCCAGCGCCCACTGGATGATGGTCAGGGTCCGCAGGCCCAGGAAGTCAAACTTCACCAGGCCGGCGGTTTCCACGTCGTTTTTATCGAACTGGGTGACCGGGTTGCCACCGGTGTCATCGCAATACAAGGGGGCGAAATCGGTAATGGTGGTGGGGGCGATCACCACCCCGCCGGCGTGCTTACCGGCGTTTCGAGTACAGCCTTCCAACTTACGGGCGATGTCGATGAGGTTTTTCACCTCCTCGTCGCGATCGTAGATCTCCGGCAGCGCCGGCTCCTCTTTAAACGCCTTGGCCAGGGTCATGCCCGGATCCGGCGGAATCAGTTTGGAGATGCGATCCACGAAGCCATAGGGGTGCCCCAGCACCCGGCCCACATCCCGAATCACCGCCTTGGCCGCCATGGTGCCGAAGGTGATAATCTGCGATACCGCATCGCGGCCATACAGCTCGGCGGTGTGGTCGATCACCTCATCCCGGCGATCCATGCAGAAGTCGACATCGAAATCGGGCATCGACACCCGCTCCGGGTTCAGGAACCGTTCGAACAGCAGATCGTATTCCAGCGGATCCAGGTCGGTAATCTTCAACGCATAGGCCACCAGGGAACCGGCACCGGAACCCCGCCCCGGGCCCACCGGAATGTTGTTGTCCTTAGACCACTGGATAAACTCCATCACGATCAGGAAGTAACCGGGGAAGCCCATGTTGTTGATCACTTCCAGCTCGATCTTCAGCCGGTCGTCGTACTCCGGTCGCCTCTGCAGACGCTCGGCCTCGTCGGGGAACAGGAACTCAAGCCGCTGCTCCAGCCCCTCCTCCGACACCTTAATCAGGAAATCTTCAATCTTCAGATCGCCGGTGGGGAAGTCCGGCAGAAAGTACTCGCCCAAGCGCACGGTCACGTTACAGCGCTTGGCGATCTCGACGGTGTTGTCCAGCGCCTCGGGAATGTCGCTGAACAGCTCGGCCATCTCGTCGGCACTGCGCAGGTACTGCTCCCGCGAGTACAGCCGCGGCCGCCGGCTGTCATCCAGGGTAAAGCCATCGTGGATACAGACCCGGATTTCGTGTTCATCGAAATCTTCCGGATCCAGGAACACCACTTCGTTAGTGGCCACCACCGGCAGGCCGGTGTTGTCCGCCAGTTCGACCGCCCGGTGCAGATAGGTCTCTTCGCCGCTGCGGCCGGTGCGGACCAGCTCCAGATAGTAGCGTTCGGCAAAATGCTGCTGATAAAAAGCCAGCAAGCCATCCACCACCTGCTGGTTACCCTTGGTCAGGGCCTGGCCTACATCACCGTCTTTGGCGCCGGAGAGAATGATCAGCCCCTTGGCGTGCTCCGCCAACCAGTCCCGATCCAACACCGGTCGATGGTTGACGTGGCCACGCAGGTAGGCTTTGGAGATCAACAGGGTCAGGTTTTTGTAGCCGTCATTGTCCATGGCCAGCACCGTCAGCCGACACTGCATGTCATCCAGCTCGGGACAGATCTGCCAGAAGTCGGCGCCAATCAGAGGCTTGATGCCGTTTTTATGGCTGCCGCCATAAAACTTCACCAGGCCACAGAGGTTGGTCTGATCCGTCAGGGCCAGCGCCGGCATCCCCATCTCCGCTGCCCGGCTGAGAATGGGACCGACTTTCTGCATGCCGTCGACCATGGAGAAGTCGGAATGGACCCGCAGGTGAATAAAGCGTGGTTCGGCCATGGTGTGTGTTTACTCCAGACCCAGTGCGCGTCGCACTGGTTTAAAGCTGGTTCGATGAAAAGGCGTAGCGCCCAGGGCGGCCAACTGCTCAAGGTGTACCTTGGTGGGGTACCCCTTGTGCTGGGCAAACCCGTACTGGGGATACTGGCGATCCAGCGCCAGCATCTCGCCGTCTCTGACCACCTTGGCCAGAATGGACGCGGCACTGATGGCCGGCTCCTTGTCGTCGCCCTTGATCAGGGCTTCCGCCGCCAGGCCACCAAAATCCGGGCAGCGATTGCCGTCCACCCGCACCAGGGTCGGCGTCAACGCCAATCCGGCCACCGCTCGCTGCATCGCCAGCATGGTGGCATGGAGAATGTTCAACTGGTCAATTTCAGCCACACTGGCACGGCCAACGTGCCAGGCCAGTGCCTTCTCCTGAATCTCAATAAACAGCGCGTTGCGCTTTTTCTCGGACAGTTTTTTCGAATCCCGAAGTCCCTCGATGGGGTTGCCGGGATCGAGAATCACCGCGGCGGTGACCACGTCGCCCACCAGCGGACCGCGGCCAACTTCATCGACGCCGGCAATGTACTCAATCATGATCGGCTCCAATCAGCTTCAATACCGCCTTGGCCGCCTGCTCCGAGGCATCCAGGCGCAGTTCGGTGTGCATGGCGGTGAAGGTGTCCAGCAACTCGCGATTGTCGCCCTCCAGATAGCCCCGCACCAGATCGGCCAGCTGCGGGCCGGTGCAGTCTTGCTGAATCAGCTCCGGCACCAGATCCCGCCCGGCCAGCAAGTTCGGCAGGCTGAAACGATCGATGTTCATCAACCGCTGGGCGATGCGGTAGGTCAGCGGCGCCAACTTGTAGGCCACCACCATCGGCCGCTTCACCAGCATCGCTTCCAGAGTTGCGGTGCCGGACGCCAGCAGAATCACGTCACTGGCGGCCATCACCGTACGCGACTGTCCCTCAACCAGGGTCAGTTCCAGCTCCGGTGCCAGCTCCGCCTTCAGGGCTTCGAACTGTTGCCGGCGCGCCTCGTTGGCCAACGGCACCACGATCTCCAGTTGCGGGTGCGACTGCCGCAGCAATCGGGCCGCCTCCAGAAACGGCGCACTGAGCCGCTTCATCTCTCCGCCTCGGCTGCCGGGCAACAGCGCCAGCACCTGAGCCTTGGCATCCAGCCCCAGCACCTGCCGGGCCTGGCCCTGATCGCTAACCAGGGGGATCTCATCCGCCAGTGTGTGGCCGACAAAGTGACAGGGAACCTGATACTGGTCGTAAAACGCCTTTTCAAACGGCAGCAGCGACAGCACCAGATTGGTGGCCTTGGCGATCTTAAAGATCCGCTTAGGCCGCCAAGCCCACACCGACGGGCTGACGTAGTGCACCGTAGGAATGCCCGCCGCCTTCAGCGGCGCCTCGATACGCAGGTTGAAGTCCGGCGCATCGACGCCGATGTACACGTCGGGCCGACGCTCGAGCACGGTGTCGATGACGGTCTTTTTAATTCCCATCAGCTTGGGCAGGCTCCCCAACACCTCCACCAGCCCCATCACCGACAGATCTTCGATGTCCGCCAGGTTATCGATGCCGATGGCCTGCATCTTGGGGCCGCCGATGCCAACAAAACGGGCATCAGGATGACGCCGGCGAATGGCTTTCATCAGGCCGGCACCTAAAATATCGCCGGAGAGTTCCCCGGCGACAATGGCTATGGTCAGTTGGCTCAATCAACCACCCTCATCGAACGATGCCACGACTGGATTGCTCAACGAAGTCCGCCATAAAGGCCACCTCGGGAAAGCGTTCCGCCAGTTCCCGCAGCTGAGGCAGGGCCTCGGCTGTGGTCAAGCTGCTGCGATACAGCAGTTTGTAGGCCTTGCGAATGGCGGCGATGGCCTCTTTACTGAAGCCACGACGCTTCAACCCTTCGCTGTTGATGCCACGGGGCACGGCACTCTGACCGGAGGCCATCACATAGGGTGGCACATCCTGCAACACCAAAGAACAGCCAGCGGTGAAGGCGTGGGCACCAATCTTAACGAACTGGTGCACACCGGTCATACCGCCGAGAATGGCGTTATCACCCACATGCACGTGACCGGCAATGGAGGCGTTGTTGGCCATAATGACGTTGTCGCCGACCACACAGTCGTGGGCCACGTGGGTGTAGGCCATAAACAGGTTGCCGGAACCGATTTTGGTCAGCCCCTGATCCTGAACCGTACCGCGGTGAACGGTGCAACATTCGCGGAATACGTTGTTATCGCCAATCTCCAGACGGGTTTGCTCTCCAGCGAACTTCTTGTCCTGGCACTCCTCACCAATGGACGCAAACTGGAAAATCTTGTTGCCCTTACCGATGCTGGTAGGGCCTTTGATCACCACATTGGCGCTCACCCAGGTATCGTCGCCGATGCTGACGCCCGGGCCGATGTAACTGAATGGACCAATGGTGACATTTTCACCGATGCTGGCATCGGGATGAACAATCGCCTGAGAATCGATCACGATATTAAGCCTCTCGCTTGGCGCACATCAGGTCTGCGGTACAGACAACTTTACCATCCACTTTCGCCTGAGCGGCGTAGAAGCCGATGCCGCGACGATCTTTGATGAACTCGATGTGCAGATCCAGAGTATCCCCCGGCACTACCGGCTTCTTGAAGCGGGCGTTGTCGATGCCGGCAAACAGATACAGCTCATTCTCTTTCTTGCCGTAGGTCTTAAAGGCCAGAATGGCGGACGCCTGGGCCAAAGCCTCGAGGATCAGCACGCCGGGCATAATCGGAGCTGCGGGGAAGTGACCCGGGAAAAAGGGTTCGTTGTAGGTCACGTTCTTACGGGCGTGCATCGATTCACCCGGAACGAAATCCAGCACCCGGTCCACCAGCATAAAGGGGTGGCGATGAGGTAGGTATTGGAGGATTTCATTGACCTCCATGGAGTTTAATTGCTCAGACAAAGTCGTCTCCAAAAACGGTTATTGATCCTGCTCGGTATCCGGCAGCTGTTTTTCCAACTCGCGCAGGCGCTGATGCATGGCATCCAGCTGACGCATGCGCACCGAGTTGCGACGCCAGGACTTGTTGTCCTGAATGGGCGAACCGGAGGAGTAGACACCGGCTTCACGCAGGCCCTTACTCACCCGGGACATCCCGGTAATCTGTACGCCATCGGCCAGCTCAATGTGACCGGCAATGGCGGAGTTGCCACCGATGATGCAGTGGCGGCCAATCTTGGTGCTGCCAGCAACCACCGAACAACCGGCGATGGCAGTATGGGCACCAATGATGTCGTTGTGGGCGATCTGACACAGGTTGTCGATGATCACCCCATCCTCGATCACGGTGTCGTCGATGGCGCCGCGGTCGATAGAGGTGTTGGATCCAATCTCAACCCGGTTGCCGATACGTACACTGCCGACCTGAGGAATCTTGATCCACTGGCCACCTTCGTTGGCGTAACCAAAGCCGTCGGAGCCGATCACCGCACCGGAGTGGATGATGCAATCCTGGCCCAGCTCGATGCCGTGATAGAGGGTGACGTTGGCCCACAGGCGGGTGCCCTCACCGATGCGGGCCCCCCGTCCGACGACCGAACCGGCGCCAATCTGAACGTTATCGCCAATAACCGCATCGGCTTCAATCACCGCATTGGCCGCCACGGTGACATTGGCGCCGAGGCGGGCACTGGCATCGATCACCGCCGACGGGTGAACGCAGTCCGCAGCCATCGGTGTGGTGTCCAGAATCTGGGCGATTCGGGCGAAGCAGACGTAGGGGTTGGCGGCGATCAGCGCGTCGCCGGCGTAACTCTCACTGTCAGCCTCAGACAAAATCACCGCCCCGGCGGCGGTGTGGTCTAACTGCTTACGATACTTGCGGTTGGCGAGAAAGGAGATGTGATCCGGGCCGGCATTGTCCAAGGTGGCCACCCGGGCCACCTTTTTGTCGCCGTCCCCTTTAACGGTAGCGCCGGCCAGTGAGGCCAGCTCCGTCAGGGTTTTGCTTGTCATACTGTTAGTTGCCTTTACCTACGGCTTCGACCACTTTGGCGGAGATGTCGGCGGCGTCATTGACGTATACCGCGGCGCCGCGCTGAAGGATGATGTCAAACTTTTCCGCTTCAGCAACGCTGTTGATGGCAGTTTGCACCTTCATCAGCAGCTTCTGCTGCTCTTCGTTCTGACGCTTCTTCATGTCTTCCTGCAGCGCCTTGCCTTTCAGCTGGTAGTCTGCATTCAGGCTTTCCAGCTGACGGCTCAGTTCGGTCTTCTGCTCATTGGTCATGATCAGGGCGTCTTTCTGCTGCTTTTCAGCCAGCGTCTTCAGCTCGGTCTCGATCTTACGTACCGCCGCCACACGCTCGGAGAATTCGTTCTGCAGCCCCTGCATCATCGCTTCCGCCTGAGGCAACTGCGCCATAATGGCACGCATGTCCAGCACACCAATCTTCTCTGCCCAGGCCGAAGGTGCCATTACTGCCATCATCAGGGCAACTGTCATTAACTTCTTCAAGTTTCTATCCTCTGTTTTTTATACCAGTGCCATCGGGCATCGGGTTTAGAAAGTTCGACCAATATTAAAGGAGAACACTTCGTTGTCATCCCCTTCGTACTCTTTGATCGGCTTGGCCAGGCTGAACACCATGGGACCCATTGGAGACAACCACTGTACGGACAAACCGGCCGACGCCCGAATGCGCATCGGATCGGAGTAATCCTGAATCTTTTCGAATTCTGACTGCGGCAGCACCCGGTAGCTTTCGTAATCAAATTCGGTATCCCATACGTTACCGGCATCGACAAAGAAACTGGTCCGCACCGAGTTCTTGTACGACTCATCCAGGAACGGGGTCGGCACGATCAGCTCGGCACTCAGAGTGGCGATGCCGTTACCACCGATGGAACTGCCTGTATCGACAGCTACGGTATCAGGATCACCCGGCAAATTACAGCCTCCGAAGCCGCCGTTCGGATCCGGAATACACGGGGTACCGTCACCGGTCAGGTAGAAGGCGCGGGGGCCAACGGAGTTAGTCTTAAAGCCACGCAGGATGGTGGAGCCACCGGCGTAGAAGTTTTCCCAGAATGGCAGAATGTTATCCTGGCCTTTGTACTGACCATAGCCGTTACCATAGCCCAGCTTACCGCGGGTCAGGAACACCCAATCGTGAGTCCGGTCGAGCGGGAAGTAGAAACTGGTGTCAAAGCTGACCTTGAAGTACTGGATGTCGCTACCGGGAATGGTGGCCTTACCAAAGAACTTCTGGTTGTTACCCGAGGTCGGGAAGGTGCCCCGGTTCAGGGTGCTGCGGGTCCAGTTTCCGTTCACTTCGTAGTTGTTGAACGCAATCTTGCTGCCGGAGTTACTGGCATCGCCATAGATGTTATAGAACTTGATCACCTGCTGATACGGCGACACTTCCGACAGTTCATTATGGCGATAGAACAGGCCCAGCCCCAGTCGGTTGTACTCGTTCAACGGCCAGGACAGATCGAAGCCGGCGCCATAGGAGTTGTTCTTATAGGACTCCAGGTAGTACTCATCGGCGTCAAATTCGGACCAGTAGATGCTGCCCCCCAGACTGACGCCGTCCTTGGTAAAGTACGGGTCACGATAGGAGAAGTTGACGTCTTTCTGATAGGAGTTGTTGTTGAGGTTGATGCCGACGCTGTTACCGGTGCCCATGAAGTTACTCTGAGACACACCCAACTGCAGACTCAGCTTACTCTCCGTGCCGTAACCGACACCGAAGTTAAAGGAACCGGAGGGCTGCTCTTTCACCTTGAAGGCCACGTCCACCAGATCATCGCTGCCCGGTACCGGCGTGGTTTCAGTCTCCACCGTCTCAAAGAAGCCCAGACGATTCAAACGCTCCTTCGACAGCTCCACAGAGCGACTATTGAGCCAGGCGCCTTCCATCTGACGCATCTCCCGGCGCAGCACCTCGTCCTTGGTAACGGTGTTACCCGCAAAGCTGACGCTACGAACGTAGATCCGCTTACCAGGATCGATGTTGATGTTGAGTGTGACCTCTTTGGTCTCTTCATTCACCTCGGGGTAGGTGCTCACTCTGGGGTAGGCGTAGCCATAGCGACCGAGGAATTTACCGATCAACTCCTCGGTGAAAGTCACTTCGCCACCGTTGTACATCTCACCGGTTTCAATCGGAACCAGCTTATTCAGCAGCTCCTCTTTACCCAGCAGCTCACCGGTCAGGTTGATGTCCTTAACCGTATACTGCTCACCCTCGTCGACGTTGATGGTGACATAGAGTCCGGTTTTATCCGGCGTCATCGCCACCTGGGTGGAATCGATCTTGAATTTCAGGTAGCCGCGATCGTTGTAGTAGGAGGTCAGGGACTCCAGATCCCCTTCCAGCTTCTGTTTCTGATAGCGACGATCACCAAAGAAGTCCCACCAGGCCACGTAGTCGGTCAGCTCCAGCAAGCCAATCAGCTCATCGTCCGGGTAAACGGTGTTACCGACGATGTTGATCTGATGAATGTCGGCAGCGTCACCTTCGGTGAATTTCAGCTTCAGCTCGACCCGGTTACGGGGCAGCGTAACGATCTGTGCGTCTACCTTGGCGTTGTATTTACCGACGCTGTAGTAGAAGTCCTGCAGACCCGACTCAATCTCGGTCAGCAGGGTACGGTCCAGAGGCTCGCCGGTCTTGATACCGGAGCCGTCCAGGCTCTCCTGCAGCTGCTCGTCTTTGATGTCTTTGTTGCCCTCAAATACGATGCTGGAGATGGTCGGCCGCTCTTTTACCGTCACCATCAGCACATCGCCGTCACGGGAGACCGAGATATCCTCGAAGTTATCAGAGGCGTACAGCGCCTTGATGGCCCGTTGCAAACTGACCGAATCAATCTGATCCCCCACATTAATGGGCAGATTCAGCAACGCAGCACCCAGGGCTACCCGCTGTAGTCCCTCAACTTTAATATCTTCAACCACAAAGGCATCAAAGCCTGCAGCGTGCCCTTGTGCCGTGATGGCCGCACCGATGAATACCATCGATGCCATAATTTTATTCAGTCTCATAGACGAAGATTCTTATTATTCCTTGGGCCTACAGTCGTGCTACGTCATTGACGATAGCGATAATCATCAGCATCAACACCAGCGCCGAGCCAATGCGATAGCCAAAATCTTGAATTCTTTCCGGTACCGGCTTGCCAGTCAGCACTTCCACTGCGAAATACAGCAGATGGCCACCGTCGAGGACAGGGAGGGGCAACAGGTTGATGATGCCAAGGTTTACACTGATCAGTGCCAGAAAACCGAGAAAATACACCAAACCGTATCCCGCCGAGCTGCCGGCGCCCTGGGCAATGGATATCGGGCCACTTAGGTTACTCACCGCAAGGTCGCCCGTAAACAACTTACCAATGGTTTTTACCGTCAACTCCACCAGTTGTCCGGTTCTCTGCAGCGCCGGCATCACAGAATCCAGCACGCCGTAACTCAAATCGATGCGGTATGCCTCAGGCCAGGGCTCGGCCAGGGGCGAAACGCCAATCTTCCCCACCAGCTTGCCGTCCGCGCCCGGCTCCCCTCTGGGCACTACGGTAATCTCCAGGCTGTTGAACTGACGTTGCAGTGTCAACACCACCGGCGTACCGGCGTTGGCTTCCACCAGGGATACCAGTTGCGGCCAGTCCCGGTAGGGTTCGCCATTGATGGCCATCAACTTGTCGCCAACCCGAACACCGGCCTCAAAGGCGGCGCCCTCTTCGGTCACCAGTGCCAGTTCATTGCTGATTGCCGGGCGCCAGGGCATCATCCCCAGGCTGACAAACAGTGGCTCCTTGTCCGGCTGAACCTGCCAATCTCGTAAATCCAGCTCGACGGTGCGACTGCGGCCGCTGTTTCCGTCTTCGACGGTCAGGCTCAGTTCATCATTGCCGATGTACTCTACCAAGGCCAGGTTGACCGCTTCCCAGTCGACGGTGGCGCGATCCCCGACCCGGGTGATGACGCTGGTGGGGGCGATCTGCGCCTCGGCGGCGATAGACTGGGGGGCAACCTCGCCAATAACCGGGCGTACCGTGGGTACGCCGATCAGAAACATTAGATAGAAGGCAAGGATAGCGAAAGCGAAGTTAGCCAACGGGCCGGCGGCCACAATGGCAATCCGCTGCCACACGGTCTTGGCATTGAACGCCTGCGATTGCATCGACGCCGGCACCTCGTCGACCCGGCCGTCCAGCATCTTGACGTAGCCCCCGAGCGGAATCAACGCCAAGGTGTATTCGGTACCGTCCTTGCCAATACGTCGCAGCAGGGTCTTGCCGAAGCCAATGGAAAATCGTTCCACTTTGACGCCACAGCGCCGGGCAACCCAAAAGTGGCCATATTCGTGAACGGTAATCAGAATTCCCAAGGCGACTACAAACGCCCCGAGACTCCATAAGAACTGCAGCATTACACTCCCCTGGCTATCCAGCCGTCGGCCTGGGCTCTGGTTTGAGAATCCAAAGCACTCAACGCGGCCAGATCCGTAAGTGGGCTTAAATCCGCCTGTTCGAGGCAAAATCTATTGACCCGGGCGATATCCGTAAATTTAATCTGCCCCCGAAGAAAGGCGGCTACCGCCTGTTCATTGGCGGCATTGACCACCGTGGTCGCTTCCTGGCCATGATTGCAGGCATCCATGGCCAGTTTCAGACAGGGATACCGTTGAAAATCGGGCTCTTCAAAGGTTAATTGTCCGACCTTAAAGAAATCTAAAGGTTCCACACCGCTGGCAATTCGGTCGGGGTAGGACAGGCTATGGGCAATGGGAGTACGCATATCCGGCTGGCCCATCTGAGCCAGCACCGAGCCATCGTGGTACTGCACCATGGAGTGGATGACGCTCTGAGGGTGAATCACCACCTGAATCTGCGACGGCGCCGCATTGAACAGCCAGCGGGCCTCAATGTACTCCAGACCCTTGTTCATCATCGATGCCGAATCCACCGAGATCTTCTGCCCCATGCTCCAGTTAGGATGGGCACAGGCCTCGGCTGGAGTGATGGCGTCGAAACTGCTCAGTTCGCGAGTCCGGAACGGGCCGCCTGAGCCGGTCAGCAACAGATGGGACACGCCATTACCAGCCAGATCGCAATAGCCCAGCTGCTGTTGCACCCCTTCCGGCAGGCTTTGGAAGATGGCGTTGTGTTCGCTGTCCACCGGCAGCAGGGTTGCGCCATGCTCACGGACGGCGTCCATAAACAGCCGCCCGGAGACCACCAGGGCCTCTTTATTGGCCAGCAATATGCGCTTGCCTTTGCGCACCGCCGCCAGGGTGGAGTTCAGACCGGCGGCACCGACGATGGCCGCCATCACCACGTCGACGGAATCGAGCTCGGCCACATCGGTAAGCGCCTGCTCACCGGCCAGAACTTCTGTGCCTGATCGGCCCTTGAGGCCCTCTGCCAGCTGTTGCGCCGCCTGAGGATCCACCATCACCGCCACCGCAGGCTGAAACTCCTGACACAGTGCCAACATCGATTGCCAGTTGCTGTGGGCGGTCAGCACCTCAATCTGAAACTGGTCAGGGTGTCTGCGAACCACATCCAGAGTGCTAGTGCCAATGGAGCCGGTGGCCCCGAACAGCGCAATATTTTGCATTAACTACATCCACCAATACAGGTACAGCAAGGCAAACACCGGCATCGCGGCGGTGATGCTGTCGATACGGTCAAGGATACCACCATGACCGGGAAGAAGTCGGCCGCTATCCTTAATATTGGCGCTGCGCTTGAACATACTCTCGGACAGATCCCCCAATGCCGAAGCCAGCGCCGTGACCAGCACCACCGCCAGTACAGGCATAAAGCCGTTATTGGGTAACCACAGCCAACCCGCAATGGCGAGCAATACGCACACCAGCAAGCCACCCAGCAGCCCCTCAATGGTCTTCCCTGGGCTCACGTGGGGGGCCAGTTTGTGTTTGCCAAAGGCTCGGCCAAAGAAATAGGCCCCGGTATCGGCGCCCCAGACAATCAGGAACACGGCCAGCACCAGGTAGGAGCCAAACAGCGGGTCGTCGCCCTGGTTGAGACTGTGCAGCACCATCATCGCCACGAAGGCCGGTATCAGCGTCAGCTGACCAAACACCGCCTTGAGCACCATGGAGTGATGCCACATCCGAACCGAGCGCACGTAGGTCACCACCAGCCCCAGGGCCACCAGCCACCACAGGCCGCCCGCCTGCAGGATGATCTCCGCCAGCGGATGCAGCTGCTGCTGATTCCACATCAGATCCACGGGCATAATGAAGGTCAGTGCCGCCAGCAGCACGGCGATAGACAGGGTGAAACTCACCTGGACCAGACGGTCACCGGGTTGAATGAAGCTGCCCCACTCCTTGGCAGCCAGCAGCATCACCAATGCGATGGCGATGGCAAAGCCACCAACCGGAAGAAGAAAAATTGCGGCCAGTGCTGCGGGAAGCAGCAGGATGGCAGTTAACACTCGTTGCTTAAGCAAAAAACTAACCTCTTGGGGTATTTTAATTTTGTTATTGAGCCTCGACCTGGGCACTGGTCTGCCCAAAACGACGCTGTCGACCGGCGAACTCGTTCAGGCAGTCATCCAGTGCCTGCTCACCGAAATCGGGCCACAATACCGGACTGAACACCAGTTCGGCATACGCAGCCTGCCACAGAATGAAGTTGCTGATGCGATGCTCACCGCCGGTACGCACCAGCAGATCCACCTCTGGCAGATCTGACATGGTCAGTTGCCGGGCGATGGTGTCCTCGTCGATCTGCTCCACATCCAACTCGCCGCGGCTGGCCGCCAGGGCAATTTTCTGAGTCGCCTGCAGCATGTCCCAGCGGCCACCGTAATTGGCGGCCACGTTCAGCACCAACCCCTGGCAGTCGGCGGTCATCGCCTCCGCCTTGCGGATACGCTGCTGCAGCTCTGGACTAAAAGCCTCGGTATGCCCAACGACTTTGAGGCGCACATCGTTGTTGCGAAGCAACTTTACCTCACGGGACAGCACCGTCATAAACAGCCGCATCAATAATGCGACCTCACGCTCCGGACGACGCCAGTTTTCACTGGAAAACGCGAACAAGGTCAACGCCTTGATACCATGTTTTCGACACACCCGTACCGCTTCACGTACCGCCTTCACCCCAGCCCGATGTCCGGAGACCCGGGGACGGCCTTTGGCCTCGGCCCAGCGGCCATTGCCATCCATGATGATAGCAATATGCTGCGGGAGTGGCATACCGGATGCCGGGCTTGTCGAATCACTACTGACGAGCATGGGAAGAAAGTCCTGACCATTAAAAACAGAAACGCCGCGTAGTATATCCAAACGCGGCGTCAAATCGCTAGCAAACTAAGGCGTTTGCTTAGATCTCCATCAGCTCGGCTTCTTTCTCAGCCAGCACTGCATCAACCATTTTCACGTACTTGTCGGTCAATTTCTGGATTTCGTCTTCGCCTTTGCGGGCATCGTCTTCACCGATCTCTTTTTCCTTCTCCAGATCCTTGATGTCGGAGTTGGCGTCACGGCGAATGTTACGAATGGCCACTTTACCGTTTTCGGCTTCGCCACGAACCACTTTCACCAGGTCTTTACGACGCTCTTCGGTCAGTGGTGGCAGCGGGATGCGAATGGTGGCGCCGGCGGAGTTGGGGTTCAGGCCCAAGTCGGATGCCATGATCGCCTTCTCTACCGCCTGAATCATGGTGCGGTCGAATACGGTTACCGCCAGGGTGCGGGAATCTTCAGTGGCCACGTTGGCCACCTGCTTCAGTGGCGTATCGGCACCATAGTAGGAAACTACGATGGTGTCCAGCAGGCTTGGGTGGGCGCGGCCGGTACGAACCTTAGCCATCTGGCTGCGGCAGGCTTCTACGCTCTTTTCCATACGCACTTCTGCGTCTTTCTTAATGTCGTTAATCACGGTGAACTTCCTTACGGTGTCAACTCAGTGTCAATCTTACAGATTGTTGGTGATCAGGGTGCCGTTGGCTTCCCCCATCACGGCCCGGCGCAGTGCACCTGGCTCGTTCATATTAAAGACCATCAAAGGCAGGTTATGGTCGCGAGCCAGGGTAAAGGCCGACAGGTCCATAACTTTCAGTTCTTTTTCGAGAACTTCGTTGTAGGTGATTTTATCATACTTCACTGCGTCCGGATTAGTAACCGGATCATCGGAGTAAACACCATCTACTTTTGTGCCCTTGAGTACCACATCGGCCTCGATCTCAATGCCACGCAGGCAGCAAGCGGAATCGGTGGTAAAAAATGGGTTGCCGGTACCTGCGGAGAAAATCACCACCCGGCCTTGCTTGAGCAGGCTGATGGCCTCGGCCCAGTTGTAGTTGTCGCACACGCCGTTGAGGGGAATGGCAGACATCAGTCTGGCGTTCACATACGCACGGTGCAGGGCATCACGCATCGCCAGGCCGTTCATCACGGTCGCTAACATGCCCATGTGATCGCCCACTACCCGGTTCATGCCCGCTTTCGCCAGGCCTTCACCACGGAACAGGTTACCGCCGCCAATAACCAATCCAACTTGAATCCCCAGTTCGACCAACTCTTTGATCTCTTGGGCCATACGGTCTAGTACTCTGGCGTCGATGCCAAAGCCTTCTTCGCCTTGGAGTGCTTCGCCACTCAATTTCAACAAAATGCGTCGGAAAGCTGGTTTTGGATTGGTGCTCATTTTCTGTGTCCTGAATGCTAAAAGACCGCGACAATTCGCCGCGGTCTGTATCAAAGGTTATCGGGCCTTAGGCCTTTTTGGCTGCTTCGATTTGAGCCGCTACTTCTGCAGCGAAATCTTCTTCAGCTTTCTCGATACCTTCACCGACTTCCAGACGTACGAAAGTGGTTACGTCAGCGCCGGCGTCTTTCAGCAGCTTGCCAACGTTCATGGATGGGTCCTTAACGAAAGGCTGACCAGTCAGAGAGATCTCACCGGTAAACTTCTTCATACGGCCTTCAACCATCTTCTCGGCAATCTCTTGAGGCTTACCGGAGTTAACCGCGATCTCAACCTGGATGCGGCGCTCGTTGGCCACAACGTCGGCATCAACGTCTTCAGGCTTAACGAACTGTGGGTTGGACGCTGCAACGTGCATTGCAATGTCTTTCGCCAGGGCTTCGTCGCCGCCGTTCAGGGCTGCAACCACACCAATTTTACCACCGTGGATGTAAGCACCCAGGTTAGCGCCTTCAACCAGAACAACACGACGTACGTTCATGTTCTCGCCGATTTTGGCTACCAGGTTAGCACGGGTAACTTCAACGGTGTTGCCGTCCAGCTCAGCCGCGTTCAGCGCATCGATGTTGTCGATTTTGCCGGCCAGAGCAACGTCTGCAACCTTGTTAGCAAAAGCCAGGAAGTTTTCGTCGCGAGCTACGAAGTCAGTTTCGCAGTTAACTTCAACCATTGCCGCCAGACCGTCATTGCTCTTAACAATGATCACACCTTCAGCAGCGATACGGCCGGCTTTCTTAGCAGCTTTAGCTTGACCGGACTTACGCATGTTCTCGATGGCCAGCTCGATGTCGCCGTTGGTTTCTACCAGGGCTTTCTTACAATCCATCATGCCAGCGCCAGTGCGCTCGCGCAGCTCTTTAACCAGGGCAGCGGTAATTGCCATGTCCAATTCCTCTATGACTTGCGTCTTAAATGCGTAAAAAAACAGGGGCCACGAGGGCCCCTGTTAACCAATATCTGTTGGTTAATAAGGGGCGAGTAAACTCACGCCTTATTATGCTTATTCAGCTTCTACGAAACCGTCTTGCTCAGCTTGAACAGCCAGGTCTTGGTTACGACCTTCGGTAACAGCTTCAGCAACAGCGTTAGTGTACAGCTGGATAGCACGGATAGCATCGTCGTTACCAGGAACAACGTAGTCGATGCCGTCTGGGTTGGAGTTGGTATCAACGATAGCAACCACTGGGATGCCCAGGTTGTTGGCTTCTTTAATGGCGATGTGCTCGTGCTCGGCGTCGATCAGGAAGATCGCGTCAGGCAGGCCGCCCATGTTCTTGATACCGCCCAGAGACTTCTCCAGCTTAACCATTTCACGGGTGCGCATCAGCGCTTCCTTCTTGGTCAGCTTTTCGAAGGTACCGTCTTGGCTCTGAGCTTCCAGATCCTTCAGACGTTTGATGGACTGACGAACGGTTTTCCAGTTGGTCAGCATGCCGCCCAGCCAGCGGTGGTCTACGTAGAACTGGTCACACTTCTGAGCAGATTCTTTAACGCTCTGACCTGCAGCGCGCTTGGTACCAACAAACAGGATTTTACCTTTCTTAGAAGCAACGTTGCCCAGGAAAGCCAGAGCATCGTTCATCATAGGAACGGTAGATTCCAGGTTGATGATGTGAACCTTGTTACGAGCGCCGAAGATGAAAGGCTTCATCTTAGGGTTCCAGTAACGGGTTTGGTGACCGAAGTGCACACCGGCCTTCAGCATGTCGCGCATGGATACAGTTGCCATGATATTCCTCAATAATAGTTCGGGGTTAAGCCTCCACGCATCCCATGACCCGACCCCGAGGGGCACCCCGGACCATGTGCCGATACGTGTGTGGTTTAATAACAAATTAACGATATAATAGGCGCCATTGTTCGCGTGGCGACCCAAAGGCCATTCAGCCCGGGTTCCATCACGACTCAACAGAGCCGGCGCGCTTTATACCATACTGAGCAACAAAGCTCAACTTAAGTGTGTGCCACGCCACCGAGTTTTCGATAGAAGAGTAGACCAATGAGCATCGTTATTAAAACCCCGGAAGAGATCGAAAAAATGCGCGTCGCAGGCAAACTGGCGGCCGATGTACTGGAGATGATCGCCCCCCATGTGCAGAAGGGCACCAGCACCGCAGAACTGGATGAGATCTGCCACCAATACATCACCGACGTGCAAGGTGCGATTCCGGCCCCTCTGGATTATCATGGCTACCCTAAGGCCACCTGTATCTCGGTTAACGAGGTGGTGTGCCACGGCATTCCGTCGCATAAGAAACTGAAAGAGGGTGACATCGTCAACATCGACATCACCGTCATCAAAGACGGCTACCACGGCGACACCTCGAAGATGTTCATCGTCGGCCAGACGCCACTGCGCAACAAAAAGCTGGTGCAGGTTGCCCAGGACTCGTTGTACGCCGCCATTCGTCAGGTTCGCCCCGGGCTGTGCATGAGCGAGATCGGTGCTGTCATTCAGCCCATCGCCGAAAAAGAGGGCTTCTCCGTGGTCCGCGATTACTGTGGCCATGGCATCGGTGCCAAGTTCCACGAAGAGCCGCAGATTCTGCACTACCGCAACCGCGCCAAGCTGACCCTGCAGGCGGGCATGTGCTTTACCATCGAGCCGATGATCAATGCCGGCGATTACCGCTGCAAACTGAACAAAAAAGACGGCTGGACAGTGACCACCAAAGACGGCCAGCCTTCCGCCCAGTGGGAGCACACCCTGCTGGTGACCGAAGATGGCGTCGAAGTACTGACCCTGCGCAGTGACGAAACACTGGAGCGGGCGATCTCCCACGGCTAACTGGCCCTCACCCTGGGCCCGCTCCGTGCGGGCCCGGCTTATCATCAGGACACCACACCGGCATGAAGCCCGACAACACCGCTCTCACTCCCGCCAATATCCGTCAGCAGCTGCAGCGGCAGCGTGAACAGTTGCAGCAGCAGTTTGCCCAGGGTGACGCCATTGGCGTGCTGCTGGCCGAACGCTCGCACCAGATCGACACCCTGCTGCAGCAGCTGTGGCAACAATGCCAACTGGATCCGTGCCAGACCGCGCTGGTTGCCGTCGGCGGCTACGGCCGTGGCGAGCTGCACCCGCACTCCGACATCGATCTGCTGGTACTGACCACCGAGCAGTGTGAACAGACCACCGAAGGCGCCATCGGCACCCTGCTGACGACCCTGTGGGACAGCAAGCTGGATGTGGGCCACTCAGTCCGGTCGGTGGAGCAGACTTTTGAGCAGGCCTGCGGCGACGTCACCATCGCCACCAACCTGCTGGAATCCCGCTTCCTGTGTGGCGATGTGGCCCTGTATCAGCAGCTGCAGCAACGGCTGGCCGACACCGGTTTCTGGCCCATTTCCGATTTCTACCTGGCCAAGCGGGATGAACAGCGTAGCCGGCACGCCAAGTCCTCGGGATTCGACCTGGAACCCAACATCAAGGCCTGCCCCGGTGGGCTGCGGGACATCCAGACCATCACCTGGGTGGCGATGCGTCACTTTAACGCCTCCTGCATGGCCGACCTGGTGTCCCATGGCTTCCTGGCCCGTGAGGAGCTGGAGGAGCTCAACACCTGCCGCGACTTCCTGTGGCGGCTGCGCTTTGCCCTGCATCTGGCCGCCGGCCGGCCAGAGGATCGACTGCTGTTCGATCATCAGCCCAAGGTCGCCCAGCTGCTGGGCTACACCCAGGGCACCCAGTTGCCGGTAGAGCAGATGATGAAACGCTACTACCGCACCATTCGGGCGGTGCGGGAACTGAACCAGATGCTGCTGCAGCTGTTCAAGGGCGAGATGCTGCCACACCTGGCCAACCGTGATGACCCGGTCAATCTGGACGACGATTTCTGCCGCATGGGGCGCTACATCTCCGTGCGTCACGAGGGGGTGTTTGAGCAACCGGACAAAATTCTCACCCTGTTCAGCCACTGCGCCCGAGATGGGGAGATTGAGGTGGTCGCCGCCCCAACCCTGCGGCTACTGCGTAACGCCCGCCGACGCCAAAAACAGCCCCTGAGTGAGCGCCCGGATTGCCGCAGCCAATTTATGGCAATCCTGCGACACGCCAACGGCATCAAGGCACTGTCACTGATGCACCGCCACGGCATCCTCGGCACCTACCTCAAGGCCTGGCAGCAGATCGTCGGCCAGATGCAGTTCGACCTGTTCCACGCCTACACCGTCGACGAACACACCCACCGACTGCTGCAGTTCATCGACCGCTTCGCCGACCCGGCCCACAAAGAGATCTTCCCCCTGGGCAGTGTGCTGATCGATCAGCTGCCAAAGAAGGGGCTGTTGGTGTTGGCGGCGATTTTCCACGACATCGCCAAAGGCCGCGGCGGCGATCACAGCGAGCTGGGCGCCGCCGATACCCTGCAGTTCTGCCAGCTGCACAACCTCAATGACCACGACGGCCGCCTGGTGGCCTGGCTGGTGCAAAACCATCTGCTGATGTCGGTCACCGCCCAACGCCGCGACATCAATGACCCCGAGGTGATTCAAACCTTTGCCGAAGCGGTCAGTGACACCACCCGCCTCGGCTATCTGTACTGCCTGACCGTGGCCGACATCTGCGCCACCAATGACAACCTGTGGAACAGCTGGAAGGGATCGTTGCTCAGGCAGCTGTACCAGAGTACCCGCGGCATGCTGCTCAACGGCCTGGAAAAGCCGGTGGACACCCGGGCCCGCATTCGCGAGCACCAGAACAAGGCCCTGTACCAGCTGTCCAAGCTGGGATTTGTGGAAGCGGACGTCACACCATTGTGGCACCGCTTCTCCGCCGACTACTTCCTCAGGTTCAGTCCGCTGCAGGTGTGCAACCACACCCAGGCCCTGCTGGAGCGCAAGGATGAGCAACCTCTGGTGACCATGGCCGAGCACGAAAGCAGTGCCGGCACCGAGCTGTTTGTCTACTGTCGGGACCGTCCCGGCCTGTTTGCCACCGTGATGGCGGTGCTCGACGGCAAGAACGTCATCGTTCATGACGCGCAGATTTTCACCTCCAAAGATGGCTACGCCCTCGACAGTTTCGTGATTCTCGAGCAGGACGGAAGCCGGGTGGTGCACCCATCACGCATCAACAGCATCCGCAATAGCCTGACCCGTATGTTGCTATCACCAACTCCGGCAAAAGTAAGACAACGGCCATTGCCAAGGCGTATGCGACAGTTTAAGGTTCGTACGCAGGTGAATTTTCTTCCCGGCAAGCGCAAACAGGGTTCCATGGTCGAGATCATCACCCTGGATTCCCCTGGCTTGCTGGCACGAATTGGCCAGGTGGTGGATCAGTGCCGGTTCACCATCCACTCCGCCAAAATCACCACCGTCGGGGAGAAAGCCGAAGATCTGTTTATGCTGGCCAATGATGACGGCTTGCCGTTGACACCGGATCAGCAAAACCAGTTCCGGGACTCCCTTACCCTGGCACTAACCACCGAATAAATTCAGAGGATATATTTCATGACCGAGTTGCAACAACGTATCGAGGCCGCCTTCGAGCAGCGCGCCGACATCACACCAGCCAATGCCGATGCCGGCCTGGTCAAGGATGTCAAAATCGCCCTGGAGATGCTGGATAAAGGCCAGGCACGGGTTGCAGAGAAACGGGACGGTCAGTGGGTGGTCAATGAGTGGCTGAAGAAAGCGGTGTTGCTCTCTTTCCGCCTGTTCGACAACCAGGTGATGGAGGGGGGTGAAACCCGCTACTTTGACAAGGTGCCGATGAAGTTCGCCGACTACGATGACGCCCGCTTCCGCGAAGAGAGCATTCGCGTGGTACCGCCTGCCACGGTTCGCCAGGGTGCCTTCATCGGTCGCAACACCGTGCTGATGCCCTCCTACGTCAACATCGGCGCCTACGTCGACTCCGGCACCATGGTGGATACCTGGGCCACAGTCGGCTCCTGTGCCCAGATTGGTAAGAACGTGCACCTGTCCGGTGGCGTCGGTATTGGCGGCGTTCTGGAGCCCCTGCAGGCCAGCCCCACCATCATCGAGGATAACTGCTTCATCGGCGCCCGCTCTGAAGTGGTGGAAGGGGTGATCGTTGAGGAAGGTTCGGTGATCTCCATGGGGGTGTACCTGGGCCAGAGCACCCGTATCTACGATCGTGAGACCGGCGAAGTGCATTACGGCCGGGTTCCGGCAGGCTCGGTGGTGGTGTCCGGCACCCTGCCCTCCTCCGACGGTTCATGCAACCTGTATGCCGCCATCATCGTGAAGAAGGTTGATGCCAAAACCCGCAGCAAAGTGGGGATCAACGAACTGCTTCGCAGCGCCGAGTAAGGGCGCCCTTGAGGCGGTAGGGCTGTCGTGAATGAAGTCGCGCCAACTCCTTGGCCGGAATGACATCCTCACTCCCCGGCCAGGATTGAAGAGGGGCTGGCGCCCTGCAAAAACCGGCAACAGCAAGTAACCGTCAGCCATCAGCGCCACGGTCAAAATCAACAGGCCCTGACAAAAGTCCGCTCCGGCGGACTTTTCTGTTTCATTCCAGAAACACTTTTATTTAAAAATAGTAAGTCAAATTAACCGCCTTTCTATAGCAGCCGTGGTTTCAGTGGTCTCAGACACACCTGTTTACCCTTTGTAACAGTGGAGACATGCTTGAGGCACCATGCTTAAAGCGAACTCCCCCCCTCTGTACTAATCGCGTGTGACTGAGTGACACAGGAGAGATCGATAATGAAAGCCCTGACTCTAACCGCAGTAACCCTGGCCGCCAGCCTGGCGATTCCCGCCCAGGCTGCCATGACCTCCGCCATGGAGCAATCCCTGATCGCCACCTGCAAGGCGTCGCTGACCGACAGCAAATTACGGTTCAACAAAACCATGAAGGTGTACCGGGTTAACCCTTACCGGGTACTGGACAAGCTGGTCTGTAATGGTGAAGACATCGCAACATTCGCTGAAAATCACGGCGCGTCAAACAACGCCGACTACATCCGTGATCGTTTCCTGCCTGGGCGGGTGACCATTCAGGATATCGCCATGCACTCCAACCATCTCGAAGTCTGGTTCGAACAGTAACCCCAGGGGGCGGTTTCAAGCTCCCCATGGCACAAGCCACCTTTTGGGTGGCTTGTCTCTATCTGAGCAACTCCTGCATTTCGCCACGCAATTTTTCCGCCTTGGGCCCAAAGACGACCTGAACCCCGTCGCCGATCACCACCACCCCTTTAGCCCCCAGGCTACGCAACACCGCTTCACGCACCTTACCGGCCTGATGGACGCTGACCCGTAGCCGGGTCAAGCAGGCATCCAGGTCACGAATGTTGTCCCCGCCCCCCAGCGCCGTCAGCACCTGCTCGGCCTGGAACCGCTCCATGTGCTGCTGGGGTGTGCGCCCGGGGGTCGGCAGGTTAAAACGAAGAATGGCAAATCGAAACAGGGTGTAATACCCCACCGCGTACAGGCAACCCAGTATCCAGAACCACCCCCCATTGCGAGACAGATGATAAAACAGACTGAAATCCAGCAGTCCCTGGGAAAACACCAGGCCATGGTGAAAATCCACCGAAATCACCAGCACATAGGCCAGGCCCGTCATCACAGCATGGATCAGGTACAACAGGGGGGCCACAAACAGAAAGGCAAACTCCACCGGCTCGGTAACCCCGGTGATGGCGCAGGTCAGCGCCGCCGACAGCATGACGCCGGCGGTCTGGGCCCGCTGTTTGCGATCGGCACAGCGCCAGATAGCCAGTGCCGCTGCCGGCAGTCCCCACACCTTAACCAGATAACCTCCGGCCAGATGACCGGCATTGGGGTCTCCGGCCAGGAAGCGGCCGACTTCTCCCTGAATCAGGTAGCCCCCCGGAGTATTGAAACTGCCCACTTCGTAAAAAAACGGCAAGTTCCAGATGTGGTGCAACCCCAGCGGAATCAGCAATCGCTCCACCAGGCCATAGAGGCTCCAGGCCAGCATCGGCTGCTGATACACCACCCAGTTGGAGAAGTGATCCAGCACCAGGGTCATCCAGGGCCACAGACTGGCCAGCACCAGCCCCAGACAGATGGCCGCCAGCACATTGGCCAGGGGCACCAGGCGACGGCCGGAAAAGAACCCAAGAAACTCAGGCAAATCAACCCGGTAACAGCGACGGTAGACCCAGGCGGTCAGACCGCCACTGAGCACACCTCCGAGCACCCCGGTGTTGAGTGTCGGCAGTCCCAAAATGGTGCTGGTTTCCCAGCCATAGTACTGGGCCAGCGCCGACATGGTGGCCAGCATCACCCCGTAGCCGATCACCGCAGACACCGATGCCGAGCCATCCTGGTAGCAAAAGGACAGGGCGATGGCGATGGCGAACAACAGTGGCAACAGATTGAAGATGATGGTGCCGGTTTGCAGCAACAGGCTTTGCACCACTGGATGAAACCAGCCCATGGGGCTGGTTCCCAGGCCCAACAACAGGCCTGCCGCCGGCAGCACCGCCACCGGCACCATCAGGGCCTTACCGACCCGTTGCAATCCTCGGAACCAGGAGAAGGTCATAGCGCTCCACTCAGGCCTGGGACAACGCCAACGTCAGCGCCGCCTGCCAGGTGTCCACCCAAGCCACGGCGGCATGTTCCGGCTCGAAGGTGTCACAGGCATCAATGGTCAACATGTCACCGATACGCGACGCGGTCAGCTGCTGCAGCAGGGCATCAAACTTCCGGCCTCCGCCACAGAAGGTGTCGCCATAGCTGGAATCCCCCAGGGCAATGACCCCGTAATGAAGATGAGGGATCAGTGGAAACCGGTCATTAAGAGAGGTAAACAGAGGCAGGATGTTGTCCGGCAAATCGCCGCTGCCGGTGGTGGAGGTGATCACCAGCCAGGCGTCACCGTCCTCGGCCAGCAGCTCATCGGCACTCTGGGCAGTGCTGATGCTGGCCGCGTGCCCCTGTGCCATCAGGGTCTGGCACACCTGCTCTGCGGTATACTCAGCACCACCATAGACAGAACCAACCAATACGCTAATCTTAGCCATTCCCAAACACCCTGTTAACGACTTGATAAATTCACATTTCCACCTTACTGTAAGGACCGTAAAGGCGCAACAACCGCTAACTCGGAGGCAGGATGCAGTACCGTCAGCGAACACGCCGGCTACACCATAAGGTCCACATCAAGCGGCAACGGGTGCGCCGCATCAGTTACTTTACCCAAAGCCATACTGAAGACTCGCTTCAGCTCCCTAAGGCGGCACCGTCACGATTCAACAGCTGATAATCAGACTGATGCTGTGACCAGCCAAACGCCTCAAACAGCTGCAACCACTCTACTTCCAGCTCAGTTTCCAGAGCCACCACCTCCTGCGTCACCGGATGGGTAAAGGAGAGCGTTTTGGCAATCAGCCACAGCCTCTGCAGCCCGAAGTGATCCCGATAAAATTTGTTATGGCGGCCGTCACCGTGGCTGGTGTCACCGATGATGGGGTGGCGCAGGTGGGCCATGTGCCGACGTAACTGATGCTTACGCCCGGTCAAGGGCTTCATCTCCACCAGTGAGTAGCGACAACTGTCGTAACGCCCCACCGGGAACGGCAGTTCCACTCGGTTCAGCGGCCGATAATCGGTGATCGCCTCCTGGGCCTCTTTGTCCTGACTGGCCCGGGAGTCGGCAATCTTATCCAGCTCCTCTTTCAACGGGTAGTCGAGATGACCCGCCTCATCAACGTAACCCCGCACCAACGCCAGGTAGCGTTTATCGATGCCACGCTCGGCAAACTGTGGCTGCATCACCCGAGCCACCTCCGCCGACTTGGCAAAGATCAGAATTCCGGAAGTCGGCCGATCCAACCGATGCAATGGAAATACGTGGCAACCGACCATATCCCGCACCATCTGCATGGCAAACTCGGTCTCTTTGCGCGCCAGGTAGCTGCGATGCACCAGCAGCCCTGAAGGCTTGTGCACGGCCACGATGTGCTCGTCTTCAAACAAAATGTTAATCATGGAGTTCCGCTGAATCTGCTGTTAAAAACCACGCTCACCACAGAGCGGCGGTAAAAGGTACCAGATTTCGCCGGCTTTGGCCTCTGCGGCTTTTGCCCGGACGTGGGCAACACTCCACCACCGATGCCCCCGCGGGTGGTGGTATCGAAGCTGCGACGGACAACGGTGAGAGCTGAGTCACACTGGATAAACTCGGACCTCGAAAAATAGAGCATTTACTCTATATTTATTAAAAAATTGATGTAAGACAAGAAAACGGAGTCTATTAAGGCGTAGTTTAAATATGAAGCATTGGTGGTTTGATAACTGAATAAGTCGATATAAAGGTTAGCGTAACGAAATTATATTAGTGATATTTAAGCAATCACCTTTCTGGCCTTGCCGGGAAAAAATACAATAGTTAAATTCGATAGGTTGACTGTCGCAGGTAACTCTGTGCCCACAATTTATTTAATCTAAAAGTATTCAGCACTCTATTCTGAATACCCGCTTGTGGATGACGTACAGGGCCATCACCAGGCCAGCATCAATTATTATAAATGGAGATAGTGTATTATGGGTTTCTTTTACGAAGTCCCTGGACTCATGGGCTGGGCCATCGGCCTGGGCGTACTCATCGCCCTGATGGCTTTCAATGAATTCGGTCGTACCACCATGTGGGGCGGCATCCTGCTGTACCTGATCATGCCCATCGGACTGACCATATTTGTATGGCCTACCACCGCCGCACCGGGTAACGAATACGGCACCGGCAACTGGTTCAACTGGGTAAAAACCTATTCTGCTCTGGCCGGATGCCTTGGATTTATGGCAATACGCTACAGTCCAAAATTAGCAAAAAACAAATATGCTCTGGCATTCCCAGCCTTTATTCTTGCGTTAAATATTTTTGAAGCTTGTCTGCGTGACTTCCAGGTATACAGTTATGGAGCCTGGGATGGACAAGTTATCGATAACCTATGGTTAATGTCCGGTTCATGGAACATCATGAATGGCATCGCCGGCCTGCTTAATATCATCACCATCTGCGGCTGGACCGGCATTATGATCTCCAAGGACAAATCAAAAGATATGGTTTGGCCCGATATGATCTGGCCTTGGATCATCGCCTACGACCTGTGGAATTTTGCCTACACCTACAACTGCATTACTGATCACTCATTCTATTGCGGCGTCATCTTATTACTGTCCTGCACCATTCCGGCCTTCTTCATCAAGAAAGGCGCCTGGCTGCAACACCGTGCCGCCACCCTGGCGCTGTGGATCATGTTTGTGATGTCCGTGCCCTCCTTCGCGGATCGCATTGCACCGGTACCGGCCACCCGGGATCCTGACGCCTTCTTCGCCGCCAGCTTCGTCGCCCTGGCCGCCAACGTGGCGCTGTTTGTCTACCAGTTCTACAAGATTCGCAAGCACAAACTGAACCCGCTGAAAGACGAGATCTTCTCCGATACCGCCCCATACAAGCTGGTGGTTGAAGAGAATCGATAGTTCATCACCCTGCAATACCCTTAATCGGCACGGTATGGCGACGCCATACCGTGCCTTTTTTAGGCACTTCAGAGATTCAGCGGCGGCCATCTGCCGAGCTGAGCACCGCATCCAGCTGGGCAATGGCCGCCACCAGTGCCGGCTGAGCATCACCGAACGTCTCTTCGGCCATCGGTGCCACCGACACCCGGGTCGGCAATGGCTGGCCAGCCTCCAGCAGCGCCTGCAGCTTGGGCAGGTAGATAAACTGCAACCATTGCGGTAGAGACAGGGTATCAACGGCGAAGGGCTGGGTACTGGCCAGCGCTTCCGCAGACACCGGCGTCTTCTGCCACAGCTGCGCTTGCTGCAGGGCCTGTTGCAATCTCAGCAGCCCGTGCTGCACCTCATTCTCGCGGCTCATCTCTCACTCCAGGGGAACAAATGGGGCCAAATCATACCATCGGGACAGCCTTGGCCCTATAATACGCGGCTAGTTTGCACAGCGATTCGTGCCTCAGACAAGCGACAATCAATGACCATGGAAAACATCAATACTCTGCATCAGTTCCTGCAAGCCGCCGGAGTTCAGTATCAGGTCTTCGATATGGGCCGCCGCGTCACGCCCATCGATCCCATCGAGTTTGCGCAGATCGAAGCGATGACCACCCCCTACCCCTACCCCAGAAACGGCCACGCCTGGCTGGGTATCCTGTTCTGGAATCCGCAAGAGTCGCAGGAGCACTTTATCTGGTTCCTGAAGTTGCCGGTGGACGAGCAGGGGCTGCTCAACCCCGCCGCCCGCAGCCAGTTTTTGCAAACCGTAGTGGACGGGCTGGGACGGGACCCTACCGCCCCAATGACCGAAACGCAGCAAGAGGGGCTCAAAAGCAACCCCTTCATCTTTGCACCGGGTCAGGAAAAACTGGCGGTGTTCCACGCCCGAGTAAACCTGCAACTGGCCCGGCCGGCCTCCATCTATTTTGAGCACTGCCAAAGTTACCTCAAGGGACAGATGGGCTGGGACAACTGGCAACAGGTCGGGCTACAGGGGCTGGCTGATATTCTGGCCCGGCTCACCGAGTCGCAAGCCAGGCAGGAACTGCCCGTCGCCATCGGTCAGATGCCACCACAGCCACTGGCTGCACTGGCCTCGGTGGCAGAGAACTTTCCCTGTGGCGATGAGATGGCCGCCGCCTGGCTGCAATTGATGCAGGAGGGGAGCAATGATGCCATCAACCAGATGGCATTGCGGGGCCTGGCGGGCGCCGACAAGGCGTTGGCCAAAGCCATCGATCTGGCTCTGCCCCACGCCAGCGCCGATACCCTGGTGGTGATCGCCGCTCGTTGCTGGGGCCCCCTGTCCCAACCGCAGCGCATGATGGCCTATTTGGAACGACTGGCGACCGAGGACAAAGAACTGTTCATTGCCCTTTACTCAGACCTGGTTTCCATGCCAAGTTTACGGCAACAGGTATTGACCGCCATTCGCACCCCTCAGCGTTCGACGCAGTTGGCTGCCGCCATCGGTCATCTCATGCAACTAGTCAGGACCTAACCAATGCTAAATCTCACCGATCTCATTCTCGGACTGCTGGTCTGCGGCATTGCGGCCGTGTTCTGGCAGCTCAGGCAGATCTCTGAAATTGCGGAATTTCACGTAAAACGGGTGTGCCAGAAGCGGCGACTGCAGTGGGTCAGCACCGCTCGGGTTCAGGCCAGACTCGGCTTCATCCCGGGCCAGGGGCTGGGATGGAATACCCGCTATCAATGCGAGTTTTCTACCGATGGCATCAACCGCCTGCACGCCATTGTGGTGCTCAGTGGCAAAAAACTGAAAGATGTCGAGATGCCCCTGTACCCGGAACCGGAGTGGCAGCAAGCCCCGGAAAGCAAGGGACGCATCGGTGGGTGCGGCGGCGGCGGCGGTGCCAGCAGTTGCTCCCCCCGATCCGGAGGCTGCTCCAGCGGCTGCAAGTAACACCCTGTTGCACAGACAAACCACCGCCCGCGGTGGTTTTTTATTGCCGTAACGCCCAGTCGTAACTAAGGCGGCGGCACGCCGCGAGCCGAACCACCCCACCGGTGGACACAAAAAAGCCTGGCGTCAGGGCCAGGCTGTTTGTGACTTGCCGGTGTTCACACCCACAAGCAGAAATAGAACGGGGCGCCACGAGTGCGCCCCTAGATATTACACGCTAAGCAATCCTGCTATAATTGGTGCTCCCTGCATCATCCTTGCGTACTGCTGCTTCCTGCGATCTTCCTTGCGCTGATCCTTCAGCTTCCCTGTACTACTGTACTGTCATCCTTAACACGATAACATCCTGTTATCGAACTCATCTCCATCCTGGAGGTGTCCTGTTCCATCCATGGGAATCTGCAATCCTGGCAGAGTAAGCGCCCTTCTCAAGTCTCACCATCCTAGTGATGTCTGATCCGTTTGCTTTCACCGAACTCGTGTATGGCAACCTCCTGTCACGCATCACTAATTCAGTTCCTAGCCGTTTCCCTTGGCACAACTAAAGTCTACTCAGATCACAGAACTAAACAAGGCATTTTCGCACCATACCAAAGCCGAAAATCACGATTACAGATTTCGAAAGTCTGGCCAGAAACAAATAAAAATCAAACACCTACAAAAAAACACCCGTTCAAACCCAGGCATCGCTCGCCCTATTCTCCTACACGCTTGTAAGAGATCTCGCACAAAGGCGATCAGCAAGACCGGGCTAATTCACCCTGACTCTCTTTAGTGCAATACATTAATTGGCCAGTTACGTCGGCCACCGTCACTTTCTGAAGTCGCTTAAAGCCTTTTTGTTCAAATAGACTTTCATGTTCCTGCTGGGACACAAATACCGCCAATCCATCCACCTCATGATCGGCCATCAATTCGGTCAGCGACTGAACCAACTGCGCCCCCAAGCCTTTGCGCTGATACTGTGGGTGAACCGCAATGAGCTGCAACAACCAATAGTTATCGGTCGGTAGCAGCCGCTTCAATTCGTCTTCACGCTCAATCCAGTTGCGGGTCGGAGCCCACCCCGTACCAAGCGCCATTTTCAGGCGCCAATACCAGTAGCGGCTCTCGCCCTGGGGGTACTCTTTATCCACCACACAGGCGACCCCCACCAGCACATCTTCAAGATAAAACCCAATCACCTTCTGCTGATGGTGCCACAGCTCATTCAACTCTTCGCGCATGGCGGCCCGCAGCTTCTGGCCGTAGCTTTGTCGGCCAAAGGCCTGCTGAAAAAACAGGTCATCGTGGTAGGCGTTATACAACAGTGACGCCGCCACCCTTAACTCTTCCGCCGTCAGATACACCGCTTTAACGGTGTTCACTTGCTCACCCGGCATCCATCCTCTCCCAACAAATGCACCATCGTTCACCTTGGCCCCTACTCCGAACAATGCCCTGACAGGCCACGCCTCGAATCGTCGACTCCAGGACAGGAGTAAAGAGCACCTATGACTCTACTAGTTATAAACTTCCCTTTGATAACACAAGATGAGGGATTCGGATACCCCAACCAAAGCACGAGTGAGTGCGGGTGACGACAATTTAGCGGGCCGATGCTCCCCGCAGGCGGTTTTTGCCAGCTACACTTCATCCCAGAGCGATTGCCGGAGCCGTTGACCATGGACACCACTCAAGCCACCCTGCCCCACCTGTTTGAGCAACTGGGACTGCCCAGCAGCGAGCAGGCCATCAACCAGTTTATTCAGTCCCATCCCCTGAACCAAGCGACGCCACTGGAGCGGGCACCGTTCTGGACCGCCGCCCAGTCGAGCTTTTTGAGTGAGGAGCGCCATCGCGATGCCCAGTGGAGTGAGGTGATCGATACCCTGGATACCCTGTTGCACAAATAGCGTCGCACAACGACAGGCGCCGGCACAGGGCCGGCGCAACTTAGGAGTAACGGACGCCGCTCAGATGGCGTTTTGGTAAGCCTTGTCCCCCCAACCCACCACCTTGCCCTGCTCCAGCACGACCGCGGTGCACTCCTCTTTGGTGGTCTTGCCATCCCCCTTGGTGCGGTGGGTGCGATAGAACAACACCTGCACGTCCTTATCGTCCTGACGGTAGAACTCGTTGAATTCGGCCGTCCCCAACAGCGCCACCACCTGGTCAACACTCATGCCGGGGCTCAGCTGTGACAGCTTCTTACGATTCTCTGTCTCCAGCTTTTTCCAGTGACTGCTGGAGTCACTGTCCCAGCTGTCGGATTCCCAGCCGTCACCGCCAACGGCCACCACACAACCACTCAAACCGAACGCCGCCGCCACAACCATGGGCAACAAAACTTTAGATTGCATCTCTGTCTCCTTGAGGAATGATCATTACCACGGGAGAAAAGCAAGTCCTTTGCCAACTATTTAACCCTTTGAAATTATTTAACTAATGAATATTAACTTGTGAAGGAGTGAGAAAATCCGCCACACTGTTGGCTAAAACCACTAACAGTTAGGCTGACCCCAAACACTCAGGAGGCCCTTATGGATACCCAGATACAACAGGCGCTTAGCCGCCTTCATCACCAGGGGCAAACGGTGTCTCTGGCCACCCTTAAAGGCCAGTTGAGCAGCAACTACCCGATGCCGGTATTGATTCAGGCGGTCAAGCAATACAAGCAGAGTCCGGCGACGGTGCTGGAACTGCCACTTGAGGCCGCCAACAACACCCCGACTGCCGAAGAGGACGATCGCCTCGCCCGGCTGGAACGCCAGATCGAGGCGCTGACCGCCCGAATCGAACATCTGGAAGCCAAGCAGCGCTAACTCAGGGGGTGGCGCTGTAACCAACGGCCGTAGTGGATCAGGCCGGCGGTAGTCGCCAGCCCCACAGCCGCCATCAGATACCACACCATGCCCACCTGGCCGGAGTGATACAGCTGCTCGGTCAGTACTCCCGCACTGAGCCCGGTCTGCTGCTGCAGATGCTGGAAGTACTCCCCCTGGGGAATGGCACCCAGTTGCGCCGTCGTCATGCCGTGCTGAGCCAACGCCTCCCGCGCCAGCGTCTCTTTGGCGCCCCAGGCATCGTAGACCCGTGGACCGATGATCGACTCCGCCACCCAGCCGATACCGTAGGGCAGCTCCTTAAACCCCAAGTACATCGCTTTTTTGTCATCCGGAGCCAGATTGCCAATGAACTTGGAGGAGGTGGGGCTGGCCAGCATCTCACCGGAGGAGAACACCAGCACCGCCAGCACAATGATCCAGGCGTACGTCGACAGCCCCAGGGTCAGCAGCCCCAGCGAACACAGCAAGGTGCCAATCACCAACGACGGTACCGTGCCGATGCGGCCGGCCACCGCCGCGTACAGGAAGCACACCAACATGATCATGCCGAAGTTGATGTTCATGATCCCCTCCGGCAGTACCGCCAGGGTCGCGGGGTCGATGGCCAACACGGCCTGCATCACCGCCCCCGGCTCACGGTCACCAAACAGGCCGGTGACCAGGGTGCGCGTGTCGACCCAGTCACGAATGTACACCGGCAGAACATCGAACAGGGCCATGAACATAAACCAGAAGCCGGAAAACAGCAGGGTGTAACGCATCAGGTGCGGTTGACGAATCTCCCTCCAGGCACTGCGCCACATGCCACTCTGATGCGACACCGCGCGCCGCTGCGCTTTGCCCGGCTCTCGGTAGGTCAGCAGCAACAGGAAATTCAGGCTGATGATGGCTGCACAGGCAAAAAACAGTTTGTCCCAGGCCAGGATGCGCATCTGCGCCGCCAGAATCGGCCCCAACCAGCCGCCAATATTGACCATCTGATAAAACAGTCCCCAGGCCATGGCGGAGTTCTCCCGGGTTGAGCACTTGACCAGGGTGCCCTGAATACCGGGCTTAAAGATGCCAGTGCCAAATGCCAGGGTCGCCGCTCCCAGCAAAAATCCCCAGAACGACGGAAACAGCGCCATGATCAGGTAGGCGCCAATCTTAATTACCGTCGACAGGGCGATGGTTTCCTTGTAGCCGATGCGATCGGCGGTGGCGCCGAAGAACACCGGCACAAAGGACTGAAACAGGGCCCAGGCCAGCAAAATCCAGCTGAAGTCGGTCATGGTCAGGCCCAGCCCCCCCATCGATTGGGCATCGGTGGCGTAGATGCTGGCGGTGGTCTTAACACCATAGAAGGCCAGTCGCTCCACCAGCTCCATGCCGCCGACCACCCAGAAGACATAGCCTAGACTGGCAATGGCAGCGCCGATCCCCAGTTTACTGGCATCGTTCCAGCCACTTGTAGAGGGTTGGGTCATCCTTGAACACTCATAATTTATGAATAAAGTATACAACCTACCGATCGCGCCCTTCAGGTACAAGCTTGCCGTCACCGCCAGCGCCGTTATAATGGCCGCCCCAACCCAACCGGAGTCCCTCATGTACTTGGTAGAACTGCGTTTCGAATGCTTTGATGACACCACCCTGTCTCAGGTGGAGTACGCCATCAATCAGCTGGTGGAAGCCTGGCGTGCCAATGGCCAGATCCTGGGGAAAGAGTTCCCGGTGATGCAGAACCAGGCCGAGTTTCGGCTGCGGGCCCTGTGCCCGGAAGAGGACAGCCTGCACCCGAGATTTCACTCCGACTGGGTCAAGCAGCGGCTGGATAAGCTGGCCGATGCCAGCCTGACCCGCCCCCGTCTCAAGGTGCTGGGGCGCGACATCAACAGCGAAGCCAGCTCACCGGTGCTGCCCAGCAACTGGCAACTGCTGTACACCACCTACGTTCACACCTGCTCACCGCTTCGGGATGGTGAGACCATGATGCCGGTGCCCCTGTACCGGTTGCCGGCGACCTTTAATGGCGACCATAAGGCATTGATTAAATGGCAGAGTGAATGGCAAGCCTGTGATGAGCTGCAGATGGCCGGCAGTGGTGCGGTCGAGTTTGCCGCCCTGGACGAGATCACCCAGGTGGACAGTGCCCTGTTTCGCCGCGGCTGGGATCTGCGTGGCCGCATCGAGTACCTGACCCAGGTACCGACCTATTACTACCTGTACCGGGTCGGCGGTGCCACCCTGGCCGAGGAGAAGGTGCGCCCCTGCCCTCGCTGTGGCAACCCGGACTGGTACCTGGGCGAAACCATTCACGACCTGTTTCACTTCGTTTGCCACGATTGCCGTCTGGTGTCCAACCTGTCCTGGGACCTGATCTGAACCGGCATTGGACTAAAGTCTAAAGGCGAAAACCGCCAATCCTTCCATACTGGCGGTTCGGCTTCGGCAAACGAAGCCTTTCTACTCCCAATCAAAGAGCTTTCGGCGCGGCCGAAGCCCGGGCCGTTTCAGGGCTCCAACGTCTTTGTGCTGTGTCGTCTCCCGCGCCGTCACTCTCGCCACCCGACGCGAAGGAGACGCACCATGATCTATGCCAAACCCGGCAGCAACGATGCCCTGTTCAACTTTAAGCCACGCTACGCCAACTTCATCGGTGGCCAGTGGGTCGAGCCCAGCCAGGGCCGCTATTTTGCCAACACCAGTCCGGTGGACGGCTCCACCATCTGCGACATCCCCCAGTCCTGCGCCGCCGACGTTGAACTGGCTTTGGACGCCGCCCATCAGGCACAGCCCCTATGGGGCGCCACCCCGGCGGCCGAACGGGCCAACCTGCTGCTGAAGATTGCCGACCGCATTGAGGCCTACAGCCAAACGCTGGCTCTGGTGGAAACCTGGGACAACGGCAAACCGATTCGCGAAACCCTGGCCGCCGATCTGCCGCTGTGCGTGGATCACTTCCGCTACTTCGCCGGCGCCCTGCGCGCCCAGGAGGGCAGCATCGGTCAACTGGATCCCAACACCAGTGCCTACCACTATCACGAGCCCATCGGCGTGGTGGGCCAGATCATCCCCTGGAACTTTCCGCTGCTGATGGCAGCCTGGAAACTGGCACCGGCCCTGGCCGCAGGCTGCTGCGTGGTACTCAAACCCGCCGAACAGACCCCGGCCAGCATCCTGGTGCTGATGGAAACCCTGCAGGACTTGCTGCCCGCCGGCATCATCAACGTGGTGAACGGTTACGGTCACGAGGCCGGCCAGGCTCTGGCCAGCTCGAAACGGATCCGCAAACTGGCCTTCACCGGCTCCACCGAGGTCGGCCGCCACATCATGCATCAGGGCGCCGACAACCTGATTCCGGTGACCCTGGAGCTGGGGGGCAAATCCCCCAACATCTACTTCGAAGACATTCTGGATCAGGACGAGGCCTACATCGACAAGTGCGTCGAAGGGCTGCTGCTGGGCTTTTTCAACCAGGGGGAAGTCTGTACCTGCCCGTCGCGGGCGCTGGTGCATGAGTCCATCTACGACCGGTTTATTGAACGGGTGATCGAACGGGCCAAAACCATCAAACAGGGCAACCCACTGGACACCGACACCCAGGTGGGCGCCCAGGCCTCTCAGGAACAGTTCGATAAAATCATGAGTTACATGGAGGTGGCCCGGGCCGAAGGCGCCGAGTTCCTGATCGGCGGCCAGGCCAGCCAGCCTTCGGGGGTGGAGTCCGGCTTCTACGTGCAACCGACCCTGCTCAAGGGCCACAACGGCATGCGGGTGTTTCAGGAGGAGATCTTCGGCCCGACCCTGGGGATCACCACCTTCAGAGACGAAGCCGAGGCACTGGCCATCGCCAACGACACCAGCTACGGCCTGGGCGCCGGCATCTGGACCATGAACCAGAACCGCGCCTTTCGGGTCGGCCGCGCCATCGAAGCCGGCCGGGTGTGGGTCAACTGCTACCATCTCTACCCTGCCCACGCCGCCTTTGGCGGCTATAAGCAATCCGGCATGGGACGGGAGACCCATAAGATGGCCCTTGGCAACTACCAGCAAACCAAAAACCTGCTGGTGAGCTACGATCCCAACCCGCTGGGCTTCTTCTAACCCCTAAAAAAAACGGCCTCGCGAGAGGCCGTTCCTACTACTACCCGGAAAGTGCCGGGCCTCACTGCGCTAAGGGGTTAGGTTCATAGAGGTGGAAATGAAAAGACCATCAGGCAACTCCACCTCAACAGAGAAAGTACCTCCCTCCGGCCCAACGACAAGTCCGGCTCCGTACCAACCGGTGCCACAGGTACTGCGATTATCCGCACGAACCACGTCATCCTCATCTACATGGTAGATAGGCACATTGGTGCTCCGCTGGGTAAAGCTGCTCTGACCCACAACTTCCACATTTCCGTCTGTTTCAAACTTCACTGTGGTGCCGTATGGCACAGGGTTAAAGGTACCATAGGGCGCATCGGGGAAACCGCCATTCTCCGCTACGTCAAAGACGCAGACAGCCACCTTGCCACCGGCAGGAGCAGTTGCCATCCAAGGCGTATCGGTTTCATCATTCCAACAATCAAACCATCCCTCTAGCCCATCATTATCACCATCGACCCCAAGCTCATCGAAGTGGCAGAAATAGACTTCCGGTCTCGCTCCGGACATCACAATCACGCCGGACACATTCAGATCCACCAGTTCCCGACTGCAATCGCCGCTGCTCAGGGGCTCCCCCTGGCACAGCAGGCCGTTGTAGTGGCCGTCGCCACCGTCCCATAGGCCATTCCCGCTGCGGTCAATAAATGACTCAAGGGAAGCAACGCCACTACCATCATCGTGGCTGCCACTTTCGTTGATATCGAAATAGGCCTCGTGCTCATCAATGCCGTCCCACTCGCCCTGATCGTAGAAGCCGTTGCCGTTGGCATCGTCAAAGGACTCCTCTCCCTCGATCCAGGCCGTTACGGTTACTCGACCATCATCAGGACGAGGGTCCTGTGAAACCCAGTCCACATTACAGATGCCATTTTCAGTCAGACAGTTGGCTCCCACAGCGCCGCCTTCGGTCACTACAGAGATGGCGGTACCGTCCGGCACCGGGTTGTTAAAGTGATCGGCGGCATAAACATTGATGCCAACCCGCACCCCGTTATAACGCCACGCCTGGGGGTTAAGTACCGAGAAACTGATGTCGAAGCTGTTCTTATCAGGCAACCCGGTTCCGACTCGCAGCTCCTGGGACACCGCCACGATCAGAGGATCACTGTCCACCACTTCGGCCTTGACCCGAAACGGACCGGGCAGATTCTTGGAGGTCAGGGCAACGGAGACCTTACCCTCGCTGTTGCTCCTGGCTAACAGGGTATTCAGGGAGAACCGGTCACCGCCACTGGCTGGAGCAAAGGCGATGTCCACCCCCTGCTTGGGCTGGCCGTTCTGATCCAGTACCTGGAACACCAGAGTGGTAGTACGCACACCGCCTGTGCCTTCCAGCTGCAGGTAGTCGGGAGTGGCAGAAAGATACTGGATGCTGGCGATGGGCACCGACGCCAGGGGCACGGTAACGCTGTCGGTGGCGGTGCTGCTGCCCAGGCTCAGGGTGGCGGTTATCTGATCCTGCTGCTCACAACCGGTGGAGCGGTAGGTGGCCACCGCCTCGCCGTCCTGGGACAGCACCTGCTCATCGATCTCCGCTTCGCCGCTCAAGGCACAGGCCGATGAGAAGGAGACCGGCAACGGCTCCAGGTAGGGCTGGCCATTGACCGTCAGTGATGCGGTCACTGCCAGGGTGGAGCCATCGGAGAGAATCTGGCCATCGACCAGACTGGTGGTCAGACTCAGCCCCACCTCTATGGCGTTGATCTGGGCGTACATCTGCGCAGCGGCATCGGCATAGCTGGCGGTGATGGCCACCACCCCCTCATCGTTGTCAGCTTGCAGCCGCAGCAGGGCGTTGCCGTCGCTGTCGGTCAGTACCCGACCATCGGCGGGAATCAGGCTGCCCTTATCGGAGTAGACGGTCACCAACTCACCCTGGACATTGGCACCATCGCGTTTGGCACTGAGCTGCAGCACAGCCGCCTTCTGGGCATCAAAACGGGTCTGCTGCGTACAACCATCCAAGGTGTCGGCATAGGGGTCTGGACAACTCCACATACTCATCGTCAGGGAGTGGGCGGCGAAGGTAATGTCATTGCCACTGCCGCCATCGTTGTCGTCCCCGCCATCGGGCCGCCACTGCTCCGGCGGCACCGATTGATCCCGTTGATCCAGGCTGCCATCACCGCCGCACCCAACAGTCATCCCAAATGCACAAAAAAGGAAAACAAAGACCCACAAACCCGTTTGTTTCATCAGAAACACCCACTTAATCCATTAAAGGTGCTCTTTCTATAGTTCAGAGTCGTTCAATTATCAAATTCCAGCCTATTTAATGGCTTAGTATTGGCATTTCATTGTCTGCAGTTGCGCACGTACGACAATTACCTACTAATTTATAGACCTGGGATTAAACCAACACCCAATGCAGAAAATCCCAAACAAATAGACAGTCTAAACCCCTCGGGTAAGCACCATGAGTTTGTTCTCAGACAATTGAAGAGCCTAGGTAATCGGGCAGTGACTGGACCACAGAGTCAAAAACACAAACTGGAATAAAAAAGAGCAACCAATACTCGAAACCGAAGTGATTGCCCCCCCCATTATCGGTGTCGACCAATGGGTCAATCGCTTACCGCCGAGGCTCCGATGGTAAAAACCGGGGCAGCCACTCCTCTTAAAACGGGCAGAAAACGGCATTTGAAAGGGCGGTCACATCGGCGCAGGTCAGAATCAAGTCCACGTCCAACAGGCGCCTTTAAGCGACACCGCTTTCTCGCCATGCGCCGGGTTAACGGCGACCAGTAAGGTCCCCCAGCATCGCCTTAAGCCGGGCCCAGAACCCTGGCCGCGGAGGCGGCAGCGGAGCCGGTTCAGGCATCATCACTCTGGGAGCAATCTGGCCCAACAGCTCAGACAGGTTGTCCGCCAGCTTCTGGTGCGGCTCCTGCCCCGGAACCTCCAGCCACAGGCTGCCGTCGGCATTGTCCATCACCACCATGGCATCCGACTGCTCCATCACCCCCACAAACCAGGTCGCCGGTTGCTTGAGGCGCTTTTTCATCAACGCGTGACCCACCAGATTCTCCTGCAGAAAGGCAAAATCATCCTGGTTCCAGGGCTGCAGCAATTCACCACAGCCAAAGTCGGCATCAAACTGCAGGTTGCCGCCGTAGAAGTGACCATAGAACGCCTGCAGATCCGGGTGTACCGGCAACTCCAATGCCGGCTCCAGGTTGGAAAACGCTCCCAGCGGTTGCTGAGGCACCGCCTGCCAGTGCTGGCCCAACTCATGCTCAGAGACGGCCGCTGGCCCGGCTTCATCGCGGTCGGTTACCGGCAACTGGCCGTGAGTAGACTGCCAGGCGTGGCGAAAACGGTCGAAAAACTGCTCTAAAGCGGCACTGTGGTTCATAGATTCCGGGTCACTGGGGTAGAATAGAGGATTATTGTGCCACGAATCGGAAACGTTATGACAGATCATCACGATCCCTACCAAGGGGCCGACGCCCTGTCGGGATTAACTCTGGGCCAGCAAACCCAGTATCAGGACCAGTACGCCCCAGAGCTGTTGCAAGGGGTGCCAAGGCAACTGAACCGTGATGCCATCGGCCTGGGCGATGCCCTGCCCTTCACTGGCGCCGACATCTGGACCGGTTTCGAACTGTCCTGGCTCAATGCCAAGGGCAAGCCCATGGTGGCCATCGCCCATTTTGCCCTACCGGTCAGCTCCGCCAATCTGGTGGAGTCCAAGTCGTTCAAGCTGTACCTCAACAGCTTCAACCAGACCCGCTTCGACAGCGTCGACGCGGTGCGCGACGCCCTGGCCAGAGATTTGAGTCAGTGCGCCCAGGGCGAAGTGTCGGTGAACATCGTCCTGCCCGATGCCTTTGCCGCCGAACCTCTGGTGGAATTGGAGGGCGAGCTGATCGACGATCTGGACATCAGCATCGACGACTACCAGTTTAATCCGGATTACCTCAGTGGCGCCGCCGGTGACGACGTAGTGGAAGAAACCCTGCGATCCAATCTGCTGAAATCCAACTGCCTGATCACCTCGCAGCCGGACTGGGGCAGCGTCCAGATTCGCTACAAAGGCGGCCGCATCGACCGGGAAAAGCTGCTGCGTTACCTGATCAGCTTTCGCCGCCACAACGAGTTCCACGAGCAGTGTGTAGAGCGAATCTTCATGGACCTGAAACGCTATTGTGGTTGCCAGCAACTGACGGTGTACGCGCGCTATACCCGTCGCGGCGGCCTCGACATTAACCCGTTCCGCAGCGACTTTGAAGCCCTGCCAGCCAACCACCGTCTGGCCCGCCAGTAAGCGGCAATAGCCACACGTTGGCAATGGTTATTTTATAATCAAATTTGCATCCGCAGGCGGGCATTCTGTAGAATGCCCGCCGCCCTGAAGAGCTATAGGAATACCATGTTTAAGCCAGAACTGCTGTCCCCTGCGGGAACCCTGAAGAATATGCGCTACGCGTTTGCCTACGGTGCCGACGCGGTGTACGCCGGTCAGCCCCGCTACAGCCTGCGAGTGCGCAACAACGATTTCAACCTGGACAATCTGGCGACCGGCATCGACGAAGCCCACGCCCAGGGCAAGAAGCTGTACGTGGTTTCCAACATCGCTCCTCATAACAGCAAGCTCAAGACCTACCTGCGCGACATCGACCCCGTGATGCAGATGAAGCCAGATGCGCTGATTATGTCCGATCCCGGGCTGATCATGATGGTCAAAGACGCCTACCCGGATCAGCCGATTCACCTGTCGGTACAGGCCAACGCCATCAACTGGGCCAGCGTCAAATTCTGGCAGCGCCAGGGCATTGAGCGGGTGATCCTGTCGCGGGAACTGTCCCTGGACGAGATTGAAGAGATCCGCATGCAGTGTCCGGAGATGGAGCTGGAGGTGTTTGTTCACGGCGCCCTGTGTATGGCCTACTCCGGCCGTTGCCTGCTGTCCGGTTACATCAACAAGCGTGACCCCAACCAGGGCACCTGCACCAACGCCTGCCGCTGGAACTACAACGTTCACGAAGCCAAAGAGAACGAAGCCGGCGACGTAGTAGCGGTAAACCCGCAAACCGACGCCAGCCAGCCACAAATCGTGCAGCCAACCCTGGGCGCCGGTGCCCCCAGCGATCAGATCGTGCTGCTGCAGGAGGGCAACCGCCCCGGTGAGTACATGCCTGCCTTTGAAGACGAGCATGGCACCTACATCATGAACTCCAAGGATCTGCGTGCCATTCAGCACGTGGAGCGCCTGAGCAAAATGGGCGTGCACTCGCTGAAGATCGAGGGCCGCACCAAGAGCTTCTACTACGTCGCCCGTACCGCGCAACTGTACCGCAAGGCGATTGATGACGCCGCCGCCGGCCGCCCGTTCGACCCCAACCTGATGCTGTCGTTGGAGTCCCTGGCCCACCGTGGCTACACCGAAGGCTTCCTGCGTCGTCACACCCACGACGAGTACCAGAATTACGATTACGGCTACTCGGTGTCCGAGAAGCAGCAGTTTGTCGGCGAGTTCACCGGCGAGCGCAACGCCCAGGGTCTGGCGGAAGTGCTGGTGAAAAACCGCTTCGAGATTGGCAACAGCGTCGAGTTGATGACCCCACAGGGCAATCTCAACCTCAATCTGGAGCACATCGAAAACCGCAAAGGCGAAACCATGGACGTGGCGCCGGGTAACGGCCACACCGTGTACCTGCCGCTGCCGGAAGAGATCGATCTGGGCCATGCCATCCTGATGCGCAACCTGGACGAGGGGCAGACCACCCGTAACCCCATTAAACCGGCCTGAACCCGCGCTGATTAGGCAATCAAAAGGGCACCCCGGGGTGCCCTTTTTGCTTCGGGCTGACTCACAACTAAACTTATGGTAAAGTCGCCGCCCTCTCTCGTAATCGGACCGGAACCATCATGGCGTTAATCATCCTCGACAGCTGCATCAACTGCGACATGTGTGAACCTGAGTGTCCCAATCAGGCCATCACCATGGGTGAGGAGATCTACGAGATTGACCCGGATCGCTGTACCGAATGTGTGGGCCATTACGACAAGGCCACCTGCGTCAGCGTCTGCCCCATCGATTGCATCGACCCGGATCCTGAGCATCAGGAAGACGAGGCCACCCTGATGGCCAAATACCTGATCCTGACCGGCAAGGCCTGAGCACTCAGCCGAACGGCCCTTTCAGCAGCCGGCGACACCAGGGCAGCAGCGACTCCGGCAATGGCGGCAGCAAGCTGACCCGACCCAGCAAGGCTTTCAGCTCCATCGCCAGTTCGGTTTCACCGCTCATCTCCAGCTGTCGCTGAAAAAACAGGCCATCCGCATCCCCCTGGCCAAAAGCCAGAAACGTAAAGGCGCTGAGGCTGCCGTCGAGCAGGGCGTCTTCACTGCCATCGGCCCAGTCAATCTGCCAGGCACCAGCCGTCAACCCCAAAGACACCGCCATCGGCATCCCCCGCAGTTGAATGGCGATCCGTTTGCCTTCCAGAAAATTGAGTTCTCCCTGACGCAGCAAGGCATCGAAACGCAGCTTCAGCACCTGCTGCAACACCAGGGCGATGGGGGTAAGAGGGGGGGTAAAGTGGGGCAGAGAGTGTGTCACCTAAGCATCCGTCATTAGGTCAAAAAACGCATTGTAATTAAGATCTTCATCACAATCAGTGTTCAGGATCAAAGTCTGGTTTCCGGTTTCCGGTAAATTGGCAAAATCCACAAATTCAGTCGAGTTTAAGACATGGAACTTCTGGCTCCGGTCGCCAATCTGGCGGCCCTGGACAACGCCCTGGACGCGGGCGCCGACGCGGTCTACGTCGGCCTGAAAAACGACACCAATGCCCGCAGCTTTGCTGGCATCAACTTCACCGCCGACGAGCTGCAACAGGCCAGCGAACGCTGTCACCAACGCGGCAAGGTGCTGATGGTGGCCATCAACACCTTCCCCCAACCGGGCCAGGAACAGCGCTGGCAGCAAGCGGTGTGCACCGCCGCCGAAGCCGGGGCCGACGCCTTGATCATGGCCGACCCCGGTCTGCTGGCCTTCGCCGCCTGCCACTATCCGGACACCGAGCGCCATCTGTCGGTGCAAGCCAGTGCCGCCAACCTGCCGACCCTGAAACTGTTTCACGAGCAGTTTGGCATCACCCGGGCGGTGTTACCCCGGGTACTGGACATCGACACCGTGGAGGCGATTTGTGCCGACAGCCCGGTGGAGATTGAGGTGTTTGCCGGAGGCAGCCTGTGCGTCATGGCAGAGGGCCGCTGCCAGCTGTCCCACTACGCCAGCGGCCACTCCCCCAACTCCGGCGGCGCCTGCTCTCCCGGTGCGCTGGTGAGCTGGGAGACGCAAAACCACAGCCGCGACGTGCGCCTCAATGGCCACCTGCTGGATCGGGTCGCCCCCAATGAACCCGGCGGCTACCCGACGGTATGCAAAGGCCAGTTTGTGGTCGACGGCAAAGCCCTCTACCCCATCTCCCGTCCCTGTTCCCTGTCCACCCTACCGCTGCTGCCCCGCTTTGGCCGGGCCGGCGTCGCCGCCCTGAAACTGGAGGGGCGCCAACGCAGCCCCTACTACACCCGTCAGGTCACCCAGATCTGGCGTCAGGCCATCGACCGCTGGCGCCACGACCCGGATGGCTATCGCAGCGATCCCCACTGGCAGGGACAATTGAAGCAACTGGCGGAAGGGAGCCTGATCACCACCGGCGCCTACCTCGGCAGCTGGCACTGATAAGGAGCATCGATGAAACTGTCATTAACCCTGAACAGCTGGCCGCTGAGCCGCCAACAGCAGCAACGGCAACTGGAGCAGCTCAACCAGTTGAGCGTCGACCGGGTCTACCTGGGGGAAACCGTGTGTGAAAAGCGCGACCGGCCTGCGCTGCGCAGCCTGCTGGAGTACGCCGAGGTCGCCAGCCACAGTGGCAAGCAGGTGGTGCTGTCGACCCTGAATCTGATCAACGGCCCGAGGGAACTGAAGCTGCTGCAACAGATCTGCCATCAAACCGAGTGTTTGGTGGAGGCCAGTGACCTGACCGCCGTGCAGCTGATGGCGGAGCAGAAACGGCCGTTTCTGGCCAGCGCCAACCTCAATCTGTACAACCTCGACAGCCTGAGGTGGATGCAAAGCCTGGGCGCCATCGGTTTTACCCCGCCCATCGACATCAGCGATGACAACGCCGCGGTGCTGATCGCCCAGGCCCGGGAGGCACTGATTACCCCCTTGTCGGCGGAGATGATCGGCTTCGGCTGGCCGGTACTGGCGGTCTCAGCCCGCTGTGCCACCGCCCGGATTCAGGGGCGCAACAAAGCCCACTGCGACAAAATCTGCCAACAGCGGTCACTGCCGCTGGCCTCCACTTTGGAGGGCCAGGAGATGCTGCACATCAACGGGCCTCAGACCCACGGCGCCATCCCGGTTGACCGGCTCGACGCCATCCATTATTGGCAACAACAGGGAGTGGAGTGGATGCGCCTGGTGCCCGGGCCCGGCCTGGACGCCGATTGGCTAACCCAACTTAGTGAGGATCTGGCCGCTGCGGCTCCGCTTCGCCGTCACGAAATACCAGTACCAACGCATAAAACAACCACAGGGTAACGGAAACCAGCAGCAACCACCCCAGCAGGGCCGGCCACCAGATCAGTGGCCGCTCGGCCCCAAACAAACCGAAGGGGTAGCGATCCTGCAACACCAGCATGGCGTCGTCTCGAAACAGCAGATTGGAGGCAAACAGCGCCGCCGCCACCGCCGGTACCACCCCCCAGCGCGGGGGTTTGTCCACCAGGATAGAGCGGCAATAAAACAGGGCGCAGAGAATGGTCATGGCGTAAAACGCCATCATCGCCTTGGAGTGTAGGGCGCCGACGTTGACCGGAAACAACCCACAGCCGGACAAGCACAGGCTCAGCAACACCCCGCACACCAGCAGTGGAGATCGAAAGCTTCTGTTGATTAGCCAGTTACTGAAGATAAAAGACAAGGTCAGCGCCAAGCCGCCGAAAAACAGCCCGCCATTCACCAGCACCGCCAGAGGCGAGGTGCCGTAACGCCCCAGCTCAGACAGGCTGTGATTCAGGAAACTGAACGATTCGCCACTCTCCCCCTGGTACACCAGCGCGGCAATCAAAGAGGGCAACAGCAGCAGAGCCAGGGCGGCAATGCCGATGCGATTAGTCAGTCGAACCAGTGGACGGTGCTGAAATTTCATACTTTTTCCGCTTTGCGCAATGCTGCACAGTGTACCTGCTCCGAGGAATGGAGCAAACCGCGGCGGCGCAGTCTGACCCCGCACCGCCGGGAAGGAAGGGTTTACTGACGCACGGTGTAGTCGCCGACACCCAGCCACTTGTAGGTGGTCAGCGCCTCCAACCCCATGGGGCCACGAGCATGCAGCTTCTGGGTGCTGACCGCCACTTCCGCACCCAAACCAAACTGACTGCCATCGGTAAAGCGGGTGCTGGCATTGATGTACACCGCCGCCGAGTTGATACAGGCCGCAAAGTAGTGGGCCACCGCCATGTCGGCGGTCAAAATCGATTCAGAGTGATCACTGGAGTGGGCCCGAATGTGGTCAATGGCCTGCTCGACATCGTCCACTACCTTAATGCCCAGGGTCAGGGACAACCACTCACGGTCATAATCGCCCTCTTCGGCGGGCGCCGCCTCAATCAGCGCCGCGGTGCGGGCGCAGCCCAGCAGCTTCACCCCCTGGGGGGCCAGTCGCGCCTGCAACGCTGGCAACAGAGTCCCGGCCACATCAGCGTGCACCAGCAGGGTATCGAGAGCGTTGCACACCGTCGGCCGCTGAACCTTGGCGTTTTCAATCACCGCCAGCGCCTTGTCCAGATCGGCGCTGACATCCACATACAGGTGGCAGATGCCGATGCCACCGGTAATCACCGGTATGGTGGCCTGCTCTTTACACAGCTGATGCAGGCCGGCGCCGCCGCGGGGAATGATCATGTCCACGTAACGATCCAGCTTCAGCAGTTGGGCTACCAGGGCCCGATCCGGGTTGTCAATAAGGCCGATGGCTGCCTGGGGCAGGTTATGCTCAGCCAGGGCCCGGTGAATCACCGCCACCAGCGCCAGGTTACTGCGCCGGGTCTCCTTGCCCCCTCGCAAAATCGCGGCGTTACCGGTTTTCAGCGCCAACACCGCGATGTCGATGGTGACATTGGGCCGCGCTTCGTAGATCACCCCGACCACGCCCAGGGGGATGCGGCGGCGGCTCAGGCGCATGCCGTTATCCAACAGCTTGCTGTCGATGTCCTCGCCCACAGGATCCGCCAGGCCGATGACGGTCTGAATGTCACTGCAGATCGCCTCCAGTCGCTGCGGCGTCAGCAGCAGTCGGTCCAGCATGGCGTCGTCCAGTCCGGCGTCGCGGGCATCGGCCAGATCCTGGCCATTGGCTGCCAGAATCTCCTCCTGAGCGGCACCGATGCCATCGATGATGCTGGTCAGCAGGGCGTCTTTCTGGGGGCGGCGCAGCGACATCAGGGCAAAACTGGCCTGGCGGGCCGCCTGGCCCAGATTACTCAATTCGTTATTACTCATAGAATCACCAAATCATTGCGATGCACCGCCACGGTGCCGTAACTGAAGCCAAGGTGCTGCTCAATCTGATCCGAGTGGCAGCCCAGAATCTTGGCCAGGCTGGCGCCATCGTAACGGGCAATGCCACGGCCGATGATGCGGCCGCTGTGGTTGCAGATGTCGATGGTGGCGCCACGCTGAAAAGATCCGCTCAATGCCACAATTCCCTTGGGCAATAAGCTGGATCCCTTATCCACCAAGGCACGCACCGCCCCCTCATCGACGGTCACCGAACCGGCACTGGAGGGTGCCGCCAGCAACCACTGCTTGCGGGCATCCAAGGGCTGGGCATCGGCGCAGAAACGGGTACCGACCGACTCACCCAGCACCAGTCGCTCGATCACCCCTTCGCTGTGGCCGGCGGCGATCGCCACCGGAATCCCGGCCCGCTGAGCCACATCGGCGGCTTGCAGCTTGGTGGCCATGCCTCCGGTGCCCAGGTTGGAGCCACTGCCACCGGCCAGCTTTCGCAGCTCGTCGGTGATGCGATTTACCTCGGAAATCAACTCGGCCTGGGGGTTGGAGCGGGGATCGGCGGTAAACAGCCCCTGCTGGTCGGTCAGCAGGATCAGTTTATCGGCGTCCGCCAGCATCGCCACCAGCGCCGACAGGTTGTCGTTATCCCCCACCTTGATCTCGGCCGTGGCCACGGCGTCGTTCTCGTTGACGATGGGCACAATGCCAAAATTAAGCAGTGCATGCAGGGTGTCTTTGGCGTTGAGGTAGCGCTCCCGATCGTCGAGATCGGCCCGGGTCAGCAACATCTGTCCCACGTGCATGCCATAGAGGTTAAACAGGTGTTCCCACTGTTGAATCAGATGACTCTGCCCTACCGCCGCCAACATCTGTTTGCTGGCCACGTTATTGGGCAGACTCGGCTGTCCCAGATGCTCCCGCCCTGCGGCGATGGCACCGGAAGTGACCAGTATCACCTCGCAGCCGCCGCGTTTCAGGCGAGCCATCTGGCGCACCAGTTCAACCATGTGGGCCCGATCCAGACACTCCCCCCCAGAGGTAAGGACACTGGTTCCAAGCTTAACCACCACGCGTTTATAGGACGTTGATAAAGAAGACATCGTACTGACAGTTAAAGACACATCTCTCCTTTATAACCCAGGGCTCCTCAAAGCACATCTTAAAAACGCAAAAAGGCGCCCCTAAAAGGGACGCCCATCACGACTCGTTGCTTTTTTATACGACTTGCTTATAGGAAGGCGTATTTCAGGATAAAGGCGATCGCCAGAACGGCCACTGCGGGGTTCAGAGCCCGGAACCGGCCGGTCATCAGTTTCAGTGCCGCATAGCTGATGAAGCCCACGGCGATGCCGTGAGAGATGGAGTAGCTCAACAGCATCACCAGGGTGGTCAGTACCACCGGCGCCGCTTCGGTCAAGTCTTCCCAGTCTACGCCCACCAGGCCGGACATCATCAGGATGGCGACGTACAGCAGGGCTCCGGTAGTGGCATAGGCAGGCACCATCCCCGCCAGAGGTGAGAACAGCAGGCAGGCACAGAACAGCAAGCCCACGACCACCGCAGTGAGACCGGTCCGGCCGCCAGAGGCGACACCGGCGGTGCTTTCCACGTAACTGGTGGTGGTGGAGGTTCCCAGCATGGCGCCGGCAATGGTGGCGCTGGAGTCGGCAAACAGCGCCTTGCTCAGGCGAGGCAACTTGCCCTGATCGTCAAGCATGTTACCGCGCTGCGCCACCGCAATCAGAGTACCGGAGGTATCAAACAGATCCACAAACAGGAAGGCAAACACCACAGACAGCATGCCCACCTCCATGGCGCCGGCCAAGTCCATCTGCATCAGGGTCGGCATGATGGACGGCGGCGGGGACATGATGCCGGTAAACTCCTGCTTACCAAACACCAGCGCCAACACGGTGACCGCCAGAATGCTGATCAGTACCGCCGCCTTGAGGCGGAAATGAACCAGGGTAATCACCAGCAGGAAGCTGAGCATCGCCATGATGCTTTCGAAGCGGGTGACATCCCCCAAAGACACCAGAGTCGCCGGATTATCGACGATGATCCCTGCACTTTGCAGGCCGATAAACGCCAGAAACAGGCCGATGCCCGCAGCAATACCCAGTCGCAGCGACATGGGAATCGCGTTAACGATCCACTCACGAACCTTGATGACCGACAGCAGCAGGAAGCACAGACCGGACAGGAATACCGCCCCCAGGGCTGTCTGCCAGGAGTAGCCCATCTGACCGACGACCACAAAGGTGAAGAATGCGTTCAGGCCCATCCCGGGTGCCAGAGCGATAGGGTAGTTGGCCACAAAGCCCATAATGAAACAACCGATGGCAGCTGCCAGACAGGTGGCCACAAATACGGCCCCTTGGTCCATTCCGGCAATGGCCAGCATCGATGGGTTTACGAAGATGATATAAGCCATCGCCAGGAAGGTCGTCAGTCCGGCGATCACCTCTTGGCGCGCGCTGGTACCGTTGGCCTTCAGCTTGAAGAGCTTTTCCAACATAGGATGTCCTAATTTTTTAGTATTTTATAATTTGAGTACAGAGTCGCACTGCCTGGGGCAGTTGCGGCGCAATTATGCGGATTTCGCCACATTTCAGCAAGCAAAAGGCCAAAATGATGGCAAAACTGTTATGAAAATGCTCAGGAATGTGATCGGGATTAGCGCAGTAAATCTCAGGCCGCCGACGACGGATACCGCCGACATGAACGATCTCGGGCCCGTTTTAAGGAACAGCGCCATGAAAAAGGGATAAAAAAACGCCGGCAACAAGGTTGCCGGCGTCAAGGATGACAAAGTCGGACCGTACAACCATCGGCGAATCCCGCCAATGGCACAGATGGGGTCTAAAACAAGTAACTGATGAAATTACAAGGGGTGAAGCTTAGCGAACGTAATAGATTGCGGTCGCGTTCCAGCCGGCGGATGACCAGCTGCCATACAGGTTAACGGTGTAACCAAATTGGGTGTTCATAATGTATGCTCCGATAGTTGCTAACACTGATTCGATAGTGGTGCAGTTCCTTGGCACAGCGACTCGGTTCCCTGGAGATACGGTTGCCTCGGCAGAGTGAGGCAGAATAACGGCGTGGCCGTTACGGTTTCTCTTAGCGAGCGAAGTAGATCGCGGTGGCATTCCAGCTCATGTTGGACCAGCTGCCGTGAAGAGAAACGTTGTAAGCGAATGAGTAGTTCATTGTGTATGCTCCGATAGATTGCTAACACTGATTAAATAGTGGTGCGGTTCCTTGGCACAGCGACTCGGTTCCCTGGAGATACTGTTGCCTCACCGAAGTGAGGCGGGTAACGGTGTCCGTTACCGTCCTTCTTAGCGAGCGAAGTAGATCGCAGTCGCGTTCCAGCTCATGTTTGACCAGCTGCCGTGAAGGGAAACGTTGTAACCAAATGGGTAGTTCATAATTGTTCTCCGATAAAAATGCTAACACCTAGTGAAAGTGGTGCAGTTCCTTGGCACAGCTTGCTCAGTTCCTTGGAGAAACTTTTGCCTCAACCCTTTGAGGCAAGAAAACCAATCTGGTTTTACTAGGGGGAGTTGCCTCCCGACAGTTGCTATAATACCGTTTTGTAATTTTATTACAAGTTTTTCTGTGAATTAATTTAAAAAAACCGACATTCCTGAAAGTTTATTACATGATAACCAATATGAATGGACCTGGTGCGCGTGATGCAATTCACAAACCACACCGGAACCACCACATCACCCGCAGAACAAGCCCAGCGCACCGATCAAGATCACAGTTTGAACTCCGTTCGCTACAGGCTGACGGTCGACTGTCGGTGTTGAGAGAAACATCGAGGCAGAAACCGCCGTTACCGTGACTCCGGCGCCCATGCCCCAGCACCGACGCATTCACAGAAAGGACAGTCCAGGGTTACCGATTTGAACAAACGGCACTGCGTCCGGAGCCCCATGGGCAACAGGCAGGAGCCGGGCCCCTGCCTGGGTGATCGAGTTACAGCTCGGACATCATCGCCAGCAGCGTGGTCAGCGGCCGGGCCGTGGGCTTGCCGTACAGCGGATTACTGGCTTCCACGGCACTGGAGGCGATATCCACATGCAGATAGGGGATCGGCTTGTCGCTAGCCAGGTGGTATTGATCCAGGCCCGAGGCCTGAAGCAGAAACGCCAATGGGAACTGGTGGCCACGACTGATGTTGACCGACGCCCCGTTGTTGGACGACAGCAGGTCTTCCGACTCGCTGCGAGGGGCTACCTGAGCAAAATCTTCCCGCCTCAGGGTCGACAGCTCCACGGGTTCGGCCCAGCGTTCACCCAGTTGTTGCATCACCCGCCCTAACTGGCCGCGACGGGCTACGCTGTTCTCCACCACTCCGGTATAAGGACCATACGCCCGGCCCACATGACCGGTCAGGGTGGCCAAAGAAAACACTCTGGGGTTGACCGCCTTCTCGGCGTCCTCGCGCAGGTGCGACAGCAGATCCGCCAGCACCAGCCTCCCTTCAGCATCGGTGTTGCCAATGCGAACCCGGGCACCGGCATGGCCGGTGATGATTTCATCGGGCACAAAGGCGTCACTGCCGATGCTGTTGCGGACCAGACCCATCTCGGCGATGATGCGAATCCCGCGCGGGCGCAACATCGCCACCGTCTTCATAAAGCCAGCGGTAGCCGCCGCCCCACCTTTATCCCGACTCATACCCGCCATGGAACCGCCCACCTTCAAGTCGGCGCCACCGGTATCGTAGGTCACCCCTTTTCCTGCTATCAGCCAAGTCTGATGAATCTCTCCCTCGGGGCAGTACTCTACCCGCACCACCCGGGCACTGTGACGCGCCACGGCAAAACTGCTGCGGGCCACGGCACTGAGCAGGGGGTAATCCCGCACCAGTTGCTCAGCATCATCAATGATAGAGACATCCAACGGATCCTCCTCAAACAGGGCCAGACAATAATCCGCAAACGCCGGCGGTGCCATCTGTTCGGGATCGCCCCCACACAGATCCCTGGCCGCCACCCGCCCCTGTTCGAGCGCAGTCAGCCGGTCCACATCCTGGCCGTCCACCAGACCGACCCGAACCTGGGTGGCATCCTCCACATCCGGATTCAGGTACAGCCCCTGACCGCAACCCAGGGCCGCGACATCGGCGCCATGCAGGTAGCGGGCATCGGCGTCCGGTCCATCCACCAGCAACAGGACATTGCGGGCACCGGCGCGGTAAGCCATCTTGATGCCGGTTTCTGCCGCTTCATAGAAACGTCGGACATCCTCATAGTCACTGTCCAGATCGCCGGTGGGCGACAACACCAGTCTGCCACCGGCCAACCCCGGAGCCAGCAACAGGGTCGCCTCGTTGCCGATGCGTTGATCCACCGACGCCGCATGCTGAATCAACTGGGCCACCTCAGGCCAGTCGGCCAGCACAAATCGATCGCTGACCACCAATACCGCGTCCCAGGGGGACTGACCAAACAGCGCATCCCGCTGCTGTGTACTGAATGTTACCTGTGCCATAACGTTGTGTTTCCTTTATAAATCCCTTCCTGGCCATGATAGCAACTCCCCGGGTCCTTCGCCCGCCAGAGAGGGTGTCAACCTGAGCTGCCAATTGGCCACGACCGCTCCCGGCGGCCCACAGCGGATGTGGTACACTGCCCCGACCATTTTTTTCGGCGAATACAGGAGTAATTGCTTGTGCAGTCACTGAGTTCCTTGAGCCCACAACCATTGTGGCGCTGGTTTGAAACCATCTGCTCCATCCCACACCCCTCCAAACATGAGATTGCACTGCGCAATCACATTGAGAGCTGGGCAAAACAAAAAGGGTTGACCACCCAAATCGACAACGTGGGCAACCTGATCATCTCCAAGGCTGCTACCGCAGGCATGGAGAACCGCAAAGGAGTCATTCTGCAGGCCCATCTGGACATGGTGCCGCAAAAAAACGCCGATACCGATCACGACTTCACCCGCGACCCGATTCAAGCCCGCATCGACGGCGACTGGGTCACGGCCACCGGCACCACCCTGGGTGCCGACAACGGCATCGGCATGGCGTCGGCCCTGGCGGTTCTGGAAGCCGATGACCTGCAGCACGGTCCACTGGAAGTACTGCTGACCATCGATGAAGAGGCGGGCATGACCGGTGCCTTCGGTCTGGAAGGCGGCGTCCTCAGCGGAGAGATCCTGATCAACACCGACTCCGAAGAGGAGGGGGAGGTGTACATGGGCTGTGCCGGTGGTGTCGATGCCGCCCTGACCGTGGCGACTCCCCGTGAAGCCGCCCCGGCGGATCTGCACAGTTTTGACATCGCCCTAACCGGACTCAAGGGCGGCCACTCCGGCTGCGACATCCACCTGGGACGAGGCAACGCCAACAAACTGCTGGCCCGTTTTTTGTTTGGACACGCCGACGAACTGGAGCTGCGCCTGTCCAGCATCAACGGCGGCACTCTGCGCAACGCCATCACCCGTGAAGCCTGGATGTCGGTGCAACTGCCGGCGACCAAGGTCGACCTGCTGGAGCAGCGCATCAGCCAATACCGGGCGATTCTGCAAAACGAACTGGCCGCCACCGAGCCCGGCCTGGCTCTGACCCTGCAGGCGTCCGACAAAGCCGGGCAGGTGTTCGATGCCGCCGCTCAGGCCAAGCTGATTGCCCTGATGCACGCCGCGCCCAATGGCGTGATCCGCATGAGCGACGAGTTTGATGGCGTGGTGGAAACCTCGCTGAACATGGGGGTTGTCACCACCGGTGACGATCACGTCGAGATCCTGTGCCTGATCCGCTCCACCATCGACAGTGGCCGGTCCATGGTGGAAAACATGCTCAAAGCCCTGGGCCAGTTGGCCGGCGCTGAGCTGGTGCTGTCCGGCGCCTACCCCGGCTGGAAACCCGACGCCAGCTCCCCCATCATGACCGTGGTACGGGAAACCTATCAGGGCAAGTTCGGTACCCTGCCCAACATCATGGTGATTCACGCCGGTCTGGAGTGTGGTTTGTTTAAGAAGCCTTATCCAAACCTCGACATGGTCTCCATCGGCCCGACCATCCGTTTCCCGCACTCACCGGACGAGAAAGTGGAGATCGCCACAGTGGACAAGTACTGGCAACTGCTGACCGAAGTGCTGAAGGCGATTCCCGCCAAATAACCCGGCACCCATTAAAAAGCCGTCCCGTTGGACGGCTTTTTTCTGCCCGACGGTGTCAGATCAAACCTTTCTTTTTCACCGCGGGCTTGTTGTGCTCCAACACCAGCATCTCCACTAGGTCGCCAGGCGCCTCGCGGCAGCTTTGCAGCAACGCCTCTTGTCGCTGAGTCTCGCAGGCGTTGACAATTTCGAGGCCCTTATCCTTGCCAAACCGACGCATCAGATACCCCATGGCGTTGTCTTCGGCGTAACTGAGCAGCACCTTCACCTTATCGGCGTTGCCCTGATCCTGATAATAGATCACCGTGCGGCAAAAGGTTTTGTCGCCAATGTACTGAGTGAAATAGTCGGAATCCCGCATCGGTTTTTGCTGGTAGAAGCCATACCCGAGGCCGTAACAGACCCCCACCACCAGCGTCAACAGACTCGCCGACACCAACAGTTGTTTCGCTAAGGTTCTCATCCTTAACCTCCTTCCTATCGCCGGTGGATTGCTGGTCACCGACTGATGGTAGGCGCTGGATTGCCTGCTGGCAGAAAGGGAGCAACGCCGTACCCGAAACCAGGCCAAGATGTGTTGTGTGGGGATACTGCTTGTAACACGCCTGGTGTTCCCGCTTCACCAACACCTCTGGCTCAATGGCATCATACGGGTGTTTTCAGGAAGCTCACTACCAGATTAGGCTGTTGTTTAATTGAGCGTTTTGACAAAGATCAAAAAAATTATAGCGGCAGGGTCAACTGTTTCAGTGTCCGGGCATCCGCCAGCTCCACCTGAATCCCCACCAAACGAACCGCCCGGCCTCCGCCGCGGTTGAAAGCGATGGTCAGTAGAGCCTCAAACAGCCCTGGATTCAGCTGCTGGCTCTGCTGGGACACCGTGGTCAGCTCGAAGTCGGAAAACTTCAGTTTTACCGTCTGGCCCTTAATGCTGCGCTGGCTCTTGGCCAGCCGCCGCCGCAGTTCAGGCACCAGGGTCTGCAACTGGGCCAGGCAGGCGTCCACTGTCGGCAGGTCTTTGGCCAGGGTGGTCTCCACCCCCACCGACTTACGGATGCGACTGGGCTCGACCGGTCGCTCATCCAGTCCCTGGCAACGCTGCCACAGCACCGGGCCAAATTTACCCAGCATCTGCTCCAGCTCCACCGCCGTTAACGCCAGCACGTCTTTGCCACAGCTCAGCCCCAACCGCTGCAACCGCTCACTGGTCTTGGGTCCAACACCGGGAATCCGCTTCAGCGGCAGCCGCGCAGCAAACTCGGCGGCCTGCTCAGGGGCCACCACCATCTGGCCGTTGGGCTTGTTTTCGTCCGAAGCCACCTTGGCAAGAAACTTATTGGGCGCCACACCGGCAGAGGCGGTGAGGCCGGTCGCGGCATAGATGTCGGCCCGAATCGCTTCGGCCATGCGGGTGGCACTGCCCTGGCAATGGGGCTTGCCGGTCACATCCAGAAAGGCCTCGTCCAGGGACAGGGGCTCAACCAGTTCGGTGTATTGGCGAAAGATGGCATGAATCTGCTGTGAAACCGCCTTGTAGACCTCCATGCGATGAGGCACCAACACCAGATCCGGGCACAGTTGCTGAGCCTTGTGGGTCGGCATCGCCGAACGCACCCCAAAGGCGCGCGCCTGATAGTTGCAGGTGGCGATCACTCCGCGGCCCGAGGCCTGACCGCCCACCGCAATGGGCTTATCCCGCAGCGACGGGTTGTCCCGCATCTCCACGGCGGCATAGAAACAATCCATGTCGATGTGAATGATCTTACGCTGCATCCGGCCAACACCTGTATATAAAACCAGTACCAGAATATCAGCTTATTATTGCGATGCCAATGGGCTCAGGCCACGCAGATCAAGGTGATACCCATCCTGACCAGCGGCCAAGTGAAAAATGGCTGCAGGCTGGGGTTTCTACTGACGAATGACGGGACAGGCGCAAACACCTGGCATAAAAAAGGCCACCTCTGAGGTGGCCTGATTGCCCCAGGCTTAGGGTCAGACCTGGTAGCGATCCAGGCCGCTGGCCAACTGATGCCCCCCTTCGGACAACTGTTCCAGATTGCGTTCCAGCTGGTCGCCGCGGGCCACCGCGTCGTCGGACAGCTCATGCACCCGTGACACAGTGGTGGCGATCGCCTCCGCCACCCGCGCCTGCTGGGAGATGGCCTGGGTCATCTCCTGTACCTGGTGCTCAATCCGGCCCACCTCGGCACCGGCCTCGGTCAGGGTGTCGACAATCTGCTGATTGCTGACCTGGCTTTGATCCACCTGCAGGCAGCTGGCTTCCATGGCCTTCTCCGCTTCGATGCTGGATTGCTGCAAGGTGGCAATGATGGCCTGAATGTTGGCGGTAGAATCCTGGGTTTTCGATGCCAGGGTCCGCACCTCATCCGCCACCACCGCAAACCCCCGCCCCTGCTCACCGGCCCGGGCGGCTTCGATGGCGGCATTGAGGGCCAGCAGATTAGTCTGCTCGGCGATGGTGCGGATCACATCCAGCACCTCACCAATCTGATCGGCATTTTGCCGCAATCTGGACACCACTCCACTGGCATCCCCGACCTGGGCCGACAGCTGCGCCAGGGCCTGCTTGCCCTGTTCAACCGCTTTACCGGCCTGGCGCATCTGCGCCGTCACCTGTTGCGCATGCTCGGTAACGGTATCGGCACTGCGGGCCATCTCGGCACTGGTCTGGGCCATCTCGTTGGTGGCCGCCGAGGCCTGTTCCACCTCCCCCTTTTGCGCCGACATCGACGCCAGGGTCTGACCCCAGATGTCGGTGGCCACCTCGCTGCTGCGGGACACCGATCGGGTCAGCTCCTTGCTTTGATTCACCAGCAGGTGCACCCGCTCGGCAAACAGGTTAAACGCCCGCCCCAGCTGCCCCAGCTCATCGTCCCGGCTGACCTCGATGCGACTGCTGAGATCACCGTCCCCCTGGGCAATCTCCTCCATCGCCCGCACCAATTGCCGAATCTGGGTCTTGAGCGGCAACAGCAGCAGCCACACCACGGCCGACACCAGCAGGGTCAGCAATACCGAGGCCAGTCCTGTCGACCAGGCCTCACGGGTTACTTGGACGTCCACCACCTGCGCCGGCAACATGAATCCCAACCGCCAATGCATCTGCGGATAATCGCTGTCCACCGGCTGCCACTGCACCCGCTGGGGCTGCCCCTGCCAGCGAACCGAGGCCATGCCGCTGGGTTGACTCATCAGCTGACGAGACAGATCGGCAAAACCACGGGCGTCGGAAAACTGACTGTCCACCTCCGCCAGCAGCGATCCGGGCGGGAAGCGATCGGAGAACGCCGGGAAGAACACCAGCTTGCCCTGCTCCGTCATCAGGAACGCCTGACCCTGTTGCTGGTACTTAATTTTGGACAGCAGTGAATCGCCGATGGTGGTGATCAAAATGTCCATGCCGCCAATTCCTAAGAATCGGCCGTCGTGGTCATAGACGGTGCGCTTTACCGTCGCCGATACCGAACCGTCGTTGGCGTCCACCGCCGGATCGGTTACATAAAGGCGATCTTTCCCAATGGCCTCTCCCCACCAGGGGCGCTTGTTGGTGTAATAGTTGGGATCGTCGGAGTAGCGGCCATTGAGGTCGAAATACTCATGGGTGAGATTGCTGCCAAAGAACAGGCTCTTGATGGCCGGATCCTGATCGGAAAAAAAGCGAAAATAATCGGTCACTTCATGGTAGTCGCCATTGCCCTGCAGTGAGCCGCCACGTTGATCGTAGTCGCGAAAGAAGCGCTTTATCTGCGGGCTGGAAAACGCCGCGTGAATCACCTGGCCCTTGGCCTCGAAAAAAGCGGCAATGGCACTGGCCTGCTCCGATACCAGTTGATCCACTTGCTGCCCCACCTGCTCGCGGGCCTGTTGCCGGCTCTGGTTGACCTGATAGACGGTCACCAACGTCAAAATTAAAAACAGCGAGCCTCCGATGGAAGCCACCAGCTGCCGAGTGAGCGATGCCCTAAACCAATTCATCCTTGATCCCCAATTCGTCCATCTCTTATCGTTATCGGCAAACATTACCGTCGCTAAACATCATACCGGATGCAGGCACCAATGGAGGATCGGCGACCGAAACACGATATTGCTCTGCCCCTGGCGAATAACTCGATACAAACATCGCAAAATCAATCACTCCCACCCATTAGAGCAACGAAAATCGAGACCGGAATACGACATCTGTCGGTCGATTTTGACGGTGGCGCCCGCCGTGTCGGCACAAAAAACGGGCCCGGTATGACTACCGGGCCCGCGTTAGGGCAAGAGTGTCTGACAATCAGATGATGCGCTGCTCCATCAGTTGCTGACGGCGACTCTCCTGCGCCATTTTGGCTTTACGCTTATCGCAAGGTTCGGGGCAATCGCAGGCTTTGTCGACGCCGACACTGCCCAGTCCACCGCAGGAGCCACTGATGGTCTTACGCTTAAACACGTACCCGACCGCCATAATGGCCACAACGCTCAACATAATCACAAAGGTGGCAATAAAGGTGTTCATGATGCTTGCTCCTTGGAATCCAGATAGGCCTTGAACGCCTTGCTGTAATGCACCAGGTACTGGCCGTCAGTCCGCTCTATCAACATTACCGCTAACCCGGTGCGCTCGGCAAGGGCCAAGCCCTTATCCACGCCCATCACCATCAACGCCGTCGCCAGGCCGTCGGCGGTCATGCAACTGTCGGTGATCACCGTGGCCGATACCAGGTGGTGGGCCACCGGCCGTCCGGTCGCCGGATCAATCAGGTGTGAAAACTGCACCCCGTCCTGCTCAAAGAAGTTGCGGTAGTCGCCGGAGGTGGCCACCGACATGTTGCCCGGCTCGATCACCGTAAACACATCTCGACCGGCGGGATCCGGCCGCTCGATAGCCACCCGCCAGGGCTGCCCCTGCACTTTATGACCTTTGACCCGCAGTTCGCCGCCCACCTCGACCAGGTAGTTGTGAATGCCACGCCCTTCCAGTACCTCGGCCACCACATCGACGCCATAGCCTTTGGCAATGGAAGAGAGATCCACCTTCAGGCTCGGTTCGGTCTTAAACAACCAGCGCCCCTTCATGGACAGCTTGTCATGACCGATGGTGCCCTTGACCCGGGCGATCTGGGCGTTGGAGGGCGCGGTTTCGATATGGCCGTCGGGACCAAAGCCCCACAGGTTCACCAGCGGCCCCACGGTCACGTCCAGGGCGCCGTCGGTGAGGTCGGTGAGCCGTTTGGCCTCGGTCAGTACCTTGGCAAACTCCGTGCTGATCTCCATGCCGCCAACCCGCTCCATGCGGTTAAAACGACTGACCTCCGAACTCCGCTTCCAGGTGGACATGGAGCGATTGACCTGACCCAGCCTCAGATCGATCTCGCCCTGAAGCAGCAAGGGATCCACCGGTTCGTCGGTATCAACCCAGCTGATGTGGTAAGTGGTCCCCATGGTGTGCCCGGATACGGACTCCACCTGAGGCGTCGTGGGTGTGCATCCAGAAACAAAGATGGCCAGCCCGACAAGGGCCAGCCATAGATGCTTATAGGCTCGATACTGCATGAAGCCTCGCTAGTTTAGCCACCGAAATCATCCAGCAGGATGTTTTCGTCTTCAACGCCCAGATCTTTGAGCATGTTGATCACCGCAGCGTTCATCACCGGTGGACCACACATATAGAACTCGCAATCTTCAGGGGCGTCATGGTTCTTCAGGTAATGCTCAAACAGCACGTTGTGAATGAAACCAGTGTAGCCGTCCCAGTTGTCCTCAGGCTGAGGATCAGACAGGGCCACATGCCACTCGAAGTTATCATTCTCGGCCGCCAGACCATCGAAATCTTCGGTATAGAACATCTCACGCTTGGAGCGGGCGCCATACCAGAAGCTGATTTTACGATCGCTGCCCAGACGCTTCAACTGGTCAAAGATGTGCGAACGCATCGGAGCCATACCGGCACCACCGCCGATAAACACCATCTCGTTCTTGGTTTCCTTGGCAAAGAACTCACCGAACGGCCCGGAGATGGTCACCTTGTCACCGGCCTTCAGGCTCCAGATGTAGGAGGACATCTTACCGCAGGGCAGGCTCAGGTTGTTTGGCGGCGGCGTCGCGATCCGCACGTTCAACATGATGATGCCTTCCTCTTCCGGGTAGTTGGCCATGGAGTAGGCACGAACGGTCTCGTCGTCCACCTTGGACTCCAGATTGAAGAAGCCAAAACGCTCCCAATCGGCCCGGTACTCTTCCGGTATGTCGAAATCGGCGTACTTCACATGGTGAGCCGGAGCTTCGATCTGAATGTAACCACCGGCGCGAAACGGTACCGACTCGCCATGGGGAATCTTCAGTTTCAGCTCTTTAATGAAAGTGGCCTTGTTATCGTTGGAGATAACTTCGCATTCCCACTTCTTGATGCCAAACACCTCTTCGGGCAGTTCGATATCCATGTCGTTCTTCACTGCCACCTGGCAGGCCAGGCGACAACCCTCGCGGGCTTCACGCTTTGAGATGTGATCCAGCTCTGTTGGCAGAATTTCACCACCGCCTTCGTGAATTTTCACCCGGCACTGGCCGCAGGAGCCACCACCACCACAGGCTGAGGAAACGAAGATGCCGTTACCCGCCAGGGCACCCAGCAGTTTGTCGCCGGCGCCGGTGGTGATGGTCTTATCTTCATCGTTATTGATCTTAATGCTGATGTCACCGGAGGAGACCAGCTTGGATTTGGCGAACAAAATCACCAGCACCAGCACAGTCACAATCGCGGTAAACATCGTTACGCCGAGTACAATTTCCATCGACACGTCCTTTTACTTCCTATTCTCGGTGCCGCTTACAGCGACACTCCGGAAAATGACATAAAGCCCAGGGCCATCAGGCCAGCGGTAACGAAAGTGATGCCCAGACCACGAAGTCCTTCCGGTACGTCGGAGTACTTCATCTTTTCGCGGATGCCGGCCAACAGCACCAGCGCCATGGCCCAGCCCACGCCGGCGCCCAGGCCGAAGACCACGGATTCAATGTGGCCATATTCGCGGTTGGCCATGAACGATACGGCACCGAAAATGGCACAGTTCACCGTAATCAGCGGCAGGAAGATACCCAGGGCGTTGTACAGCGGCGGAAAGAACTTATCCAGAATCATCTCCAGGATTTGCACCAGGGCCGCGATCACACCGATAAAGGTGATGAAGCTCAGGAAGCTGAGATCCGAGTCGCCCAATCCCGCCCAGGAAAGCGCTCCTGGCTTCAGAATATACTGAAAAATAAGCTGGTTGACTGGCACCGCCAGGGTCAACACCACAATGACGGCCACACCCAGGCCCATGGCGGTTTTGACTTTCTTGGACACCGCCAGGAAGGTACACATCCCCAGGAAGAAGGACAGCGCCATGTTTTCAATAAAGATCGCCCGCACCAACAGGCTGATGTAATGTTCCATATCTTGTCCTTACTCCTTAGGTTCGACCTGTTCCGGACGTGCGGTCCGAATGCCCCAGATAATGAAGCCAATCAGGAAGAACGCGCTTGGAGGCAGCAACAGCAGGCCGTTAGGCACGTACCAACCACCGTCGGTCACCTTGCTTAAAATCTCAACCCCAAACAGGGAGCCGTTACCAAACAGCTCTCGTACGAAGCCGATGGCCATCAGCACCGCCGAGTAACCCAGGCCGTTACCGATGCCGTCGAGGAAACTGGGCAGCGGCGGGCTCTTCATGGCGAACGCTTCGGCGCGGCCCATCACGATGCAGTTGGTAATGATCAGGCCAACGAATACCGTCAACTGCTTGGCAACCTCGTAGGCGTAGGCCTTGAGTACCTGGTCCACCACGATCACCAACGAGGCGATAACCGTCATCTGTACGATGATCCGCACGCTATTGGGAATGTGGTGGCGCAGCATCGAGATGAACAGGTTGGAGAAGGCACACACCGTCGTCAGGGCGATGGACATCACCAGGGCCGTTTCCAGCTTGGAGGTGATCGCCAGGGCAGAGCAGATGCCCAGTACGTTCAGTGCAATGGGGTTATTGGCAAGCACCGGCCCCAGGACAATGTCCTTCATGGATTTCTCAGCCATCAGAGAACGCCTCCTTTACGAGCGTTGGCAATAAAGGGACCAAAGCCCTCCTCACCCAGCCAGAAGTCCAGGGTGTACTGGACACCGTTGGCGGTCAACGTGGCTCCGGACAGGGCGTCGATGTCGTGTTGTTTGTCTGTGGGCATTTTGGTGACGCGGATCTTGAGCTCGCCCTGCTCGCCAAACAGCTTCTTGCCAGGCCACAGCGCCTTCCACTTGGGGTTCTGGACTTCACCGCCCAGTCCCGGAGTTTCGCCGCTGTCACTGAAGTCGTAGTAGACCATCGCCTTGACGGTATTCATGTCCGGTTCCAGTGCCAGGAAGGCGTACATGGTGGACCACAGGCCGTAGCCGTGCACCGGCAGAATCACACTGTCCAGTTCGCCGTTGTCGTCTTTCACCAGGTACACCAGTGCCTGGTTGGCACGGCGCTTGATGGATGCGACATCGTTGGCCGGCACCATGGAACTGGCGGTGTCTCGGGCAGCCTTGCGCTGGTTAAAACGTGCGGGTTCGATGCTGGAGTCAAATTCACCGGAGTTCAGGTCAACCACCCTGGCTTCGATGTACTGGTTGTACACCGATTCCACATCGCCATTGACCTTGTCCAGCAGACCGGCGGCTTCCAGGATGTACTTCTGGGTATCCTGGGCCTTGTTCTTCTCCTGCAGCGGCTTCAGAGCCACTGCGGCAGTAGAGACCACCAGGGAACACACCAGACACAGGCCGATAACCACGGCCAGGGTCTTGCCAAAACTGTCGTTGTTGTTAGCCATTGCGCGCCAGCCTCCGCTTGATGTTGGATTGAACCACGAAGTGGTCGAACAAAGGTGCCCACAGGTTGGCAAACAGGATTGCCAGCATCATGCCTTCAGGGAAGGCCGGGTTCACCACGCGGATAAGCACCACCATCACCCCAATCAGGATGCCGTAGGCCCATTTGCCCCTCTCGGTAAAGGAGGCGGAAACCGGATCGGTGGCCATAAAGAACATGCCGAAGGCGAAGCCACCCAGAACCAGATGCCAGGTCCAGGGAACGTTGAACATCGGGTTGGAGTCGGAGCCAATCAGGTTGAACAGCGACGACATGGCGATCATGCCCACCATGGTGCCCATGACGATGCGCCAGGAGGCGATGCGGGCGTAGATGATCACCAGCCCACCCAGGGCCAGAGCCAGGGTCGAGGTCTCACCGACACTGCCGCCAATAAAGCCGTAGAAGGAGTCCCACCAGGCGGCATCGCCGAAGGCATCAAACCAGCCGTAATCGGCAAAGCTCTTGGCACCAGAGGCGGCCTGACTCAGGTAGGTGGCCCCGGTGTAGCCGTCAACGGCACGCCAGATGGAGTCACCGGACATGTTGAGCGGATAGGCGAAGAACAGGAACGCCCGCCCCGCCAGCGCCGGGTTCATGAAGTTACGGCCGGTGCCGCCAAACAGCTCTTTGGCCACCACCACACCGAAGGTGATCCCCAGCGCCACCTGCCACAACGGAATGGTGGCGGGCAGAATCAGCGCGTACAGCACCGAGGTAACGAAGAAGCCTTCGTTAATCTCATGCTTGCGCACACTGGCAAACACCACTTCCCAGAAGCCCCCCACCGCGAAGGTGGTCAGGTAGATGGGCAGGAAGAAGCAGGCACCATACAGCATCAGGCCGCCGATGCCGGTGGTGGCGTTTAGCTGGCCACCCAGCATCTCAAACAAACCGACCTGCCACATGGCGGGCAGGCTGAAGCCTTCGGCCATGGCCAACTGCGCCTGCAGACCCACGTTGTACATACCGAAGAACATGGCCGGGAAGGTACACAGCCACACAGTGATCATGATCCGCTTCAGATCGATGTTGTCACGGACGTGGGTGCCACCCTTGGTGGTATGACCCGGGGTGTACAGAATGGTCGCCGCCGCTTCATACAGGGCATACCACTTCTCATACTTGCCGCCTTTTTCGAATTGCGGCTCAATTTGCTCGATAAAGTTCTTCAGACCCATCAGCCTTCCCTCTCGATGATCTCAAGACAGCGACGCAGTTCGACTCCATAGTCGTACTTGCCCGGGCACACGAAGGTGCACAGGGCCAGATCTTCTTCGTCCAATTCCAGACAGCCCAATGATTGAGCGTTGTCGGTGTCTTTGGCGATCAGATCACGCAGCAGAATGGTGGGCAGAATGTCCAGAGGCATCACCCGTTCATAGTTACCCAGCGGCACCATGGCCCGCTTGGAACCACCGGTGCTGGTGTTCATGTTGAACAGCTTGCCCTTGCTCAGGTGAGCCAGGAATGCACGGGTGAGGGAGAACTTATCGCCGCCTGGCATCAGCCAGCCGAACAGATCTTTGCTGTCCCCCTCTTCCAGCACGGTCACCTGCTGGTGAAAGCGCCCGAGGAAGCCGTGAGACCCTGTGCCGGTATGACCGGATAACACCGAGCCGGAGATCACCCGGTGATGGGAGTTGGACAACTCACCGTCGGTCAACTGTGCCAGGTCGGCACCCATAAGAGTTTTGAGCAGCCGAGGCTTGCTGACCACCGGACCGGCAAGAGAGACCACCCGCTGGCAGTCCAGTTCACCGGTAGTGAACAGGGTGCCGATGGCAATCACATCCTGATAGCCGATGTGCCACACACTGCGAGCCATGTTGGCCGGCAACAAGTGGTGGATATGGGTGCCCGCCAGACCCGCCGGATGTGGCCCCTTAAACTGGGTCATCTGCAGGTGATCGTTGTCACCCACATCCAGCGTGGTTTCACCGGTATTAAGGTACAGCTTGCCGTCGGTCAGCTTGCCCAGCACCGTCAGGCCATGACAAAACGCATCGAAAGCTTCGGCTATCACCACCATGGGATCCGCAGCCAACGGATTGGTGTCGATGGCCGTCACAAAGATGCCGGCAGGGGCACTGTCCAATGCGGGAGTCTTACTGAACGGGCGGGTACGAAGCGCGGTCCACAAGCCACTGTCCACCAGGTTGCTCTGCACCCGGTTACGACTCAGCTGATTCAACTCTTCGACGGAGTAGTGGGGGAAGCGAATGCCCTCGTCGCCATCAATATCGATGACTACGGATTGCAATACGCGTTTGGCCCCTCGGTTGATGGCACTGACCGTGCCACAGGCAGGAGAGGTAAACTTAACGCCCGGGTTCTTTTTGTCCTCAAAAAGTACCTGGCCGCGCTTAACCCGCTCACCCTCTTTGATATGCATGGTGGGGCGCATACCGTGGTATTCTTCTCCAAGGAGCGCAACCCGAGTGACCGATGGTCCCTCAAAAACATTTTGCTCCGGACTCCCTTCAATGGGGAGATCCAATCCTTTCTTTATTGTAATCATACTCATTTGCACTGCTGTCTGGGACTTCGTCTTTTCACCTACGAACGGTTGAAAAGAGGAATTCATGTTGACGTCGTTAGCAATTCACCAACCAGACATGAACCGCCGCATAAAAATGACTATTAGTGAGATCCATGTCACGCTGACTCGGGCGGAATCATACCCCAATCGTGCCTATACTGCTACGAAAATCACCAAAGAAAAGATCGATTGCTGCGATTAATGCCGTTTTATTAACAAAAAGCGCTTAAACACGCGAAAAGCAGGTGAAATATATTACTAACTGGGTTCACCTCTCATGATTAGCGTGACATTTCCACCCCTAATTGCGACCGAATTTCAGTCATATATTTTTCCGATTTTACTGCATAAAAGTCCCGACTTGAGTTACAGGGGCAGATTCGAGTAGAGTCGGCACACCGCAATTACATCGATAACACAGGGACAACAGGTGCAACAGCTGGATAAATACAAAGACAACGACCTGACCGAGGTCAAGCAGCTGGGGTTATGGGCCTCCATCGCTGGACTGGGCTACATCTTCTGGCTGGTAGGAGGCATGGAGATCATCGAACGCCTGGCCTACTACGGGGTCAAGGCCACCGCCGGCATCTACGCCAGCGACCCGGTATCCAAGGGGGGGCTGGGGATCACCATGACCGATTACGGGGTGATCATGTTCATCTTCGCCCTGACTCAGACGACGGTGCCCATCGTCACCGGCGGCCTGTCTGACCGCCTTGGCTACAAAGAAACCATTGCCCTGTCGACACTGGTGAAGATTGGCGCCTATCTGATCATGGCATTTTTCCCTAGTTTTCTGGGCTTTACCCTGGGCGCCATGACTCTCGCCTTCGGTACCGGCATCTTTAAGCCTGGCATTCAGGGCACCATGGTGAAAGCGGTGCCCAGAGAGTCCACCACCATGGCCTGGGGCATCTTCTACCAGTTGGTGAATATCGGTGGCTTCCTCGGCCCGTTGGTGGCGGTTCAGCTGCGCCAGCTGTCCTGGGATCACCTGTTTTTCGCCTGTGCCGCCATTATCTCGCTGAACTTCCTGTTTCTGTTAATGTACACCGAACCGGATAAGCAGGAGCGTCTGGCCCGCAAACAGGCGGTGAAGGCCGGTGAGCTTAAGCAGCAGGCGTTGTGGAAAGAGTCCCTGAGAGAGATCCGAAAACCACTGGTATTCGGCTATATGTTTGCCTTCTCCGGCTTCTGGTTCATGTTTAACGCCATGTTTGATGTACTGCCGGTGCACATCAAGGAGTGGGTTGACACCAGTACCATCGTCACCGATCTGTTTGGTGCCGGCGGCACCCAGAACCCGTTCTGGATCGGCCTGCTGGGGCTGAACCACGAAGGCACCCGGGTGATGCCGGACTTCCTGATGAGCGTCAACTCAGTGATGATCGCCACCTGCTGCTTCCTGGTGGCCGCAGGCACCGCCAAGTTCCGCATCATGAGCTCCATGCTGGCCGGCGCCCTGTTCTGCACCGGCGCCATGCTGGTGGTGGGCTTTACCCCCGGTGCCTGGTTTATGATCATCGCCATCATGGTATTCAGCCTCGGCGAGATGCTGCTCAGCCCCAAAAAGGGCGAATTCATGGGTAACATCGCCCCGGCAGATAAAAAGGCGATGTATCTGGGCTTCGTAATGCTGCCCCAAGGGATCGGCTGGACCCTGGAGGGCTTTATTGCCCCCTGGCTGTACGATATGTTTGCCTCTAAAGACCGGCTGTCGCGGGATTACCTGGGTGAACTGGGCATGGCCACCGACCGGATTCAGGGCATTCCCCAGGGTGAGGCGTTCGACCGGCTGGTCAGCTTTGCCAACACCACACCGGAACTGATGACCCAGACCCTGTATCAGGCCAACAACATCGGCCTGGCCTGGTACATCATCGCCACCGTAGGCGCCATTTCGGCGGTGGGCATCTATATCTACGCCAAGATGGTATTCCGCATTCAAAAGGCGGCCAACTAGGCTGTAGACAGACCATCAAAAAGGGGAGCCTGTGGCTCCCCTTTTTCATTGCCCGCTGTCGGTTACAGTCTAGACAACTGCTCGTCAGTCAAGGTGATGTCACTGTTCCTGTTTACCCCGACGCCGCGCTTAATGATGTCGCTGGCAATGGCCTTGGCCTGCTCCAGCGAGTGCATCTCATAGGTACCACACTGGTACTCATTCAGCTCCGGAATCTGCGACTGCGACTGCACCGCCAACACATCCTCCATGCTTGCCAGCCAGGCGTCCGCCACCTGCGACTCCTTCGGTGTTCCCACCAGACTCATGTAGAAGCCGGTGCGACACCCCATGGGCGAAATGTCGATGATCTCCACCCCGTCACCGTTGAGGTGATCCCGCATAAAGCCGGCAAACAGGTGCTCCAGCGTGTGAATCCCTCTTTCTGACAGGATCTCGGCATTGGGCAGGCAGAAGCGCAAGTCGAATACCGTGATGGTATCGCCTTTAGGGGTCGCCATGGTTTTCGCCACCCGCACTGCGGGCGCTTCCATACGAGTATGATCAACGGTAAAACTGTCTAGCAGTGGCATTGGACCATTTCCTTCTATACGTCTAAACGGCTATACGTAAACCATACTCCGACCCTGTACCGAGATCAATCCTGCTCAATCGGCCCACGGGCCTGGTTATACGCCTCTTCACTGATTTTATGATACCGCCGTACCCCCTGATAGAAATTGCGGTAGCTGTCATAGACCTTTTTCATCTGGGCATCGGAGGCAGCCTGCTCGGCAACCACCTGCGCCGACGCCAGGCGCAGCGCTTCCAGTACATCGTCGGGAAAGCGGCGCAGCTGTACGCCGTGATCCTGCACCAGCGCATGCAGGGCATCGATGTTGCGCATGGTGTACTCATCCAACATATCCTGATTCACCGCCTGGGAGGCGCTGACTACGATGGCCTGCAGATCCGCCGGCAGGGCATCGTAGGCCTTCTGGTTAACGATGAACTCCAGCGTGGTCCCCGGTTCATGCCAACCCGGGTAGTAGTAATAGGTAGCCGCCTTATGCAACCCGAACGCCAGGTCGTTGTAGGGCCCCACCCACTCGGTAGCATCGATGGCTCCGGTCTGCAGGGCAGTGAACAACTCCCGCCCCGGCAACGTCACCGGCACGCCGCCGAGTCGGGCCAGCACTTCGCCTCCCAGGCCCGGCAGCCGCATCTTCAGGCCTTTAAAGTCCTCCAGAGAGTTGATCTCCTTGTTGAACCAGCCTCCCATCTGCACCCCGGTGTTGCCGCCGGCCAATGGCTTAATGCCAAAGGGGGCGTACACCTCATGCCACAGCGCCATGCCACCGCCGTAACTAAGCCAGCTGTTCATCTCCTGGGCGTTCATGCCAAAAGGCAATGTGGAGAAAAACTGCGCCGCCGGCACCTTGCCCTTCCAGTAGTAAGCGGCGCTGTGGCCCATCTCTGCCGTACCCTGGCTGACCGCATCAAACACCTCGAAGGCAGGCAGCAGATCGCCGGCACCGTAGACGGTGATGGTTAACCGGCCGTTAGACATCTGATTGACCCGCTCGGCAAATCGCTCCGGCGCCATCCCCAGGCCAGGAAAATTCTTCGGCCAGGAGGTAACCAGCTTCCATTGGTGGAGCTGCTGCGGCTGGGCCGCTACCTCCTGGTCCTGAGGTTTGGAACAGCCCAGCAGGGCCAGAGTAAGCAGTGCAGTAACAAGGACGCGCATTGAGATCCTCCCCCGAACGACGCCGCCACAGGCGGTCGATATGTTGTTGTTGATTGTGTTTAATTATTAACCATATATTTGAGACGGCAACCAGGTAGCCAGAGATGGCCACAATGCCAGCGCCAGCATCATCAGCAGTTGCAGTGCAATAAAGGGCATCACCCCGCGATACAGGCTGAGGCTGTCCAACTGGGGCGGCGCCACCCCACGCAGGTAAAACAGCGCAAATCCAAACGGCGGGGTCAGGAACGAGGTCTGCAGATTCAGTGCCAGCATGATCCCCAGCCACACCGGATCCAGCCCCATCATCATCAGGGTCGGCGCCACCAGCGGAACCACCACAAAGGTGATCTCGATAAAATCCAAAATGAACCCCAGTAGAAACACCAGCAGCATCACCACCAGGGTGGCTCCGATCACCCCGCCAGGCAGGTTGGACAGCAACTCATGAATCAGGATTTCTCCCCCCAGGCCGCGAAACACCAGCGAGAACAGTGACGCTCCGATCAGGATCAAGAACACCATCGCCGTAATACGGACGGTTTCCTGCAGCGCCCCCGCCAACACCGCAACACTGAGACTGCTACGAAACCGGGCCAGCACCAGGGCGCCGAACGCCCCGACCGCCGCGGCTTCGGTGGGGGTGGCCAGCCCCAGTAAAATCGACCCCAGCACCAGTACGATCAGCACCAGCGGTGGCAGCAACGCCAGCAACAACTGCCGCAGAGCCCCGGATTCAGCCGCCTCATGACCGGCGGCAAAATGCTCGGGCCGGCGCCACGACAGCCATAGGGTGTAGACGATGTAGAGGGTTACCAGCAGCAACCCGGGAATCAGTGCTCCGGCAAACAAATCTCCCACCGACACCGTCCGGGGACTAAACACACCGGCCTTCAGTTGCGCCTGCTGAAACGCCGACGACAACACGTCCCCCAGCAGCACCAGGGCGATGGAGGGCGGAATGATCTGCCCCAGGGTGCCGGTTGCACAGATGGCACCGGCACTGAATGCCGGATCGTAGCCACGCCTGAGCATGGCCGGTAGTGACATCAGTCCCATGGTCACCACGGTGGCCCCGACAATGCCGGTGCTGGCCGCCAGTAGCGCCCCCACCAGCATCACCGAGATCGCCAGTCCGGCCCTCATCCGTCCGAACAGCTGTGCCATGGCCCCCAGCAGTTGCTCCGCCAGCCGTGAACGCTCCAGTATCACCCCCATCAGCACAAACAGCGGCACCGCCAGCAGCGTCTGGTTGTTGATAATGCCAAACAGACGGTTGGGTATGGCGGTAACAAACGCCCAGTCAAACACCCCGGCGGCGCTGCCAACCAGGGCAAACCATAGGGCGGTCCCCGCCAGGGCAAAGGCCACCGGAATGCCGCTCATCAGCACCAGGCACACCACGGCAAACAGCAGCAGTGCCATCATGATGACGTCCTCAGCTGCCTGAGATTACGCAGAACCTCCACCAGCGCCTGCAGCCCCAGAGTCAGGCACAGCATCAGCAACAGCGATTTTTGCAGATAGACGCCAGGCAGGCCGCCCACCTCCCCCGAGCCCTCCAAACGTGACCAGGAGGCGCTGACGTAGGGCCAGCTCAGTACCCAGATGGCCACCAGAGCCGGCAACAGAAACAGCAGCAGGCCGGCCAGGTCCACCCAGGCTTGGCGACGAGGAGAGAAGTTGCGGTAGAAGATATCGACCCGGACATGGCCCTGATGCTTCAACGTAAACGCGGCCCCGAGGGTAAAAGCAGCGCCGTGCAGGTAGAGCACCGCCTCCTGCAAAGCGATGGAACCAATTTCAAGGCCGTAGCGTAGTCCCACCACGACAATGGCACACAACAGCATCACCAGGGTCATCCAGCCACACAGCCGGCCCAGGTGTTCACTGAAGGCATCCCCCCATTCGATCCATCTCTGCACCCTGCCCTCCTTTTGCTTGTTGACCGGACACCGCCGAGCCTCAAAAGTTAACACCTTGATAACAAAAAGCGAGCGGGATTGCGAATAAACCGGTGGCGAGTTCGGCCGGGGGAGGGAGGGGGCAACCAGGCTGCCAACGGCGGCAGCCTCAATTCAATCGGTTCGGGATCAGCTCAGCGAGCCGGTGCAGCCCGGTGTGCGCGGAGCCTGTTGCTGCTGTTGCCACTCGTCCGGGGTATAGGTGTGCAGGGCCAGGGCGTGCAGACCGGCATCAAACTGAGGCTGCAGCAAGCCGTTGACGGTACGGTGACGGGTCAGCAGCCGCTGCCCCTCAAACTCGGCACTGACCACAATCAACTTAAAGTGGGTTTCACTGTCTTTGGGGGTGCGGTGCATGTAGCTTTCGTTGATCACCTCGAGGTGAACCGGTGACAGTGCTTCGCTCACTGTGGTTTCGATGGCCTGTTGAATCGACATTAGGGGTACTCCATGGCGTCTGAGTGTGTGCCTTGGGCCACTTATACCCTGCCGAGTGGGTGAACTCAACCGTACCGCCGGCAGGGGCATCGGGGTCAGTGCCAGAATCCGGGAATGATGTAACGGAAGGTCAGGCTGATGCGCTCCTGCTCTACCCGCTTTCGGGCGGGAAGTTGGTGCTTGCACTGGCGCTGGGCCAGGGGCAACAGCTGCAGCAAGCTGCCGTGAGGCATGGTGAAATCCTGCTGCTGATGATCCTGACTGCGCAGCTGCAACGGCCGTCCGGCCCCGAGGGAGACGATGGCCACTTGGGGCTGCTGGCCCATCTCGGGCTCGTTGTCGCTGTGCCAGCCCATTTTATCGTCACCGCTGCGATAGCGATTGGCGAGCACGGCATTAAATCGGGTACCGCAGTGCTGCGACACATTGAACATCAGTGCATTGAGCCAGGATGGCAGAGGCTGGGGTTTAAGCAGGGTGCCGGAGTAACGGTAATCGCACCGGTGTTCGCCCAGCCAGCACTGCATACGCGGGATCTGATGACGCCGGCCGAACACCTGCACACTGGGCTGCTCCCAGGGCAACGCCAGGCACCGCTCAAACAACTGGTCGCTCTGCTCCCGGGTCAGAAACTGTGGCCAGTAGCGGGCCAGTTCGCTGTCTTTCAGGTACAACCGCTGCGGCATCTGGGCCTGATCAAGTATCATATGTCACCGTATTCCTTTACCGGTTTGGCTAGGCCGCCGACGAACGAACCCGGGTATAGAGGTTCATCTCCTGGGCCAGCACCAGGCTCATGGCCAGGTTTCTGGCGGTGCGTTCTACATTGGCCCGTGCCTGATCCAGGGCCTGTTGTAAGGGCACCGACGCCGGCACCACCGGGAACACCGCATCGATGCCATGCTCCAGCACCACGTCGCTGTCGTCGGAAACGCAGCCGGCAATGGCGATCACCGGAATGTTCTGCGCCTTGGCGGCCCGCGCCACACCGATAGGGGTCTTGCCGTGAATGGTCTGGCTGTCGATACGGCCTTCACCGGTGATCACCAGATCCGCGTCTTTCAGCTGCTCGGGCAGTGCCACCGCCTCCATGACAATGTCAATGCCAGGCCGCAGCGAGGCGTTCAACAGCCCCAGCAAGGCGGCCCCCAATCCCCCGGCCGCCCCGGCACCGGCGGCGTGCTTAATGTCGCAGCCCAGTTGGCTTTTAATCAGATCGGCATAGTGACTGAGGTTGGCATCCAGCTGCAGAATCATATCTTCGCTGGCGCCCTTCTGTGGACCGAATACCCGTGACGCCCCTCGGGGGCCACACAACGGGTTGTTCACATCGCAGGCCACTTCCAGCGAAACCTGTGACAGGCGGGGATCCAGCCCCGATAGATCGATCTCGGTCAGACCAGCCAGGGCTCCGCCACCAAAAGCGGCGTCATTGCCGCGGACATCCAGCATACGGGCTCCCAGAGCCTGGACCATGCCCATGCCGCCGTCGTTAGTGGCACTGCCACCGATGCCCACGATCAGATGACGAACCCCCAGATCCAGCGCCGCCCGAATCAATTCGCCAGTGCCGAAGCTGGTGGTCATGAGTGGGTTTCTCTGCGCCGCCGGCACCAGATGCAGGCCAGAGGCGGCGGCCATCTCGATGACGGCGGTCTGACCGTCTCCCAGCAGGCCAAAGAAAGCGTCAACCGGTTGACCCAGCGGACCGGTCACCTGTTGGTGAATCAGGCGTCCACCGGTGGCATCCACCAGCGATTGCACCGTCCCTTCGCCGCCATCGGCCATAGGTAATTTGTGAATATCGGCGTCGGGCATCGCCTGTCGCAATCCGGTTTCGATGGCAGACGCCACCTCCATGGCATTGAGGCTCTCTTTGTAGGAGTCCGGGGCGATGACAATTTTCATGGAGTGCAGTCCTCACAATCTGTCGACGGCTACCCGGAGAATCCCCGAGGGTAACCACAAGACGGGCCAACGGCCCTTCCACAGCCGCGAAGCTGCGTCAATTACTATGGCACAGGCGGGAGCGTTGTTCTTTGTACGGATGACTGAATATGAGGTGAAAAAAATTCCCTTTCTTTGTGCGAGCGCACAACGGCGGCGGGAGTTTTGGCCAAAAACAGGCCGATTTTGCCCAGGTTAACGGTTCAACATCGCCAGATACAATCGGGTGCGATCACTGAGGTTATGGATATTCAGGCCGGTAATGCGAGAGACCTTATCGAGCCGGTACCTTAGGGTATTGCGGTGAATGTGCAGCGTGTCGCAGGTACGGCTGAGATCACAATCCTGCTCGAAGTAGTGGTGCAGCGTCCGCAGCAGACTGCCGTTGCCATCGGCGGCCTGCAGCAGTTGCAGAGGCTGTTGTAACTGTTGCCGGCGCCAGCTGTCGCCGTTCAGGCCACTGAGCAGAACCGGCAGGATATGATCCTGATAAAACAGTACCTCCTCCTGATCCCCGGCCGCATCCAGGGTGGCCTTGGCGGTCTGGTAGGAGCGGGCCAGCCCCCTCAGGCCGGGAAAAAATTCCCCCAGGGCGATGCGGATTCGAAACTGATCTTCACCACTGATGCGCTTGAGCAGCTTGTCCACCCGCTTGCGTTCACTCTCGACCGACCAGCCCCCATCGGTCAACTCCACCGGTTTGAGCACCACCACCTCGTTGTCGGATACCGACGAAATCGCCACCAGATTGTCCCGCTGCGGGTACTCCAACAGCTGCACCAGCCGCTGCAAATGATGGTGTGACTGACCATCACTGTCATAGGGAAACACCTTGACGATGGCGGCGATGCGAGGCTGGGTCAGATCCAGCTGCAACCGATCGGCCACCGACAGCAACTGCGACTCATTGAGGCTCTGGCCATGGGTCAGGCTGAGAACCAGCTCCTCCCGATGTCGCTTGCTCCACTGAATCTGGTCCATCAGCGCCGCCTGCTCTACCACCAGCTCGGCGGTCATCTTCACCAGCTCACCGTAGTTGCTGACCTGCTCCGGCTTGCCGGAGATCCCCACCACGCCGATGGGCTTACCCTGGAATAAGATTGGCAAGTTAATGCCCGGCAGCACCCCCTTGAGGCTGGCTGCCATGGCATCGTCGATCTCCAGTACCCGGTTGTCCCCCATCGCCAGGATGGCGCCTTCGTGGCGCTGGTTGAGCCGGCGTGGATCACCGGACCCGATGATCCAGCCATTTTCGTCCATCACCACTACCGAAAACTTGATGATTTTCATGGTTCGTTCGACGATCTGGCGGGCAATGGTTTTGGTCAGTTGCATAGGGGCTATGAGTTGTTGGCAGACCCGGCCAGTGTGCCATGGCCGCCCGGCGGCGGCAATCGCTTCATTGCCAAGCGCATTAAGGCGGGATTGTCGTTTGGCCCCCCGGCCGACTTCTGCGACAATAGCACCACCTAAACTCTTTCCATGCCGCCATGTCCGAGACCCTGACCCTGGAGTCCCTCAGCCTGAGACTCCGCCGCTTCCCCGACACCCAGCACAGCGAATTGCTCGCCTGGGATGCCGCCGATGAACTGCTGATGCTCAACGCCCTGCCCGATGTCAGTGGCCAGTTGCTGATCATCAATGACCACTTCGGCGCCCTGGGCTGCGCCACCGCCGGGCTGGACCCACTGTGGGTTAACGATTCGTTCGTTGCCCACCAGGCGCTGAAGCAGAACCTGGATCTCAATGCCCTGCCCCGGCCCAGCCACTGCCTGTCGGATCTGCAGCCCCCCCAGTCCCCCATCGAGCAGGTGTGGCTGAAACTGCCACGTAACCTGCGCTACCTGGAGTACATTCTGGACTGGCTCAACGGCCACCTTCCTGAAGGCACCAAGGTGATCATTGCCGCCCGATTGAAGGAGATGCCCACCAGCCTCAAAGGCCTCACCGAAGCCTATCTGGACGAGATTCAACCCTCCCGAATCCGTAAGAAGGCCCGTCTGCTGATTGGAAAAACCAGCGGCCGCCGCGCCACCAAGCCGCTGCTGCAACGCTGGACTGTCGAGGGCTCTGACTGGCAACTGGATAACTACCCTAATGTGTTTTCCGGCAACCGCCTCGACCTCGCCGCCCACCTGATGCTGCAGCACATTCCCGGCGGCCATCAGCAGATCATCGATCTTGGCTGTGGCAACGGCGTGCTGTCACTGGCGGCAGCCCAGGCCAACCCCGAAGCAGTGATTCACGCGGTAGACGAGTCCTGGCATGCGGTGAAAAGCTGTGGTGACACCCTGGGGCGCTACCTCAAGCCGGAGCAGTTCCAGACTCACTGGGACGACTGTCTGACCCACTTCGACGGCGACAGCGTCGATCTGATTTTGTGCAATCCGCCGTTCCATCAGCAGCAGGCCATCACCGACCACATCGCCTGGCAGATGTTCCGCGACGCCAAACGCGCCCTGGCGCCCGGCGGACGCCTGCGGGTCATCGGCAACCGCCACCTGGGCTACCACATCAAGCTGATGCGGCTGTTTGGCAAGGTAGAAACCGTGGCAGCCAACGCCAAATTTGTTATTCTCGATGCCGTTAAACGCTAACCACCTCACCAGTTAGGGACCCCCATGAACAAAATTCTGCTCATCGCCGCCCTCCTGCTCGGCGGCTGTGCCTCGACCCCCAATACCCTGATCCTGGCTCCGGACGCACCTATGGTGGCCAGCCATAGCCCCCAGGGCCAACTGCGGATGGAAACCGTCGACCATCGCAGCGAACAATACCTGGTAGAGATTCGCAGTGGCGACGGCGCCGCCCAGCTGCTGAGCCCGGCCGAGCCCCCCAGGCAACTGCTGGACAAGGGTGTGCGTAACGCCTTGACCCGAATGGGCTTTGACATCGATCCGGCCGCCAGCACCCAGATGACCCTGTCACTGGACCGGCTGGTGATGGAGGTCAACCAGACCACCTTCAAGCACGACGCCAACAGCCAGCTGGACGCCACCGTGTTTATCGACAACAACGGCCGCCAGTTGACCAAACGCTTTACCGTGCGCAGCAACTTCAACGGCCCGCTGAAACCCGACATGTCCCGCATCGAGCGCGAGATGAACGACCGCCTGACTCAGTTGATGACCGACATCGTCACCGACGCCGAAGTCCAACAGTACCTGCAATAAGGAGATGGCAAGGATGCGAACCCTGATCCCCCTGCTCTTTTCTCTGTTCATCAGCCCGGCGTGGGCCGATGCCATACAGAGTGACAACCTGTTCCCTCGGGTACAGATGAAGACCAGCAAAGGCACCTTGATCGTGGAACTGGACCGTACCCGGGCGCCATTGACGGTGGATAACTTCCTGACCTACGTAGTCAACGGCGACTACGACAACACCGACTTTCATCGGGTTGTCGCCGGGTTTGTGGTTCAGGGCGGCGGTTACCGCGCCGATGGCGAAGCCATCGCCGAACGGGCCACCATCTTCAATGAATCCGGTAACGGCCTGTCCAATGAGTACGGCAGCATCGCCATGGCACGGGAGAATGCGCCCCATACCGCCACCAACCAGTTCTTCTTTAACCTCGACGACAACAGTCGCCTCGATCCGTCGCGTCGTCGCTGGGGATACGCGGTATTTGGCTCGGTCAGTGAAGGGCTGGAGGTGCTGGACGCCATGGGCGAAGTGGCCACCGAGTACGATCCGGACATGGGGGCCGACAGCAAGCCAGTCGAACCCCTGCTGTTGATCAAAGCCACCCTGTTGCCGGAAGAGTAAGCCGATGATCGATCGCCTGCAGCAGCGCTTCGGCGCCTTCTCCGTCTACCTGCACAAGCGGGTATTGGTGCTGCTGGCGCTGGGGTTCTCCTCCGGGCTACCGCTGATGCTGGTGTTTGGTTCCCTGTCCTTCTGGCTCAGGGAAGCGGGCATCGACCGCACCACCATCGGCTTTCTCAGCTGGGTGGCCATGGCTTACACCATCAAGTTTCTGTGGGCACCGGTGGTGGACCGGATGCCGCTGCCGCTGCTGACCCGGCTGTTCGGCCGCCGCCGCAGCTGGATGCTGCTGTCGCAGCTGGGTCTGATTCTCGGCCTGACCGGCATGGCCAGCTCCGATCCGACCCTGAACCTGTCCGCTCTGGTGGGCTTTGCCCTGATGGTGGCGCTGTGCTCGGCCACCCAGGACATCGTCATCGATGCCTTTCGCATCGAAACCGCGCCCGAAGAGATGCAGGGCGCACTGGCCGCCGCCTATCAAACCGGCTATCGCCTCGGCATGATGCTGGCCACCGCCGGCGCCCTGGCCATTGCCGCCTGGGCCGGTGGCGACGACGGCTACAATCCGGTGGGCTGGCAAACCGCCTATCTGGCGATGGCCGCCGCCATGAGCGTCGGTGTCGTCGCCACGCTGCTGGCCAAGGAGCCGCAGATCAACCCGCAGCGGCTGCAACTGGAAACCCTGGAGACGCTGGAGCGACTGCTGCACCTGCCGCCTCGCCTACAACGCCTGTTGATGTGGGGCTACACCGCCATCGTCTGCCCCTTCAAGGACTTCTTCCAACGCTTCGGCCGGCAGGCGCTGCTGATTCTGCTGCTGATCGCCTGCTACCGCATCTCCGACGTTGTCATGGGGGTGATGGCCAATGTGTTTTACGTCGACATGGGCTTCTCCAAGGCCGAAATCGCCACCATCTCCAAGGTGTACGGAGTGATCATGACCATGGTCGGCGCCGCCGTCGGCGGCGTGCTGATTGCCCGGTTCGGTACCCTGAAGATTCTGTTTGCCGGCGCTCTGGCCGTGGCCCTGACCAACCTGTTGTTTTCCCTTCAGGCGATGGTCGGCTATAACACCAGCCTGTTGACCGTGGTGATTGCCGCCGACAGCTTCAGTGCCGGCATCGCCACCGCGGCTTTCATCACCTACCTGTCCAGCCTGACCAATGTGGCATTCTCGGCTACCCAGTATGCCCTGCTGTCCTCGATGATGTTGCTGCTTCCCAAGTTCCTGGCGGGTTTCTCCGGCGCCCTGGTGGACACGGTTGGCTATCCGAGCTTCTTCCTGTTGTGCTGCCTGCTGGGGCTGCCGGTACTGGTGCTGATTGCCCTTACCGCTCGCCATGGCAGCAAAGCGCCGGCGCCGGAGGCAGACGTTCCCCAGCAACAGTGATGCCTTCATAGGCCTTTCCTTTGTCGACCAGATCGGATTAAATTCAAACAATAAATTCATAAGATTAGGTGTCTTAACCCCTAGCCCCACCATCACCCTGGAGTCGTTATGAATCGTAAGTCCCTGGGAGTCGCACTCGTGGCACTGTTATTGAGTGCCTGTTCCCTCGTCGAATACAACACCAATGACAATACCGTCTCCAGCAGTCTGGTCAGTTTCCTCTATCCGGATGAACAGAGCCGGGTCGAACATCAGCCGGATCTGCCCAGGCTGACGCTGCCGGTAAAAGTGGGCGTAAGCTTCGTTCCATCCGGCAGCTGGCAGGATCACGCCATGAGCGACGCCGAGCAGATGGCCTTGCTGGAACAGATAAAGGGCGCGTTTACCCAGTACGATTACATCGATCGCATTGAGGTGATTCCCAGCACCTATCTGAAAACCGGCAAAGGCTTCGACACCCTGGACCAGCTATCACGACTGTACGACATCGATGTGATGGCGCTGGTCTCCTACGACCAAATAACCAAGAGCCAGGAGAACACCGCCTCGCTGCTGTACTGGACCATTGTCGGCCTGTACCTGATTGAAGGAAACGATCACTCCAGCCAGACCTTCGTCGACACCGCCGTGTTTGATATTCGAAGCCGTACCCTGCTGTTCCGGGCGCCTGGCCTGAGCAAACTGGACGCCAGTTCCACCGCCGTACACCGCAAAGGCGAGCTGGACAAGCTGTCCATGGAAGGCTTCACTCTCGCCGTGGAACAGATGACCCTTAATCTGGACAAGGAGCTGCACCGCTTTGAAACCCGGGTGAAGGAGGAGAAGATTGCCAAGGTAGAAACAAGGCCTGGCTACAACGGCAGTAGCCTGGGAGGCGGTACGTTGCTGACCGCAATCGCACTGCTGGGCTGGCGTCGTCGCTACCTGTCGAGGGGACTCCCTAAGGGCGCAAACCGATAAACCACCGACCTTATCCTACAACAACGCCGGCATCGCGCCGGCGTTGTCGTATTGCCTCAGGCAAACAGGAAGGAGTACAGGAACCCGGCACCGATGGCCATGGTCAGGATCACGGTGACAAACGCCGCAATCATCTGGTTCTTGAAGATCGATTTCAGCAGAATCACCTCGGTCAGGCTGGCTCCGGCACTGCCGATGATCAATGCCATCACCGACCCCAGCGCCATCCCTTTGGCCACCAGTGCCGAACTCAGAGGAATCACCGCCTCGGCCCGAATGTACAGCGGAATACCGATAACCGCGGCCACCGGAATGGCATACCAGTTACCGTCACCGGCATACTTGGCAATCAGATCGGTGGGGATAAAGCCGTAGATCAACGCCCCCAGGGAGATGCCCAGCATTAGGTAAGGAAACACCTGCTTAAAGTCTTTCCAGGTCGCGTGCCACAGACGCAGCCAACGATTGTCCTTGGCCTCCTCTACGCTGCCACAGGCAGTGGCAGCGCCACAACCGCCAGCATCCACCGTCACTTGCGGCTCGGCGGACGCGCAGCAACGGCTGACCGCCTGAGGGGCCGGGGCGCTATCACAACACCCACCGCTGGCTTTCTTTGGTACCGGTTCGCCACAGCCCCCGCTGCTGCCGCAACTGCCGCCACTGCCGACGGCTTCATAGGCTTCCGGCTTAACATAGCGCTCAAAGCCCAACTTCTCCAACAGGATGCCGGCAGTGACCGACACCGCCATCGCCACCACAAAGTAGAACGCCGCCACCTTGATACCAAAGGTCACCACAAACAGACCGATGATCACCGGATTCAGCAACGGGCTGGAGAACAGAAACACCATCATCGGTCCAAAGCCCGCTCTGGCCCGAAGCAACCCTTTGAGGAACGGAATGGTAGAGCAGGAGCAGAACGGGGTAATGGATCCCAGTAACGCCGCCACAATGTAGCCCTTGCCCTTACGGGAACTCAGGATCGACTGAATCTTTTCCGGAGTCAGAAACTCCTGCAGCACCCCCACCAGGTAGCTGATCACCAGAAACAGGATGATCAGTTCGGTGGCAAGAAAGGCAAACATGTTGGCCGCCTCTTTGGCCATGGTCATCAATTCGGGACTCATAATAATGCTCTCAATCATTTCGAAGAATGTCGAAATATTAGTGCCCGCTAATATCGCCGTCAAGTGGTTATTTCCATAGTTTTGGAATTAATGAATATCTTATTGAAAATAAATGAATAAGAGTTTTGCGATTACCGCAGAAAAGCGTTCAATATCGAAGGCAATGACAATGAGTTCACCGACAACCTTGGCAAGCAGCGCTTCGGTGATTCCTGTTTAGCGCCGATCTGGCATGCATGTTCTAGCTTGAACCGGCGGCAAATTTGCGGCCGTCAATTCCCGGCCTATGCTAGACTGGCGCCTCGTCATTCAGCAAGGCTGCCATCATGAGCCAAACCCAACCCAATAACCCCCTGCACGGCGTTAAGCTGCAAACCATCGTCGAGGATCTGGCCGAATATTATGGCTGGGCCGAACTGGGTCGTCGCATTCCGGTCAACTGCTTCAACAGCAACCCGTCGGTGAAATCCAGTCTTAAGTTTCTGCGCCGCACTCCCTGGGCCAGAGACAGAGTCGAGCAACTGTATCTGGACTCGCTGCAGGACATCCACGAGTGGCGACAGCACAGCCAGGAGTGAAACAACTGGTAAAACCAGTTGAGTTGCCAGTCATCGACACTTGTTCGCACCGAGCCGACCTGTTATCACTGCTGGCAACCCTTTATCAACTCATAAGAAGTCGCTGTTTATGAAGACACTTACCCTTATTGCCGCCCTTACCGCCAGCCTGTCTTTTTCCGCTCATGCCGCCACCGATATCGCCGGTGTCAGCGTCAACGACCAGATCCAGCTGCAGGGCAAGCCGCTGAACCTCAGCGGTGCAGGCATCCGCTCCAAGTTCTTCATGGATCTGTACGTCGGCTCCCTCTACAGCGCCGCCGACCCGGTGGACGCCGACAGCGTTATCCACGGTGAGCACGCCAGCGCCATCCGTCTCAATATCGTTTCCGGGCTGATCACCTCCGACAAGATGATCGACACCATCGAAGAGGGCTTTGAAAACGCCGCCGGCGACGACTTCGATGCCCTCAGGCCACAAATCGACCGCTTCATCGCCGTTTTCAATGACAAGATCGTCGAAGGGGATCAGTTCACCCTGCTGTCCCTGCCCGGCGCCGGGATCGAGGCGTATAAAAATGGTCAGTTGCTGACCCTGGTGGAGGGGGAGCGCTTCCGCCAGGCGCTGCTGGGGATCTGGCTGGGCAATAAACCCGCCGATAAGGACCTCAAGCAGGAGATGCTGGGCCAGTAAGTCTATATCACCTTCCTCTTTAGAAGCGGACGCCGGCGCGTCCGCTTTTTTCTACCGGCCCGGCGGCCGGTACCCCGTCAGAAACAGTGTCACCGTCTGCTTCAGGTACTCGCAGCGTTGCTGGTCGTCCATCGCTTTCTCCAGTCCCAGTTCACCACGCATCTTATCCATGGTCTGCAGCATCAACAGCAGTTGCTGCGCTGCAAACAGGCTGTTGGGGATCGCCAGGATACCGCGCTGGTTCAACTGAGTCAGGTACCCCAGCATCAGCTCCTGCATGCGGCTGGGGCCGGCGCCGTAGTACAGTTCAGATAACTCCGGATGGGTCTCGGCGCTGCGAACGCAGGAACAATAGATATGACGCGCCTCGGGGCCGAGAACCATGTCGCTGAATCTGTGAGCAAAATCCAACAGCACCTCGGCCGGATCGGCATCGAGATCGAACCCCTCCGGGGTCATCTGATGGCTGCTGCAACGACTCTCGATGCAGTGGACAAACAGGTCATCTTTGTTGCCAAAGTGTGAATACACCGTCTGTTTGGATACGCCGGCTCGTTCGGCCACTTCATCCATCGAGGTAGTTTCCAGCCCGTTCTGCATAAAGAGTTCGGTGGCGGCTTCCAATATCTGACAGCGTTTTTTGCTCTTTCTGTCGCAACCTGCTGATCCCATAAGCCCTCACAAAAGAGTTACAACCAGTTTACAAATCATACTGGACAGTCTAGTTTGATTCTACCAAACTAGACTCACTAGTCTAATTGTAAAGTGGTTGTTATGACAAGATTCCAATGGCTGACGGCCACGCTGCTGGCCCTGCCCCTCAGCGGCTGTCAACAACAGATTCCGCAAACGCCCGAAAAGGCGCCCACCGAGGTGTACGCCCAGTCGATTCAGATGCAAAACAGCTACCCGGTTACGCACCGGTTTGTCGGCAGGGTCTACCACCCGCTCACCAGTGAGATCGGCTTTGAACCGGCGGGCACCGTCGACCAGATTGCCGTCGACCTAGGGCAAAAAGTCACTCAGGGGCAACCCCTGGCCACGCTGGATACTCGGCTGCTGCACAGTGAGGCGGATCAGCTTCGGGCCTCTCTGGCACAGAACCAAGCCGATCTGTCCCTGACTCAGGCCACCCTCAAGCGACAGTTGTCATTGTCCAAACAGGGCTACCAGTCGGAACAGCAGTTGGACGAGCTGCGCAGCCAGAAAGCCCAGTTGCAGGCCCGGCGCCAGCAGCTACAGGCCAACCTGCAATCGGTGGGCATTCGATTGCAGAAAAGCACCCTCACCGCCCCCTACGCCGGCACCATAGTCCAGCGTCATCTGACTCAGGGTCAGGTCACCGGCAATGGCCAGCCCGCCTTTACCCTGGTGCCCGACGGCGCTGCCGAAGCCCGGGTCGGATTACCGGTGCGGCTGCTGTCACGGCTGCCTCTGGACCACCCCTGGCGCGCCAGCATCGACGGCCGGCCCCTGACGCTGGACTACATCGGCCGCAGCGCCGAGGTCGATCCTGCCACCCGAACCGTCACCCTCAGGTTTGCCCTGGGCCCGGAGCAGAGATTGCTCAATGGTCAGCTGATGTACCTGGAGGTCGAGGAGCAGATCACCGCCACTAACGCCCGCGTGCCGTTGACGGCACTGACCGCGGGGCTGCGGGGTCTGTGGAATCTGTATGTACTGGAAGACCTCGGCGACGACAACTATCAGGTCGGCCGCCGCGACATTCGGGTGCTGCACGCCGACCAACACCACGCCTGGGTCGCAGGCGCCATCGACAATGACGATCGCCTGATCAGCACCGGGCTGCAACGGCTGGTCAGCGGTCAACGGGTCACCGTCATCGGCGATCAGTCCCAGATGGTGGTCAGCCAGGCCGCCGCCACGGAGGCCGCGTTGTGATTCGGGCCCTGGTTCAAAATCCCAGGGTCGCCGCCCTGCTGACGGTGCTGCTTCTGGTCAGCGGCCTGAGTGCCCTGTCTAACCTGCCGCGCACCGAAGACCCCAACCTCACCAACCGGGTGGCGGCCGTCATCACCCCCTACCCCGGTGCCACCGCAGAGCGGGTCGAAGCCCTGGTCACCGAGCCACTGGAAGCCTCGCTGCGGCAACTGGACGAGATTAAAACCCTCACCTCCACCTCCCGTCCCGGCATATCAGTGGTCACCATCGAGCTTCAGGACCGGGTCATGGACGCCGATCCGGTCTGGTCCCGGGCCCGCGATCTGATCGCCGATACCGCCCCGACGCTGCCTCAGGGAACCGCCGCCCCGGCGCTGGACGATCAATTGGCCTACGCCTTTACCCGCATCTTTGCCTTTACCTGGCAGGGAGAGGGACAGACTGACGCCACCATTTTGGGTCGGTACGCCGACGAGCTGGCCAGTCGTCTGCGCCTGGTACCGGGCACCGATTTCGTTAAGGTGCTGGGAAAGATGGAGGAGGAGATTCTGGTCAGCATCGATGACGCCGAGTTGTATGCGCTGGGCCTCTCCATCGACGATCTTGCCGCCCAGATTCGGGCCGCCGACAGCAAAACCGCGTCAGGCAACCTCGAGGGCGACCGCATACGGGCGCAGCTGGAGGTCTCCGGCGAACTGGTGTCACTCAACCGCATTCGCCAGGTGCCGCTGCGACCGGGCGACCAGCTGCAGACCCTGAGGGTCATGGACGTGGCCAGTGTCAGCCGCAGCGCAAAATGGCCGCCTCAGGAGCTGGTACTCAGCCAGGGGCAACAGGGGGTGCTGGTCGCGGTACGCATGTTACCGGACACCCGCATCGACCGCTGGAACGCCCAGGTGCAACAGACGCTGGACCAACTGACGCCGCAGCTGTCTGGCAATGTCAACCTCGACACCCGGTTTAATCAGCAGGGTTACACCGAGATTCGTCTCAACGAGCTGATGGGTAATCTGGGGCTGGGTTTTCTGCTGATTCTGGCGGTACTGCTGATCACCCTGGGCTGGCGCAGTGCCCTGCTGGTGGCCTTTGCCCTGCCGGTCACCGTGTTGTTCACCCTGTTCTGCATGCAACTGTATGGCCTGCCGATTCACCAGATGTCGGTTACCGGCCTGGTGGTGGCTCTGGGGATCATGGTGGACAACGCCATTGTGGTGGTAGACGCCATCGGTCAACGCCGCAGCCGCGGCATGAATGCCGTCGAAGCGGTAACGGCCACGGTTCGCCAGTTCTGGCTGCCGCTGCTCAGCTCCACCCTGACCACGGTGCTGGCATTTGCCCCCATCTTCCTGATGCCCGGCCCGGCCGGTGAGTTTGTCGGCGGCATTGCCTTGGCCGTCAGCTTTGCCCTGGTGGGTTCCTATCTGATATCCCTGACCCTGATCGCCGGCCTGGGCGGCCGCTTTATCGGCCCCAGGCAGGGCCACCACTGGTGGCAACAGGGGATTACTCTACCCAGGCTGGGGCAGGCGCTGCGCCGCACCCTGACCATCGCCCTCGCCTGGCCTAAGCTGACACTGCTGGCGATGCTGTTGATGCCAGCCACCGGGTTCTGGGCCGCCGGCCAGATGACAGAACAGTTTTTTCCCGCTGCCGATCGGGACATGTTTCACATTGAGGTGTTCATGCCCCAGCAAGCCAGTCTGCCCAATACCGTCAATGCGGTCAGCGACCTCGATAACTGGCTGCGCCAACAACCGGGCATCGAACAGACCACCTGGACCTTTGGCCGCAACAGCCCGTCGTTCTACTACAACCTGATGCAGCGGCATCGCGGCGTCGCCAACTACGCCCAGGGGATGATCACCGCCACCGACTTCGAGGTGGCCAACCGGCTGATTCCGCAACTGCAGAACCAGCTGGACGCCCGTCACCCGCAGATGCAGATTCTGGTTCGTAAGCTGGAGCAGGGCCCGCCGTTCAACGCCCCCATTGAGCTGCGGGTTTATGGCCCTGAGCTGGATCAGCTGACCCTGTTGGGGGACCGACTGAGGCTGCTGTTGAACCGGCAGCAGGACATCACCCAGACCCGGGCCACGCTCACCAGCGGTGCCGCCCGGGTTAAACTGGCCATCGACGAGGAGGCCAGCCTGGCCAACGGCCTAACCCTGGTCCAGGTGGCCAGACAATTGCGTGCCTCCATGGATGGCGCCGTCGGCGGTACGGTTCTGGAGGGGGTCGAAAACCTGCCGGTACGGGTGCGGCTCAACGCCCAGGATCGCAATCAGGCAGCGGATCTGGGCTCGGTACAGCTGATCAGCGCCTCCCCTAATCCGACCATGTTGCCACTGTCGGCGGTGTCGCAGATGAGCATCGAGTCCGGTCGGGCCGCCATCCCCAGGCGCAATGGCCAGCGCATCAACAGCATCGAAGGCTACCTGGTAGCCGGTGTTCTGCCCTCAAAAGTGCTGAATGAGATTGACGCCGAACTGGCCCAATTTCGCCAATCACTGCCGGCGGGGTACCGGCTGGAGATTGGTGGCGAAAGCGCCAAGCGGGATCAGGCGGTGGCCAAGCTGATGTCCTCGGTCACCATCATCATGGTGCTGCTGATCAGTGTGGTGGTGCTCAGCTTCAACTCCTTCAGACTGACCACGGTGATTCTGGCCAGCGCCGGTCAGTCCGCCGGTCTGGGGTTGCTGTCGGTGTACCTGATGGGCTTCCCCTTTGGTTTTAACGTTATCAACGCCCTGATGGGCCTGGCGGGTCTGGCCATCAACGCGGCCATTGTGATCCTGGCAGAACTGGAGGAGAACCCGAAGGCCAGTGGTGGCGATCCTCAGGCAATCATCGATACCGTGGTCGGCTGCGGTCGCCACATCGGCTCCACCACCATCACCACCTTCGGCGGTTTCCTGCCGCTGATTCTGGCCGGTGGCGGATTTTGGCCCCCCTTTGCGGTGGCCATCGCCGGCGGTACCCTGCTGACCACCTTCCTGTCATTTGTGTTTGTGCCAGCCTGTTATCTGCTGATCCGGGGGCGACGACGCCCCCTAACCCGGCCGGCTCTCGCGGCAACGGCCTGACTCAGCGACCACTGCCATTGATGATGCGATTGTAGAGCTGATCTTTCAGCTCTACCCGCCGACTCTTCATGCGATTGAATTCGGTATCACTGGTGGGGACGTCATTCATCTCCAGGCCGCGAATGCGGTGGTCCAGACTGTGATACTCCCTGGCCATCGACGCAAACTCGTCATCCTGATGCTTAAGGGTGTGGATCCGATCCTTATAATCCGGAAATTCATCCAGCAGGCTGTGGCTTTCTCCAAGCATGGCGGGCTCCTTTGTGTGAGCGTGAACAGTGCTATAAAGTTAGTCAAGGATCGTCATCACTACCAGAGCCCATGACTTCCGGCGCCCCGCCACACCCACACAAAGAAGCTAACTGTCTCTATTTCACCGCCTTCTCATCCAAAGCCTGACGCAGGCGCCGCAGCTCCTCATCGCTGAACTCCTGGTCACGGATCAGCGACTCCACCATGGCGGCCTTGTGCCGGTGCCAGTACTGCAACTGCCGGTGTCCCTGCATCTCCAGCTCCGCCACCAACGCCTGGGCCTGGGCCGCCATCTTCTCCCCCTCCCTGGTCAGGTTTCGCTCCAGCTCCAGCAGTTCCGCCCGGTCGGGCAGATCCGGCAACTGGATAACCCGCACCCGGGTTGACTCGGCATCGTCGCTGAGCTGCAGTGACCACTGACCCGGCCCGGCCGCCATCGCCTGCAGGCGTTGCAACCAGTTGTCCCGGGTTGCCTGGTCCAGCTTCGCCAGCAACACCTCGACCCGGCGCCAGTCTGGTGTCGCCGAGTCCAGGCTGAGACGGCTGTATTCACCGACATCCTCAAAAGCCAGCGACAATTCACCCTCTGCCTGTCGAGCAGTGAGTGACGCGGCTCCGGCCGCGGCCGAGGCCGTCAGCAAGGCCAGGGTGGCAAGGGTTCTCAACTTCATCGTGTGCTCCTTTGTAAGGTAAACCCAGACTCAGCTAAGAAAGAACCGTGCCAAGACCGCCGGGGCGCCATCACCGGGGCTACGACGCCGCCGACAAACGCCCGCTCCCCATATGAGCGCTCCCCCCTCCCCATATGGGCACCGACACTGACCGTTCAGTGGTTCGATACGCCCAGCCGTGCTAACGTCGGCATTGGCACGAGTCTTGATGGGCAATCCTTACGGAGGAGGAACCGATGTCCCTGAAACGTTACCTGATGATCGCCTTTGGCTCGCTCATTCTGCTGTTCACCCTGATGCAGTGGCTGTTGATCCAGCAGCTCGCCGGGGAATTTCGCGCCCAGTTGGCCAACCGCTCCGAAACCGTGGCTCAGCAGGTCGCCGAAGTCACCATCGACACCCTGCTGCCCACCGAAGCGCTGCCAATGACAGCCCCCCCCCCGGTACTGGCTCCCAGGGCGCCGGCCTCACCTCGGCCAGAATCGGCACCGCAAGATCAAGCCCGGATGAACGCTGGCATCGAGGCAGAGCTGGAGCGGGCCAGGGCCCATTTGGCTCAAGAGGAGCAACGGCAGCAACAGCGGTTACAGCAACAACAACGGCAGATTGCCAACATCACTCAGCAGCTCGAGCAGCCCCGCTCCCAACTGGAGCTGGAAGCCCACGAAAGTGAACTGCAGCATCGCTTGCACCGGCTGCAGCAAACCGAGATGAGTATCGACGCCCTCAACGAGGCGGGTGACGTCCTGTCCCAGCAACAGCTGGCGGAGATCCGCGCCGCCGCCGAACGGGCCCGTGATGCCCTGAAGCAGCAGGCCAGACAGATTCAGGTGGTGTTTCCGGATCAACAGAATCAGCTGATCATCAAAGGACTGGGCGCCAACCTGGCCGTGCCTCTGGACTGGCAACCGCAGCAACAGATGCTGAACCACTTCGCTGAGCAGGTGCTGCTGGTGCTGCTCATCGGCGCCCTGTTGAGCCTCGTCGGCGTGGTGCTGCTGTCGCGCAAGCTGGCCCGGCCTCTGGAGCAGTTGGATGAGGGCTGCCAGCGCCTGTCACGGGGCGAACTGGGGTTGCAGTTGTCCGGCAGCGGCACCCAGGAAACCCGCCGGGCCATCGACACCTTCAATCACATGAGCACCGAGCTCAAACGCAATCAGGATCAGCAGCAGCAATTTCAACAGCGCCGGCACCTGGCCGAGCTCGGCGAGATCACCCGTGGCATCGCCCACGCCCTGCGCAACCCCCTGCACACCATCGGTCTGCTGCTCGACGGCCTGCCCCCGGAACAGGAATCGCTGAAGCGTCAGATCGCCGCCAAGCTGGAGCATCTCGATACCAGCCTGTCGGCGCTGTTAACCCTGTCCAGCAGCGGCCTGGATCGCACTCGGAAGGTGAGGCTGTTCCCCCTGGTGGAGGAGATTCGGCTGGAACTGAGCCAGACCCGCCACCCGGTCAGCTTTGACAACCAGCTGCCCGAACACCTTGCGGTAACCGGCGCCGAGATCGAGCTGCGCACCATATTGCACACCCTGATGGCCAATGCCCAGCAGGCATCACAACCCGGCCAGGCGGTGTGCATCCATACCCGACACCGCCAGGGGCGCCGACTCATCTGGGTGGAAGACCAGGGCTGCGGACTCAGTAACGAGATTCGGCCACACCTGTTTGAGCCCCACCAGACCACCAAGCCCGAAGGCGCCGGCATGGGGCTGTACATCGCCCGCCGCATCGCCAGGCTGTGGTATCAGGGCGACATTGTTATCGAAGAGCAACCCCGGGGGTTGCGGGTCGGATTGGCCCTACCAGAACAGAAGGACACCCCATGAGTACCAGTAACGGACACCGCATTCTGCTGTTGGAAGACGATGACACCCAGAGGGAATTGCTGCAACAGATGCTGCAACAGGCCGGACATCAGGTAGCGGCGGTGGCCGACGCCGATGGCGCCTGGCAGCAATTGATCCAGGGACAGTGGCAGATCCTGTTCAGCGACTGGAAGCTGGCCCGCGGCGATGCCAGTGCCGTCATCGCCCGGGCCCGAAGCCGGTTTCCCACCCTGGGGATCATTGTCGCCACCGCCTACGGCTCCATCGACCATGCGGTGGAAGCGATCAAGATCGGCGCCGACGACTACTTGCCCAAACCGTTTCAAAAACCCGCCATGCTGCTGGCCATCGACAAAGTCGCCCGCCAGCACCGGTTGAAAGAGGACAACCAACGCCTCAGCAGCCAGTTGCAGCGGCACAATCAGCTGCTGGAGATGGTGGGCGGCAGTGCGGTTATGACCCGGCTGTATCAGCGCATCGAGCGCATCAGCGCCATCAATACGACGGTGCTGATTCAGGGGGAGAGTGGCACCGGCAAGGAGCTGGTGGCCCAGGCGATTCACCGCTTGTCCCAACGCCACGGCGCCTTCATCGCCCTGAACTGTGGTGCCATTCCCGAGAGCCTGGCGGAATCGGAGCTGTTCGGCCATGAAAAGGGGGCCTTTACCGGGGCCGCTGGCGCCAAAGCCGGCAAGCTGGAAGCGGCTCAGGGGGGGACCCTGTTTCTGGATGAGATCGGCGAGCTGCCGTTAACCCTCCAGACCCGGCTGCTGCGGGTGCTGCAGGAGGGGCGGGTCACCCGCATCGGCAGCCACAAGGAGATTGAACTGGACATTCGGGTGGTGGCGGCCACCAATCGTGATCTGCTGGAGGAGGTGCAGGCCCAGCGGTTTCGCCAGGATCTGTACTACCGCCTCAACGTCATTCCGGTCAGCCTGCCCCCCCTGCAGCAGCGCCGAGAAGACATTCCGTCACTGGCGGAACACTTCCTGTGTCATTTCAGCGAAAAATACCAGCAACCCAAACCCCGTCTGTCCGCCGCCGAACTAACGGCACTGGAGGGCCACGACTGGCCCGGCAATGTGCGCGAACTGAGCAACTGCATGGAGCGGTTTGTGTTGCTGCAGGAGTTGGATCTGCAACCGATTCGCTGCCAGGGCAGCATCGAATTGCCGGAGGCCGGCCTCAACTGGGAGAGCATCGAAAAGGGCTACCTGCAGGCGGCTCTGGACCGGGCGGGGGGCAATAGAAGCGAAGCAGCCCGGCTACTGGGGCTGGGCTACAAAGCCTTTTTATACCGGGCTGAGAAGTACGGCTTAGGCCAGTAACCCGGCGGTGTTTACAGGCCTTTATGGGTAAACAGCATGGCTCTGTCGGCAGCAAACCCGACCTTGATCTGCCGCTGATCGGTACCCCAGACACAGGTTTCGGTCCCCATGGAGCCGGAGCAATCGTCGGCCCGGCCAATCACCGCCTCCACATCGGCCTTGGACATGCCCAGTTCCAGCTTATCGTAATTGTCTTGCGTAATGCGGCTGCAGCCACTGAGCAGCAACAGGGCGGCGACGGTAATTCCCATCCAGCGCATGATCGGTTTCCAAAATGAGTCTTTGCCCATCAATGTAACTTTTACTATTTGAAAAACCAACCAAAGAGTATTGAACCATTTTGCCGGTTGAATCCCATTACCCCATTAGGGGCATGTGACCCGGATCAACTCTTTCACAGACTAATTAATTTACTCTGTGCTGCACCAATACCCGCGCCTGAACGACGCTTAAAAATAAAAACGAACAGGGGACAACATGGATTTCCGCTTCTGGAACATCGGCCGACAAATCGGCGTCTCTGCTTTGCTGCTGAGTATCCTTACCTTTTCCATGACCGGCTTTTTCGGCTACCGGGTCGCCGCCGACAGCCTCATCGAAACCCTTCAGGAGTCCGAGGCGGAGATGGCCCGCACTCTGTCCGACACCCTGGATTTGCAATACAAACTGTTGATCAAACAGGTCCGCACCAATGCCGACCTGTTTGACAAGATGTTCTCCAACACCTTCACCCTGATGGATCGTCGCATCAACATCGCCGGTGCCAACGCTCCGGGGCTGCGCCATGGCCGCAGCCTGGTGAACAGTGCCATCGCCCACGTGGATCGCTTCGCCAACATGACCGGCGGCAACGCCACCGTGTTCGTAAAAGACGGCGATGACTTTACCCGCATCTCGTCGTCGTTGCGCAAGCAGAACGGCAAACGGGCCACCGGCACCCAGCTGGGCAAAGCCCATCCGGCTTACTCGCTGATCATGGCCGGCCAATCCTACGAAGGCTACGCCACCCTGTTTGGCAAACGCTACGCCACCAGCTACCGGCCCATCCGTGACGAAGCCGGCCAGGTGATCGGCATCCTCTACATCGGCCAGGACGTTACCGAGATGATGCAGTCCATGGGCGACGCCCTGGCGGCCATCACCATCGGTCAGACCGGCTACGTATCGCTGCTGCGCTACGAGGACGGTGGCTTCATGTACCATCCGGAGTTGACCGGCCAGAACCAGAGCCAGTTTACCGATGATCAGGGCCAGTCCATCTACGGCGCCGCCCTGGCCCAGAAACAGCGCACTGCCTCCAACTTCACCCGCAATGGCGACAGCTGGTACATGCTGTCGATGCCGGTTCCCGATGCCGACTGGATGGTGACCCTGCAGGTACCAGAAAAAGAGCTCAAGCACGCGCTGCTGCCGCTGGCCAAAACCAACATCGGCCTGTCGCTGTTTGGCTGTGTACTGATCACCGTGATGCTGTGGATCATGCTGGCCCGCAACCTCAAGCCGCTGACGGTGCTGTGCAAGCAGGTGGAAGCCATCGGCCAGGGTGAGCTGAACATCGCCCTCAACAGCGCCAGCGATCAGAGCAACAATGAGGTACATCGCATCACCAACAGTGTCGCTTTCATGACCGCCAACCTGAGGGAGCTCATCGGCACCCTGCAGCAATCCACCTCCAAGCTGGAACAGTCCGCCGCCGACATGCAGAACGTCGCCGAGGTCAACGGCAGTGGCGCCCAGCAGATGATGCAGCAGACCGACCAGATCGCCGCTGCCGTCGAAGAGCTGACCACCTCGGTGCAGGAGGTGGCCCGCCACGCCACCGGCTCCGCCGAACAGACCGTGGCCGTCGATCAGGCGGCCAAAGAGGGCGATCAGCAGGTGGATAAGGTGATTGAACAGATGCAAGCCCTGGGCAATGCCCTGGAGGGTGGCAACCAGGCCATCGGCCGGGTCGAAGAGGGCAGCCACGCCATCACCAAGGTGATTCAGGTGATCAATGAGATCGCCGAACAGACCAATCTGCTGGCACTGAACGCCGCCATCGAAGCCGCACGGGCCGGAGAACAGGGCCGTGGCTTCGCGGTGGTCGCCGATGAGGTGCGCACCCTGGCCCAACGGACCCAGAACTCCATCAGCGAGATCACCACCACCATCGAGCAGCTGCAACAACGCACCAAGGACGCGGTCGGCCAGATGCACGAAAGCCGCAAGCTGGGCGAGACCTCTTCGCAATTGAGCGTCCAGGCGGGCGACTCGCTGACCGAGATCTCCCACAGCGTCACCGATCTGTCCCAGAACGCCACCTCCATCGCCACCGCCACCGAACAGCAGGGATCGGTCGCCGAGGAGATTGCCCGCAACATCAACGGCATCACCGAGCTGGCTCGGGAGTCGGAGCAAACCGCCGGCCAGACGGTGGACGCCTCCGAACAGCTGACCTCCCTGGCCGCCGAACTGAGAAATCAACTGTCTCACTTCAAGGCCTGATCGCCCTTTGTACAAAAAATCCCGCCCTGTGGCGGGATTTTTTTTGCCTGGCCATCAGTGCCTCCGGGTATAGGCGGCGATGTAGGCCGGCTCACGGACGTCGTACAGGCAGGAGCAGCTCTCCGGCTCCCGAAGCAGCGCCACCTCCCAGCCAGCAGGTTCAGCGCGCCGGGGCTGTTCGAACCATCACCGCCGTCCCCCCTTCAATATCGATGCGCTTAATTCGCGACCCAGTGATGTCGTTACACACCACGCCCGCCTGATTGGCGGTGGTTTCACCGGGCACCGAGCCCACCGGGGGCGCCAGCTGAAACGTCCTGATGATGTGGTTCCTTCCTGGTATGTTGTCGGCTTCCCATCCCTGTAACAACGGATGCTACGGCCAAACGGTGTTGTTTTTGTTCCTGGCGTGAATGCCATTGGTAGACGACATTCAAGCCCTATGTTGCGTATAACAGTCGACCCGCTCCACCTGTCACTCGGTTGTGCGGATACAAAAAAGCCGCCCGAAGGGGCGGCTTAGTCGGAATCAATATTGTTTAATCTTGATTCTTCTCGGCTTTTTTAGCCATCTCGTCTGAGTGCTCGTACCATAAGGCATTGATGATGCCGAATGCACAGGCCAACAGCACGCCGAGAATCCAGGTGAAATACCACATAGTGTCGGCTCCTTAGTACAGAGAGTGCTTGTTGGATTCAATAAAGTCGTTGTTCAGTCGGCCGTACATCTTGATGTAACACCAGGTGGTGTAACACAGGATGAGGGGCACGAAGATGCACGCCACCACAAACATGATGGTCAGAGTCATCTCAGAACTGGTGGCATCCCACATGGTGAGGGAGTGGCTCGGGTTCAGAGATGAGGGCATCACAAACGGGAACAACGAGATAGCGGCAGTCACAATCACCGCCACCAGATTCAGTGAGCTGGTCACAAAGGCCAGACCGTTGCGGTTGGCGGACGCCAGCAGCGCCGTCAGCAGCGGCATCACCACCGCCAGCAATGGCAGGGCATACAGCACCGGCATGGCGTCATAGTTGTTAAACCAGGCGCCTGCGGCCGCTTCCGCGGTCTTCAGGGTCGGGTTAGAGGGGCCATTGTGGTCCAGAGCAGAGGTGATGACGTAGCCATCAATGCCGCTGTACAGCCACAGGCCCGCCAGCACAAACAGGACGGCGCCGGTCAAGCCGATCACCTGAGTGGCCTTACGTACCCGTTGGTACAAGGCTCCGTCGGTCTTCATTCCCAGCCAGGTGCAGCCCTGCAGCAGGAACATCGACACACACAACAGACCCACCAGCAGTGCAAAGCCGTTGAGCAGGCCGAAGAAGCTGCCACGGTAGAACACCCGCAGATACTCGTCGTACTCGAACGGTACGCCCTGCAACAGGTTGCCGAAGGCAACACCGATGATCAGCGGCGGAACCAGGCCACCGATGAACAGCCCCCAGTCCCAGGCATCACGCCAGCGCTTGTCTTCGATCTTTGACCGGTAGTCAAAACCGATAGGACGGAAGAACAGGGCAAACAACACCAGCACCATGGCAATGTAGAAGCCGGAGAACGCGGCGGCGTATACCAGTGGCCAGGCGGCGAAGATGGCACCGGCTGCGGTCAGCAGCCACACCTGGTTGCCGTCCCAGTGTGGGGCGATGGAGTTGATCATCACCCGACGCTCGTTGTCGTTCTTACCCAGGAAGGGTAGCAGGGCGCCCACGCCCATATCGAAGCCATCGGTGACGGAGAAACCGATCATCAGAACGATAACCAGCAGCCACCAGATAGCGCGTAGAGTTTCATAATCAAGCATGGCTAGTGGCCTCCTTGGCGTCTTCACGAGACTGTCGAGCTTTAGTCAGTTTTGCCAGCAAACGGGCGTCTTCGGCGGCGTTATCCGCAGATTCAAAGTGGTAACGACCGGTCTTGAGGCTGCTTGGACCCAGGCGGGCAAAGCGGAACATCAGGAACATCTCGACCACCAGCGCCACGGTGTAGAAGCCGCAGATCAGCACAATACTGAAGATAAGCTCACTGGCACTGAGGCTGGAGGTGGACATGGCCGTTGGCAGAATCTCGGCAATGGTCCAGGGCTGACGGCCATACTCGGCCACAAACCAACCACACTGAATCGCCAGCCAAGGCGCAGGCAGAATCACAATCGCCAGCTTCAGCAACCAGGGCTTATCCAGTACCCGCTGCTTGGCGCTCTGCAGGAAGGCCAGGCCGATGACAATCAGCATCACCATACCCAGACCCACCATCACCCGGAACGACCAGAACATCGGGCCCACATTGGGAATGGAATCGTCCACCGCGGCCTGAATCTGCGCTTCGCTGGCCTGGTCAATCTCCTCCAGGTAACGCTTCAGCAGGAAGCCGTACCCCAGATCCACCTTACGCTCCTGGAACTGGGCAACCTCGTCGTCAGTCGCAGAGCCGTCACGTACTTTCTGCAGCAGGGTGTAGGCCACCATGCCGCTGCGGATGCGGGCTTCGTGCTCTACCTTGATGTCTTTGATGCCCATCACCTGCTCATCCAGAGAGCGGGTGGCGATGATGCCCATCAGGTAAGGGATCTTAACCGCGTAGTTGGTTTCCATGTTCTCGCTGTCGGGGATGCCGATGGCGGTAAAGGACGCCGGCGCCGGGTGGGTATCCCACTCCGCCTCCACCGCAGCCAACTTCACTTTCTGCACGTCGCCCATCTCATAACCGGACTCGTCACCCAGGACGATGACCGACAGGATGGACGCCAGACCAAAGGCCGAGGCGATGTAGAAGGAGCGCTTGGCAAAGGCGATGTCACGCCCTTTCAGCAGATAGTAGGAGCTGATGGCCAGAACGAATACCGAGCCGGTAACGTAGCCGGATGCCACGGTGTGGACAAACTTCACCTGGGCCACCGGGTTGAAGATCAACTCGGCAAAGCTGGCCATCTCCATGCGCATGGTGACGTAGTTGAACTCGGCACCGATGGGGTTCTGCATCCAGCCATTGGCGATCAGAATCCACAGCGCCGACATGTTGGAGCCCAGGGCTACCAACCAGGTCACCGCCAGGTGCTGACGCTTGGAGAGGCGATCCCAGCCGAAGAAGAACAGGCCGATGAGTGTCGATTCCAGGAAGAAGGCCATCAGTGCTTCGATGGCCAGCGGGGCCCCGAAGATGTCGCCGACGTAGTGGGAGTAGTAAGCCCAGTTGGTACCGAACTGGAACTCCATGGTAATGCCTGTGGTCACCCCCAGGGCGAAGTTAATGGCAAATAGCTTGCCCCAGAACTTGGTCATGTCCTTGTACACTTGCTTATCAGTCATCACATACAGTGATTCCATGATGGCAAGCAGGAACGCCATACCCAGGGTGAGTGGAACAAACAGGAAGTGATACATCGCCGTCAGTGCAAATTGCAACCGCGATAGATCGACTACTTCATCGACAATCATTGGAGTCTCCTTACGCCTGCCGCGCCGCCGAAGAGGCACCGGAAATTCAGGAATAGGTTATGGGGTACAGAAAAAAATAAAGACAAAAAGCCTGAACAAATTGAGGCATTACAACCACACCGGGTTGCTGGAGTTTGGCGCGGGCTCAGTCTCGGGCCTGCGACAGAGAGGGAAGCAAAGACGCAGTGATTCATCGCTACATCCATGACAGGCCTCCAAGCACTTACTGCAACCATCCGTTAACACTCCTTGCCTCTCTACGACTCTACTCGCCCCCCGGCACCGGAGGGTAAAGAGAGAATCAGCTAGCAATTCAGCCAATTTTATATCATTCCCCCTGCCCAACCCTCAATCCCTGCCAGAATACTCTGATCACTTTTGGGAGCTGACTCACAATTATTGAGGGATAACAAAAAAGGGTTAGATATCAATCAAATGTTAATAAATTCGAGGTGAGTTTTATTCACCCTCGCAGTACTTAGTTTCATGCCACCAATAACCTCACATTTGGCCAAATATAAGTACGGCTATAAAACAAACAAAATACAAATACTGCCGCATAAGCCATTAAAAAACATGGAAATTAAATAAATGTTAAAAAACAACAATCACATCACAATGAATATTTAATTAGAAAAACTAATCCGAAATTGGAGTTTTTCTAGTTTGCCAACCCCTGCAGTCAAATCTACTATAGCCCCATCGAAACGAGGCGGTGAATTAACCCGCAGATCGCTTCGATTGCGAACACCGTCAGTAAATTCATGTTATGGGGAGGCTCTTATGACTCAACTACTGCATCGCTTGGTTAAGCTGTACCAACGTAGCTTTTCCGAACTGTACCGCCAACAGGTTCAGTGATCGCCTGGCCTGTTGAGTGTCGACAGGCAAGTATCACCTTCTTTGCGAAATGCTAGCGCATTCTTTGGCCGCTCCCTCCCCGGGATGCGGCCTTTTTTTTATCGCGGCCGCTGTCCCAGAATACGCCTGGAAACGCCCCGAATATTGCGCCAAAACAACATCCGCGGGTAAGGTCATTCAGCCCCTCCCCGCCTCTCTCTGATCTGAAACTCCGGCCTGCTGGCAGACGGACACAAAAAAGCCCGGCAATGCCGGGCTGTAAAGTACCGCTATCAGGGCTAGCCCAGGGCCACCCGGGCATTGCGGAACATCCGCATCCACGGGCTGTCTTCCCCCCACTCATCCGGGTGCCAGGAGTTAGCCACGGTGCGGAATACGCGCTCCGGGTGAGGCATCATGATGGTCACCTTGCCGTCGGTGGTGGTCAGGCCGGTAATCCCGGCCGGAGAGCCGTTGGGGTTAGCCGGATAAGCACTGGCAATCAACCCTTGGTGGTTCAGGTAGCGCAGGGCCACCGTTCCAGACGCATCCGCCGCCTTAAACGCCTGCTGGCTGGCGAACTCGGCCCGACCCTCACCGTGAGAAACGGCAATGGGCATCCTGGAGCCGGCCATGCCGTCGAAGAACAGGCTCGGGCTTTGCTGCACCTCCACCAGTGAGAAGCGGGCCTCAAAGCGCTCTGAGCGGTTGCGGACGAAGTGCGGCCAGTGCTCGGAACCGGGAATGATCCCCTTCAGGTTAGACAGCATCTGGCAGCCGTTGCAGACCCCGAGAGCCAGAGAGTCACTGCGCTCAAAGAAGCCCTGGAACTGCTCACGGGCCCGATCATTGAACAGGATCGATTTTGCCCAGCCCTCACCGGCGCCCAGTACGTCGCCGTAGGAGAAGCCGCCACAGGCCACCAGCCCCTGGAACTGCTCCAGCGTCAGGCGTCCCTCGAGGATGTCGCTCATGTGCACATCCACTGCATCGAAGCCGGCCCGATCGAACGCCGCCGCCATCTCCACATGGGAGTTGACCCCCTGCTCGCGCAGAATGGCCATTTTCGGCGCACTGCCCTTGAGGATGTATGGCGCCGCCACGTCCTCGGCAGGATCGAAGCCGAGGCTCACCGACAGGCCCGGATCGCCGGCATCGAGTTTGCCCTGATGCTCCTCTTCGGCACACTGCGGATTATCCCGCAGCGACTGCATCGCCAGGGTGGTTTCCGCCCAGATGCCTCTGAGCTCAGTGCGATTTTCATCCAGTACGGTGTCACCGCCATCGGTGATCACCAACCGCTCGCCGTCATTAACGCTGCCGATGACATGGCTGCACTGGGCCAGGCCGTGCTCTGCCAGCGTCTGCCGCACCATTGACAGCTGCTCGGTAGCCACCTGCAGCACCACGCCCAACTCTTCGTTAAACAGCTTGGCCAGCACCTCTCCGGACAAGGCGGTCAGATCGGCCTCGAGGCCGGCTTTGCCGGCAAAGGCCATCTCCGCCAGAGTCACCAGGATCCCGCCGTCACCCTTATCGTGGTAGGCCAGCAGCCGCTCTTCGGCAATCAATGCCTGCAGGGCGTTAAAGAAGCCCTTGAGCAGTTCGGGTTGGTCCACATCCGGAGCCTGGTTACCCAGCTGGTTATACACCTGAGCCAGCGCCGAGCCACCAAGCCGGCTTTGGCCATCGCCCAGATCGATGTACAGCAACCGGGTGTCGCCCTTATCCAGCCGCAGCTGAGGCGTCAGGGTATGGCGAACGTCGTTAACCCGGCCAAAGGCAGTGATCACCAGCGACAGCGGTGAGGTCACGCTTTTATCCTGGCCCTCTTCGGTCCAGGCGGTTTTCATGGACATGGAATCCTTGCCCACCGGAATCGTCAAACCCAGGGCCGGGCACAACTCCTCACCTACGGCCTTCACCGCCTCATACAGGCCGGCATCTTCACCGGGGTGCCCGGCGGCGGCCATCCAGTTGGCGGACAGCTTGATGTGTTGCAGCGAGCCGATATCGGCACAGGCGATGTTGGTCAGCGCTTCGCCGACGGCCATCCGTGCGGACGCGCCGTAGTTGATCAGCGCCAGCGGCGTGCGCTCGCCCATGGACATCGCTTCGCCATGATAGCTGTCCAGAGATGCCGCGGTAACCGCACAGTTGGCCACCGGCACCTGCCAGGGGCCTACCATCTGATCCCGGGCCACCAGGCCGGTGACCGAACGATCGCCGATGGTGATCAGGAAGGTCTTCTCCGCCACGGCGGGAAGACGCAGTACCCGGCGTACCGCGTCGGCGACCTCAATGCCAGACAGGTTCAGCGCCGGCGCCTGGCAGCGCTCGGAGGTCACATCCCGGTGCATCTTCGGCGCCTTACCCAGCAACACCTCCATCGGCATGTCGATGGGGGTGTTCTCAAAGTGGCTGTCTTCCAGGCTCAGGTGACGGGCTTCGGTGGCCTCACCAATCACTGCGTACGGAGCACGCTCACGGCGACAGATGGCGTCGAAGCGGGGCAGGTCCTCGGCCGCCACCGCCATCACATACCGCTCCTGAGACTCGTTGCACCAGATCTCCAGCGGAGACATACCGGGTTCATCGTTGGGCACATCCCGCAGTTGGAAACGACCGCCGCGGCCGCCATCATCCACCAACTCGGGCATGGCGTTGGACAAGCCGCCGGCACCGACGTCATGAATGAAGGCGATGGGGTTCTCTTTCCCAAGTTGCCAGCAGCGATCGATCACCTCCTGGCAGCGTCGCTCAATCTCCGGGTTCTCCCGCTGTACCGAGGCAAAATCCAGATCCTCGGACGACTGGCCGGATGCCATGGAGGAGGCCGCGCCGCCACCAAGGCCGATGTTCATTGCCGGACCGCCCAGCACAATCAGCTTGGCACCGACCGGAATCTCGCCTTTCTGGACGTGCTCTTCACGGATGTTGCCCAAACCGCCCGCCAGCATGATCGGCTTATGGTAACCGCGCACTTCGGTGCCATTGAAACTGGCGACCTCCTGCTCGTAGGTACGGAAATACCCCAGCAGCGCCGGGCGGCCGAACTCGTTGTTAAAGGCGGCGCCGCCTAGGGGCCCTTCGGTCATGATCTCCAGCGGAGTCACGATGCGATCCGGCTTGCCGTAAGCCTGCTCCCATGGCTGCTCAAAGCCGGGAATATTCAGGTTGGATACCGTGAATCCGGTCAGACCCGCCTTAGGCTTGGAGCCCCGTCCGGTGGCGCCTTCATCACGAATCTCACCACCGGAGCCGGTGGCCGCGCCGGGATAGGGGCTGATGGCGGTCGGGTGGTTGTGGGTTTCCACCTTCATCAGGATATGAACCGGCTCCTGATGGTACTGATAGCTACCCGCCTCGTTGGGGAAGAAGCGACCGGCTTCGGAGCCGGTCATCACCGCAGCGTTATCTTTGTAGGCTGACAACACGAATTCTGGCGTCTGTTCAAAGGTGTTCTTGATCATCTTGAACAGCGATTTGGGCTGCAGCTCTCCGTCGATGGTCCAATCCGCATTGAAGATCTTATGCCGGCAATGCTCGGAGTTGGCCTGGGCAAACATGCACAACTCGATGTCATTGGGATTGCGCTCCAGGCGGGAAAAGTTCTCCACCAGGTAGTCAATCTCATCCTCGGCCAGCGCCAGTCCCATGTTGGTATTGGCCGCCACCAGCGCCTGACGGCCACCGCCCAGAATGTCCACTGACTTGAGTTCGCCGGGCTCGGCGGTCACGAACAGCGACTCAGCCTGATCGAAATCGGTCAGCACTGCCTCAACCATGCGGTCATGGAGCAGATTCAACAATTGGCGCTGCTGGCCATCGCTCAACTCCCCGTCGAGCTTGACGTACCAGGCAACACCACGCTCCAATCGCTGCACCGAGGTCAGGCCGCAGTTGTGAGCGATGTCGGTGGCTTTGGATGACCAGGGGGAGATGGTGCCGGGACGTGGTACAACCAGAAGCAGTTTTCCTTGAGGGTCATGCTGTTCCAGTCGGGGGCCGTAGGTTAATATCTGTTCAAGGTGAGTCGTTTGCTCGGAGTCGAGCGGCGCGGAGAGATGGGCAAAATGGCAGTATTCAGCGTAAAGATCAGAGACCGGGAGAGTCGCGTTTTGGCAAGCCGTAAGCAGCTTGTGGACCCGAAACGCGGACAGCGCCGGCGCGCCGCGGAGGATCTTAATCACGGTATTTTTACCTTATATAGTTATGTGTAGGGCTCAATTCCGTTAACCGTGCTCCGACCTGGATCACAGTTTCCGGAAACCAAGGTGGCGCCATTATAGTGGAAAGGTCGGTCGCAAAACAGTCTACAATGAACGGAAGATGAGGCTGATTTTAAATAAGTTAATAACATCAAGAAGCTTGCTTATCTGCCTGTGCCTGACACTGGGCGGCTGCTTGCGGCTGGAGATCGAGACCCCGACGGCCCCGAAGACTGAACCTGATAAGCCGCTGCGGGTGGGCACCCTGTATGGCCCCACTACCTATGTGGTGGGGGCCGCCGGTCCCCAAGGGCTGGATTACGAGCTGGCCGAAGGCTTTGCCAACCACCTGCAGCGCGAGCTCACCATCATCCCCTACGCCTCACTGCCCGAGCTGTACAATGACATGAGCAACGGCAAGCTGGACCTGATCGCCTCCAGCCTCAGCGATACCCACCTGAACCGCAGTTTCTGGCGCTTCGGCCCGCCGCTCTACCAGACCCGCTTGCAGGTGGTCTACAACCGCAGGCAGGCCCGGCCCACCTCCATCGACGCCCTGCCCCGGCCATTGGTGGTGATGGCCGGCTCCAACCACGCCGAATTACTGGCCAACCTGTCGCTGGCGGGCACCGTGGTGGAATGGCAGGAAACCGACTCTCACGCCGCCCATGAGTTACTGGCCCAGGTAGCCAGTGGCGAACTGGCATTTACCCTGGCGGACGACAAAACCCTGGCGGCCAGCCGCCGCATCCACCCGGAGCTGGCCGCCGCCTTTGACATCGGCCCGGAGTTTGACGTCGGCTGGGCCCTGCACGCCAGTGGCAGCGACGCCCTGTTCAGCGACCTGCTGGATTACTGGCACCTGCTCAAACAGGCCGGTCGCATCGCCCAGCTGGAGGAGAAATACTTCGGCCATGTGGAACGATTCGATTACGTCGACACTCGAGCCTTTATCAAGGCGGTGGAGCGAAAACTGGCCCGCTACGAACCCTGGTTCAAAGCCTATGCCGGCGAACTGGACTGGCGCCAACTGGCTGCCATCAGCTATCAGGAATCTCACTGGAACCCCGAGGCCCGCTCCCCCACCGGCGTTCGAGGCATGATGATGCTGACCCGTTCCACCGCCCGCCGGGTCGGCGTGGACGACCGTCTGGATCCGCAGCAGAGCATTCGCGGAGGCAGTGACTACCTGCACGACCTGATTCGGCGCCTGCCTGCCTCCATTCCCGAACCCGAGCGGTTCTGGTTTGCCCTGGCGGCGTACAACATCGGCCTGGGGCACGTCGAAGATGCCCGGGTTTTGGCCCAGCGCCAGGGGCTGAACCCCAGTAGCTGGCGAGACGTGAAAACCGTGCTGCCAAAGCTGACCCAGAAGCGCTACTACCAACGCACCCGTTACGGCTTTGCCCAAGGCGGCGTCGCGGCCCATTACGTCGACAACATTAAACGCTACTACGACACCCTGGTATTGCTGGAGACCCGGCTGCCGCCGACGCTGGCGCCGATGAAGGTCGCGATAAACGAAGAGTGATCAAGACGGAACTTCCTGCCGAAATAACCAATAAAATGCCGGATTTGATAGCGATAACGCATTCTGGGGGTTGAAAAAAGCCCCCATCGTCGCTATCTCTAGTTTCAAGATAAAAATAGGCGCCGGCTCCCGAAGTGGAGTGCGCCGCGGCGGCATCCGCCGCACTCCCGGCCAAAACTGTGAACTGGGCCCCACGGCCTCTTTCACCGTGTTTAGGCCATCCTATCCAATGTCATCGAACTGCAAAGAGACGGGGATACCATAAATAAAAAGAGTACCAGTAAGGAGATTCTATGAAGAGTCCAGCACGTCGCCGCAAGGCACTTAGCAGCTTATCAGAGCGCCGCCGGGCCCTGCGAAAACGCGGCCATATGAAAGTCCTGCAACGCAGCAAGTCGTTCGTTCAAGACGCGTCTTTGGATGACGCCTTCTGAGCTTGCTTTAAGGCTTTCTTTTCAGCCCTGCGTCGTTTAAAAAAATTACTCAATTGAGTCGCGCAGGGCTCAGCCAACACCCCTCCCACCACTTCGGCCTGATGATTCATTGCAGGGTGTTGCAGCAGGTCCATGACACTGCCTGCCGCCCCGGTTTTGGGATCGCTGGCGCCAAACACCACCCGCCCGACCCGGGCATGCACCAGGGCACCGGCACACATGGGACAGGGCTCCAGCGTCACGTACAGGGTGGTATCCAGTTGACGGTAGTTCTGCAGCGCCACACCGGCCTGCCTCAGGCACTGCATCTCGGCATGGGCACTGGGATCATGGTCGGTAATGCTGCGATTGTAACCTTCCGCTATCTTGACGCCGGCCTTCACCAGCACCGCACCGACGGGCACCTCGCCCAGCGCCTCGGCCTTGGCCGCCAGTTCCATCGCCTGCTGCATCCAGTATTGATCCTGCTCCACCTATGCCCCTTACTCATGTTCCTACCGGTTTCAACGGCGCACATTGTAATCGCCCGGCCCAGTAGGCGCCAGTTCAACCGCGACTCGACACCACGGCACTATCACGTTATTCAGGATAACAATTTTCATCACCCTCGCGGTAAACGATTAGCCAAATCACATTTCAGGAGGGCAACACCCAGTCAACATCAACAACACAAATATTCACTTGAAATTAACGCGGCAAGGGTCATATTATTACCGCTTACATTAGAGTGTTATAAATTATCAAAGGATTGATAAGGCATGTCAGGAGCCGAGCAGGAGAGCACGCGGCCTTCCCAGAGCCAGTACAGTGACCGCATCTCGCCTTTTTCCCACAACTGGAAAAAAGCGAAATCGGGCTTTCTTTACTTCATTGCACTAATGATTGGCTTCGGCAACTGGAATGACACCAAAGAACTGTCCACCAGTATCTATTCTGGCATTCAGGCAAACTTCACCCACCAAGTTGAGGAGAATTCACTACAAAATATTGATGTAGGTAATTATCTAACCTATGTGGAGCAGGACCTCGGCTTCCCTCAGGTCGTAAAGCGCTCACGGCAGAACACAAACATCCAGTTTCGCTACTACAAAAAGAATAAATATCTAATTACTCTCCTGGTCGAGAAGAGTCGAATCAATGGCTACTTGGTGCAAACACTGGACTTCCAGGGTATATACAGTCAGCTCAGCGCTTTTTCTCCCCGCATTCCTTTTAGTGAAAAAGTCCTTAATCGGGATACCTACTCGCAGTTCAGCGATGAAACCAAAACCTTCTATCTAGACAATTTCAACCTCGTATATTACCTGGAGCCCCATGAACTGGGCGCCGAGGGCATGTACCTAAACCTGTTTATTGGCACAACTGAATACGGGGTAATGCCGGGCCAATTAGCCCCACTCATTCGAGCAGTGACCGATAGGCAAACCCTTGGGGAGTCTCCGATAAAAGAGCTACAGCGATTGCGGAGCCAGTTAAAGCCAAATCTCTATGGCATCAGTGGAGAGCCGGACGCATTAATGGCAGAAGCATTACTCACTCGCTATGAATTCAATACTTACTTCTAACCTTGAGTCAATCCCATGTTACTACGCCCCCTGGCATTAGTGCTTTTTCTACTTCATACCACTGCCTGTGTTGCAACGGTACCCTCCTGGTACCTCGCACCACCGGCTGATACGGCCAGTCACCTCTATGGTGTCGGCGCAGGCTTATCCCCGCTGAACGCACGACAGCAGGCCCTCATAGACATCACCAGCCGTCTTCAGGTGCGTGTTCAAGGCCGCCTAAAAGCCCACACCCAAACCCTTAATGGCCAGGTAGACCAGCGAGTTGAACAGCAGGTAGAAAGTGAAAATGCGGCCTTCACCTTAAGTAACTATGAGCTGTATGAATCGGCCCATGACAAAAATACCTTTTACCAGCTTATTCGAGTCGATCGTCCAGCCCTGATGGCTGGTTTGGAGCAACAGCTAAATCAGCACCTCGAGCAACTGAGTCAGCTTCGGCAGCAGCCAATGTCCAGCCTGAGGCAATTTCGAAAACTAAATCAAAACCTGACGACCGCCGATACGGCAAGGGCACTGGCAGGAGTTCTGGAGCAGCAGCAGCACCCGGTACCAGACCTGGCTCCACTGAGCTGGTTTGAGCGGCGTTTAGCGGAGCATAAAGCCAACAGCTCCATCCTGCTGGAGTTCACCGATACCAGTCCACAAACCGAGGCCTTTGTCAGCCAATGGCTCGACGACTCAGGGTTTCAGGTATCAGGCCCCAACCCCATCGCCATATTGAAATTCAATATTGATGCACAGCCAGCCCGGGAGCTGTTCGGTCAATACCATGTTCGGCTGGACGGCAAACTCACGGTTGTCGATCAAGGACAAATCGTCCACACAAAACGATTAACCAGCACCGGCGTGTCTTCACTGAGCGAAGCACAAGCCAAGGCTGTTGCCGAGCAACAACTATTAAAACAGATAGCCGGAGAAAACATCTGGCAGCTATTACTACCTATGTGAACGATGATGAAACAAGGAGAGTTATCTTGAAAAAAATGAAGCCAGAGTTGGTCATTGCCATTATTGGTACACTGTTTATTACCGGTTGTGTATCAACAGGCCCCAGGCGGGATGTAATTACTTCATTACCCAATATTCCTCTTGAAGATACTCAGTACATGCCAGAGAGGTTACTTGACTCAACTCAAAAAACTGTTTTCGTAATGCCAACAAAAATCACTGCAGGAGGAATCAATAAAGAATTTCTCAAAGGTGAGATGCAAGGGCAAATCGAAAACGCTTTAGCATCAGCAGGCATAAACACTATTGACCGCTCTCTTGCCAGTCAACTTCACGATGAACTTCTACTGGCTGAGTCCACTGGGCGACTAAATTACGACGGCCCTAAAGTTGCTGACTTTGCGATATTCAGCACGATCAGCTCAGTATCCGCTCACGCAGAGTATCATGAAGGCGGAACCAGTCTCATAACCGGAAAGGATTATGGCCCCTCCTGCGAAGCAGAAGCCGGTGTCAAAGGGCAGATTCGCATTTTAACTATTCCTGAGATGAGGCAGGTGATTTCGGCAGAGATGAATGGCACGGACTCTTCCGACCTCTCCCTATTCACAGGATGCCAAGTGACAAAAAGCCTTAAGATGGGCCTAATAACAAATGCCGCCACCCGAGCGTTAAAGAGCGCTCAAAACGAAATAAAAAACAGCCTGGCCCCTGCTGGGTATGTTGTTGAACGAAGGGGTAATGAGAAGGACAATGTATTCCGTGTCTCATTGGGGGCAGCCAGAGGAGCAAAAGGTGGCTCACTGGTAGAAATAAAAAGAAAAAAGATTACAGACCTTGGAAATGGCGAAACCATCTCGGAATTCGAAGTGATTGCCGAAGGAAGATTCACGGAGTCCATCGAGCCTATGTATTCTTGGATAATTTTATCGGACGAGCAGAAGTTAAAGATTATTCAAAGAGGGGATTTGGTTACTCTCAAACATGAGGATGGACTGTTGATGCAAGCCGCTAAATCACTAAAAAGCTTGAATTTATAAGGACTCAAACAATATGAAACGTATTCTTCCGATAATGGCCCTTAGCCTGATGGCCGGTTGTACTTCTACGCCAGAGCCCATGACACTGGCCTGTACTTTCCCGGACTCGCCACAAGTCGAGGCGCCCAGCTGGATCTGTGACGAAGGCGTCGACAACTATGCATTGACGGCGGTCGGATACGCCAAAAAGTCGGCGGCCGGAATTGGCTTTATGAAAGATGTTGCCGCTTCAGAGGCCCGGGTTCAGTTATCAAAAACCTTCCAGAGTCGCGTATCCGCCAAACTTAACGATGCGGCAGTTGCCAGCAATGTGGATGCCAGCGGTGAAGTAAAGCAGCTCATTGAGCGGGTATCCTCCAGCATTACGGAACAAACACTGTCCGGTGCCCGCATTATCAAATCCCGAACCAGCAGCACCGGCGCCCTCTATGTTCTGGTCGGCATGAGTGGTGCCGATTACGAACGCACCATGCGTTCAGCCCTCGCAGCCAGCAAAGACCGCGACGCAGAACTGTGGCAAAGGTTTAAGGAGGAAAAAGCCGACCAGGTTCTGAACGCGTTGCTCACCTCCACCAACAAGCTGTAACTCCAACGAGGAGAATACGATGTTCAAGTGCAACATTGCCGCCCAGATCATCTCTGTCGCGGCCGTGTTGCTTGTTGGCCAAGTGCCGGCCTCTCAGGAGTTGTCGGAGTTCGAGGCCTACAAGCAACAAACCATGACAGAATTTGAGACTTACCGTACCGCTTATCTCGACGAGTTTGATCATCAACGTCAAGCACTGATGGCGGTTTGGGATCAGCCGGATCAAAGCAACGCGAATACCTACATCAGTTACAGTCAAGCCAAAACCGAACGGGCTAAAGTCGATTTTTCAACCGACACCATAGAGGTCAGTATCATTCATGACTCAGACAGCGCCCCCCAGATACAGCGGGTACTGGAGCAGTTACAACAGCTGGCCGACACCAAACTGGACACAGATACCATCGGCGCAGAGAACGGCAACACGCCACGCCTGCTCACCACCCTCCCCTCCTCACCGGACGCCCTGAAGCAGATCGTCGAAGAGGCAGCCATCACCCAGCGACCGCTGGAATACGGGGCGGAACAGCAACAAACCGAACAAGAGGTCATTAAAACTCAACACCAGCAGGCGCTGAACGCCATCGATAAACAAGCCGATTTTGCACTATCGAATGGTGCAGAAGAGATCGCTGTCGAGGCATCACTTAAACGGGAAAAAGAGAAAATTAACGCCCACGAACAGCGTCGATTGCAGCAATTGAAAGAGCAGTATCAACAACAGCGCCGACACGATCCCAGCGCCAAAACCATGACCACCTACAAAATCCCGCTGCCTTCGCAAAGCTTGGATAAAAAGGCGGCCAGGTACCTCCCCTTCGTCACCAAACAATCGGCACAATGGTCCATTCCAGCCGAGCTGGTTTTCTCGATAATGCAGGCGGAGAGCAGCTTTAATCCCAAAGCAAAATCTCACATCCCCGCCTTTGGACTGATGCAGATTGTCCCGGCCAGTGCCGGCTTAGACGTTAATGACAAGCTGTTGAACAAAAAAGGGAAACCGAGTGAACGCGCCCTGTTTGAACCCGATGAGAATATTCGTTACGGCACGGGTTACCTGCACTTGCTTGATACACGCTACCTTGTAGGCATTACCAACGACGAAGCCAGGCTGTACTGCACCATCGCCGCCTATAACACCGGTGCCGGTAATGTCGCCAAAGCCTTCAATACCGATAACAGCCGCAATATCCGCAAGGCTTCAAAGATCATCAACAGCATGACGCCGGACCAAGTCTATCAAAGGCTCCAGCATCACCTTCCCTACGAGGAAACCCAGACCTACCTCAAGCGGGTACGTCGCTACCATCAACAATACAGCCAGCTGAAGTCAAACTGGTTATAGTGAAGTGGAGCGGCAGAGCCGCTCCCTGTTCTTTTGGCTGCCACGACTCCACTTTGTTGCCTTAAGGTTCCAGAAACCAACCGAAATGGCCGTAGCTTTCTTTAACGATGTCGCCCACCGGCTGACCACCATTAGGGTGAACCTGCCCCCTCATCTGACGGGCTGAAATACTGGGTATCCTCGACAAAGGGACACCACACCATCACCCCCTACCCCGGCATGGCAGTCGGTGCCGTACTCGCCGACGGCCATCTCCAGATGATCCCGGTATCATGACTCCAGCGCCGTGGGGTTGCCCTTGATGGAAAACACTCCGCCTACCCTCAAGACCTTGCCATCCACACCCGTTAGTTCCAGCGGAATCCCTTGGCACCGATGGCGATCGCCACCACCGAGATCGCCGCCAGCGCCAGCCAATGCGGCCACAGGGTGGCCACTCCGGCTCCGTCGATAATAATGGCCCGGGATGCGGCATTGAGATGGGAAAGGGGCAGCAGCCTCGCCAGCGACTGAATCCACTCGGCAGTGCCCTCCAGCGAAAACCACACGCCCGACAGAAACATCATCGGCCAGGCGATCAGGTTCAGCACGCCGTTGCCAAACTCCTCGGAACGGGTGCGACAGGCCACCAGTAAGCCAACGCTCACTAACGCCAACGCTCCCAGCAAAGCGGTTATCAGCAGCAGCAACAGGCTACCGACAATGGCAATGGAAAACATCCACGAACAGGCCACAAACACCAGGGTGGCGGTCGCCATCATCATCAGCATGCGACTGCAGATCTGCGACAAGATGAAGATCCAGGGCTTCATCGGCGTGGCCTGATACCGTTTCAGCACCCCGTTTTTCCGATAGCGGATAATCACATAACCCACGCCATAGAGGCCGGAAAACATCATGTTCATGCCGATGATGCCCGGCATCAGCCAGTCGATGTAGCGTACCGCCTGCCCCTGCTCCTGGGTCGACGCCAACGGCCCCACCACCCCCAGAACAATCCGTTCCGCCAGGTAGCCCTTGACCGAGTCCGGGTTGACCACATAACCGCCCTCGGTCAACAGAAGATCCAACTGGTGCCGCCCCACCTTGCTGCGGGCCAGCGCCTCATCCTCATAGGGGATCAGCTGCAGATAACGGGTCTGCTGCAGGGGCGCCAGATAGGCGGGAGCCCCCAGCACCCCGAGTTTGTACTCAGGCCGATCCGTATCGCTGAAGGCCACCCCGAAGCCGATGATCAGCATCAGTGGAAACATCAGGCTCCAGCCCAGAGCCGACCGATCCCGGACAAACTCCAGATTGCGGGCATGGATCAGTGCCAACAGACTTTTCATCTCAGCTCCTCAGTTGGTGGCCGGTAAGGGTCAAAAACAGATCTTCCAGATTGGGACGGCGGATATTGAGGCTGGTGACATCGACCCGATGCTGCTGCAGCAGCGCCAGCACCTGATTGACGTCATCGGTCTGGAACTCCAGCAAGCCATTGCGCTGCTGAACCGGCAGCGGCCAGCCGGGCCCGAGCTCGACGCTGGCGGGCAGGCTGACAATGTGGGACAGGAACGCCTCGGCAATCAGCGCCGCCGGCGTATCCTGTCTCAATACCCGGCCGTGATCCATGATGGCGATGCGATCGCACAACTGTTCCGCCTCATCCATGTAGTGGGTGGTCAGCAAGATGGTGGTGCCACCGGCGCGCACATCCCGAATCAACTGCCAGAAGTTATGTCTGGCCTGAGGATCCAGGCCGGTAGTCGGTTCATCAAGAAACAGCAGTTGAGGGCGGTTGATCAGTGCCAGCGCCAGCAGCAAGCGTTGTCTCTGGCCCCCGGACAGGGTCTGGTGCTGCTGATCCATTAAGCTCTCAAGACGGCACAGCTGTGCCAGTTCGGTCAGAGGCACCGTAGTGCGATAGAGGCTGGCGAACAGGGTCAGGCAATCGCTCACCGACAGGTGCTCCGGCAAGGCGGTCGCCTGAAACTGAATGCCGATATGGTGGCGATAATCGTCGAAAAGAGGCCGTTCTTTAAATAAAATCTTACCGGAAGTTGGCTCAAGAATGCCTTCGAGCATCTCCAGAGTAGTGGATTTCCCGGCCCCGTTGGGGCCCAGCAAACCAAAGCATTCCCCCGGTGCCAACGACAGGTTCAGACGATCTACTGCGACCAGATCACCAAAGCGTTTGCTCAGTTCCTGCGCGCGCAACAGAGTCCGGGCATTGTGTGCGCTGCTCCGCTCTCCCACCTCTCGCTCCTTGAAAAACAGATTCCCTAAAGCATTAAATGCCAAAAACCGGTCGGGTTGCAATCACCCATTAGGCGTGTTCGCGTCTCTGATTCTCCCCATTGAACCGGCAAAGCAGTCTTGGCCGTGAGCAAGGCGTGGGTGCTGACGTCGCCTGTCGGGAGCCTCTTTGTCCCGTCGGCGAAGCAAAAAAAGGCCCACATAAAGTGGGCCAAGCGTGTGTGCTAACTACACGTAAAATCGTTGATATAACAAACAGGCCCTGCTTTTGAGCAGGGCCTGTTTGTTTCTGTCGGTCGATTAGCCGATCATGTAAACGGTCATGGAGCAGGCGCCGTGGGCACCAATCACCAGGGCCTGTTCGATGTCGGCTGTCTTGGACGGACCGGCAATGAACGCACCGTGCTGACCGGACTCCAACTTAACCACTTTGATTGCTTCATGCATGTTAGCAACGGTGGTATCACGCTTCACCACTACCGCCAGGTTCTCGGTAATGTATGGCAGTACCCGGTGGCCACTGGCGGTTTCCCGAACAAACACCGCACCGTTTTCCGCCACTGCCAGTTCGGCATCGACGATAGCCAGGTCGACATTGTGCAAATCGTGTGGCTTGGCGTCCAGTTCACGGTTGCCGGTCAACCCCTCTACACGACTGATAACTTGTTGGTTATCGGCCATGGCAGCGTTCAATTGCGCCTGAACCTCTTCCAGAGAGCTGACCTGAACCAGAGTACCGCCGACCTTGGCCAGGTTGGCTTCGTACTGACCGATCAGATCGGTGTTGTTTGGCTCAACGGTGATGGTTGGCATCGGCGCATCTGGCAGGCTGCAGGTGTCCAATGCGGCAAAAATTGCGTCACGGCTAGACATTATTTGTTCTCCCGGTTTTTGTTGAACCACGCTTCGAAAGAGCCGGTCTTTGGTGCTTTAGGCAGTTCGCGGTACTTGGTCCAGTCCATGCCAAATGGCTTCATCAGGGCATCCGGCAGGATGCGCAGGGCAGTACGGGCACCGGCCATGGAGGTGTTCAGCATGGTTTCGCTGGCCATGAAACGACCCACCCACGGCATGTAGCTACCCTTACCGTATGGCAGCTCACCCTTCTCGGCGGTAATGCGACGCCACTTAAAGATGATCTTGTCCAGCGGTACCTTGGTCGGACACACCTGGGTACAGGAGCCACACAGGGAGCAAGCCCAGGCCAGAGAATGGGTTTCGTCGTCACCGGCGGCAACGGCGATGCCGATAGGACCAGGAATCAGCGAGTTGTAGCTGAAGCCACTGGAACGACGGTACACAGGACAGGTGTTCAGACAGCCACCACAACGAATACACTTGTAGGCTTCCGCCAGCAACTCGTCCTGGAACAGCTTGGTTCGACCGTTATCCACCAACACCACGTGCATCTCACCGCCCTGCTTAGGGCCTTTGTAGAAGGTGGTGTAGGAGGTGATTGGCTGACCAGTCGCGTTACGAGCCAGTGTACGGGACAGCACGCTGGCCGCTTCCATGTTAGGCACAATCTTATCGATGCCCATACAGTGAATCTGCACGTTTGGCAGGTTCACACCCATGTCGGCGTTACCTTCGTTGGTGGCAACCGCAACCGCGCCTTCGCTGGCAATCGCCATGTTGACACCGGTCAGGGCCGCGTCTGCTTGCAGGAACTTCTCACGCAGGTGAGCACGCGCCTGTTTGGTCAGATAGGTCGGGCAGGAGGCGCCTTTCTCGGAACCGATCTTGCGGTGGAACAGCTCGCCCACCTCCTCTTTCTTGAGGTGGATGGCCGGCACTACGATGTGGCTCGGCGGCTGTTCATTCAGCTGAATGATGCGCTCACCCAAGTCGGTATCGATCACGTCGATGCCGCGCTCAATCAGGTACGGGTTGAGGTGACACTCTTCGGTCAGCATCGACTTGGATTTCACCAGGTTCTTAACGTTATGCTTGCTCAGAATGCCGTGCACAATCTCGTTGTGCTCTTTGCCATCTTTGGCCCAGTGAACCTGAATGCCGTTTTTCTTACAGTTGGCTTCAAACTCGGTCAGGTAATGCTTGAGGTTCGACAGAGTGTGCAGTTTGTAATCGGAGCCCAGCTGTTTCAGCTCTTCCCACTCCGGCAGAGATTCTGCCGCCAGATCACGCTTGTGACGCAGGGTCCACAGCGCTTTGTCGTGCCAGTCTACCCGAGCTTCGTCTTTGTTGAACTTCGCTGCCGCACTGGCATGAGATTCAATTTCACCAATTAGTGCCATGAGAGTATCTCCTTACAGTGCCTGATTAAGCAGTTCAGCGATGTGCAGGGTTTCAATGCTGTGACCTTCACGACGAATCACGCCGTCCAGGTGCAGCAAACAGGAAGGATCGAAGCCCACGGCGTACTTGGCGCCGGTGTCGGCGTGTGCCTTGGCCTTGTCTTTGCCCATCTTGCCGGATACAGAACCTTCATCCAGAGCAAAGGTACCGCCGAAGCCACAACATTCGTCTTTGCGTTCCGGGTAGACGATGTCGATGCCTTCGATGCGGGACAGCAGGGCTTCCACTTTGTTGTAACCCTGGCCCTTGATCTCTGACGGAGTCGCCAGATCCAGCATACGGATGCCGTGACAGGACATCTGCAGGCTGATCTTGTGGTTGAACGGCTTGTTGAAACGCTCCAAGCCATGGATGTCGTGCAGGAACTCGGTCAGCTCTTTCAGCTTGCCGATCACAGCGGTGGCTTCCGGGCTGCAGTCGAACTCATGGAAGTTCTCTTTGGCCGCAATCATGCAGGAAGCCGCAGGGCAAACGATGTAGTCGCAGTCAATGCCCTTAAAGGCATTCAGCAACTTCAGCGTGGTCTTCTTAGCATCATCGAAACAACCCGAGTTGGTCATGGGCTGACCGCAGCAGGTCTGCCCTTTAGGCAGAATGACCTGATGCCCCAGCTTCTCGAGAAGCTCTACCGTGGCGATACCCACATTTGGTGTCATGTGGTTCACCAGGCAAGGGATGAACAAGGCGATTTTCATTATATTCTCCGCTGTGTTTGTGTCGGCAGTTTCGGCGGAGTCTATAGAGGCCACTCACCCCAGACTGTGATTCAGGTATCACTTATCGGTGGGCTGAATTTGGTTACCAGCTTGTAAAATGCAGTTACCAGAAAGCAAACAATGCATGAATGGCAACATTTAAAGATCGTCAAAACCCAATGCATTTAACAAGGGCGTTACCTGCTGGGAATTGGTATGACCAAGATCCAGCCCAAATCAACCTAAAGACAACCACCCATTTACAATTAAGCAACAGCAAATCGAGCATTTTTCGGTCAAGCGTGCGATCTGGATCACACAATAATAGCAGATTGATGAGTGCTTTTATCGAACCCGATTCTCACCCTTCGCCGTAAAGGGACATTTTGACTCACTCGTGACCGTGATCACGCCCCCCCCCTGGCGAGATTGGCGGAAAGCAGTAGGACAAAATGCACAAAAAAAGCCTCCCGAAGGAGGCCTTTCATCGCCGGGATGGCAAGGGTCAGGGCAGTGTCACCGCCATGTCGCCGGTGGCCTTTGAGGCACAGGCGAGGAAGAAGCCCTGTTCCAGTTCCTCCGCCGTCAGGGTACTTACCGAACTGCGGTCCAGCTTATCTCCTTCACCTTTGCATTTGCAGCTGCCACAAACACCGGAACGGCAGGCAGCAAAGATCGGCAGCCCCTCCTTCTCCAGTGCCTCAAGAATGCTCTGATCGGCCTCAATGGCTACCTGCTTGTCTCCGACAGTCAGAGTGTGGCCTTCTCCGGTGACCGGCTCAGAATCGCCCTGTGGCGCCGCAAAAGCCTCCTGGAACACCTGCTCCGGATCGACGCCCAGACTGTCAAACCAGCCGTGGGCGGCCTCCATATAGCCCTGGGGGCCACACATCAACACTCGACGCTCACGAATGTCGGTTGCCAGAGACAGCAGCATACGTGCATCCAGCAGCCCCTGAGACTGTCCCTCTGTAGCGCCTTGTGACACGACCCAACGCAGTTTCAGATTGGGGTAGTCATCCGCCAGATGCTCCAGCTCTTTGACAAAGATACGATCCTGAGGCGTACGAGCACTGTGAATGAACACGATGTCAGCCCGCGGATCCGCCAGCAAACGGGCACGCAACATGGAGTACACCGGGGTAATGCCACAACCGGCACTGAGCATCAGCAACTTGCCGGACTGGGCATGCTGGTAATGAAACTCCCCTGACGCGGGCATCACCGAAAACTGATCGCCCACCTTGGCGTTGTCGGCCAGGAAATTCGACACCAGACCGTTGTCGACCCGCTTAATGGTCAGGGCGTAGTGTGCATCCCCTGGAATCGACGCCAGACTGTAACAGCGGCTGTGAGAGGCACCGTCCACCTCCACCAGCAGCGGCAGAAACTGGCCGGGAATATACTCGATGGGTTGGCTGGCGGTAAACAGATAGGTGTTAACGTCACGGGTTTCCGCCCGAATTTCGGTGCAGGTCAGCTGCATCAGTGATACTCCTTAAAATTCCTACCCCGCCCAACGCAAAAAACGGCCCAGACCCTCGGTTGTACCCACACAATCCCGATGGCAGAGCCGCTGGTACGCATTGGACTTCGAGGGGGCTAACGCCCCCTGAATGGTTGCGTTTGCTTAGCCCAGAATGTCGGCCATATCCTGCTCAACCGTGGTGGTCAGACGCAGGCCAGTGGCTTCATGCAGGTGGTTGATCAGGTTCTCGGTCAGGAAGGCCGGCACCGTCGGGCCAACGCGGATATCCTTAATGCCCAGCGCCAGCAGGGTCAGCAGGATGGCGATCGCCTTCTGTTCGAACCAGGACAGAATCAGCGACAGAGGCAGTTCGTTGACACCACACTCGAAGGTTTCCGCCAGGGCCAGGGCCAGTTGAATGGCGGAGTAAGCATCGTTACATTGACCCACATCCAGCAGACGCGGGATGCCGTTGATGTCGCCAAATTCGAGATCGTTGAACTTGAACTTGCCACAGGCCAGGGTCAACAGCAGGGTGTCGTCCGGCGCCGACTTGGCAAACTCGGTGAAGTAGTTGCGCTCCTGCTTGTCACCGTCGCAGCCACCAACCAGGAAGAAGTGGCGAATGTTGCCGGCTTTCACCTGCTCAATCACTGCCGGAGCGGCTGCCATCAGGGCATTGCGGGCAAAACCGGTCATGGTGTAGTGAGGGATTTCGTCGTACTTGAAGCCTTCACACGCCAGCGCCTTCTCGATCACGGCGCTGTAGTCGTCACCGGTGTGATGAACCACGCCCGGCCAACCAACGATGTTACGGGTAAACAGGCGATCGGCGTAGGAGCCCGGGTTCGGATCGATCAGACAGTTGGAGGTCATCACGATGGCGCCAGGGAAGTTGGCAAACTCTTTCTGCTGGTTCTGCCAGGCGCTACCGTAGTTACCCACCAGGTGCGGGTACTTGCCGCCCAGCTCAGGGTAAGCCATGGCCGGCAGCATCTCACCATGGGTGTAGACGTTGATGCCTTTGTCCTTGGTCTGCTCCAGGATGTGTTTCAGATCGATGAGATCGTGACCGGAAACCAGAATCGCCTTGCCGGCCACCGGCTTCATGTTCACCTTGGTCGGAACCGGATGGCCAAAGGCCTCGGTTTCGCCGGCATCCAGCATCTCCATCACTTTGTAGTTCAGGTGACCACAAGCCATGGCCAGCTCCAGCAGCTCGTTCAGATCGCTTGGATCTTCACCCAGTCGAGCCATGATGCGGTGGAACTCACCGTACACTTCGTCATCCTGCTTGCTGAGGATACGGGCGTGTTCCATATAGGCTGCCACCCCTTTCAGGCCGTACAGCACCAGCAGGCGCAGACCAACGATGTCTTCACCGACATCATTGAGGCCACGGTTCACCGCGGTGGCAGGTGCCTGGCTGATCATCGCCGCTTTCTCGGCAGTGATCTCGAATTGCGCCGCACCGGCCAGCTGTTTTGGTTCTACACCCTGAACGGTGCAGGCCGCCAGGTAGGCGTCCTTGAGTCGGGTCTTGGTGGCGACCGCTTCGGCGGTGTAAGCCACCAGACGTTCGGCGTCGAAGTTGACGTTGGTCAGGGTAGAGAAGAACGCCTGCGGCAGGTAAGCGTCAGCAGCGGCATCGATCACCCCCAGCTCACGACCGGCATGGGCGTAGGCACTGACGCCCTGCAGCATGTACACCAGTACATCCTGAAGGTCTGAAATTTCTGACGTTTTACCACACATGCCCATGGCATACTGACAACCATTACCAACTGGGGTTTGCATGGTCTGCTCACACTGAATACAAAACACGGCGCGCTCCTTTAAAAGGTGTATATATTATGTATGTTTTAGTGAGCACAGCTTAAAATAACCCCGCAGCCCAATAAAGGCATTTTGAATGCAAGTTTACAAAGCCTTGATTAGGATCAAGTTTTCACCGCCAAAGAGTTATTCGAACTAAGCTAATGTTAAAGCCTGCCTAACTTTACCCCCGCTTTTTTTACCTTCCGCACAACCCTTTCCCGCCCCGGCGCATCCCCACTGTGGATCGCGGAGCACCGGCCACCAAATCAGCGATGCTCAGTCAGGCTCCCCGCGAACAATGGCATCTGGTTCACAGTCCGGCTCTGGCACCCAGCAGCATCCGGCTGGACACCCTGATGGCCCACTCCGATCCAGAGCTTAAAATCTGCCCTCGGGGACGATCTCTTTAGATGGTTGTCGTCCGAGGCTAAGGCGCCTGTACGTCCCGGCAACGGCCTGCCGGTGCTGGCCGGTATCCACGCCGATGAAACCGCTGACAAAGGCGCTGGCATGAAGTTGCTGCTCGATCCGGGCAGGGTGGGATGACGCCCTGACAGCGCCTCCTATATATAGTTGTGCATGTGACCGACGGCATTGGCTCCCTGTGCGGCCCCGGCCAAGGCCCTGCCCCCCGGCCTCGGGGCGGGCATTGTAATGAAGTGGGTTTGGTGCGATCCCCGGTGATGAGGTGGTTTGCAGAATGCCTGCCGAAGCCGTGCCAATCTCTGCCGGCCATAAGCAATACCAAACTGGCCATTGAGATTAACCGGAGTCTGACAGCCGAACTCCTGCGCTATGGCAGTGAGTCATCAATATCTTTAGGCTCCGCGCTAGTCAGATGAGTCAATCAACCGATGACAACATCGAAGAGAGGGATTCCTGTCGATTGCCGCTGCCGCACCTGAGTAACCTGGACGACCAAAGGCGCCAGCGGGGCTGTTCGACCCTGTCTTTACCCAAACCAGATACCACGAGAATTGGGCCGGAACGCCTGTAGCTCAAAAAATGGCGGGAATTGAGGCCGGGTTAAAAACCCAATTCGAACAAAAGTTGATCCAGATTCCCGAATCCAGGCAAAACCAACAGCCCTATTTTATCGCGTCATCGAGAATGGTTCTTATTCAGTGATGCAATTGAGACATCGTGCAGTATTACGAATTAATAAAAATTAAGAACTCGGTAATAATATTTTCACGAGCCAATTAATTATTTTAATTGGCTCTTTTCTCCTTTTTTTGAATAAGCTGAAAAACGGGATCGAAAAAGATTGAGAAATATCAAAAATGGACAAATATCCCCTAAAAGGAGCAAAAGTGACAGCAGTCACAGACAAAATGTCGCACATATTGATCCATGAAAGGACTGATTTCGAAAGCGGAAATACACACTGAACGCAATTCTCACTAACAAAATAATTTCACTCTTCCCCCCAAAAATTAGACAAAAAAACCATTTCACAGCAAGAAATAGAAAAAACCATGAGCCAAATCACGACAAAGCCAGTCGCTACAACGGATAAATGAAGTTCTTGGCGCAACATTGATCTCGGTCATTATGTCCTATACCGAATCCCATACACTTTGCTTGCAATCTCGTTGTACCCAATGCAAGGATTAAAAAATATGGGACAGTACGATGCTTTATTTTCGCGGGGAAAAAAGCGACTAACCGAGTTAAAGAATATTGACGCGGTCAAGTCCACTCCGCTGATGAAACGCCTAGAAAACCAGGGTATCTCCCGTCGGGAGTTCATGACCTGGTCCGCTCAGGTTACCGCCATGCTATCACTGCCACTCTCCTTTAGCCCTCTGGTGGCTGAAGCGGCAGAGATCGCAGACCGTGTGCCTCTCATCTGGCTGCACCTGGCCGAATGTACCGGTTGCTCCGAATCCCTGATTCGCGCCGATACCCCCACCATTGACAGTGTCATCTTCGACCACATCTCAGTTGAGTATCACGAAACTCTGATGGCGGCTGCCGGCTGGCAGGCGGAAGAGAACCTGGAGCACGCACTGGAAGCCTATAAAGGCGGCTACGTGCTGGCAGTCGAAGGTGCGGTACCGACCGCTAACGACGGCCACTACCTGACCGTCGGCTGTAAAGGTCACACCGGCATGGAGATCGTTCACCATGCAGCAGAAGGTGCGGCGGCCATCGTCTCCGTTGGTACCTGTGCCGCCTTCGGTGGCGTTCAGGCGGCAGCGCCGAACCCAACCGAAGCCAAGGGTGTTGATCAGGTTGTACACAAGCCTGTCGTCAACCTGGGTGGCTGTCCTCCAAGCGAAAAGAACATTGTCGGTACCCTGATGTACTTCGTCATGTTCGGTAAGCTGCCACCGCTGGACATGTACGGCCGTCCTAAGTGGGCCTACGGTGCCCGCGTACACGACAACTGTGAACGTCGCGGTCGTTTCGATGCCGGCGAGTTCGTAGAAACCTTCGGTGACGAAGGCGCCAAGCAGGGTTACTGCCTGTACAAGGTGGGTTGTAAAGGTCCTTACACCTACAACAACTGCCCCACCGAGCGCTTTAACCACCACACCAGCTGGCCGGTTCTTGCTGGTCACGGCTGCATCGGCTGTTCCGAGCCTAACTTCTGGGACGCCATGGCCGATTTCGAAAAACCCCTTGGTCGTCGCGACATCCATAGCCTGGATATGACCGCCGACTACATCGGTACCGCCATTCTGGGTGTTGCCGCTGTCGGTGTCGGTGCCCACGCCGTTGCTGGCGTGTTCGCTAAAGACGTGGAGGAGAAGTGATGAGCAAACGTGTTGTAGTCGATCCAATCACCCGTATTGAAGGTCACCTTCGTGTCGAGGTTGAGGTCGATGAGAATAATGTCATCACCAACGCCTGGTCTGGCTCCACCCTGTGGCGCGGCATTGAAACCATCCTTAAGGGCCGCAGCCCGATGGATGCCGGTCTGCTGGTTCAGCGTATCTGTGGTGTGTGTACCTACTCCCACTACCGCTGCTCCATCGAAGCAGTAGAAGACGCACTGGATCTGAAGATTCCGGAAAACGCCAAACTGCTGCGCAGCCTGATGCAGTCTTCCCTGTACATGCATGACCACGTGGTGCACTTCTACCACCTGCATGCCCTGGACTGGGTAGACATTGTCTCCGCGCTGAGCGCCGATCCTGCCAAGGCTGCCAAAGTGGCCATGCAGTACAGCGACAAGCCAATCAACGCCGGTGAAGGTGACCTGCGCGCTGTTCAAGAGCGGGTTCAGGGACTGGTTAATACCGGTAAGCTGGGTCCATTCGCCAACGCCTACTGGGGCAACGGCACCTACAAGTTCACCCCTGAGCAGAACCTGATTGCGGTTTCTCACTACTTGAAGGCACTGGAAGTTCAGCGTGTTGCCGCTGAAATGCTGGCCATCTTCGGTGGTAAGCAGCCTCACCCTCAGTCTCTGGTTGTGGGCGGCGTGACCTCCGTACGCGACATGCTGAGCCCAGCACGTCTGCAGGAGTGGAAAGACAAGCACGCCATGGTGACCGACTTCATCAACCGCGCGTACCTGCCTGACGTGGTCATGGCGGCCGAAGCCTATAAGGGCGAAGCGTCCGTACTGGGTGGCGTAGGTGTGAAGAACTTCATGGCATCCAAGGACTTCTATCTGGGCAACGGCGAATTCCTGTTCGACGAAGGCGTGATCATGAACGGTGATCTGGCCAACGTACAGCCGGTTGACCTGACCCTGATCGAAGAAGACGTGACCCACGCCTGGTACCAGGACGGTGCGGCCCGTCATCCTTACGACGGTGTTACCGAGCCAAACTACACCGGCTTGATTGACCGTGAAACTGTGTACGGCACCCTGCCGACCTTCGACAACGACGGCAAGTACTCCTGGGTGAAATCCCCACGTTACGCCGGCGAGCCGATCGAAGTGGGCCCACTCTCCTGCCTGTTGGTGAGCTACGCCAAAGGCAACGAGCAGGTGGTCAACGCCGTCAATGGCCTGCTGAAGGCCACCGGCCTGCCAATCGAAGCACTGTTTACCACCCTGGGCCGTACCGCTGCCCGTCTGGTACAGACCATGCTCGTGGCTGAAAATAGCCTCAAGACCTTCGATGCCCTGGTCAGCAACATCGTAGTAGACCAGTCTACCTACGTTGAGCCCAACATCGATCCAGACAAAGAGTACAAGGGTGTGGGCGTCATCGAAGCACCTCGCGGCCTGCTCAGCCACTGGATTCGCATCAAGGGTGGCAAGATCGAGAACTACCAGGCAGTGGTCCCCACCACCTGGAACTCCGGTCCTGTTGACGCCAACGGCAAAGTCGGTCCATTTGAGCAGTCATTGGTTGGCATGAAGCTGGAAGATCCTACCAAGCCATTGGAGATCATCCGCGTCATCCACTCCTTCGACCCCTGTATGGCCTGTGCCGTACACGTGATGGATTACAAAGGCCAGGATTTGGGGCAGTTCCAAGTAGCACCAAACGCCGGCTAAAGGAGGAGCTATGTCTAACAAGGTTCCACACTCAAGGGATTACATCTTCAGTCCGGTGATTCGTATCTGTCACTGGCTGAGGGCGCTGTCCATCGTGTTGCTGGTGATTTCCGGATTCTACATCTCCTGGCCCTTTTTGGTTCAGTACGGTGGCCCGGACAATCTGATGCAGGGCTGGGTGCGCTTCGGCCACCTGATCGCCGGCTTCCTGCTGGTGGCCATCACCCTGGGCCGCGCCTACCTGTATTTCTTCAGTCGAAGTAATATTGAGCGGCGCTCCTTCCGTGATGTGATCAGTCCCAAAGCCTGGATTGAGAACCTGAAAGCCTATGGTTACATGGGCAACATGCACAAATCCGGCGTGTACGGACCGTTGCAATACATGACCTACCTGGCGTTAACCCTGGTGATTGTGGTGATGTGTGTAACAGGCCTGATTCTGCACGCCCATGTGTATCACGAAGGACTCGGCGGTGCCTTTATGCCCGTGGCCGAAGCCCTGATACCGATGTTCGGTACTCTGGCCTTTGTCCGTGAGCTGCACCACTTCCTGACCTGGGTGTTCGTTATATTCATGCTGGTGCATGTCTATATGGCCGTATTCAGCGGTATCCGCTTCAAGCACAACTCTGTGGATTCCATTGTCTCCGGTTACGATTACCACCCCATGAAGGACAAGTAATTCATGCCACAAAAGATCCTCTTACTGGGGATTGGCAATGTACTGTACGCCGATGAAGGCATCGGCGTACATTTTGCCAACTACATCCAGCACTGCTACACCTTTGAGGGGCAAGCCCAGCTCGAATTTATGGACGGCGGCACCCTGGCCAACGCCCTGATTCCTCTGATTGCTCCTTATGACCATCTGATTGTGGTCGATACCATCAACGCCGCCAGGGCCAACTACGGCGACGTGTTTTTCTTTGATTTTGACCAGGCCCCCGCCGAGGTGGACTGGCAAGGCAGCGCCCACGAAGTGGAGATGCTGCAAACCCTGAATATGATGGACATGGTCGGCGATCGCCCCAAGACCCATGTCCTGGGCGTGGTTCCCACGGTTCTGGAGTCCATGAGCTTCGAGCTCACTCCCCAGGTCCAGGGTGCCGTTGCCACCATGGAAAAAGCGTTACTCGCCCACCTGCAACAGCTGGGCATTACCGCCACCAAAGTCCGCGACGCGGACATTCAGGAGCTGGCCTACCAGTCCTGTGAAACCCAAGGGGAACCGCAGCCATGAAGCTGAAATTTAACTTCCATTGTGATCGACCCGTCCCCTACTACGCCCATCGCTGTAACCAACTGCTCTCCCACCCCCAGGTCATCGCCACCGGCCTAGAAGACAATGTCTACTTCTTCGAAGCCGAAGGAGATCAGGCCCAACTGTCCGCCCTGGCGGAACAGGTTGGCCAGGAGTGGGCCATGTCCTGCTGGCTGACCCACAGCGATCTGCACGCCGTCGAGACCCTCTCCGGCCACCAGCATGCCCTGGCCCATGGCCCGGTCAGCAACCCCTATTGCAGCCATTGCCGCGACCATCAGGACGCTTGCTCCCAGTGTGGCAGCGCCGCCGTCCCGGCCATGGACGATGCCACCCTGAGCCTGGCCATCGACGCCCTGCTGCAGGACGGACAGTGCACCCTGGAGACGGGTAACGGCCTGCGTCGCTTCTCTCTGCCGAGCCAGGCACCGGAGACGGTCAATCAACTGCTGTTCTGTCAGCCCCAGGCCCTCAACGAGGCGTTGCACATCTCCAACCAGGGAGTGAAACTGCTCAGCAGCCTGGAAAAGCCGATGCTGCAGTTGCTGCCTAAACCCGCCTTTGCCGAGGCCAACCGATTGGCCTCCAAGCTGCACCTTTGCCACCTGGCCGACGACCGCGTGACCCTGAAACTGGGCCAGCGACTGGCACAGCAAGGCATCGAGGTGGTCGCGGTAGAGCCCCTGGATCATCAGCCTCGCTTGGTGCTGACCTTCATCGAAGACAAGCCCGTGGCACTGAGCCACCGCCAGCTGCCCAGCCTGCTCCTGGACGGCAGCGAGCCGCTATGGGACGACGCCGCCATTGCCGGTTTCACCAGTCAGGTGAACGAGCAGCGCCTGTCGGTCAGCACCGGTGCCAATGTCCAGAGCATCAACGATCGCTGGGCCGCCGCCTGTGCCCTGCACAGCGCCCAGTTGCAGGCCCCCAAGGAACACACCATCGCGGTGCTGTACCTGAGCCGCAACCGCCCCTCCGGTCTGCTGTATCAGGACGACAACGGCGACTATCAGTGGCTGGTAAAACTGGCCGAGCAGAGCATTGCCCCGGTCCAGATTCTTGACACCATCGCCCAGTGCCCAGACTCCGGTGACAAGTTGGTGGCCCGCTTCAAGGAGCGCTACCCTGAGCACGCCCAGGCCCTGGCCAGCCTGTCGCCGCAGCCGGCTTCCGGCAATCTGTCGCAGCTGTACGCCCAGGCGGCGTGGCTGCTGAATCTGGCCGACGCCAGCGACAGTGCCGAAGTGGCCGCACAGAAGTTTACCGCCCTGGCCCTGGGCCACGACGGCAAGAACAGCCCGCGCATCGACTTTAAGCTGCAACGTCAGGACGAGGTGCTGACCCTGCAGAGTCAGAAAGCGCTGCAGGCCTGCCTCAGCTACCGCATGGCCGACGAAAACAGCGCCCAGGGTGTCTGCTACGGCCTGATCGACTCCTTCGCCGATTTCGTGGCCAACTGGGTCGAGCAGCTGGACGCCGACATCGGCATCGATCAGTTGGCGTTGGCGGGCGATGAGTTCGAGTCACCGGTATTGCTGGATCGCGTCTACCGTCGTCTTGGCAACAACTTCAACCTGTTGTTACCGCAACAGGCGGACTTCGATGGCTCTAATCTGGCATTGGGCGGGGTGTTCCTCAAACGCAGGAATCGTGCATGAGTCTGATCCGTCGCCATTATCAGATCCTGGGGACGGTACAGGGGGTCGGTTTCCGGCCCTTTGTCTACCGCCACGCCACCGACAACGATCTGACCGGCAGCGTGCTCAACGACGCCAATGGCGTCAGCATCGAGGTGCAGGGCACAGAGGCCCAACTGGCGCCGTTTGACCATGCCATGCACCATCAACTTCCACCACTGGCCCGGGTCGATCACCTGCAGGTGACGACCCAGCCGGCGGTTGACGGTGAATCGGCGTTCATCATTCTGGAGAGCAGCGGCAAGGCCGACGCCCAGGTGGCCCTGGCCACCGACAAGGCCAGCTGCCCGGACTGTCTGGCCGACATCGCCGACCCCGACAGCCGCTACTACCGCTACCCGTTTACCAACTGCACCAACTGCGGTCCCCGCTACACCATCATTCGCGATCTGCCCTACGATCGCCCCAACACCGCCATGGCCGGCTTCAAGATGTGCCCGGCCTGCGCCAAAGAGTACCAAGACCCCCTTAACCGTCGCTATCACGCCCAGCCGGTCAGCTGCCCCCACTGCGGGCCGCAACTGAGCTGGCGCCGGCCATCGGGACAGGGGCAAGCGGTGGAGTCACCGCTGCAACATACCGCCCGCCAGCTGCTGAAGGGCCAAATCATCGCCATCAAAGGCCTGGGGGGCTATCACCTGATGTGTGACGCCACCAACGCCGATGCCGTCGACACCCTCAGACGACGCAAACAGCGACCGGCAAAGCCGCTGGCGGTGATGGTCAGGGATCGCGCCAGTGCCGAACGCCTGGTGCAGGGTGACGCCGCCGAGTGGGACGCCCTGTGCTCCCTCGAACGCCCCATCACCCTGATGCGCACCACAGGTGCCACCGAACTGGCCGACGGCGTGGCCCCGGGCATCGACCGGTTAGGGCTGTTTCTGCCCTATACACCGATTCATCAACTGCTGCTGGAGCAACTGGATCGGCCGCTGGTGGCCACCAGTGCCAACCTGTCCGGCGAGCCGGTAATCACCGAACTCAGCCAACTGGTGGACAAGCTTGGCCATGTGGTCGACGGCATCCTCGATCATGACCGTCCCATCCTCAACCCCTGCGACGACTCGGTGGTCCAGGTGGTCCGGGGCCGGCGCCAATGGTGGCGGCTGGCACGGGGCATCGCCCCGCAGACCGAACGCTTGCCCGAGGCCTGTGACCGCACCATTCTTGCGGTGGGCGCCCAACAGAAGAACCGGCTGGCGCTGGCCTTTGGCCAGCGCAGCATCGTCAGCCCCCACATCGGCGATCTGGACAACCTGGCCACCGAAGGTTACTTCGAACATACCCTGGCACAACTGCAACGCATCTACGGTCTCAGCGTCGACCAGTTGGTGAGCGACCTGCACCAAGGCTACGGCAGCAGCCAGTGGGCCAGCAATTATGCCGAGCAGCAGCAGCTGCCACTGTTGCAGGTTCAGCATCATTACGCCCACGTGCTGGCGGTAATGGCGGAGCATCAGCACCGCGGTCCGGTACTGGGGTTTGCCTTTGACGGCACCGGCCTGGGCGACGACGGCCAGCTGTGGGGCGGCGAAGTACTGCTGGCAGACACTCAAGGCTATCAGCGCCTGCACCACGTCAAACCGTTTCGCCTCATTGGCGGCGAACAGGCGATCAAACACCCTGCCCGAGTGGCGTTGTCACTGCTGTTCCAGCATGCGGACCTGGAATGCATCCAGGCCAGCGGCTGGCCACAGCGCCTGGGCATCGACGCCACCACCCTGAGCAACCTGCATCTGATGTGGTCCAAGGGGATCAACTCCCCCTACAGCAGCTCCATGGGACGCCTGTTCGATGCCATGGCCAGCTTCCTGCAGCTGTGTCAGCACACCGACTTCGACGGCCAGGCGGGCATGTTGCTCGAAGCCAGCGCCGATCCCCTGAAGCAGGCCAACCTGAGCCTGCCGTTGTCACTCAATGACCAGGGCCAGATCGACACCGCCGGTCTTATCCACTACCTGTTGCCCCGGGGCGATCAGCCCCTGGATACCGCCCACTGTGCCCGCGCCTTCATCGACGGCATCGCCGAGATGATGATCGCACTGATGGACCGTTACCCGCAGCACCCCATCGTGCTGTGCGGCGGCGTCATGCAGAACCGCTGCCTGCTGGAGCGGCTGCTGCAGCGCATGGGCCCGCACCAGGAGCGGTTGATGTGGCCCGAACGCACCCCGGTCAACGACAGTGGCATCGCCCAGGGGCAGTTGTGGTACGCCCTCAACCACCCAGGTTCCGGGGAGTAACTACCGATGGAAACCGGGTTGTTGATCCTGTTTTTCTACGGTGTACTGCACAGCTTTGGGCCGGATCACCTGGTGGTGATCGCCAACTTCTCCATCGGCAAGCAGAGCCGCCAGGCGTTCCTCAATGTGCTGATGTTCGCCTGTGGCCATGGCCTGATGCTGTTTGTGTTTGCCCAATTGCTGGCGCTGTATCATCTGCCGCTGTGGCTCACCAACAGCGGCGAACTCATCGCCGCCAGCGCCATCTGCCTGATGGGCATCTACCTGTTGTACATGTCGGTAACCGGCCAGATCCAGTTCCGCCGGCATGAACATCACGGCGAGCCCCATGTGCACATCTGGTTCGGCAAGGCCCACCAGCACAAGCGGACCGACGGCGCCTCGGCACTGGCACTGGGCGCCCTGATGGGCATAGGCGGTGTCCGCGGCATGCTGGTGACCCTGGGTATGGTCAATGGCGTTGCCATCGACCTGACCATGGTGGCGGCCTTCGTCGCCGGAGTGTTACTGTGTTTCAGCCTGTTCGGAGCCCTGGTGCTGCTGTTCAACCGGCGGGTGCTAACCCGCCATAAAAACGTCAATCGGGTGTTCTTTTGCACCGGCAGCCTGTCACTGGCCACCGGACTGTTGTTGATCGGCACCTGATTCATACCAAATGTTGGCAGAAAAAAACCGGCGAACATGACGTACATCATGAAAGTCGCCAGCCTGTTGACGAATAATGTTCGAAATGTAAAAAAGGGACGTACTCAGACCATGTGTTTATCCATTCCCTCTCAGATTGTGCAATTGCACCCTGAAGACACCACCGCGACCGTCGATACCATGGGCGTAACCCGCCGGGTCAGCACCCACCTGATCAGCGAAGAGCTGGCCGTGGGCGACTATGTGCTCATCCACGTTGGCTTTGCCATGAATAAAATTGACGCCGCTGCCGCTCAGGAAAGCCTGGAACTGTACAAGGAGATCGTCGAGAAGATGGAGGCCGAGCATGTCTGAGCTGGTCCTGTCCGATCTGTATCAGGGCTTTCGGGATCCGGAGACCATTAAGGCGCTGCTGAAACGCATCGCCGAACTGGCGCCGCAACTGGACGAGCCGCTGCGCATCATGGAAGTTTGTGGCGGCCATACCCACAGCATCATGAAGTACGGCATTCACCAGTCCCTGCCCGACAACATCGAGTTTATTCACGGCCCCGGCTGCCCGGTGTGTGTGATGCCCAAAGAGCGCATCGACCAGGCCATCACCCTGGCCAACCAGCCCAACGTGATTCTGACCACCCTGGGAGACATGATTCGGGTTCCGGGTTCCAACTCCAGCCTGGCCCAGGCCCGGGCCCAGGGCTGCGACGTACGCGCCCTGTACGACCCCATGGACGCGGTGCGACTGGCTCAGGAAAACCCCGACAAGATCGTGGTGTTCTTTGCCATCGGCTTTGAAACCACCTCTCCAATGACCGCGGTGCTGGTGCAGCAGATTGAACAGCACAACCTCCACAACCTGCTGCTGCACGTCAACCACGTACTGGTACCGCCGGCAGTGCACGCCGTCATGGCCGATGGCCAGGCGAAAGTGAACGCCTTTATCGGCCCCTCCCACGTCAGCGTCATTACCGGTGCCAAGGTGTACCAACCCATCGTCGACGCCTACCAGACACCGGTGGTGGTCTCCGGCTTCGAACCGGTGGACGTGCTCCAGAGTGTGTTGATGCTGCTGGAGCAGATGCTGGCCGGTGAAGCGCTGCTGGAGATTCAGTACGATCGCGCCGTAACCCTGGAAGGCAACCACCATGCCCAGGCATTGATTGAACAGTACCTGACCCTGAGGCAGGAGTTCCGCTGGCGCGGGCTGGGCAACATCCCCTACTCCGCCCTGGAGCTGGCGCCGGCCTACCAGCACCTCAATGCCGAAAGTCATTTCGCCGACGTGCTGCCCACCGAGGAGATCAACGACCATAAAGCCTGCCAGTGTGGTGACATTCTCAAGGGCCTGGCCAAGCCCAGTGACTGCAAGGTGTTCGGCCGCGGCTGTACCCCGGAAACCCCGATGGGCAGCTGCATGGTCAGCTCAGAGGGCGCCTGTCACGCCCATTACAAGTACGCCGGAGTGATTCTATGACCCGCGACACCAAAAGACGCATTCAGCTCAGCCACGGTGGTGGTGGCGTCGAAATGAACCAGTTGATTCGCAAACTGTTCTTTAAATACTTCAGCAATGAAATCCTGATTCGGGACGAAGACGCGGCCCGGCTGGAGATCAGCGGTCCGCTGGCCTTTACCACCGACAGCTTCACCGTGTCACCGCGCACCTTCAAAGGCGGGGACCTGGGTAAGATCGCCGTGGCCGGCACCGTCAACGATCTGGCCATGGCTGGCGCCATTCCCCAGTACCTCAGCTGCGGCTTCATCATCGAAGAGGGACTGGCCTTCAGCGAGCTCGAGCAGCTGGTGCAGTCGATGGCCGCCGAACTCGAGAAGAGCGGCGCCCTCATCGTCTGCGGCGATACCAAGGTGGTGCCCAAAGGCACCGCCGACGGCATCTTCATCAACACCTCCGGGGTCGGCCAGTGCATTGCCGCTCCGTCGTGGACCAAACTGGAGCCGGGCGACTGCGTGCTGGTATCCCGGGATGTCGGCCGCCATGGTGCCTGCATCCTCGCCAGCCGCGAAGGACTGGCACTGCAGGGAGACCTGGCCAGTGACTGTGCCACCCTGTGGCCCGATGTGAAGCGACTGCTGGACGCCGGCATCGACATCAAGGCGATGCGAGACGCCACCCGGGGCGGGTTGTCTGCCGTCCTCAACGAGTGGGCCGCCAGCCGTGAGCTGGGCATCGAGGTGCAGCAGCAGCAGGTGCCCATCGCCCAGGAGGTGCAGGGGCTGTGCGAACTGTTTGGTTTTGAGCCCATGGAGCTGGCCAACGAAGGCACCTTTGTCCTGGCGGTATCCGCGGATCAGGCCGAGCAGGCTCAGGCTCTGTTGCAGCAAAGCCAACCCAGCGCCGCCATCATCGGCACCGTGGTCGATGCCCACGTCGGCAAAGTGGTACTGACGACCCCCTGGGGTAGCCAGCGTTACCTGGAACTGCCCAAGGGCGAGTTGCTGCCGCGGATCTGCTGAACCGGTTTTGCAATCATCGAGGGCGCGTCGGCGCCCTTTTTTGATCTCTCCTTACACCCCCATAGCGTGACCGACTCCCGATGACAGCTGGCCTCAGCCGCTGCTATAATCCCGTCTTAACACTCGTGAGGACGAATTTAGATGAGCATTGAAAACACCCTGATGCAGCGTGGCGACTCCAAATGTGAGTTGTGTGGTACCAACGACCAGCTGAGCGTGTATGACGTCCCACCGGTAGACAAGAGCAGCGAAGACAAGGCGGTGCTGACCTGCATCACCTGTAAAACCCAGTTAAATGACGCCGCCAGCGTGGATGTGAATCACTGGCGCTGCCTGAATGATGCCATGTGGAGCCAGGTGCCTGCGGTACAGGTGGTGGCCTACCGCATGCTGCACCAACTGAACGCCCAGGGCGAAACCTGGTGCCAGGATCTGCTGGACATGATGTACATGGAAGAGGACACCAAGGCCTGGGCCGATCTGGGCCTGCCGGAAGAGGAAGATCCCGATGCCATCGTTCACCGTGACAGCAACGGTGACGTCATCGTTGCCGGCGACACCGTTCACCTGATCAAAGATCTGGTGGTTAAAGGCGGCAACTTCACCGCCAAGCGCGGCACCCCGGTGCGCAACATCGGTGTGACCAACAACCCGCTGCACATCGAAGGACGGGTTAACGGCCAGCGCATCGTGATTCTGACCGAGTTTGTGAAGAAGTCCAAGCACGGCGAATAACGGCAGTGCCTGCATAAAAAAACCGCCGTTCGGCGGTTTTTTTGTTTTCAGGCTCAGCTCAGGGGGTCACAGTCCAACCACTTGTACATCACCAGGGCATCGACGTAGCCCTGAGTGGGGTGGCAAAACGCCATTGGCAGACGGCCAACGGTCTGAAAGTCCAGTTTGCTCCACAGTTTCACCGCCGTGGTATTGGTCACCGCTACGAAGTTAAACTGCATCGCCCGGTAGCCCAGAGACACCGCCAACTGCTGCGAATGGCGACACAGGTCTGACGCCAACCCCTGGCCACGAGCAGCCGGTGCCACCATGTAGCCGCAGTTGCAGACGTGATTGCCCGGACCAGCCTGATTGGTTTTCAGGTAGTAAGTGGCCAGCACCTCCCCCTCCCGCTCCGCCACGTAGGTGACCCGGGGACCACGCATCCACAGCTCGTAAGCCTGCTCGCGACTGATGTCCCGATCGTAGCCATAGGTTTCCCCGGCAACGGCGATGGGTTGAAAGATGGCCCAGATGGCCTCGAAATCCGCATCGGTGGCGGGACGGATCTGCATAGTGGTGCTCCTGGAGCAGGGAAACGAAGCGGCATAGGGGCCAAAGCGGACTCAGGCGCCGGCTCAATGCCGTAGCGGCCATTATCTCACTCAACGGCGCCGCCGTCATGGATTGCATAGGGGATTAATCAAAAAAGGGGCCAATGGGCCCCTTGTCTACCGCAGCGGGATCATTCCCACTCGATGGTGGCCGGCGGCTTACCGGAGATGTCGTACACCACCCGGGAGATGCCTTCGATCTCGTTGATGATGCGGTTGGACACCCGCCCCAGGAAGTCGTACGGCAGGTGGGCCCAATGGGCGGTCATAAAGTCGATGGTCTCCACCGCACGCAGGCTGACAACCCAGTCGTACTTGCGGCCATCCCCCATGACACCCACAGACTTCACCGGCAGGAACACGGTAAAGGCCTGAGACACCTTGTTGTACAGGTCGGCCTTGTGCAACTCGTCGATGAAGATGGCATCGGCGCGGCGCAGCAGATCGCAGTACTCTTTCTTAACCTCGCCCAGTACCCGCACTCCCAGGCCCGGACCAGGGAACGGGTGACGATAGAGCATGTCGTACGGCAGACCCAGCTCCAGGCCGATCTTGCGCACTTCATCTTTGAACAATTCGGTCAGTGGCTCTACCAGTCCCAGTTCCATGTCTTCCGGCAGGCCGCCGACGTTGTGGTGAGACTTGATCACATGGGCCTTGCCAGTGGCTGCACCGGCGGACTCGATCACATCCGGGTAGATGGTGCCCTGTGCCAGCCACTTCACGTCCTGAATGCGCGAAGCCTGCTCATCGAACACCTCGATGAAGGTATGGCCAATGGCCTTACGCTTCACTTCCGGATCGTCGATCCCTTCCAGGGCCGCCAGGAAGCGCTGCTCGGCATCGACACGGACGATGTTGAGGCCGAAGTGATCGCCAAACATCTCCATCACCTGATCGCCCTCGTCCAGGCGCAACAGGCCGTTGTCGACAAACACGCAGGTCAACTGGCTACCGATGGCCCGGTGCAGCAACATCGCCACGACTGAGGAGTCGACGCCACCGGACAAGCCGAGAATCACCTTGTCGGAACCCACCTTGGCTTTGATGCGCTCGATGGCATCTTCGATGATGGTGGCGGAGGTCCAGCGGGTGTCACAGCCACAGATGCCGGTGACGAAGTGCTCGATCATTCGTTTGCCCTGGCGGGTGTGAGTCACCTCGGGGTGGAACTGCACCCCATAGAACTGACGGCTCTCATCAGCCATGGCTGCAAACGGACAGGTGTCGGTTTCGGCGGACTTAACGAAGCCCTCTGGAATGGCCGTGACCTTGTCGCCGTGGCTCATCCACACGTCCAGCAGCGGCTTACCGTCGTCGGTCAGGGCATCCTCGATTTTGTCGAACAGCGGGTTGCTGTCGACCACCCGAACCTGGGCGTAGCCGAACTCGCGCTTGTCGGAACAGGAGACCTTGCCGCCCAGCTGCTCGGACATGGTCTGCATGCCGTAGCACACACCCAGTACCGGCACGCCGGCCTGGAACACGTACTCAGGGGCCCGCGGCGAGTTGGCTTCGGCCACACTTTCCGGACCGCCGGAGAGGATGATGCCGTTGGGGTTAAAGTCGCGAATCTTCTCTTCGCTGACGTCCCAGCCCCACAGTTCACAGTACACGCCGATCTCACGAATGCGGCGGGCAATCAGTTGGGTGTACTGAGAACCGAAGTCCAGGATAAGGATACGATGGTCGTGGATGTTGCTCATCTTAGGTCAATCTCATTGTTGTATAGGGTAGGCCACAGAAACGTTGTAAAAAGGGCAGACCTCAGTCTGCCCTCAGGAATTACCCCATGCGGTAATTCGGCGCTTCCTTGGTGATGGTCACGTCGTGCACGTGGCTCTCTTTGATGCCGGCGCCGCTGATGCGGACGAATTCCGCCTTGGTGCGCAGCTCATCGATGGTGCCACAGCCGGTCAGGCCCATGCAGGAACGCAGGCCACCCAGTTGCTGGTGAACGATCTCTTTCAGCAGCCCCTTATAAGGGATGCGACCTTCGATCCCTTCCGGAACCAGTTTGTCGGCGGCGTTGTCACTCTGGAAGTAACGATCGGAGGAGCCCTTGGTCATGGCGCCCAGAGAGCCCATGCCACGGTAGGACTTAAAGGAACGCCCTTGGTACAGCTCGATCTCACCGGGAGACTCTTCGGTACCCGCGAACAGCGAACCAGCCATGATCAGGCTGGCACCGGCGGCGATCGCCTTGGCGATGTCACCGGAATAACGGATGCCGCCGTCGGCAATTACCGGAATGCCGTACTCATTAGCGACGCTGGCCGCTTCGGATACGGCGGTGATCTGCGGCACACCGACACCGGTGACAATCCGGGTGGTGCAGATGGAACCCGGGCCGATGCCCACTTTGACGGCATTCACACCGGCATCGATCAGTGCCTTGGCACCGGCGGCGGTGGCGACGTTGCCACCGATGATCTGAACGTCAGGGAAGGCGGCGCGAGTTTCACGAATCCGCTGCAGCACCCCTTCGGAGTGACCGTGGGAGGAATCGATCAGCAGCACGTCAACGCCGGCCTCCACCAGGGCAGCCACTCGCTCTTCGTTGCCACCACCGGCACCGACGGCGGCACCGACACGCAGGCTGCCACGCTCATCTTTACAGGCGTTGGGCTTGCGCTCGGCTTTCTCGAAATCTTTCACGGTGATCAGACCGCACAGCTGGAAGGAGGCATTCACCACCAGCACTTTTTCAATGCGGTGCTTCTGCATCACCTGCTGGGCCTGCTCCAGTGGCGTGCCCTCGACCACAGTCACCAGGCGGGCTTTCGGCGTCATCACGTCGGCCACTTTCTTGGACAGGTCTTTGACAAAGCGAACGTCACGGCCGGTGATGATGCCCACCAGCTCATTGCCTTCGGTGACCACCGGGTAACCGGCAAAGCCATTCTGTTCGGTCAGTACCTTCAGATCGGCGATGGTCAATTCCGGAGTCACGGTCAGCGGATCGGCAACGATGCCGGCTTCGTATTTTTTTACCATACGAACCTGAGCCGCTTGCTTCTCGATGCTCATGTTTTTATGGATAAAACCAATGCCACCCTCTTGAGCCATGGCGATGGCCAGACGGCCTTCGGTCACGGTATCCATGGCAGCGGACACCAGAGGAATGTTCAGGCGGATGCTTTGGGTCAGTTGGGTGCCAAGCTCGGCGGTGTTCGGCAGAACAGTAGAGTGGGCAGGGACGAGTAGGACATCGTCAAAGGTAAGCGCTTCTTGTTTAATTCTTAGCATGGCAACATTTCACCGGTAGGGTTTTTGTGGGTGTAAAATATTGCCGGGGAATTATAGGGATCAAGGCTTGCCTCTGCAATCATTTATTGATATTAATTGTCGATCCAACTATTTAACACCGGGCCAACAGTGGCAAATCAAGTCCTTACCGTCTCCGCTCTGAACCGCCAACTGAAAGCCGCCGTCGAACAGCAATGGAACCGAATCTGGCTCTCCGGCGAGATTTCCAACCTGGCCACGCCCTCTTCCGGCCACTGGTATTTCACCCTCAAAGACGATCGCAGCCAGCTGCGCTGCGCCATGTTCCGTGGCCGCAACAACCGGGTGACCTTCCGGCCGGAAAACGGCATGCAGGTACTGGTGCGGGCCAGTGTCACCCTGTACGAGCCCCGGGGGGATCTGCAGCTGCTGGTGGACGCCATGCAGCCCGCCGGCGATGGCCTGCTCAAGCAGCAGTTCGACCAGTTGAAGCTGCGCTTGGCTGCCGAAGGGCTGTTTGCTTCCAGCGCCAAACAGCCGATACCGGCTCCCATCGAACGACTCGGCATCATCACCAGCCCCAGCGGCGCCGCTATTCACGACGTGCTGACGGTGCTCAAACGACGCAACCCGTCGCTGCAGGTGATCCTCTACCCCAGTCTGGTGCAGGGCAACGACGCCACCGCCAGCCTGTGCCAGGCCATAGAAACCGCCAACCGGCGGGACGAAGTCGACTGCCTGCTGCTGACCCGGGGTGGCGGCTCGCTGGAGGATTTGTGGTGCTTTAACGAAGAGGCGTTGGCCAGAGCCATCTTCGACTCCTACCTGCCGGTGGTCAGCGCCGTCGGCCACGAAGTGGACGTCAGCATCGCCGATTTTGTCGCGGATCTGCGGGCCCCGACGCCGTCGGCGGCGGCGGAACTGCTCAGCGGCGACAATCAGCATCAGTTTAAGGAGCTGGCCAACCTGCGGGCTCGGCTGCAGCGGGCCAGCACTCAACAGCTGCAGGGCCAAAGCAACCGGCTGGCGCTGCTGGAATCGCGGCTGCATGCCAGCCATCCGCAGCGGCAGCTGGACACCCTGAACCAACGCTTGGACGAGGCTCAGCTCAGGCTGCATCACCAGATGGAGCGGTGCCTGAACCAGGGCCAGCAGAGTCTGGCCCAGTTGCAGACCCGGCTGCAGAGCTGGCAACCGCAGCGGCAACTGCAGCAACGGCGACAGACCGTCACCGCGCTGCAACAGCGACTGAACCAGGGCATCAGCCACCTGCAGCAGCAAAAACAGCAGCAATTGGCCGGGCAGGCGCAAGCGCTCAATGCCATCAGCCCACTGGCGGTACTGGGCCGGGGCTACAGCATCCTTCAGAACGCCCAGGGCGTGGCCCTGACCTCTGCCGAACAGACTCAGATCGGAGAGCAGTTGAAGGCGCGCCTCAATCAGGGCCAGCTGACGCTGACGGTGACCGACAAAGACCCCGCCCCCTAATTGTCATCGACGTCGAGCCGATGCTGCGACCGCCTCAGGAAGCCAACATGCTTGGCCGGATTGGGGTTGCCTCCCTTCCTCTTACCGCCCCCGATCGCTTCAGTGCCGGCCCGCACGCCGACGCGGCCCCGGAGCCGATATTCAGCACCGGTCGGCGCCGCGGGCTTGGCGGGAGTCAACGCCCCGGGGACAACTCCTGTCCACGGCTGTCATCGGGTTTCTGCGGTTCCGGCCAGGCAACAAAAAAGGCCGCCTGGGCGACCTTTTTGCTGCTGATACGGGTGAGACCGTTAGCGACGATTGCGCAGGTGGGCCACCACCCGCTTGCGCTTCTTCAGATCATCACCGCTGAGCTTCTTACGGCGGCCATCGAAGGGGTTGGCGCCTTCCTGGAACTGAATCCGAATTGGGCTACCCATGATCTTCAGTGACTTGCGGTAGTAGTTCATCAGATAGCGCTTGTAAGAATCCGGCAGATCCTTCACCTGGTTGCCGTGCACCACCACAATCGGCGGGTTGTAACCGCCGGCGTGGGCGTACTTCAGCTTGATGCGACGGCCGTGGGACATCGGTGGCTGGTGATCGTCCACCGCCATCTTCATCACCTTGGTCAGAATCGAGGTGTTGTGACGCTGAGTGGCACTGGCGTACGCCTCCTGCACCGACTCGAACAGATGGCCGACACCGGTTCCGTGCAGCGCCGAGATAAAGTGCAGACGGGCGAAATCGATAAAGCCCAGACGCCGATCCAGCTCGCGCTTGATCTCCTCACGAACGTCGTTGCTGAGGCCGTCCCATTTGTTCACCGCAATCACCAGCGCCCGGCCGGCATTCAGGGTAAAGCCCAGTAGCGACAAGTCCTGATCCGAAATGCCATCACGGGCATCGATGGTCAGCAGCACCACGTTGGCTTCCTCGATGGCCTTCAGAGTCTTGATGACCGAGAACTTCTCTACCGCTTCATGCACCTTGCCGCGACGGCGTACACCGGCGGTGTCGATCAGCACGTACTCGCGGCCGTCACGCTCCATGGGAATAAACACCGAATCCCGGGTGGTCCCCGGCATGTCGTACACCACCACCCGCTCTTCACCGAGGATGCGGTTGGTCAGAGTGGATTTGCCGACATTGGGGCGGCCGATGATGGCCAGCTTAATCGGCTGGTCCTGCAGGCGCTTGGCCTGGGCTTCGGCGTCCTCTTCGGTGTACAGGGTCACGTCGTCATCCTGCTCACCCAGCTCATCCGCTTCCGGGTTGTCGGCGACAAACTGCTCCACGAACGGCTCGAGGGCACGCAGGATCAGACCACTGATGCCACGGTTCTGAGCGGCGGCAATCTGATGCACCTCGCCCATGCCCAGGGCGTAGAATTCGCCACAGGCGGAGTCAGCATCGATGCCATCGGTTTTGTTGGCCACCAGGAACACCGACTTCTGCTGGCTGCGCAGATGGGCGGCAATGGCCTCATCGGCCACGGTCAGGCCGGCGCGGGCGTCGACCATGAACAGCACCACATCCGCCTCATCGATGGCCGCCAGCGACTGCTCGGCCATCTTGGTTTCGATGCCCTCTTCGGTGCCATCGATACCGCCGGTATCCACCACGATGAATTCGTGCTCCCCCAGCTTGGACTGGCCGTATTTACGGTCTCGGGTCAAACCGGGGAAATCTGCCACCAGGGCATCCCGCGTACGGGTCAGGCGGTTAAACAGGGTCGATTTGCCCACATTCGGACGCCCAACCAGGGCTACCACTGGCATCATGGTGAAAACCTCTTTAATAAAAAACGCCCCCAATATGGGGGCGCAGTATTCTAGCAGTGCCTTAGCCTATTGTCACCACGGCAATGCGCCCATCCCGGGTCTGAAGGTAGATTTTATCATCCACCACCAAGGGTTGAGTATAGAGTCCGGAGCCGTCAATCTGCAGCCGGCCGACCAGGGTGCCGCTGGCGCGATCCATGATGTGCAGGTAACCCTCGAAGTCGCCCACCACCAGATACTCACCCGCCACAGCCGGGCCAGTCACCATACGACCGGTCAGGCTGCTGTTGGCCCAGGTCTCCAGACCGTTCTGACGGTTCACCGAGTACACGGTACCGCTGCTGTCGGTCAGGAACAGGGCGTTGCCCTGCAGATCCATCGGCGAGTAGCTGGAGTACTGACGCTGCCATTTGATCTGGCCACTGCGCAACTCCACCGCCGCCAGGTTGCCGTTAAATGCGGTGCCGTATACGGTTCCGCCCAGCACCAGCGGCTTGCTGTCGACGTCGACCACCCGCTCCAACTCATTGGAGCCACTGGCCTCGGCCAGCCTGGCTTCCCAGATGGGGGCCCCTTGCTGGGAGAACACCGCCACCAGTTTGCCGTCCGGAGTACCGGTCAATGCCGCGCCCTGACTGGAGGCCACACCACTGGTACCTCGCAGCACCAACGACGGCATGGTCAGCTCATAGGTCCACAGCAGTTCACCGCTGTCGACATCAAACGCCTGTACCTTGCCGGAGCCGGTATTGACCACCACCTTACCATCGACAATGGCGGGATCCGACAACAACTCACCGCGAGTGCTGGCTTGCCAGTCGACCTCGCCGGTTTCCTGGTTCAGGGCAAACAGTACCCCGTTTTCGCTGCCGATAAAAATGCGGTTAAAGCCGTGGCTGATGCCTGCAGACAGACGAGCACCGTTGTTTTTTTTCAAAGCCCCCAAGGCAAACTCGCGGCGCAGGTTCTGACGCCAGATCTCCTTGCCGGTCTGTTGGTCGTAAGCGGTGATCAGGCCGAAACGCTCGGCGGCAAACACCTTACCGTACGCCACCTCGGGAGACAGGCTGGACCAATACTCATCAATGCCATCGCCACTGCTGGCACGCCAAACCACTTCCGCGGTTACCGTAGGTTCGATCTCCGGGAGGGGAGAGACCTTAACACCAATCTCATCCTCATCGCTGGAGGCGCAGCCCATCAGGGCCAGTACCATCAGCCCGGCCAGCCATCCTTTTCCTGCCTTCGCCATCAATTTCGTCCTCAAATCGCCAGATCGTCGAGCTTCATCTGCAGCTCCTGGCTGCTGCTGCCGGCGGTCTGGGCAGCCAGATAGGCCTCCCGCGCACCCTGCAGATCACCTTGCTGCTTGAGGGCATCGCCCTTCAGCTCGTCGCGCTGGGCGACAAAGGCTTCGTTGCTGATGCCGGCCAGAGTCGCCAGGGCACCATCCAAATCACTCTGGGCCATCTGTACCCGGGCCAGACGTAACTGCACCAGCGGTTTGAAATCCGCATCGATGCTCGCCAGAACCTCGGTCAGGCGCTGGTTCGCCTGGGTCAGATCGCCGCTGTCCGCAGCGGCCTTAGCCAGCATCAGGTTCGCCAGATCGGCGTAGGCGCTGTCACCGTGGCTCAGGGTCAGCTCATCCACCGCAGCAGTCAGGGCGTCGGTGGCACCGGTCTGGGCAATGGTGGCTTCAAAGGCCACCGAGGCGGCTTCCGCCTGCTCCCGCTGATAGTCCTGATAGGTGTTCCAGCCAAACAAGCCCGCCAGGCCGATGACCGCACCACCAATGATGGAGTTTCCGTACTCTTTCCAAAACGACTTAATCGCTTCGACTTGTTGTTCTTCGGTGCTGTAGATTTCCACGTGGACTATCCCCTTAAGCGTTTACAAGAGAAGGCAGCAGTTGGCTAAGCTCTTCACGGCTCACCTGACGCTGCTCTCCTTCGCCGCGCAGTGGCTTAACCGTCACTACGCCTTGTTGCAATTCATCTTCACCGATGATCAGTGCCACTGCGGCACCGCTCTTATCGGCGCGTTTCATCTGTTTCTTAAAGTTGCCGCCACCGCAGTGGGACATCACTTTGAGCGTGGTATCGCTGCGCAACTGCTCGGCCAGCGCCATGGCACTGCTCATGGTGCCGGATCCCATGGCGCAGACGTAGCAATCCACCGCCGCTGGCAGGGCATCAAATTTACCCAGGGTATCCAACAGCAGTACCAGACGTTCGATGCCGGACGCAAACCCGACCGCCGGCGTGTCCTTGCCGCCCAACTGACCCACCAGGCCGTCGTAGCGGCCGCCGGCCAGTACCGTACCCTGAGAGCCGAGGCTGTCGGTAATCCACTCGAATACGGTGTGGTTATAGTAATCCAAACCGCGAACCAAACGGGGGTTAACGGTGTATTGGATGCCAGCAGTGTCCAGCAGTTCACACAAAAGATCAAAATGTTGTCTGGAATCGTCACCCAGGTGATCCATCAGTGCCGGAGCGTCGCTCAGCAACGCCTGTACCTGGGGATCTTTGCTGTCCAGCACCCGCAGTGGGTTGCTGTACATGCGACGCTGGCTGTCTTCATCCAGGGCCTCTTTGTGCTGCTCCAGGAACGCCACCAGGGCATCTCGGTAAGCGGCTCGCTCATCACTGCTGCCCAGGGTGTTCAGCTCCAGGCGAACCTGGCTGTCGATACCCAGGCGCTTCCACAGCTGGGCGGACATCATCAGCACTTCGGCGTCGGCGTCGGCACTGCCGATGCCATACACCTCAACGCCAAACTGATGGAACTGACGATAACGCCCCTTCTGCGGGCGCTCATGGCGGAACATCGGGCCCATGTACCACAACCGCTGCTCCTGGTTGTACAGCAAGCCATGCTGGTTGCCAGCGCGGACGGTGGAAGCGGTCCCTTCAGGACGCAGGGTCAGTGAGTCGCCATTGCGGTCCTCGAAGGTGTACATCTCCTTCTCGACAATGTCGGTCACCTCACCGATGGCCCGCTTAAACAGACCGGTCATCTCCACGATAGGGGTGCGGATCTCCTGGTACCCGTAACTGGCCACGGTATCCCGCAGCGCCGCTTCCACCCATTGCCACTTGGCGGTCTCGCCCGGCAGACAATCGTTCATGCCTCGAATCGCTTGAATCTGTTTACTCACGTTACTCTCTTTTATACGTAAAAATTCCCCGTGTCCGCTGCCCGGCCACACCGGCGAGCATACGAAACCCACGGGGAGTTCAAATTAGTCCTGAATCTCTTTGACGTCGATCTGCTGCTGCTTGATCGCCACCTGGCGGCGAATACGCTCTTCCAGCAAGGTCACCAGCTGCTCGTTATCCAAACGCTCTTTCTGACGTTCACCATCGACATAGAAACCGCTCTTGCGGTTGCTGCCCGCTAGCCCCAGATCCGACACCAACGCCTCACCCGGGCCGTTGACCACACAGCCGATGATGGAGACGTCCAACGGCGTGGTCACGTCTTCCAGACGCTGCTCCAGCTCGTTGACGGTGTTAATCACATCAAACTCCTGCCGGGAGCAGGAGGGGCAAGCGATAAAGTTGATGCCGCGGGAGCGGATGCGCAGGCTCTTAAGAATATCAAAGCCCACCTTGACCTCTTCCACCGGGTCCGCCGCCAGTGACACCCGCAAGGTATCACCGATCCCTTCGTTCAGCAGCAGTCCCAGACCGATGGCCGACTTCACCGCCCCGGCACGCTGGCCACCGGCTTCGGTGATACCAAGGTGGATTGGCTGTTCAATTTCGTCCGCCAGAAGACGATAGGCGTCCACCGCCAGGAATACATCCGAGGCTTTTACGCTGACCTTGAAATTATCAAACTCAAAGTCACGCAGAATCTGCACGTGACGCATGGCCGATTCCACCAGCGCCGCCGGCGTCGGCTCGCCGTATTTTTCCTGGATGTCTTTCTCCAGCGAGCCGGCATTGACACCGATGCGAATCGGAATGTTGCGCTCGCGGGCGGCATCCACCACCGCCTTAATCCGCTCCTGGTTACCGATGTTACCCGGGTTAATCCGCAGACAATCGGCGCCGTACTCGGCCACTTTCAGGGCGATGCGATAATCGAAATGGATGTCCGCCACCAGAGGAATGCTGGTTTGCTCCTTGATCGCCTTAAACGCCTCGGCGGCCTCCATGGTCGGCACCGACACTCGAACGATATCGGCACCGGCACGCTCGATGGCCTGAATCTGGGCCACGGTCGCCGCCACATCGGTGGTTCGGGTATTGGTCATGGACTGAACCGCGATAGGGGCACCGCCGCCAACAGGCACATTGCCCACCATTACCTGGCGGGTGTGACGACGCTTGATCGGGGATTCGTGCTGCATGGGATACCTTAATTGGCCAGGGTGATGACCGCCACCTTACCGGGGCGATAGCCTGACATGTCTATCGACTTGCCGTTGAATTCCAGCGCCACCACTTCCGGGGCACCGATACGAAGTTTAAATGGGGCTTTTCCAGACAGCGTCTGCTCATAGCCTTCGCGCTTGAGGCCCTCCATCAGGGTGTTGCCGTCGGCGTCTTTCAGCAGCATCCAGCAATCCCCCAGCAGACGGATTGACACCTGCTCCTGCACCGCCACCTGCGGTTCCGGCGCCGCCATGGTTTCTGCGGCAGCCTCCTCGGTCACAACGCCATCGTCAGAAGCCGGTTGTGGCTCGCTGGTCACGGCCGCTTCAATGGCATCGCTCCCGGCCGGTTTTGGAGTCCGGGCCGACATCTCTGTGGCCACCTCTGGCACCTGGACGCTATCGGCGTCGGCGTCTGATGCCGCTGTCTCGACACTGGCAGCGATCAGGGACGGAGTCTTAGATTGAGGCTGGGTCGCTTGCTGGACCACCGCAGGCACAGTTACCACGTTGCTGGTCTCCAGCAACGATTGGGGTTTGGTGACCCACCACCACACCAGCAGTCCAACCAGACCCAGGGCGATGACCCAGGTCAACAGCATCCAGCGGCTGTCGCGCTGTTGCTTGGAGGTGCGGCGGGAGAAGCTCTGCATGGCGGTCTGCTCCTGGGAGTGAGGCAGGGCCATCAAAGCCTGGGCAATCTGTTGCTCACTGACGCCCACCAGACGGGCGTAGTTGCGGACATAACCGCGAAGGTAGGTCGTGGTGGTGCCGGACTCGTAATCGTCGTTCTCGATCCCCTCCACCACAGAGCGGCGCAGGCTGAGACGCTGAGCAACCTGCTGGGTTGTCAGTCCGTTTGCTTCCCTGGCCGCTTTAAGCAGCGGACCTGGTGTGATCACCGTTTGTTCTTGTTGTTCTTGGTGTTGCTGATTTTCACTCATTGGTAATTCTTTGCCCGATATGCCTTAGCTTGTTCCGACTCGGGGTAATTCACCAGCAACTGCGCTCCAAAACGCTGCGCAGCTTTCTTGTGGTTTGCCCGGCTCTCTATCTCGACACCCAACCATAACGTCGCTGCCGAGGCCGCATTCATCGCGTGGTACTGGGACAACGCCAATCTGGCTTGCGGGTAGTCCTGTTGGCGAAATGCTAATTCTGCCAGTTCCAACCATAAGTCGGTGCGACCAGGATCATACTTTAATGCCATCTGAAAGTATTGCTGTGCCGGCTCCGCTAAGCCAGCTTTCAGGGCACATCGCGCCAGATTTTCGTAACTTTTTCCCTGTTTGGCGTAATCCGGCAACTCGATGGCAGCCAACAACTGCCGTTCGGATTGGGGCCACTCACCCTGACGACATAAGAATACGCCGTAGTTATTGCGGGCATCCGCACTGTGCGGATGGAGATCGATGACCCGGCGGTATACCACACCGGCCTGTGCCGTCTCCTGCACCTGCTCGAAGTAATACGCCAGAGTCAGCAGCGCGGACTCCGACTGCGGCTGGTGCTCCAGGGCTCGATCCAGGTTGCGTTTGGCGGCTTCCAGGTCTCCTCTCTCAAGATACCCCAGTGCCAGTGCCACCCGCTCTCGAGCGGCCTGTTCCGCCTCAACGGCCGGGTCGGTCTGGGTCACCTGCCGCCCATCCAGGGTGGTCTGGCTGACGCAGCCCCACAATACCATACTAATGCCAATGGCCATCCATGCCTTCATGCTGAACGACCTCCCGCCGAACAGGTAATTAATTCATTTTTACCGAAATTTGTTCACCGTGCATGCGTTTTTTCAGCATTCGCTTGGTGCGGTCTCTCACATCCCCCACCAGCTGACCGCAGGCGGCGTCGATATCGTCGCCCCGGGTCTTACGTACAATAACGGTATACCCCTTCTCCATCAATACCTTGGCAAAGCGGTCGATGCGGGAGTTCGAGCTCTTGCCGTAGGGGCTGCCCGGGTAAGGGTTAAAGGGGATCAAGTTAATCTTGCATGGGGTGTCTTTCATCAGCTGGGCCAGTTCATGGGCCTGATCGGTGCTGTCATTGATGTGATCCAGCATCACATACTCCACCGTCACCCGCCCTTTGTTGGCAAAGGACTTACCCAGATAGCCCCGCACCGACTCCAGGAACATCTGAATGTTGTACTTCTTGTTCACCGGAACCAACTGGTCACGCAGTTCATCGTTGGCCGCGTGCAAACTGATGGCCAGGGCTACGTCAATCTGGTCCCCCAGCTTATCCAGCGCCGGTACCACACCGGAGGTGGACAGGGTTACCCGTCGCTTCGACAGACAGAAGCCAAAATCATCCAGCATGATGTCCAACGCCGGAATCACGTTGGTCATGTTCAGCAGCGGCTCACCCATGCCCATCATCACCACATTGGTAATGGGCCGGTCTTTGGTGTTGCGGGACAACCCCAGGTACGTCGCCACCCGCCAGACCTGACCGATGATCTCCGCCACCGTCAGGTTGCGGTTAAAGCCTTGCTGTGCCGTAGAGCAGAAACTGCATTCCAGGGCACAACCCACCTGGGAGGAAACACATAAGGTGGCGCGGTCGTCCTCGGGAATGTAGACGGTCTCCACCTCCTGGCCATTACCCACATCGATGGCAAACTTGATGGTGCCATCGGAGGAGTGCTGGCTGTCGGCAATCTGCGGCGCTTCGATGCAGGCCAACTCGCTCAACTTGGCCCGCAAGCCTTTGTTGAAGTTGGTCATCTCATCGAAGTTATCCTGACCGAAGTGATAGATCCATTTCATCATCTGATCGGCACGAAACGACTTCTCGCCCAGCTCGGCAAAAAACTCCCGCATCGCTTTACGATTCAGGTTTAATAAATTGACCTTCTCAGTCATCTGAAATGCTCCTCGACTCTGGCCCGAAAATGGCGCGCAATTGTACAGGGTAAGCCAGTGTAAAGTCTACCACAGCCCACGTCAGACGGGATTCAGGTGCGTCGGGCGCGGTTCATGCTAAACTAGCGGCACACTTCTTATATTGTCTGAATTTACTCAATGTTTCTGTTAGTCACATACATTCTGGCTGCCATCGGCGTTTCCTTTATCTGTAGCGTCTTTGAAGCCGCGTTGTTGAGTGTCACCCCCAGTTACATCGCTAACCTGAAAAGCTCCAACCCCAAGGCGGCCGCCCGTCTCAAGGCCCAGAAAGAGGACGTCGAAGCGCCGCTGGTGGCAATTCTGACCCTCAATACCATTGCCCACACCGCCGGTGCCGCCGGCGCCGGTGCCCAGGCCGCCAAGGTCTTTGGCGACGACATGCTGGGCCTGTTCTCGGCGGTGCTGACCCTGGCCATTCTGTTCTTCTCCGAGATCATCCCCAAGACGCTGGGAGCGAACTACTGGCGCTCGCTGGCGCCGCCGGTCTCCCTGGCTCTCAACTGGATGGTGACCCTGACCAAACCGCTGGTATGGGTCTCACTGAAAGTCACCCGCCTGATGGGCAAGGGCGAGCAGGGGCACTACATTCGTGCCGAGATGTCGGCCATGGCCGACGTGGGCCATCAATCCGGCGAGCTGGATGAAAAGGAGTCCAGCATTCTCAAGCAACTGCTGAACGCCCGGAATGTGCCGGTCACCGCGGTGATGACCCCGCGCACCGTGATTCACTCCGCCAGCCAGCACACCACTCTGCATGAGTTTGTCAGCAGCGAGGGCGGCATGCACTTCACCCGCATTCCGGTGCACGACGAGGACCGAGATGACATCGTCGGCTACGTTCACCGGGCCGAGGTGCTGTTAGCGGAAAAAAGCAGCCCTGACAAGCCTTTGCGCTCATTGAAAAAGCCGATCCTGGTGTTGCCAGAAGGCACCAAGCTGATGGCGGTGTTTGAGCAACTGCTGAAGCGCCACACCCAGATTGCCATCGTGGTGGATGAATACGGCAGCGTGCTGGGCGTCGTCACCATGGAGGACATCATCGAGTCGCTGCTGGGCCTGGAGATTGTCGACATGACCGACCCCGCCGCCGACATGCAGGTGGTCGCACGAAAACTGTGGGAACAGCGCAAGAAGAAGCGCGGCATCGAACTGAGTGACAACGACTCCGAGGAGTAACCGTCAACCCAAACAAAAAAAGCGCCCCAAGGGCGCTTTTTTTGTTCTGTCGGCAACCGATTAACGGGTACGTGGGCAGATCTCTTCCTGAGTGAAGAAGTACGCGATTTCACGCTCGGCAGACGCAACCGCATCGGAACCGTGAACGGCGTTTTCATCAATGGAATTCGCGAAGTCGCTGCGCAGGGTGCCGCGAGCCGCTTCGGCAGGGTTGGTGGCACCCATGATTTCACGGTTGGCCAGAACGGCGTTTTCGCCTTCCAGGCACTGAACCATGATAGGACCAGAGGTCATGAACTCAACCAGTGCACCAAAGAAAGGACGCTCTTTGTGCTCGGCGTAGAAACCCTCGGCCTGCTCCTGGCTCAGGTGAACCATTTTAGACGCGATGATCTTCAGGCCGGCGCTTTCAAAACGGCTGTAGATGGCACCGATCAGGTTTTTGGCAACGGCATCGGGCTTAACGATGGAAAAAGTGCGTTCAATCGCCATTTTTCTCTCCATATTTAGGGTTGTTATATAATTTGGCGCGGATTATATGCTAACCCGCGCCAAAAATCCCGACTTAAATCACACCGGAGCCTAAATCCAGCCCTGCAGAGATCACGTTTTACACAGGTATTTGACCCCGATCCACAGCCGATGATCGTCACAGCAGCGTCGCATGCGGGTGACAAAGCCTAAGCCATTGCCGATCTCCATCGCCTCATGCAGCGCTTCGGCGGAGTCGGTCTGTTGCTGCGGTATCGCCAGCAGCAGGCGGCCGCATTTGGCCAGTAAGCGCCAACTGAACTGAATCTCGCGGGCCATGTCGCTGCCGGACTCGGTGGTGGCACCCAGCCACACGACCGCCTGGTAATCGACACTGCGAACCGCCGGACCACGCACCAGCACCTGAACCGAAGGCAGATCGGCATACTGTTGCTTCAACATGGCAGACTTCATGACGTGATCGGTCAGGATATCAATCCTGCCAAGTTCTCCGACCTGCTGTGCCAGCATACGGACGAAGATCTCGTCACAGGGTGAGATCACCAGCACTCGTTCACCTCGTTTGAGTGCCAGCTTGCGCAGAATAAATTTGTATTTCCACTCAGGAAACGCATCATCCGAAACTGCTGGATGAGAAACTGGAGAGGGAGTTTTGCGGACTTCTTGTTGCATTGTTATTTTCCGCCCCGAATTATTGGTTTAATGTCGCTCGGTTAGCACCTTGTTCAGCGATTAGACAACATACTGCGTTAGCGGTTAAAAAAACAACCCCTTTTTGCCGTCACTGTGACATAGCGACCGATTGTTTTATGAACTGTATTTTTCTTCGAAATGAGGTGAATGGGGGCTAAAAATGAGAAAGCCGACCCACTTTCGTGGATCGGCTCCGAGTTTATTTACGCTGCGACTGTAACCAGTCTATCCACTCCGGCACCCCTTCGCCGGTGGTGGCGGACACGCAGATCACCTCGATATCCGGGTTCACTTTGCGGGCATTGTCAATGCACAGCTGCACATCGAAATCCAGGTGCGGCAGCAGATCCACCTTGTTCACCAGCATCAGGGACGACGCCGCAAACATGTCCGGGTACTTCAGCGGCTTGTCTTCCCCCTCGGTGACCGACAGGATGGCAATCTTGTGGCGCTCACCGAGATCAAAGCCGGCCGGGCACACCAGGTTGCCGACATTCTCGATGAAGATCAGCTCGCCACCGTCCAACTCCAGCCGTTCGCAGGCGCTGGCAATCATGGCGGCGTCCAGGTGACAGCCTTTACCGGTATTGACCTGAATGGCCCGCACTCCGGTCTCTCGAATGCGATCGGCGTCGTTGGCGGTCTCCTGATCACCCTCGATCACCACCACCTTATCGGCGGCCAGACGACGGCAGGTTTCGGTCAGCAGGGTGGTTTTACCGGAGCCCGGGCTGGACACCAGGTTCACCACCAGTTGCTTGTTCATGGCAAACTTAAGACGGTTCTCCTGAGCAATGGCGTCGTTTTTTCCCAGGATATCCTGCTCAATCTGCACCATCCGCGACTGGCTCATGCCCGGCGCATGGGCGTGGGCCGGGCCCTGACCATAGTGAAGATTGTCACCCTGACGCTGCGGCGCAAACTGCGCGGGTGCTGGCGTCTCGACCGCCACCGGGGCCGAAGTCGTGACCTCAGGCTGTGGCAGTGCATCAGCGCTGACATGATAGTGGTAATGGTGCACCACATCGCCCTGGTGATGATAGTGATGATGCACCTGGGTGACGCGCTCCTGAGCCTCATGACCGTGGGAGTGATCATGGGAGTGACCGTGCGAATGGCCGTGCTGGTGGGAGTGATCATGAGAATGATCGTGATCATGGGAGTGACCGTGGGAATGGCCATGGTCATGGGGGTGGTCATGATCGTGATGATGATGACCCCCTTCAATTTTAACGTTGCCTTCCGCGCATCCGCATACTGTGCACATACTTACTCTACCTCTAAGGATTTGACCCGCATTTGTGTTCCGTCCACCACCTGCAGCGAGAAACCACCGCATCTCGGGCAGGGGTCACCGCGTTTGTGCAGCGGAACCTGAACCGAACAATCGAAACAATACGCCAACCCGGAAACCGGCTCTATGGTCAGCACACAGCCCTCGGCCAGGGTGTCCCGGGTAATGACATCAAAACTGAATCGCAGCGACTCCAGCTCCACACCAGCCAGTTCGCCCACCGCCAGGCACACTTCGGTAACCCGTGAAAAATTCTGTTTCTTGGCTTCATTTTCCAGAATCTGAACGATCCCTTCCGCCAGTGACATCTCGTGCATAGTCCGTTTCCATTGTGCCCGCTTCGGGCGGGGTGACGCCTAAGGTGATTCTGCCGTTTCCGGCCGGTCTGGCCATCTTACTCAGGAAGGGGGAGTCGAAACTTTGTTCTCTATCATAAAAATTAAAAAAAGGTCATAACGACGCCGGCGACGGCCGTCAGGCACAAAAAAGCGGAGCCCAAGGCTCCGCTTTCCATGTCGGCGGCGACTTACTCCGCCTCGTCGATCCAGGCCTGCTGAATCGCTTCCAGAATCTTCTCGTTGCAGTGATCCGGATCATCACTGAAACCGTCCAGCTCCAGTACCCACTGGCGCAGTTCGGTAAACCTCAGCTGAGTCGGGTCCACATCCGGCCGTGCATCACACAGCTCTATGGCGATCTCCTGAACGTCGATCCATTTCAATTCCATCAGAGTCACTCCTTGTTCACAGAGAGGGATCAGTGATTCTCGCTGACCTGGTTGACGGTATAGCGGGGAATGTCCACTACCAGATCCTCGCCTTCCACCTTAGCCTGACAAGAAAGACGAGATTCCGGTTCCAGACCCCAGGCCTTATCCAGCATATCATCTTCCAGTTCGTCGCTCTCTTCCAGTGAGTCAAAGCCCTCCCGAACCACCACATGGCAGGTGGTGCAGGCACAGGACTTCTCACAAGCATGCTCAATCTCGATGCCGTTTCGAAGCGCTACATCCAGAATGGTTTCACCGCTCTCGGCCTGGGCTTCCAGCCCCTCGGGGCAATGTTCTTCACTGGGTAGAAAAATAATCTTTGGCATAGTAAACCTTATACGTTATCAACCGATTGCCCCGACAACGCGCGACGGATCGACAGATCCATGCGGCGGGCAGCAAATTCGGCACTGGCCTTATCCAGGGCGTCGATGGCGTCTTTAATCGACTGGCCATCGGTTCCTTCACATAACTGTTGCAACTGTTCCATTCGGGTCACCAGCGCCTGCTGGTCCGGCTGACGCAGCAGCTCGGCACCGTCCGCAGCCAGGGCGGCGGTCAGACTCTCGATAACCCGCTGGGCTTCGATGCGCTGCTCGGTCAACATGCGCAGTTCGATGTCCTCTTTGGCGTGGGTCATCGACTCGGTCAGCATACGGGTAATCTCCCCTTCGCTGAGACCAAACGACGGCTTCACCTGAATCGAGGTCTGAACACCGGAGGTTTTCTCCTGCGCCGTCACCGACAGCAGGCCATCGGCATCGACCTGGAAGGTCACCCGAATCACCGCCGTGCCCGCCGCCATCGGCGGAATCCCCTGCAGCACAAACCGCGCCAGAGATCGGCAATCCGCCACCATCTCCCGCTCGCCCTGCACCACGTGGATCGCCATCGCCGACTGACCGTCTTTAAAGGTAGTGAACTCCTGCGCCCGGGCCACCGGGATGGTGGTGTTGCGAGGAATCACCTTCTCGGTCAGCCCGCCCATGGTCTCCAGTCCCAGAGACAGCGGCGCCACGTCCAGCAGCAGCATGTCGGAGTCAGGTTTGTTGCCCACTAGAATGTCCGCCTGAATCGAGGCGCCAATGGCCACCACCCGATCCGGGTCGATACTGGTCAACGGCGGACGGTCAAAGAACTCGCCCACCAGATCACGCACCATCGGCACCCGGGTGGATCCACCGACCATCACCACCTCCAGTACCTCTTCGCGCTCAAGGCCGGCATCGCGCAGACTGCGGCGGCATGCCATCAGGGTACGCTTAACCAGAGGGGCAATCAGGTCGTTAAACTGAGTCCGGCTGACCTCGCCCTGCCAGTCACCCACCGTGGCCGTTACCACCGCGGCATCGGTCAGGGCTTCCTTAACCCGGCAGGCCTCACTTTGCAGTTGCCGGCGCAGACTGGCGTCCGCATCGACGATGCCAGCCCGCTCACTCAGGTGCTCCGCCAACAGGTGATCGAAATCATCGCCCCCCAGCGCCGAATCACCGCCGGTGGCCAACACCTCAAACACGCCCTGGTTCAACCTGAGAATCGAGATGTCGAAGGTGCCGCCGCCAAGATCATACACCGCGATCACCCCTTCCTGGCCGGAATCCAGACCATAGGCAATGGCCGCGGCCGTCGGCTCGTTCAACAGTCTAAGCACCTTGATGCCCACCAGTTCGGCGGCGTCCTTGGTGCCCTGACGCTGGGCATCGTCAAAATAGGCCGGCACGGTGATCACCGCCCCCTGCAGGGGACCGCCTAGGGTGGCTTCGGCACGGGCAATCAGAGGTTTGAGCACCTCTGACGACACCTGAACCGGGTTAACCCGGCCGCCGCGGGTCACAAACAGCGGCAGTTGGTTGTCGGACGCCTCCAGCAGGTACGGCAGACTCGGATAGCGGCTCTGCACGTCCTCCAGCGAACGCCCCATAAAGCGTTTTACCGATACAATGGTGTTGTGAGGATCGGCACTGGCCTGATCAAACGCCTCGGCCCCCACCTCGACACCGTCATCCAGGTAGCGCACCACCGACGGCATACGATGACGTCCGGAGTCGTCGGCCAGGGTTTGAGCCTGTCCGCTGCGCACCGCCGCCACCAGAGAGTTGGTGGTCCCTAAATCAATGCCCACCGCCAGTTTGTGTTGGTGGGGAGCGGCCATCTGGCCAGGTTCAGCAATTTGAAGTAACGCCATAATCTTTGATGTGGAGCGCTAGGCCAACAACCGGTCTTCCAGCTGCGCCAGCTCCTCCTCCAGCTTTTTCATGAATTTTAGTTTCCGTACCGAATCGGCAGCGTCCTGCCACTGCCGGGCTTCCAACTGGTCGACCATCAGCTGCATCATGGTACGGGTCTGGCGAGTCAACTCATCAGCAAAATCCATTGCTGCCGCTTCCACATCTGAAGCAGTTTCAATCTCTTCCAGCGATTCCCTCAGCATCATCTGCTGCATCAGGAAGCCGGTGTCCTTAATGGTCTGAGTCTCGCCCTGAAGCGTCACCCCATTGAGCGACAGCAGGTACTGTGCCCGGGCAACGGGTTGTTTCAGGGTTTGGAAGGCATCGTTGATTTCGGCGGCCTTTTGCACCGCAAGCAACTTGTCGCGCTCGGAGGCATCGGCAAAATTATCGGGGTGAACGGCGCGCTGCAGCTCTCGATAACGGCCGCTTAAAACAGTAACGTCCACCTGGAACGCCACCGGAAGGTCGAACAACTCGAAGTAGTTCATCGATATCCCTTATACCCACAAGGCACCGCGGCGATCCCATCGCCAACGGTGCCCCGATGGATATCAAACAGTAAAGCTCTCTCCGCAGCCACATTCGCCCTGGGCATTGGGGTTATTGAATTTGAAGCCCTCGTTCAGCCCCTCTTTGACGAAGTCCAGTTCGACACCATCGAGGTGAATCAGGCTCTTGGCATCAATAATGACATTGACGCCCTTGTCCTCGAACACTTCATCATCGGGGTTGAGGTCGTCAACAAACTCAATGACGTAAGCCAGACCGGAGCAACCCGAGGTTTTCAGTCCCAAGCGCAATCCAATGCCTCGGCCGCGATTGGTCAAAAACTGCTTTACCCGTTCGGCCGCAGCCTCGGTCATAGAGATGGCCATATCGACTCCTGCTACTACTTGTCTTGCTTGCTGTTGTAATCGGCGATGGCCGCTTTGATCGCGTCCTCGGCCAGAATAGAACAGTGGATTTTAACCGGAGGCAACGCCAGCTCTTCGGCGATCTCGGTGTTTTTGATGGCCGCCGCTTCATCCAGCGTCTTGCCTTTCACCCACTCGGTGATCAGCGAGCTGGAAGCGATGGCACTGCCGCAACCGTAGGTCTTGAACTTGGCGTCTTCGATAACACCCTCGTCATCGATTTTCAGCTGCAGCTTCATTACGTCGCCGCACGCCGGGGCACCGACCATGCCGGTTGCCACGCTGGGATCGTTCTTGTCAAAAGCACCAACGTTGCGTGGGTTCTCGTAGTGATCGATAACCTTTTCACTGTATGCCATGATTACGCTCCAATTTCCAAAACTTGTCGAAGTGGGGCCACCATCAGGCGACCCTCATTATTATTAATGGGCAGCCCATTCCACCTGGGACAGGTCAACACCGTCTTTGAACATGTCCCACAGCGGTGACATTTCACGCAGTTTTTCGATGGCGCCGCGAATCTTGCCGATGGCGTGATCGATCTCCTCCTCGGTGGTAAAGCGACCGATGGAGAAGCGAATGGAGCTGTGGGCCAGTTCATCGCTCATGCCCAGGGCCCGCAACACGTAGCTGGGCTCCAGGCTGGCAGAGGTACAGGCCGAACCGGACGATACCGCCAGGTCGCTGAGCGCCATCATCAGGGATTCACCTTCAACGTAGTTGAAGCTGATGTTGAGGTTTGACACCAGGCGCTGTTCCAGATCGCCGTTGATGTACACCTCTTCAATATCTTTGATGCCGTCGAGCAGACGATCACGCAGAGCTCGCAGGCGCTCGGTTTCGGCACCCATCTCCTCTTTGGCGATGCGACAGGCTTCGCCCAGCCCCACCAGCTGATGGGTTGCCAGGGTACCGGAACGCATACCGCGCTCATGGCCACCACCGTGCATCTGAGCCTCGAGTCGAACCCGGGGCTTACGGCGCACATACAGGGCACCGATGCCCTTGGGGCCATACATCTTATGGGCCGAGATGGAGATCAGATCCACCTTCATCGCCTTCACATCGATGGGCAGCTTTCCGGCGCTCTGAGCCGCATCTACGTGCAACAGAATGCCTTTGCTGCGACACAGCTCGCCAATGGCGGCAATGTCATGAATGACGCCAATTTCGTTGTTCACGTGCATGATGGACACCAGGGTGGTGTCATCACGCATGGCCGCTTCAAAGCGCTCCAACGGAATGATGCCGTTACTGTCCGGGTCCAGGTAAGTCACCTCAAACCCTTCACGCTCCAGCTGCCGACAGGTATCCAGCACCGCTTTGTGCTCGGTTTTGCTGGTAATGATGTGCTTGCCTTTTTTCTGATAAAAGTGGGCAACGCCCTTAATGGCAAGGTTATCGGACTCGGTGGCACCGGAAGTAAATACGATTTCACGAGGATCGGCATTAAGCAGATCCGCCACCTGGTTACGGGCCACATCTACCGCTTCTTCGGCCTGCCAGCCAAATTTGTGCGAACGAGAAGCGGGGTTACCGTACATCCCTTCAGTGGTAAGGTACTGAACCATCTTCTCAGCGACACGAGGGTCAACAGGGGTGGTTGCAGAATAATCAAAATAGATCGGAAGTTTCATTACCTTCTCCGACTTGAGCCGACCAAAACATGGTGTCGGCGGTTAGTTACAACATGGCGAAATCGCCAAAAACCGTTATTGAGCGTGCGCTTTGGCTTGTTGTTGCTCCTGACGTACGGAAACCACCTTTACGTCATGATTTGACATCAAGTCAGCCAGGCTGATGCCATTTAAAAATCCGGCAATACGGTCGCTGAGGTCCCCCCACAGCGAGTGAGTCAGACAGCGGGCACCGCTTTGGCAATTGCTCAAGCCATTGCAGCGGGTGGCATCCACGGATTCATCCACGGCGTGCACCACCATGCCAACGGCGATGTCGGCGGCATCCTGACCGAGGAGGTAGCCGCCACCCGGGCCGCGGACACTGCTGACCAAGCCATTTTTGCGAAGTTTTGCAAACAGCTGCTCCAGGTACGACAATGAAATACCTTGTCGTTCCGAGATGTCTGCCAATGGCACCGGCCCCTCGGAGGAGTGCAGCGCCACATCTAAAATGGCAGTGACCGCGTAGCGGCCTTTGGATGTTAATCTCATAGCCTGTCCCTTAATTGCAACACCAGCACTATACCATATACCCGAGTAAATTACTCAAGTATTATTTTGGTGCGGCTAACCGGGTATTTCGATTAACAAATTGGAATACCCCAGCAGGTAGCTGGGGCATTTAACCTTATTCAGCACTGGGATTCAAATACCTGGATCAAATCTTTCGTGCTCTTTACGGCGACTGTCGGCCGCTTCCTGCTCCGCATCGACAAATGCGGTCACATTCAGCTCCGGCAACTGACTGATTTCAACGCTGCTCCCCTGCTCCTTAAGCGCTTGACATATCTCGCTCATACGGGCGTCGATAAGGTGCATATGGTCAAGCATGGAGCCGATGGCACTGGCCACAGGATCCGGATTATCAGGCGAAACGGCGTAAGCATCGAAGCCGTATTTTTTTGCCAAATGTGTGCGCCGGTGCTCTTTTTCCCGCTCTGCCTTGCTGATCACGGTTCGGGCAGGAATGCCGGTCACGGTATTACCCGGGTCGACCGGTTTGACCACCACCGAGTTGGATCCCACCCGGGCGCCTTCGCCAATCTCCAGCGGCCCCAGAATTTTAGCTCCGGCTCCCACCACCACATTGTTGTGCAGGGTCGGGTGGCGTTTGCCGGCATTCCAGCTGGTGCCCCCCAGCGTCACCCCGTGGTACAGGGTCACGTCATCACCGATCTCGGCGGTTTCACCGATGACCACGCCCATGCCGTGATCAATAAAGAATCGGCGTCCGATGCGAGCGCCGGGATGAATCTCCACACCGGTGGCCCAACGGGAAAACGTCGATAACAACCGCGCCGACAACCGCCAGTTACGACACCAGAGCTTATGAGAAATCCGATGCAGCCAGATCGCCTGCATACCCGGGTAGTTTGTCAGGATCTCAAAGGCACTGTTGGCCGCCGGATCGCGGTGATAGATAGAGGCGATGTCCTCTTTCAGTCGTGCTCGTATTCCCATGTGCTGCATTACTCTTTCTCGGTTGACTGACGGGTCTTATCTATAGATGTGAGGATGCCTCGCAGAATATTCAACTCCTGCGCCTCGGGTCGGCACCGATTAAACAAGCGCCGGAGTTTGGCCATCACCTGCCCGGGGTGATTAGCCTTGATAAAACCGGTGCCGGTCAACGAGGACTCCAGGTGGCGGTAAAACCCCTCCAACTGCTCGCCGTTCGGGTACTCCAACGACTCCTGCTGCGGCGTTTCAGCCAGACTCAGATGCTTCATTCGAATCTCGTAACACACTAACTGCACAGCCTGCGCCAGGTTCAGACTGCTGTATTCCGGGTTGGCGGGAATACAGACATGGAAATGGCACAACTGCAACTCCTCGTTGGAGAGACCGTGATTTTCCCGGCCAAACACCAGCGCCACCGGCCCGGTCTGCGCTTCCACGGCCAGCTTTTCGCCCGCCTGGCGAGCATCCAGCAACGGCCAGTCCAGCCCTCGACGTCGTGCCGAGGTGCCGATCACCAGGGCGCAGTCGGCGGTGGCCTGCTCCAGGGTATCCACTGTAGTGAGGTTTTGCAGGACGTCGGTGGCCCCGGCAGCCAGCGCCACGGACTTTCCATCGGGCTCGACCCTGGGTGCCACCAGCACCAACTGAGACAACCCCATAGTCTTCATGGCCCGTGCAGCCGAGCCGATATTGCCCGGGTGGGAGGTGCCCACCAGAACGATGCGGATATTTTCGAGCATCCGATTGATAACTTAGATAAACAAAAGAGACGAATATGCTAACACAGCGGACTGTTCAGCCTTAGAACGAATTCCTGCTTTTATATACATTTCAACTCTGGTAAAATCCGCGCCCCAAACCATACTGGTTTCCGTTCTTTTACATTCAGGGGTATCGATATGCATCCGATGCTAAACATCGCCGTACGCGCAGCGCGTGCCGGCGGCAAGGTCATTGCTCACGCCTTTGCCGAGCAAGACAAGATTGAAGCAGAAATGAAAGGCGAAAACGATTTCGTGACCAACGTAGATCGTGACGCAGAAGCGGCCATCATCGCCACCATTCACAAATCCTACCCACACCACACCGTCATCGGTGAAGAGTGCGGTACGGTTCGTGGTGATCATGATGAGTTTCAATGGATTATCGATCCCCTGGATGGCACCACCAACTTCGTCAAAGGCATTCCGCACTTTGCCGTCTCCATCGCCCTGCAGATCAAAGGCCGCATCGAGCATGCCGTGGTCTTCGATCCGATCCGCAATGAACTGTTCAGCGCCTCCCGTGGCGCCGGCGCTCAGTTGAATGGCTATCGCATCCGTACCAGTGCTGCCCGCAGCCTGCGTGGCACCGTGATCGAAACCGGCTTCCCGTTCAAGGCTCGCCAGCATACTGAAAGCTACATGAACATCTTTGCCGATGTGTTTGCCGAAGTCGCCGATCTGCGTCGTGCCGGCTCTGCCGCTCTGGATCTGGCCTATGTGGCCGCCGGCCGTGCCGACGGCTTCTTCGAAATCGGCCTTAAGCCCTGGGACATCGCCGCCGGCGACCTGTTGGTAAAAGAAGCCGGCGGTCTGGTCAGCGACTTTACCGGTGGCCACGGCTACATGAAGAGTGGCAACATCGTTGCCGGCGCTCCCAAGGTCACCGCTGGCCTGCTGAGCACCATGCGCCCTCACTTGAATGAGGCGCTGAAACGCTAACGCGTGTTCGGAACCAGAGAAATGGGAGCTTAGGCTCCTATTTTTTTACCTTTTCCCCGTCAAATCGCGACTGCACCTTCACATTTTTTGTTTTTTTATTCACTTATATCAGCAACTTATAATAAAAGTTCAGCAAACCATTCTGAGGCATAACCCACAAAGATGAAAATTAACTGCACAGATGAGAACGAATTACATCCACTCGGTATTGTGATTTCGATTCACCCGTGGCAGTAATGGCAGGCTGATGTTCATCTATGACATTTTTATCACAATGTCAGATTTACTATTGCATTATCATTCAACCCAACTAATATACGCATATCCGAATACGAGGTACCCGTGGACCCACACCAATTTTTTAAACTGCTGAGCGATGAAACCCGCTTACGCTGCGTACTGCTCCTGGCCCGCCAGGGTGAGTTGTGCGTCTGCGAACTGGTTGCCGCGACGGAGGAGAGTCAACCCAAGATCTCCCGTCACCTGGCTACCCTACGCAGCAACGGTCTGCTGAAAGATCGTCGTCAGGGGCAGTGGGTGTTTTATTCCGTCTGCCAGGATCACCCGGGCTGGCTCAGGAACATCGTCGATGCACTGGGGAACTCAAGCTGCCTGGCAGAAACCTATCAAGCCGACGTACAACGATTGAAACAGATGGGTGAACGACCGGAGCGATGCTGCTCCTAACCATAGAGAGACAATGATGATCCGAATTGGCATAAACGGGTTTGGCCGCATGGGCCGACTGACACTGCGCACCGCACTGCAACGCCGGATGCCGGTACAAATCGTGCACGTCAATGATCCTGCCGCTGACGCCGCCACCATGGCGCACCTGCTGGAATTTGACTCAGTACACGGCCACTGGGACGCCCAGATTCAGGCCTCGGATCACACCATCACCGCACAGGGGCAAACCTTCAGCTACAGCAGCCACAGTGCCATCGAAGATGTCGACTGGTCCGGCTGTGATCTGGTAATTGAAGCCAGTGGCAAGTTTAAAACTCGGGACCAGCTGGATCGCTACCTGGCCCAGGGCGTCAAGCGGGTGGTAGTGACCGCACCGGTGAAAGACCCGACGGTGCTGAATGTGGTGGTGGGCGTCAACGACCAACTGTTCGACCCTCAGGTACACTCCATCGTCACCGCCGCCTCCTGCACCACCAATTGCCTGGCGCCTGTGGTCAAGGTGATTCATGAGCAACTGGGTATCGAGCGTGGCAGCATCACCACCATCCACGACATCACCAACACCCAGTCCATTCTGGATCAGCCGCATAAGGATCTGCGCCGGGCCCGGGCCAGTGGTCAAAACCTGATCCCCACCACCACAGGCTCCGCCAAGGCAATTACCCAGATTTTCCCTGAGCTGACCGGCAAACTGAATGGCCACGCCATTCGGGTGCCCCTGGCCAACGCTTCAATCACTGATTGCGTGTTTGAGGTCACCCGTGACACAGATGCCGATGAGGTCAATGCCCTGCTAAAACAGGCCGCCGAAGGCGAACTGGCTGGCGTACTGGGCTTTGAAACCCGCCCCCTGGTCTCCGTCGACTACAAAACCGATGCCCGCTCCAGCATCGTCGACGCCCCCTCCACCATGGTGGTCGACAATCGCATGGTGAAGATCTACGCCTGGTACGACAATGAATGGGGCTATGTGAACCGCACCATCGAACTGGTGGTTAAGGTGGGCCAGGCCTGATGCCAGCCGCAGTGCGGCAGTACCTGTTGATCACTGCCAACTACTGGGCCTTTACCCTCACCGACGGTGCCTTGCGCATGCTGGTGGTGCTGTACTTCTATCAATTGGGGTACACCGGTTTTGCCCTGGCATCGCTATTTCTGTTCTACGAAATTTTTGGCATCGTCACCAACCTGGCTGGTGGTTATCTGGGGGCTCGCCTAGGGCTGAACCGCACCATGCAGATTGGTATGGTGCTGCAGGTCGGTGCCCTGGGGATGCTGGCCGTCCCCGAGCCACAACTGAGCCTGCTGTGGGTAATGGCAGCCCAGGGGCTCTCCGGCATCGCTAAAGATCTCAACAAGATGAGTGCCAAGAGTGGCGTCAAAATTCTGCTGCCCCAGCAGCAGGGGCGACTGTACCACTACGTCGCCCTGCTGACCGGATCCAAGAACGCCCTCAAGGGAGTCGGTTTCTTCCTGGGCGGGCTGCTGCTGTCGCTGCTGGGATTCCAGCACGCGGTGCTGGCCATGGCCATCGCGCTGCTGCTGGTGATGCTCCTCACTCAGATGGGCCTGACCCAGGAACTGGGCAGGAGCAAAGCCAAACCCAAATTCAGCCAGCTGTTTGCCAACAGCCGCGCCATCAATGTGCTCTCCGCCGCCCGGCTGTTTCTGTTTGGCGCCCGGGATGTCTGGTTTGTCATCGCCCTGCCGGTGTTTATGGCGGCGGAGCTGGACTGGAGCCAGCGCAGTATTGGCGCCTTTATGGCGGTGTGGATTATCGGCTACGGCGTGATTCAGGGTGTAGCGCCGCGGCTGACCGGCCGTCCCGCCGGGGCGCGGAGGCCTTGTCTGAGCTGGCTGGCCCCGCTGGCCCTATCACCGCTGCTGATCGTTCTGGGCCTGACTCAGCACTGGCCAGTGGCCGAGACCGTGGTGGCCGGACTGCTGCTGTTTGGGGCCCTGTTTGCCATCAACAGCTCCCTGCACTCCTACCTGATTCTGGCCCTGAGCCGCGAGGAGGGAGTGTCGCTGGACGTGGGGTTCTACTACATGGCCAATGCCAGCGGACGTCTGCTGGGCACCCTGCTCTCCGGCGCCCTGTATCAACTGGGCGGACTGCTTCCCTGCCTGCTGGTATCCAGCCTGATGCTGATCCTGGCCTGGCTCATCAGCCTGATGTTGCCAGCCACCCTACCCGGCGGGCGCAACGCCTAACCACCGCCGCCTCGGCGACGGCGTTGCCATTTCAGGTACAACCACAGATAGGCGGTGGCGGCGGCGAAGGACACCAGGGTACCCCAGCCGACCCCCAGCGCCGGGTAGCTCACCGACACACTCAATCCGTACACGATCAGGCTACCGACTCCAAAGGGATAGTGCTTGGCCAACACCATCACCGGACGGTTGCCATAAGCCAACTGCAACAGCAGCATCAACGGGAACAGGGTCACCGGAAACGCCGCCATCACCCCGGCCAGGCTCTGAGGTAACCAGTGCGCCAGTGCGGTGATACCGATGACGATCACCGCCGCCAGCAGCGCCCGGCCCCAGATCATCATCGGTCCCGGCTTGACCGCCACAAACTCCGGCTCTGCCACGTTGCGAGTGGCTCGAATCGACAGCAGGGCCACCGCCGTCGCCACCAGGGCACCGGCGGCCCCCAGTGGCGGCAGACTCTGAGCCAGCAGTGCCAGCACCACCAGGGCCAGCACCGCCACCCCCATCGGCCGCCAGCTTTTCGGCTCACAGCCGGTGGCGGTCAGGGTGTACACCAGGCAGTAACCGGTGGTGGCCGCCAGCCCCAGCAAACCGTACAGGGCGGCATCCGCGGCGTAGTCGGCGCCGTGTTCGATGCCATAAAAGAACAGCACAATCGCGGTTCCCAAGGGGTAACCGGACAGCACACCGGCCAGCCTGGGACCGGTGCGTTCGGCGATCCACGCCAACCCCACCACAGCCACCACGGCAGCGATTATTTTTGCTATTAACAACATCATCTTAACGTCTACTTCTGAATGAACGGGCGGGCTGGAAAGGCGCCTAGCATAGCAGCTAGGAGGAGGATGCCAAACCCCAGCCGTGAGACAGATCACATTGATTGGCATGGAGATTTATTTATGGAAGGATACACTGTAGGGAACGCACTTAATCTGGGACCGACCCACCATGCATCAGCTTTATAAACGCTTCGGCCTGCCCACCATCAGCCTGTTTGAACACGCTATCCTGATCATCATCACCATCGCCACCCTGGTGGCCATCGGTCAGGAGATCGTCACCATGATCAACAATCGCCACGTGGCCCTGGCGGATCTGCTGCTGCTGTTCATCTATCTGGAGGTACTGGCCATGGTGGCCGGCTACGCCGCCGAAGGCCACCTACCGGTTCGCATGCCGATCTACATCGCCATCGTCGCCCTGGCCCGCTATCTGATTCTCGATATGAAAGCGATGGATGACTGGCGGGTACTCACGGCCTCGGCCTCGGCGCTGATGCTGGCCGCCACCGTAGTGGTGATAAAGTTTGGCCAAACCTACTTCAGTGGTGAGAACAACGAATCCCGAGCGCCCAAATAGCAAAAAGGAGGCTCACGCCTCCTTTTTTATTGCTGCAGCCCGCCTTAGTGGCTGCACATGTTGCCACGGTTCAGGGCGTAGCCTTCACCCTCGGTGGCAATCTTCTCCATCTTTACAAAGAAAGTCAGAATCTGTTCAATACTTTGATCTGACAGGCGGCAGGTATGAAAACGAGCCTCGGCACCGAACTGGTTGACGGCCAGATCTTCGATCTGAGGCAGGGTTAACGGCTTATCCTGTTCGCCAATAAGGTTGAGAAGTTCGTGTGCATGGATAGACTCGGTCATGTGGATTCTCCTAAATTTTAAGATTCATATTATATACACCTTTGCCAAATGAACTTTGATCTAACCCCAATTTCGATGCAATTGAGACAAGCATGATTTCACTGGAAGCACTGGAACTGATCCTCAACCTGACGCAGCAGATGTCGCTGTATCTGGTGATCGCCTACATTTTTACCAAAACCCCGGTGTTTCGCCCTCTGGTCACTCTGTCCCACCGGTTGCCGCACCGATTGATGCTGTACGTAGTATTCAGTTGCTTCTGCATTCTTGGTACCTACTTCGGTGAACAGACCAATGGCGCCATCGCCAATACCCGAGCCATGGGAGCGGTGCTTGCCGGCCTGCTGGGCGGGCCGCTCACCGGTTTCGCGGTAGGCCTGACCGGCGGACTGCACCGGTACAGCCTCGGCGGTTTCACCGATCTGGCCTGTGCCATCTCCACCACTTGCGAAGGCTTGTCCGCCGGACTGGTGCACGCCTACCTGATTCGGCGCGGCAGAATGAGCCAGCTGTTCCGTCCCGGCCTGGTGGCCATGGTGGCGTTCTGGGCCGAGGTGATGCAGATGCTGATCATCCTGATGGTGGCCCGTCCGCTGCCCGAGGCCTGGGCCCTGGTCAAGATCATCGCTCCGCCGATGCTACTGGTGAACACCGTCGGTGCCGCCATGTTCATGAGCATGCTCAGGGATCAGCGGGCCATGGTGGAGAAGATGTCGTCAGCCTTCTCCACCAAGGCGTTGAAGATCGCCGAACGCACCGTCGGCATCCTCAGTCAGGGGTTCAACCCCTCCAGCACCAAACAGGTGGCCCGCATCATCTACGAAGAGACCCAGGTTGGCGCCGTCGCCATCACCGACCGTCACAAGTTGCTGGCCTTCATCGGCATCGGCTCCGATCACCACCTGCCCGACACGCCCATCTCCTCCTCCATTACCGAGGAGGCGATTCGCCATAATCAGGTGATGTTTGCCGACGGTCTGGAGCTCAAATACACCTGTTCCCTGTCCCGCAACTGTCCCCTGGGCTCCAGCCTGGTGATTCCGCTGCGGGGGGAGAACGAGGTCATCGGCACCATTAAGCTGTACGAGGCCAAGAATAAGCTGTTTCTCAACATCAACCGCACCCTGGGAGAGGGGATCGCCAAACTGCTGTCCAACCAGATTCTGCACGGCCGCTACCAGCACCAGAGCAACCTGCTCACCCAGGCGGAACTGAAACTGCTGCAGGCCCAGGTCAACCCCCACTTCCTGTTCAACGCCCTCAACACCGTGGCCGCCGTAACCCGCAATGACGCCAACCGAGCCCGGGAGCTGATTCAGAACCTGGCCACCTTCCTTAGGGGCAACCTCAAGCGTGGCACCGGCGAGGTCAGTCTCAGTGACGAACTGGAGCACATCGACGCCTATCTGGAGATTGAGCAGGCCCGCTTTGGCGATCGTCTCAGCGTGACCCGAGACATCGATCAGCAGGCACTGCACCTGAAGCTGCCCACCTTTACCCTGCAGCCGCTGGTGGAAAATGCGGTCAAACACGGCATCGCCCACCTGTTTGAGCCGGGCCGAATCCGCCTCAGCGCCCGCATTGATCAGCAGCAGCTGCTGCTGACCGTAGAGGACAACGCCGGCGCTTATCAGCCCAAACCGGAAGGCGACGGCCTGGGCATGAGCCTGGTGGATAAACGCATCAAGGCCCAGTATGGGCGCCCGTTTGGCATCAGTGTCGAATGCCAGCCCCAGCAATTCACCAGGGTGACGGTCACCCTGCCAGCCGTGGACGCACTCGATGATTAAAACCCTGTTGATTGACGACGAACCCCTGGCCCGGGAAGAACTTGCCAGCCTGCTGGCCCCCTTTGACGACATCGTCATCGCCGCCCAGTGCAGCAACGCCATCGAGGGCATTGCCGCCATTCATAAGCACAAGCCGGATCTGGTGTTTCTGGACATCGCCATGCCGCGAATCTCCGGCATGGAGATGCTGGCGATGCTGGATCCGGACACTCAGCCCAAGGTGGTGTTCGTCACCGCCTACGACGAATACGCCGTCAAGGCCTTTGAGAATAACGCCTTTGACTATCTGCTTAAGCCCATTGAAGTGCCGCGGCTGGCGACCTGCATCGAGCGCATCCGTAAGGCCCACACCCCTCAGGATCTCAGTGCCATCACGCCCCAGGCTCTGTCTCTGGTGCCCTGCTATTCAGGCAACGTCCTCAAGGTCCTGAAGGTGGATGATGTGGAGTACGCTTACTCGGATCTGGGCGGCGTGCACGTGGCCACCGACGCCGAGGTGATCCACACCCAACTGACCCTCAAGGTGCTGGAAAGCCGAACGCCACTGCTGCGCTGCCACCGCCAGTACCTGATCAACCCCGCCGCCATTGCCGAGATCGAGGTACAGGATGGTGGTAACGCGGAAATCATCACCCGCGGCGGTCAAACCCTGCCGGTGAGCCGCCGTTACCTGAAGGCGCTGAAACAGACCCTCGGATTTTATTAATTGTGATTTATTAGGCACCTTTGCGATCCAGTCACTACACTTATCTTACTTTTACGATGATAAAACTGACTGGCAACTGAGGTGTCTGGTATGTCCCTAACCAAATCCGAGCTGACACAGAATTTGATCACCACGTTAAACCTATCCACTAACGACGCCAAGAATCTGGTAGACGCCTTTTTCGAAGAGATTCGCCAGTCTCTGGAAAACGGGGTCGAAGTGAAACTCAGTGGCTTTGGCGTGTTTCACCTGAGAGACAAGAGCCCTCGTCCGGGCCGCAACCCCAAGACCGGTGAGGAACACGAAATTTCCGGCCGACGAGTGGTGACCTTCGCCGCCGGTGGCAAGCTCAAGGGACGTGTGGCAACCCTCAAGCCAGAGTAACCTTCAGGGCCACTTCCCGGGACGGATCTGGCCCTTGAACTCGATCACAGTTTCATTACAACTCAGTAAAGTCGATTTCCGGTCAGCGGCAATATCGACCGCTTACCTCCCCAGATGACCGCTGACCCAATCCAACCACATTCGCGAAACCCAATTCATTAAAATGGTCCCACACTCATAGAGGGGATGATTGAGATGACTTGGTTCTTACTTGCAGTAGGCCTGCTGATTGGCGGCTACTTTATCTACGGGGCATTTGTCGAAAAGGTGTTTGGCATCAACACCAACCGCAAAACGCCCGCACTGACCCAAACCGACGGCGTCGACTATGTACCGATGTCGGAAAAGAAGGTTTACCTGATTCAACTATTGAACATCGCCGGTGTTGGCCCGATCTTCGGTCCCATTCTCGGTGCCATGTACGGCCCGGCCGCCATGGTGTGGATTGTCATCGGCTGTGTGTTTGCCGGTGCGGTGCACGACTATTTCTCCGGCATGCTGTCGGTCCGCAACGGCGGAGCTTCGGTGCCCAACCTGGCCGGCCGCTATCTGGGTAAAAACGCCAAACACTTCATGAACATCTTCGCCATCATTCTGCTGGTGCTGGTGGGTGTGGTGTTTGTATCGGCACCCGCGGGTCTGATGGTTAAACTCAGCGGCTGGGACAAAACCATGCTGCTGGCCATCATCTTCGGTTACTACCTGATCGCTACCCTGGTACCGGTGGACAAGATCATCGGTCGACTCTACCCGCTGTTTGGTGCCCTGCTGGTATTCATGTCCGTAGGACTGACCGTGGCGCTGATGTTCTCCTCCGAGCACAGCATGCTGCCCGGCGTAACCGCCACCGATATCCTGACCAACCTGAACCCCGCGGACAAGCCGATTTGGCCAGCCCTGTTCATTACCATCGCCTGTGGTGCCATCTCCGGCTTCCACGCCACTCAGTCACCACTGATGGCCCGCTGCATGGAAAATGAAAAGAACGGCCGTTTCGTCTTCTACGGCGCCATGATTGGTGAAGGCGTCATCGCCCTGATCTGGTGTGCTCTGGCCCTGTCGTTCTTCCACGGCGTTGAAGGCCTGCAAGCGGCCCTGGCCGATGGTGGTCCGTCCAACGTGGTGTTTGAAGCCTCTACCGGCCTGCTGGGTGCTCTGGGTGGCGTGCTGGCTATCCTGGGTGTAGTGGTCCTGCCCATCACCTCAGGCGATACCGCTTTCCGCTCTGCCCGCTTGATTCTGGCCGAGTTCTTCAAGCTGCCTCAGGCGCAACTGCCTAAGCGACTGCTGATTGCCATTCCACTGTTCGCCATCGGTGCCATCCTGACTCAGGTGGACTTCGGAGTTATCTGGCGCTACTTTGGCTTTGCCAACCAGACCACCGCCGTGATGATGCTGTGGACCGCTGCGGCCTACCTGGCCCGTGCCGACCGCCTGCACTGGATCTGCACCATTCCGGCCACCTTTATGACCACCGTGGTGATCACCTTTATCCTCAACAACGCCACTCTGGGATTCGGCCTGCCGATGACCGTTTCCACCGCCGCCGGCGTGGTTGCCGCCCTGGTTATTGCCGCCCTGGTGGTCAATGTGATTGGCAAGAAACCGCTGCCAGCGGACATCGAAACACTGGAATCCGCGTAATCACCACCGGATAACCCACCGACATCAGGGCCCTTCGGGGCCCTTTTTTGATCCCGTCCCAAACGACACTACCATCACGGCGGCATCCCCCTTGCCTGACGATGCACAACTGGGTATGGTGAGCGCCCGCAAAGGCAACGAGCACTGACGATGGCTGTACTGGACTACCACCCCCCAACCGATCCCTTCCTTGTCATCCTGCATCAGGATCACGACATTGTGGTCGTCAACAAGCCCAGTGGCCTGCTGTCTGTGCCGGGCCGCGATCCGGCCCACAAAGACAGCGTCTACACCCGGGTGCTGAGTCGCTTCCCTGAGGCCCACGTGGTGCATCGCCTGGATATGGCCACCTCCGGGGTGATGGTGCTGGCGCTGAACAAGGCGGCGGAGCGGGAGCTTAACCGCCAGTTTCGCGAGCGGGAAACCGGCAAGACTTACTACGCCCGAGTCTGGGGTCATCCCGGGCAGGAGAGCGGTGAAGTGGATCTGCCGCTGATCTGTGACTGGCCGAACCGGCCGATGCAAAAGGTGTGTCATGAGCAGGGCAAGCCGTCGCAGACCCGCTACCGGGTGCTCAGCCACGACGAGTACAGCAGCCTGATGGAGCTGACCCCCATTACCGGCCGCTCACATCAACTGCGGGTGCACATGCTGGCCCTGGGCCACGTGATTGTCGGAGATGGTCTCTATGCCCAAGGCCCGGCTCTGAAGGCCGCAGAGCGGCTGTTGCTGCACGCCCACAGCCTGAGCTTTCAACATCCGGCCACCGGCGCCGCCATGACGGTCGAAGCGCCGATGCCCTTTGCCTGAGGTTACAGGCGGCTGGGGCACTCCTGCTGCCAGACGCCGCATTGCACCTGGCCGATGTGGCTCAGGCCCAGCATAAACATCGCCAGTCGGGACTGGCCAATGCCGCCGCCGATGGTTTGTGGCAACTCACCGCCCAGCAGCTGCTGGTGCCACGGCTGCTGCAGCTGCTGCGACTGGCCGGCCATCTGCATCTGACGGGTCAGCGCCTCGGCATCGACCCGAATCCCCATGGAGGAGAGCTCGAACGCATCCTCCAGAATCGGGTTCCACACCAGAATATCGCCGTTGAGGCCCTGACCAAACTCCGACAGCGTTGACCAGTCGTCGTAGTCCGGCGCTCGGCAGTCGTGGGGCTGACCGTCGCCCAGATCGCCGCCGATCCCCATCAGAAACACCGCACCGTGTTCACGGCAAATCCGTTTCTCCCGCTCTTTGGCGGACAGATCCGGATAGGCTTCCCGCAGCGCCTCGGAATGGATAAAGGTGATGGTCTCAGGCAGCGACACCGGCAATTCGTAACGGGCGGCAACCGCCTGCTCGGTGGCTTTGAGGGCGGCATAGATCAACTCAACCCGCTGGTGCAACCCCACGGCACTGCGCTCCTCTGCCGGCAGCACCTGCTCCCAGTCCCACTGATCCACAAACACCGAGTGTTTCGGCCCCAGGGTATCCTCATCGGGACGCAGCGCCTTCATCTGTGCCACCACCCCTTCACCGGCATCGAAGCCGAAGCGCCCCAGCATGGCGCGCTTCCATTTCGCCAGTGAGTGAACCACCTCGAACGATCGCTCCGGCAGCGCCTTGACCCGCACCTGAACCGCCTTTTCATGGCCGGACAGGCCGTCCTGAAGACCACTGCCCACTTCGGACAGCAGCGGTGCCTGCACTTCCAGCAGATTGAGGCGTTGGCACAGCTCCTGGCTAAAGGTGTCTTTCACAAATCGAATCTGTTGCTGTGCTTCAATAAAACTGCGCTTCATTTGATAATTCCTCAATCCAAAATCGTTCTGGTAGAGGATTTTTCAACAAACCCGGGCATCAATTCAATATTCAACAACAAATAAAGCTGCTACCATTTTGATTCGATAATTTTATTGCCGATTTTTGGCGAATCATCAATAGGGCGACCATAAAGTGACCGAAGACTACCGAATCGATAATCTGGATAAAACCATCCTCACCGCCCTGCAGGCCGATGCCCGCACCCCCTATGCCGAATTGGCCAAACGCAACGGCGTCAGCCCGGGCACCATCCATGTGCGCATCGAAAAAATGAAGCAGGCGGGCATCATCACCTCCGCCCAGGTGATCGTCGACCCCAAAAAACTGGGCTACCAGGTATGCTGCTTTATCGGCATCAACCTCAAAGCCGCCGGAGACTACCCCGAAGTACTGAAGAAGCTTCAGGCCTTGCCGGAAGTGGTTGAGGCCTACTACACCACCGGCCACTACAGCATCTTCACCAAAATCCTCACCCACAACATCGATGCCCTGCACCATCTGCTGGTTCATCAAATTCAGTCCATTGAGCAAATTCAGTCAACTGAAACGCTGTTATCCCTGCAACAACCGATACATCGCCAGATAAATCCATGAAAGAAAGCATTATTCACCAGCTTTGGTTAGCCAGGAAGTTGAATACCCCTCACTCTGCGGTAGCGGTTAAGTTAATGTCGTGTTAAAACGTCGTGACACCACTGGTGCAGTGGCTAGAACAAGCTGCAGGAAGCAGTCGCAGTTTGAACAACAGCGTAATTCAGGGATTAAGAATAATGAAAACACGTATCGCCCTAGCGGTGAGCAGCTTGCTGATGGCAAGCCCGGCTCTTACTGCGGCTGACATTTCAGCCAAAGGCATTCAACTCGAGACTCAAGGTACCCAATATCAGGCCCCCGCGGTGCGCGAATACAATCAGGACACCACTCCCCGGTTCCTGGTGAAACTGCAAGACGCGCCCATCGCAGCCTATCAAGGCGGCGTAAAGGGGTTTGCCTCCACTCAGGCAGCCCGCACTGCCGACAACAAATTGAACTTTGCCAGCAGCCAGGTACAGAGCTACGCCAGCCATCTAAAGCAGCAACGCCAGAGCTTTGCCCACCGTGCCGCCGGCATCGGGGCTAAGGTCGAAACCCAGTTTGATACCCTGTTCAACGGCGTCAGCGTTGCCGGTAAAGGCCTGACCAAAGAGCAGCTGGAGGCCTTACCTGGCGTCGCGGCGGTGTATGAACACGCCCTGTATCATGTGCAGATGGACGCCTCTCGTCCTCTGATCCACGCTCCAGAAGCCTGGGAACTGGTGGGCGGCATGGCCGAAGCCGGTAAAGGCATCAAGGTCGCCATCATCGATTCAGGTATCCGTCCCGAGCATCCGATGTTCTCCGGAGAAGGCTTTACTGCCCCTGACAGCGCCATGCTGCCGGACGACGATTACTGTGCCAGCGTCGACGAGAGCTTCTGTAACAACAAACTGATCGTCGCCCGTTACTCCACCCCAACCTTTGCGGTTGCCCCGGATGAGCACCTGAGCCCGCTGGGTTACGGCGGTCACGGTACCCACGTTGCCGGTACTGCGGTAGGTAACTCCATCATGGCCACCTACAACGGCATTGAAAGCGAAATCTCCGGTGTGGCCCCCGGCGCCTACCTGATGGCCTATAAGGCCCTGTATGCTCCGGCCGACGACATCCATGGTGGCTCCGGTTCCAACATCATGTTGCTGGAAGCACTGGAGATGGCCGTGAAAGACGGCGCCGACGTCATCAACAACTCCTGGGGCGGCAGCGCCGGTGCCGATCCGGCCTTCAGCCCTTATGTTGACGCCTTTACCAACGCCGAAGCCGCCGGGGTGGTCATCGCCACCTCCGCCGGTAACTCCGGTTCTGGTGCCCAGACTGTCGGTTGCCCAGGCTGCATTGAAGCCGGTATTACCGTCGCCAACACCACTCACGGACGCTTCTTCGCCAAACCGGTTGCCATTGGCAGCCTCAGCGATCTGGTGGCCATCGAAGGCACCGGTCAGGCGCGCCTGGAAGATCTTGATGCGGATCTGACCGCGCCTGCCGCCGCCGCCATGGACGTCGACGCCGACAACTTTGAAGGGTGCGCACCGTTCGCCGCCGACAGCTTCAAGGGCAAAATCGCCGTCATCAGCCGTGGTGCGTGCGCCTTTGCTGACAAAGCCACCAACGCCGCCGATGCCGGTGCCACCGGTATGGTGGTACACAACAACCGTGCCGGTCAGCCTATCACCATGTCCATGGACAATGGCACCATCCCTTCAGTGATGATTGATCAGGCCGACGGCGCCAAGGTACTAACCGAGATCACCGCCGCCGGCGAGGCTGGTATCGATATGACCATCGGTATGACCACCTCGTCTCTGACCAACATGATGTACGCCGACAACGTGGCTGGCACCTCTTCAAGGGGACCTAACGGCGATGCCAGCTTCCTGAAGCCGGATCTGGCCGCACCGGGCACCGACATCCTGTCCGCCTGGTCCAAAGACGATCCGGGCAGCGACGGCGCCACCTTTGCCGCCATCAGCGGTACCTCCATGGCCAGCCCCCACGTTGCCGGTGCCGCCGCACTGATGAAGCAGGCGCACCCTGAGTGGTCTGCCATCGACATCAAGACTGCCCTGACCTCCTCCACCGAGGACAGCGGTCTCAAGAAAGAGGACGCCGACACGCCGGCGGATGCTTTCGATGTAGGTGCTGGTCGAATGGAAGTGGCCGATGCCATCTCCGCCACCGTCACCTTCGACAAAGCCTCACTGGTGAGCCCGGCGTGCCTGAAAGAATGCAGCTTCGAACTGACCGTTAACGATAAGCGCGATGCCTCTGACACTTCAGAAAAGAGCTATGCCTTTACCGGCATGCTGGAAGGGGCCGACATCAGTTTCGACCAGGACAGCCTGTCTCTGGCCGGGGGCGCGTCTGGCAAAGTGATGATCACCGTCGACAGCCTGATGCTGGCCTCGGACGACTGGCACTTTGGTCAGGTTCAGGTCAATGGCGACCAGGCCCACCTGCCGCTGGTGGTTTACGCCAACAGCGCCAGTGGTAACAACATCGCCGTCGCTGCCACCTCCACCACCGTGGATCAGGCCGTAGAGGTGAGCACTCACTATGAGAACCAGGGCTTCGACGCCGATGACTTCGTCACCGTCCGTGCCACCATCCCGGCCGGCACCAAGATGGTTGCCGGATCCGCGAAGGTCGACACCAACGAAGCCACTCAAACCGGTTTCGACGTCAACGAAGACAACGGCAGCGTGGCCTGGACCGGTCGCCTCAAGGAGAGCAGCGCCGAACTGAACCACACCACCGGCAGCTTTGGCTTTGGCCTGAAGGCCAACGGCGTGGCGCCGGGCTGTGACGACGGCTGTGATGAAGTGGCCATCAATCTGAACCTGGCGGCCGTCGGCCTGCCTGGCTTCAAGTACCTGGGTCAGGAATACACCTCCATCACCATGTCCGATAACGGTATGGCCATTGCCGGCGGTGGTTCCACCAGCGGCACCTGGAACAACCGTGAACTGCCGGACAGCGCTCAGCCCAACAACATCCTGGCGCCATTCTGGACCGACATGGACCTGAATGATGGTACCGCCGGCGATACCGGTGGCGGTAACATGTACTACACCGTAGTCGGTGACGACACCACCGACTGGCTGGTTCTAGAGTGGGCCGACGCCCAGGTCTATAACGACAACTCCGGCAACAGCTATACCTTCCAGATCTGGCTGCAACTGGGCGAAACCGAAGGCGTGCACTTCGAGTACGCCAAGGTGGATGCACTGCCTGAAAACCTGACTGTGGGTATCGAGGACATCTCCGGCTCCAAGGGCGTAACCCTGTACCACAACGGTACTGGTGATGCCGTCGCCGCCGGTGATCTGATTGAAGTGTTCGGTAACCCAGCCGGTTCCGTCGACTTCGCCTTCGACCTGATGATCACAGAATCCGACGCGGCTATGGACGATGCCATCACGGTTGATGAAGACAGCAGCGTTGACTTCAGCGTGACCGACAACGATACCGCAACCGAGACCAAGGTACTGAATCTGAGCGCCAGTGCCGGCGGCCTGGTTCAGGAAGCGATCCACCAGTTCCAGGTGGCCAGCTCCTCTGACCTTAAGGCCACTGTGACTGAGCAGCCTGAAAACGGCACGGTCACCATGAAGGAAGACGGCAGCTTCAGCTATGCGCCGAACGCCGACTTTGTGGGTGCCGACAGCTTCAGCTACAGCCTGATGGACGGCGATACCGCGTCCGGCGAGGCCACCGTGGCCATCACCGTTGACAACGTCAATGACGCACCGACCATTACCGCCTCCAACACCGTCAGCGGTGCCGAGGGTTCCGCCTTCAGCGTGGCCCTGTCCGAGTTCGCCACCGACATCGACGGCGATACCCTGACCTGGACTGTCACCCAGACCGGTGGTACCGATGTGGAGTTCGAGGTGAATGGTCAGGTACTGTCCATGACCCTGCCTGCCGATGCCTCCGGCAGCGCGCTGACCTTCGCCATCGCCGCCAGCGATGCCGAAGAGACCACCGACAGCGCCCTGCTGACGGTAAACATCACCGATCCAACAGTAGTGAGCACCGGTGGGTCTTCCGACTCCAGTAGCCTGGGCTTCCTGGCGCTGGCCCTGTCCGGTCTGGCCTTCGCCCGTCGCCGCAAGGCGGCCTAAGGCAATACGCTTGACCTGAAAAAGGGGAGCCTGATGGCTCCCCTTTCTTTTGCACGCTCGGCCGTGGCGACCCCGCACCTGTTACTTCGTCAATAGCCGCCGATGCAACCGCTGCACGATGCTCTCCGCCTCATTGCCATCCACCAGGAAGCACAGATTGTGGGCACTGGCGCCCTGGCAGAACATCCGCACATTGCTGTCCTCCATCGCTTCCAGAACCCGAATTCCGATTCCGGAGGTCTTGGCGATGTGGTTACCAATCACCGCCACCAACGCCAGATCCTGCTCCACTTCCACTCGGCACAGCGGCGCCAATTCATCCAGTAACGCCTGCGACACCAGCGACCGGCCGCTGGAATCGGATCCAGTTTGATCCAGCGTCAGTGCCACCGATACCTCTGAGGTGGTGATCAGATCCACTGAGATGCGGTGACGGGCCAAAATGGCAAACAACTCTGCCAGGAACCCCTGGGCATGCAGCATGTTGAGGCTGTGGGCCGTCAACAGGGTCTGGTGCCGCCGTAGGCTCAGCGCCCTGAACACCGGCTGGGAACCGCACTCGGAGCGAATCCAGGTACCGCCTTTCTCCGGCGCATAGGTGCTGCCGACAAACACCTGGCAGCCGCCACGCACCGCCGGCAAAATGGTGGCCGGGTGGAGGATTTTAGAGCCGAAAGTCGCCATCTCCGCCGCCTCATTGAAACTCAACTCGGCGATGGGGCGAGCATCGGCGACCACCCGCGGATCGCAGCTGTAGATGCCATCGACGTCGGTCCAGATCGCCAGCACCCGCGCCCGCAGAGACTGTGCCAGCAGCGCCGCACTGTAGTCGGAGCCGCCCCGGCCCAGGGTGGTGACCCGCCCCTGTTCATCGGCACCGATAAAGCCCTGAGTCACCACCACCTGAGCGGCCAGCGCTGGCACCAGGTGCTGATCGCACAGACTCTCCAGCTGCGCCAACTGCGGCGAAGCCCGGCCAAAATGATCGTCGGTACGCATCACCTGGCAGACATCGAAGTTGCCAGCGGCAATGCCGCGCTGGTTCAACAGCTCCGTCAACAACAGGGTCGAACACCGCTCTCCCAGCGACAATAACTGATCCGCCAGTGCCGGCTCACCATCACCGGCGGCGATGCGCCCGCTCAGGCTGGCCATCAAGGCCAGCAGGGCATCCAGCTCGGCCGCCACCTGGCTGCGGTTCTCAAGCCGATCCAGCATGGCGTATTCAATGGCGGCAATGTCGTGCAGCAGCGCCTGACGGCGGGCCAGATCCACCTGCCCCGCCGACAACTCCACCAGCCGGTTGGTGACGCCGGCGGCGGCGCTCACCACTACCAGCCTGACCGTAGGATCCGCCTCGATGATGTCGACGCAGCGATTGATGGCCTCAAAGTTGGCCACTGAGGTGCCGCCGAACTTGGCGACCGTAAGAGATGTGTTCTGATTATTCATGACTTCGAACCTTCAATTGCGTTCGAAGAGTCTGGTACGACAACACGCTAGGGGCGTCCGCGACCAGAAGCTCTCCACCATAGTGTCAGGTGACAGCCATGGGGATTCAGCCCCATTGACCGAGGAGTTGGCGATCGAACGCGTCCCTCCTCTCGGCGTGACTCCCCCTGATTTCGGGTCGATGAGGTTCGATCCTCTCGCCGGAACTGCCTGGGTCACGCTCCTCTTCTGGCCCCGAGAATCAGCCGGCCGGTAAAAAAATGGCCAATCTGATGCATAAGGGGTGCGAATACTAAACCTTAGTGTCGATTTGTTGTCAAACGATTGAGTTTTTTTCGAACTGTACGGGTTATGAACAGATAGCCCGTCAGTATAGGTCGAACCAACCACAGCCTCTGAAACGGAGATGAACCTGAATCCTGTACCAAATCCACGCTTCCGATGCCTGAGACGATCGGGGCCGGCCCACCTGGCCGTTGTCACTTCGCCGGTGTCGAAAAAGTGAGAAGGTGGTATAAATCTCAGTTATTCCGTTAACAGGGTAAAATTCGTCTATTATTACAGACACCTTTCGGCGAGAAGCTTACAGGATGAAACAAAAATCACCCGTGAAATTCACAAAGTGTGACCCAATCGACAGAAATCGGATTCTGTTAACATTTGCGGCTAACATTTAATCCTTTTTACGGTATTTTTAGGGCTTCTAACGAAACAGTACGAATCCTACTTCGTCCTGGCACCCCCAATGCTAGCGCATCGGGCTTACATACGCCGAAAAGGAATTTGCATAGGCATTATGTCTGGGTTATGGAGCTCTGCTCCTGGTCAGGCGGTTGGTTTGAAATGGCGAGCGCTTTAGGTAGCTGATCATGCAAAATCCACATATCCTTATCGTCGAGGACGAAGCCGTCACTCGAAACACCCTGAAAAGCATCTTTGAAGCTGAAGGGTACCTGGTCTCCGAAGCCGTTGATGGCGACGAGATGCACGATGTTCTCAAGGCTCACAAGGTGAACCTGGTGATCATGGACATCAACCTGCCAGGTAAGAATGGCCTGTTGCTGGCCCGCGAACTCCGCGAAAACAACAACATTGCACTCATGTTCCTGACCGGACGTGACAACGAAGTGGACAAGATCCTGGGCTTGGAAATTGGGGCGGATGACTACATCACCAAACCATTCAATCCTCGTGAACTGACCATTCGTGCCCGTAACCTGTTGAATCGAATTGTCAGCACCAATAAACAATCCGATGAGAAACCTCAGGTTGAGCACTATCTGTTTAACGGATGGTCTCTGGAGATCAACAGCCGTTCGCTGGTAAGCCCAAGTGGCGAACCGTTCAAACTGCCTCGCAGTGAGTTCCGTGCGATGCTGCACTTTGTTGAGAACCCGGGTAAGATCTTGTCCCGTGCCGATCTGCTGATGAAGATGACGGGTCGTGAGCTGAAACCTCATGACCGAACTGTTGACGTAACCATCCGTCGCATTCGCAAGCACTTCGAAAGCCACCCGGAGACTCCGGAAATCATCGCCACCATTCACGGCGAAGGTTACCGCTTCTGTGGTCAGCTGGACGGTCTGTAAGACGTTTGGCCCACAAAAAAAGCCGCTGATGCGGCTTTTTTTGTACCTTCGGCTCAGGCCCGAGCGCTGAGGTATGCCTTCAGACTGGCAATGTCTTCCTCAAGATGGCTCTCAATGTCCTGATACCATTGGCCGTGCTCAGCCTGCCACTGCGGTTCATCACCACACTGAAGCTGTTGAGACAACATCTGAATCCGCTTTAATCCCACCGAGCCAGCCGCACCTTTCAGTTTGTGCGCTTCACTGCATAACAGAGGCTTGTCACTGCACTGCATAGCCGCGGCCATGGTCTGCAGGTACTCCGGTGCCATCTGCTCAAACATCACCACACTTTTAAGCAACGTTGCTGCCCCAATGGCACTGCAATAGGCATCCAGGGTTTGTAGATCCAACGAAGCGGTATTTGCACTCGTCATGCTCAGACTCCATTACTGACTACTATTTTGCCAATGCAGGTTATCACAGGTTATTGGTTTGTTCAGACAAAAATGTCCATTCCTCATGCCAGAAGTGGCGAAAAAATGCTATTATCTACGCCCATTTATAGCCAGTCGTTGTGAGTTCAATGCGAGTTGTTACCCTAGCCTTATCGGGGTTACTGAGTTGTTGTGTTTTCAGTGCCAATGCATCTGAAATTGTATTACCTAAACAACAGCTTAAACCTTTCACTCTGAACGCTCATGGTGTGCAGTTAACGGATCAACTTGCCGTATATCAGTATCAGCAAAAATTGCTGCTGCCACTGCAGGGACTGGCCACCTCTTTGGGAATCGACGTTCAGGTCGATCCCCATGCCTTAATCGCATCCGGTTGGATTCAGGGAGAAAATGCCAACCTGATGCTGGACCTGAACAAAGATCAGGCTCGCAGAGGCTTTAAACAGATTGCCGTTGACCCCGCCATGGTCTGGGGTCGCGACAATGTGGATATTTACCTGGAGCCGCAGTTCATTCAAAAACTGCTGCCAATCAACCTAAACATCCACACTTTGGGTCAAAAAGTAAATGTCAGCGCCAGCGTACCTCTGCCAGCGGTGCAACAATCCGTGACCCTGAACCAGGTCACCAACGATCCCGAAGATCGCCGCGAAATCACCGCCACCAGTTTCGACCCGGTTCACCCCCATGACTATCAGGCCTACAACAAGCCCGTGATCTACCTGCAGGGTGACGCCGCCATTGCCGGCGAAGACTACCTGACCGAAGACTACCACCTCAACATGCTGACCACCGGCGACCTGGGCTTCCACAGCTACGAGTTCAGCTACAATCGCAGCCAGGGCCAGGATGACAACTACCGCCTGCGGCTGTCCCGGGACTATGGCGATCTCGACGAACGGCTGCCGTTTCAGTTGGGCGGCTACCAGGTGGGTGACGTCAGCTACTACGGCGACAACCTGGTCAATGGCCGCATCGAGGGTCAGGGGGTGGTGTTCGGCAACCAGAGCGACATCAACTCCGATCGCTTTGGCCGCACCGTCATCGAAGGCAACGCCCCGGCGGGTTGGAAGGTGCACCTTTACCGCAACGGCGCCCTGGTCCGCGTCGCCAGCGCCAGTGACGACAACCGCTATCGCTTCCGCGACATTCCTGTGGTGGAAGGCTCCAACCTGTTCGAGATTCACCTGTTTGGCCCCAACGGCGAGTACATGGTACGACGCAAAACCGTCCAAAGTGGCGGCCTGAGGCTGGGTCAGGGGCAATTCGGATACTCCGGCTTCTACATCGATCAGACCAGCAACCTGTTTACCCACAAAGACCAGGATGAACTGGCGGATCTGGAGCTGCGCCGTGCCTACAGCGGCCGCGCCCAATACGGCTTGACGGATCAGATCACCATCGGTGCCAGCTACAGCCAGCAGACGGTGCAGAACTGGGGCCGGCTGGAAGACCGCACCTACTACGGCGCCGACGTGACCGCCTACTGGTGGGACAGCACCTGGTTTGTTGAGGTCTCCTCACAGCAGGACGCCGGCAGCGCCTTCTCCCTGGGCTGGCAGAAACTGCTCGGCACCGACCACAGCCTGCGCATTACCCACGAAAATTATCAGGACTACGAGTCCAGCCGCACCGACGACCTGCTGCCCAGCCTGTTCGACGACAACGGTAAAACCTCCAGCACCCGGGCCGAGATTGAAGGCAGCTTCCATCAGGCCGGCGGCTGGCAGTACCAGTTGGGCGCAGCCTACCGCACCCTGGACAACGGCGACGACTCCACCCTGCTGGACTCGCGTCTCTCGACCCAACTGGGCAACGTCGCCCTGACCAACTACCTGGCCTACGACACCTCTTTCAAAGACACCAGTCAGCGGATGCTGGGGCGGTTGATGTTTGATACCCCGATGCTGGACTGGAACGTCTCCGGCTACATGGATTATCAGAGCGGAGAGGGGATCGGCGATCTCACCACCCTGCTGCGCTGGCGCCCGTGGCGGGGGGTCAATAACCAGACCGAACTGTTCTACCGGGATCCTCTCGACAGCAAGAGCCGCTTCGGCCTGGGTCATCATATTTCATTGACCTACGATTGGTTTACCCTGGGCCTCAGGGGGAATGTCGACACCCGCGGCGACTGGCAGCTCAGTGCCACCAGTGCCATTGCCCTGAACTATCAGGACTCCCGCATGCGCGGCACCGACTACCGGCCACAACTGGCCGACATCAATGTGCGCCTGTTTGTCGACAGCAACAACAACGGCCGCTTCGATGCCAGTGATCAGCCCATTCGCGGTGTTACCCTGCTGACCTCCCCCAGCGTCCCACACCAGGCCAGTAACGATACCGGCGAAGTGCGCCTGACCCAGGTCGCGTCCAACACCCTGTACCGCATCGCCCTGGGCCCGGAAACCCTGCCGGAGCAGATGGTGCTGCGGGACGGTCCGGTTGAGGTGATGCCCATGACTGGCAAACAGGTGACCGTGGATCTGCCGCTGGTGGCACTGACAGACATCAAGGGCCAGATACTGAAAGACCACAACGGCCAGCCCCTGGCGGGCATTCACATAGTGCTCAAGGATCTGCACCAGCAGCCTTTGGCCAACCTGACCAGTGGCCCTCAGGGCGAATTTCAGTTCAACGCCATGAAGCCGGGTTACTACCTGCTGCAGCCGGACGGCAGCCAACTGGGCAGCCTCGGCGCCCTGGCGGAAGAACCGGTGTTCCCAATCGCCATCTCAGGCAAGAGGATCCGCTTTCAGCAGCAGGATCTGCGCATCAAATATCGGGATGAGCCGGCGGCAGTCGACGTTACCAACCAAGTGGACGCCACTCAGGCCACACCGACCCGAAAGCTCGACAGCCTGCCGGCCCTGGAGCAAGGAGTGATGCGGATGGAGTCCCAGGACTACACCATTCAACTGGCCGCCAACCGCACCAAGTTTGACTTAAGTGCCCTGAGAGCCAAATACCCGCAGCAATCCCTGGAGCAGGTCACTGTCCTGCGAGACGGACGGCCCATGCACCTGCTGATCGCCGGACAGTTCCCCAGTCAGCGCTCGGCCCAGTATGGCTTGCGCGACGTGCCCAAGGAGTTTGCCAATGACCTGCCTCTGGTTAAGCCCGTGGGCGGCCTGCAGTACCAGCACCGGGCCTACCTGGAGTGGAATAAGAAACGAAAAACGCCGTCGGCCAGCCACGATGACCGCAGCTCCGACTGGCTCAGCCAACAAAACCCGGCGCACTTTACCTGGCAGTTGGCCGCCACCAAGGAAAAAGCCAATGCGGAAAAAGTCATTGTTCACTTGAAATTGGGCACCGACGCCCACATTCAACTGCACAAGGGATGGTATCAGGTGCTGTGGGGCAGCTTTGCCGATAAGTCGCAAGCCAAACAAGCGTTAAGTGCGCTGCCAAAGGCCCCACAAAACCCATGGTTGCGCAGCATCGCCTCGGTGCGATAGATTCTGCTCCTTCCTGATTAGGATCCGGGCACCCTCGGGTCCTAATCGCACCCGAGGGTGCATCGCTCCATATCCGGTATCAATGACGATGGCTTTACCAGCACACGTCATGGCCCAGTGCGTCACCCTGTGTCGTCTTCGCCGCACAATACCGCATTTTCGTTTGTCGTAATCGAGTTTGACGGCAAAGTTTTTGACGGCGAAATCGCCGTCACATGTTACAATCGCTGCCCTTAAGCAGTTAAGGGTTAGATAATTGACGGAGTCTGTGTCCATGGCGACAACAATGCCCGATGTTGCTAGCAGTGCCAAAGCCCAGATCGGGGGAACTCTGGACTGGGTCGGAATGAGCAACATTGAATTACCACTGACAGTGACAGCCGATGACGGTAAGTCACGGGCGGTAACCGCAAAGGTAGAAGCCTTTGTGAACCTTCCCAATCCCCAGGCCAAGGGGATTCACATGTCGCGCCTGTATCTGGCACTGGATCAGCTGTCTTTGAACGGTGAGCTGAACCTGGCCAGCATGAAAGCCTTGCTGGATAACTTTATCTCCAGCCACGAGGCCCTGTCGGATCGCGCCAAAATCAAGATCAGTTTCGATTACCACCTGCGTCGTCCCTCACTGCTGTCTGACAACAGCGGCTGGCGCGCCTACCCGGTCACTCTGGTCGGCAGCCTCAACCAGGGTAAACTGACCCTGGAGATGAATGTGGATGTGTCCTACTCCTCCACCTGCCCCTGCTCCGCCGCACTGGCACGGCAGCTGATCCAGGAGTCGTTCAACCGCGACTTTGGTGACAAGCAAAGCCTGTCCGCCGAGGAGATTCACCATTGGCTGGGCACCACCCAGGGTGTGGTGGCGACGCCGCACAGCCAGCGCAGCGTGGCCGAGGTCTGGGTTAAGCTGGACAACAATCTGACCGAGTTGCCCATTGTGCAACTGGTCGACCGTATCGAATCGGCTCTGGCCACCCCGGTCCAGGCCGCCGTGAAACGGGAGGACGAACAGGAGTTTGCCCGCCTCAACGGTCAGAACCTGATGTTCGTCGAAGACGCCGCCCGTCGTTTGAAGATGGCCCTGAACGACACCAGTGACTTCTTTGATTTCTGGCTGCGGGTCAACCACCTGGAAAGCCTGCACGCCCATGATGCGGTATCGGTCACCTGCAAAGGGGTCGAAAACGGCTACCAGCCTTAACGGCATACAGAATCAAAAAGGCCGGGCAAATGCCCGGCCTTTTGTTTCTGTTCCGCTAACCATTACACCAATGCCGATCCCTGGCCGCCATCGCGCTTCAATCGCTCGATGATGCCATTCAGCGCCAGCCACTTGTCACCGCACCACTCGGGGGCAATCAACTCCGGCGGCTTGGCGTAGGCACTGACCCGATGAAACACCACCTCTTTAGGCGTGCGACGAATCATCTCGGCGGCAGTATCCATATAGGTGTCGGCGTCCATCAACGACAACCGCCCAGCCTGGTACTGCTTGGCCATAATGCTGTTCTGTACCACGTGCAGCGGATGCAGCTTGATGCCATCCACGCCCAGCGCCAACACCTGCTCCAGGGTGGCAAACGCCTGCTCCGGCCCCTCCCCGGGCAGCCCCATGATCAGGTGCGTGCACACCTTCAGCCCCAGTTTTCGCGCCCGCAGTACCGTATCCCGGTACTCGGCAAAGCCATGGCCACGGTTGATTCGCTTCAGGGTCTCATCACTGGCCGACTGCAAACCCAGCTCCAGCCAGACCTCCATCCCCTGCTGCTGATACTCCAGCAACAGCGACAACACCTCGTCGGGCACGCAGTCGGGACGCGTTCCCACGCACAGGCCGATGATGTCGGAAACATTCACCGCTTCCTGATAGCGCTGCTTCAACACCTGATACTCGTCGTAGGTGGAGGTGTAGGCCTGAAAATAGGCCATGTAGCGCTTTTCAATCCCCCGGTGCAGTTTGCCCTGGGCCAACTGCTCGGCCACGCTTTTGTGACTGCCAAACTCTCGACTGAACGAAGAGACGTTGCAGAAGGTGCAGCCACCGCGCCCGAGAGAGCCATCCCGGTTAGGGCAAGTGAAGCTGGCATCAATGGTCAGTTTGTGGATCTTCTGACCATAACGGGCCTTCATGTAGTTACCCAGCGTATGGACGTATTGGTCCAGTCCCATGTGGACTCCCGGTGATGAAAAAACGCGCCATTTTACTGGAGTCGTCGCCATCAGAGTGAGAACTGGATCACAGCCCGATTCATTATTCCGAATGATTATTCACTTATAAGTGAATGAGCTTTCCGGCAAAGATCACAAAACACGCTAAAAAATGCAGTAGTTAAAACCTATCCACTCTGCTAGAGAACCGACAATCGCCTCAAGCTCACACTAATTAAATTAACAAAACAGAATGTTTCACATTTCAGGACAAAATATGCAGTCGATACAGGTTGTCAATGATTCCATTCTCGAGCAACTTAGACCGTGATGGGGCTGATTGACCTTTGCACTAACCCTAGGTACTTTGAGTAGTTCGCCTGCATAATTATGTGAAGTACGCAAAGAAGTTTGCACGAAGCGGAGGAGAGGGAATGTCGTTGTACCAGCCGAATTTTGAGCGCGAAAATTGTGGCTTCGGGCTCATCGCCCATATGGATGGCGAGCCCAGCCACCGCATTGTCCGCACGGCCATTCAGGCCCTGGACCGGCTCAAACACCGGGGCGCCGTGGGCGCCGACGGCAAAACCGGAGACGGATGCGGCCTGTTAATGAAGAAGCCCGACGGCTTCTTCCGCCACCTGGCCCAGGAGCAGGGTTGGCGCCTGTCCAATAAGTATGCCGTGGGCATGCTGATGATGAGCAAGGATCCGGTTCGCACCCAGCACAGCCGTTCCATTATCGAACAGGAACTGGCCCGGGAAACCCTGTCGGTTCTGGGCTGGCGAGACGTGCCGGTGAACGAGTCCGTGCTTGGCAGCATTGCCGCCGGTACCGTGCCCGCCTTCCAGCAGATCTTCATCAATGCCCCGGCCGGCTGGCGTTCGCGGGATCTGGAGCGACGCCTGTACATGGCCCGCCGCCGCATCGAAAAGCAGCTCAGCGATGACCCCGACTTCTACATCGCCAGCCTCTCCGGCCAGGTGGTGGTCTATAAGGGCCTGATGTTACCGGTGGATCTGCCCAACGTCTTTCCGGACCTGGCGGATCTGCGCATGCAAAGCGCCATCTGCCTGTTCCACCAGCGCTTCTCCACCAATACCCAACCCCGCTGGCAACTGGCCCAGCCGTTCCGCTTCCTGGCTCACAACGGCGAGATCAACACCATCGCCGGAAACCGCCAGTGGGCCCGGGCCCGCGCCTACAAGTTTTCGTCACCACTGCTGCCGGATCTCCACGATGCGGCGCCGTTTGTCAACGAAACCGGATCCGATTCCTCCAGCCTGGATAACATGCTGGAGGTGCTGCTGGCCGGCGGCATGGACATCAAGCGCGCCATGCGTCTGCTGATCCCGCCCGCATGGCAATCCAATCCGGAGATGGACGACGAGCTGAAAGCGTTTTACGACTTCAACTCCATGCACATGGAGCCTTGGGATGGCCCCGCCGGCGTGGTACTGACCAACGGCCGCCATGCCGCCTGTGCCGTCGACCGCAACGGCCTGCGCCCGTCACGCTATGTGATCACCAAAGACCGGATACTGACCCTGGCCTCGGAGGTAGGGATCTGGGACTACCAGCCCGACGAGGTGGTTGAAAAGGGCCGGGTGGGCCCAGGCGAACTGCTGGTGCTGGACACCTTCAGTGGCAGCCTGATGCGCTCGTTTGAGATCGACCAGGATCTTAAGCAACGCCACCCCTATGGCGAGTGGATGAAGGTTAACTCCAAGCGACTGATCCCGCCAGAAAAGCTGGGAGCCGATGCCCTCGGCTGCGGCGATCTGTCCGCCCAGCAGCTGAGCCAGTATCAGAAGCAATTCAACCTCTCCCGCGAAGAGCTGCAGCAGATTCTGTGGCCACTGGCGTCCGGAGCTCAGGAAGCCATCGGCTCCATGGGCGACGACACCCCCATTGCGGTGTTGTCCCAGCAGGCGCGCCACATCTGTGACTACTTCCGCCAGCAGTTTGCCCAGGTGACCAACCCGGCCATCGATCCGCTGCGGGAAAAACACGTTATGAGCCTGGCCACCTGCATCGGCAAAGAGCAGAACCTGTTCAATGAGACCACCGGCCACGCCAACCGAGTGATGTTTGACTCACCGGTGCTGCTGTACTCCGACTTCTCCCAGTTGATGGCGCTGGACAACGACCACTACCGGTCGGTGACCCTGGATCTTAACTACCCTCAGGAAGAGGGGCTGAAAACCGCCATCTGCCGCCTGTGTACCGAAGCGGAAACCGCCGCCCGGGGCGGTGCCACCATGGTGGTGCTGAGCGATCGCAACCTGCAGCCACACACCCTGCCAGTGCCCGCCGCCATGGCCGTAGGTGCCATTCAGAAGCGGCTGGTGGACACCAACCTGCGCTGCGACACCAACATCCTGGTGGAAACCGGTTCCGCCCGGGATCCGCACCACTTTGCGGTCCTGCTGGGCTTTGGCGCCACCGCCATCTACCCCTATCTGGCCTACGAGTCCATTGATGCACTGGCACGCCAGCAGGGCGACACCTCCGAACTGCGGCAACTGCTGCTGGGCTATCGCGCCGGCATCAACAAAGGCCTGCAGAAGATCCTCTCCAAGATGGGGATCAGCACCATCGCCAGCTACCGCTGCAGCCGCCTGTTTGAAGCGGTCGGCTTGGCTGACGAGCTGATTGACCTCTGCTTCCACGGCGTCACCAGCCGCATTCAGGGCGCCGACTTCGCCGACATCGAAGCGGATCAACTGAGCCTGCACCGGGCCGCCTTTAAGCTGCGCCAGCCACTGGCTCACGGCGGGCTGCTCAAGTACGTCCACGGTGGCGAGTACCACTGTTTCAACCCGGATGTGGTCCAGGCGCTGCAGCAGGCCGTCAACAGCGGCAAGCCGTCGGATTACCACCGTTACTGCCAGTTAGTGGACACCCGTCCGGTGGCCACCCTGAGGGACCTGCTGACCCTGAATCCGCCGGAGACCGGCGTCGATCTGACTCAGGTCGAAGGGGCCGAGCAGCTGTACTGGCGTTTCGATACCGCCGCCATGAGCATCGGCGCCCTGGCGCCGGAAGCCCATGAGGCCCTGGCCATCGCCATGAACCGCCTCGGCGGCCACTCCAACTCCGGAGAGGGCGGTGAGGATCCCCGCCGCTTTAACAGCCCGGGCAACTCCCGCATCAAGCAGGTGGCCTCGGGCCGATTTGGCGTCACCGCCGCCTACCTGATGAGCGCCGACGTCATTCAGATCAAGGTGGCCCAGGGGGCCAAGCCCGGAGAGGGCGGTCAGTTGCCCGGCAACAAGGTCAGCACCGAGATCGCCACCCTGCGCTACTCCCGTCCCGGCGTGACCCTGATTTCACCGCCGCCGCACCACGACATCTACTCCATCGAGGATCTGGCCCAGCTGATCTTCGACCTGAAGCAGATCAACCCGGCGGCCCGCGTCTCGGTCAAGCTGGTGTCGGAACCCGGCATCGGCACCATCGCCTGCGGCGTAGCCAAAGCCAACGCCGACATGATCACCGTCTCCGGTTACGACGGCGGCACCGGTGCCAGCCCATTGACCTCCATCCACTACGCTGGCAGCCCGTGGGAGCTGGGCCTGGCCGAAGTGCAACAGGCCCTGGTGAACAACGGCCTGCGCCACAAGGTGCGCCTGCAGGTGGACGGTGGCCTGAAAACCGGCCTGGATGTGGTCAAGGCAGCACTGCTGGGCGCCGAGAGTTTCGGCTTCGGTACCGCGCCGATGGTGGCGTTGGGCTGCAAGTACCTGCGCATCTGCCACCTCAATAACTGCGCCACCGGCGTCGCCACCCAGCGTCAGGATCTGCGGGACAACCATTACAACGGCACGCCGGAGAAGGTGATCAACTTCTTCCAGTTTGTCGCCGAAGACCTGCGGGCCCACATGGCGGCTCTGGGCGTCACCGAGTTTAACCAGCTGATTGGCCGAACCGATCTGCTGGCTCAACTGCCCGGCAGCAGCGACCGTCAAGGTCGGCTGGATCTGAGTCCGGTGCTGGCCTCCTCGCCGGCGGGCGACCACACCGCCCTGTTCTGCACCGAGCGTAACCTGCCGGACGACAAGGGACTTAAGAACCAGCAACTGCTGGAGCTGGCCAAACAGTCGGTGGACAACAAGCTCGCCGCCAGCTGGCAGCTGGACGTCCAGAATACCGACCGCAGCGTCGGCGCCTCCCTGGCGGGTTACATCGCCGCCAAATGGGGCAATCAGGGACTGCAGGGCGCGCCTCTGGACATCCGCCTGTCCGGCTCCGCCGGCCAGAGTTTCGGCGTCTGGAACGTCGCCGGCATGAACATGACCCTGTCCGGCGACGCCAATGACTACGTCGGCAAAGGCATGACCGGAGGCCAACTGGTGATCACACCGCCTCCCGGAGTGGCCTACCGCAGCCACAAGTCGGCCATCATCGGCAATACCTGCCTGTACGGCGCCACCGGGGGCAAACTGTTTGCCGCCGGTACCGCCGGCGAGCGCTTTGCGGTGCGTAACTCAGGCGCCGTGGCGGTCATCGAAGGCTGTGGCGACAACGGCTGTGAATACATGACCGGCGGCGTCGTCATGGTACTGGGTCGCACCGGGGTCAACTTCGGTGCCGGCATGACCGGTGGCTTCGCCTACATCTTCGATCAGCGCAACGCCCTGGAGCGTCGCCTCAATACCGAACTGGTGGAATCCCTGCCTGTGGTTGAGCCCATGGTGCAGCTGCACCTGAAGCGACTGCTGGAGGAACATCTGGAGACCACGGGTTCGGAGCGGGCACGGGATATCCTCGAGGACTTCACCAACTGGCTGCCGAAGTTCCGCATCGTTAAACCCAAAGCCAGCCAGCTCGGCGAGCTGATGGCGTTGGAACAGAGCCAGCAACTTCAGGTCAAGGCCAGCTAAGGAGAGAAAATGAGCAACGTATTTCAATTTCTTGAGGTAGAGCGCCACGACCCACAGAAGCGTGAGCTGGACAGCCGCACTCAGGAGTTCGTCGAGATCTACCGTCCGTTCGAGGACACTCAGGCGGCGGAACAGGCGGATCGCTGCCTGGACTGCGGCAACCCCTACTGCGAATGGAAGTGCCCGGTTCACAACTACATTCCGGACTGGCTGAAGCTGGTGAAGCAGGGGCGCATTCTCGAAGCGGCGGAGCTGTCGCATCAGACCAACACCCTGCCGGAGATGTGCGGCCGGGTCTGCCCACAGGATCGCCTCTGTGAAGGCGCCTGCACCCTCAATGACGAATTTGGCGCCGTCACCATCGGCAATGTCGAGAAGTACATCGCCGACACCGCCATCGCCATGGGCTGGCGCCCGGATCTCAGCAACGTCGAGGCCCGACCGGAAAAGGTAGCCATCATCGGTGCCGGTCCCGCCGGACTGGGCTGTGCCGATGTGCTGGCCCGCAACGGCATTCAGGCCACGGTATTTGACCGCCAGCCGGAGATCGGCGGCCTGCTGACCTTCGGCATTCCCAATTTCAAGCTGGAAAAATCGGTAGTGCGCCAGCGCCGTACCCTGCTGGAGGGGATGGGCATCGAGTTTCGCCTCGGCGTCGATATCGGCACCGACCTGCCGTTCCAGCAGTTGCTGGACGAATACGATGCGGTATTCCTCGGGATGGGCACCTACACACCGATGAAGGCCAACCTCAGCGGCGAGGATGCCCTCGGCGTGTACCAGGCCCTGCCCTACCTGATCGCCAATACCAGCCAGGTTGAAGACTACCCCTGTGAACACGACTACGTGGATCTGAACGGCAAGCAGGTGGTGGTACTTGGAGGGGGGGACACCGCCATGGACTGCGTTCGCACCGCGGTACGTCAGGGCGCCAGCACAGTAAGCTGTGCCTATCGCCGCGATGAAGCCAACATGCCCGGCTCCCGCCGTGAGGTGACCAACGCCCGCGAAGAGGGGGTGGAGTTCCTGTTCAATCGCATGCCCCTGGCCATCGAAACCGACGAACAGGGCCAGGTCACCGGCGTGCGCTGCTGCCACACCGAGCTCGGTGAAGCGGATGAGCAGGGCCGTCGCCGACCGCAGCCGGTACCGGACTCCGAACACGTGCTGGCGGCCGATGCGGTCCTGATCGCCTTTGGCTTCCAACCCAGCCCGGCGCCCTGGTTTGGCGAATTCGGCATCATGACCGACGACTGGGGTCGGGTTCGCGCCCCCGGTCAAGGCAAATATGCCTTCCAGACCAGTCACCCCAAGGTGTTCGCCGGCGGTGACATGGTTCGCGGCTCGGATCTGGTGGTCACCGCCATCGATGAAGGCCGCCACGGTGCCACCGGCATCCTCGACATGCTGGATGACCGCCACCAGTAAGCCCAAACAACGCCCTGCCCAGCAGGGCGTTTTTTTGCATCCCCGACGCTTGTGGTAAACTGCCCGCCACACTCCCCTAGAGCCAAGATTGCCCACCATGAAAATTGGAATTATCGGCGCCATGGAGCAGGAAGTTGCCCTGCTGCGTAGCCAGATTCAGGACCTGCAGGTCATCACCCTCGCCAACATCGAATTCTACTCCGGCACCCTCAACGGCACCGACGTCGTTGTCACCCGTTCCGGCATTGGCAAGGTGACCGCGGCCATCGCCACCACCCTGCTGATTGAACGCTTCGCACCGGACGCGGTGATCAACACCGGCTCCGCCGGCGGCTTCGCTCAAGAACTGGCCATCGGCGACGTGGTGATCTCCAGCGAAGTGCGCTACCACGATGTCGACGTCACCGCCTTTGGCTATGAGATGGGGCAACTGCCCAGCCAACCTGCCGCCTTCCTGCCAGACGCCCGTCTGGTGGACGTGGCCAAGGCCAGCATCGCCCGCGTCGGCGAGGTGCAGGCCATTGAGGGCCTGATCTGTACCGGCGACAGCTTTATTGCCGATCCGGAGCGCACCACCGTGATGCTGTCTCACTTCCCGGCCATGGCCGCCTGTGAGATGGAAGCCGGCGCCATCGCCCAGACCTGTCACCAGTTTTCCCTGCCCTTCGTGGTGATTCGGGCCATCTCCGACAACGCCAACGACGATTCCGCCGTAGACTTTGACAGCTTCATCGTCAAGGCCGGCGAGCACTCCGCCAAGGTCGTAATGGCGATGCTGGAACAGCTGAACCACTGATGGAACAGGCGTTGGGGCCCTTTTATCATTGGTTGATGCCGCCGCTGATTATGGCGGCAGCACTGTTGATAAACCGGATGCTGCCCGGCTCCTGGCTGCTGGCACCGCGGCTGCATCAGGTCGCCGATGCCCTGGCGGCCAAGGTCAACCGCCCACAGCGTGCGCCCTCCCAGCAACGCCTTGCCGGCAGCATCGCCACCGCATTGATGGTGCTGCCCCCGGTGGCCCTGCTGGCCGCCGCCATGAGTCTGGCCGCCTACCCCGGGGCGCTGCAGTGCCTGCTGATCGCCCTGTGCCTGCCCGGCGATCAGCAGCGTCAGCAACACCGGTTACTGGTGGCCCAGTTGCACGGCGGACTGAAACAACGGGCGCGGCAAACGCTGGCCCCCTTTACGGTACGCCAGACCGACTCGCTCAGTGAGGTCGGCCTGTGCAAAGCCAGCATAGAGAGTCGCCTGATTCAGGAAGCCGGCACCACCTTCAGTTGGTTGCTGTATTACCCCTTGCTGGGGTTTGAAGCGGCCCTTACGGTATGGCTGATCAATCAGCTGGCCCGGCAATGGCTGCCCTGGCGGCCCCAATACCGGAACTTTGGCCACCTCTGCCATACTCTGGCGTCAGTTCTGTCGATCCCGGTCAATGCCCTGCTGGCCTTTACCCTTAGCCTGTATGGCAATACCCTCAACTGTTGGAAAGCCCTGACTGGCCCCCGCACGCCGGTACTGGAATCCCGGCACTGGCTGACCACCGCCATGGCCTATCACCTCAATGTTCAGCTCGGTGGCCCCTTGCTGATCGACAACCAGCGACTGGAGCGCCCCCGGGTCGGCCCGGCCTATACGCCGACCACCGCCACCATACTTCAGGCCGACCGTCTGATTCAGTTCGCCCGCTGGCTGTGGGTCGCCCTGCTGGTGCTGTCCACCAGTGCCGTCGCCATGATTCAGGCCGGTGCCTGGTAAACCAAGTCCGCGTTCTGCGGCATTTCTGCTCGAGCCGAGCCCGTCTTTGGTATTACAATAGCGCCGGCTTCGGCTGGCGATAATGCCTGGCCGTGGCCCGATTTGTGTCAGCACTCATTTATGGAACAGACCACCACAGTGACCGAGTTTGTCTACTACGCCGATATGTTCGGCACCGCCGTGTTTGCCATCTCCGGCGCGCTGGCCGCCGGCCGGTTGCGCATGGATCCCTTCGGCGTGACCGTTCTAGCCGCCGTGACCGCCATCGGCGGCGGCACCATTCGTGACACCATTTTGGGGGCGCAGCCGGTATTCTGGATCACCGACACCACCTACATCTGGGTGGTGTTGCTCACCGCGCTGATGGTGATGCTGCTGGTGCGCTGCCCCCGACGCCTGTCGGGAAAATGGTTCCAGCTCGCCGACGCCTTCGGCCTGGCCCTGTTTACCGTCATCGGCGCCCAGAAAGCCCTGGCCTACGGCGCCTCTCCGCTGATTGCGGTAATGATGGGTGTGATGACCGGTGTGGTGGGCGGCATGATTCGCGACGTGCTGTGCCGCGAGATCCCGCTGGTATTACGCAAAGAGATCTACGCCACCGCTTCCATTGTCGGTGGGATTTTGTATACCATCAGCCTTGAGTATCAGGTCGCTCAGGTACCGGCGATGATCATCGCCATGGTCGGCGCCTTGGCCATTCGGGTGTCCGCCATCTACTGGCGCCTGTCTCTGCCCGCGTTTGAACTCAACGGCGACCATCACGACTAATGCACGCACAATGGGGAAAAGGATGCTGAAATTCGGAATTATGCTACTGGCGCTGGTCAGTGCACCACTGTGGGCCGCCGGCGCCGACATCGTTCCGGAACAGAATCCAGCCGTCGCCGCCCCGCAACTCGAGGTACCGGCGCCGATTCTATTGGCGCAGGACTACATCAAGGCCCTGACCCACCGCGACTATAACAGGTTGTCACGTTTCTACAGCCGGGAGACCAAGTTTAACGATCGCACCGCCAGCAAGACCATCACCGGCGGCGGCGACATCCTGACCTTTCTGCGCCGCATCCACGTCTACACCCTCGACTACAGCTTTGAGCCGGACCACGTGTTTCACTCCGGCAATCTGGTGGTGATGATCGGTACCTACCGCTACAAATCCAGAGGAGACCTGTTTGGCAAACCGGGGCAGACCATCGAGCTGACCATTCCCGGTGTCACAACCCTGGACCTGGACATGGAGGAGAGGGAGATCAAGAGTCACGTCGATCTGCTGGATTACGACACCATGCGCGACCAACTGGCCAACCAGTAAGCTAACCGCGCCGGCTCAGCCAGCCCCCGAGCCCAACCCCCAACACCTGCGCCAACAACGCCGACGGCTGAGACCAGATCCAGGCGGCCAGATGCCAATGGGTGCCCACCCAGGCCGGCAGAATCAGATACGACAGAGTGGCGGCGCCGACAAGCAGCCACAGGGAGGCCTCCGGCGTTCCTAACCGGAAGCTGAGCCACGCCAGCACCAACCATACCGGCAGATACGCCAGCGCCGCATCCAGAGCCACCGACAGTGCGTACACTCCGGTAGCCGGCAGCCACTGGCTGAGCTCATGGGTCAGCATCAACAACGGCAGCATCAGTGCCATCGCCACTACCCCCAACACCCAGCCTGTCAGCACGGTTTGCCAGGGTCTTATCGTCATGGTGATTCCCCCTGACCCAGTTATACCCCAGCCAGGAGCAGGGGTCTTGCCCTGTCATAAAAAAAGCCGCCCTAAGGCGGCTTGATGCAGAGTTCAGCCTGAATTACTTCAGGGTGATGCGGGCGAACTTGCGCTTACCCACCTGATACACGGCAGTGCCAGCCGCCGGCACCCACTTGGTGTCGTCCAGCTTGTCGCCGTCGATCTTCACTGCGCCCTGACGGATCATACGCAGCGCATCACTGGTGGATCCCACCAGGTTCGCTTCCTTGAGCAGGTTGGCAATGGCCATACCGGCATCGAAGCTCAGCTCCGGCATCTCATCGGGGATGGCGTTTTTCTGGAACCGCTGAATGAAATCCTGGTGCGCCGCTTCCGCCGCCGCCTCGTCGTGGAAGCGGGCGATGATCTCCTTGGCCAGGGTGATCTTGATGTCGCGCGGGTTGGCACCGTTGGCCATGTCGCGCTTGAACTGCTCGATCTCCTCCAGTGGGCGGAAGGACAGCAACTCGTAGTAGTTCCACATCAGCTCATCGGAGATGGACATGATTTTACCGAACATCTCGTTGGCTGGATCCGACACGCCGATGTAGTTGTGGGCGGACTTGGACATCTTCTTGACCCCGTCCAGACCCACCAGCAGTGGCATGGTGATCACGGTCTGAGGGCGCTGGCCCTCCTCTTTCTGCAGCTCACGGCCCATCAGCAGGTTAAACTTCTGATCGGTTCCGCCCAGTTCCACGTCCGCTTCCAGCGCCACCGAATCCCAACCCTGCAACAGCGGGTACATAAACTCGTGAATGGCGATGGCCTGTCCGCTGCCATAGCGCTTCTTAAAATCGTCACGCTCCAGCATGCGGGCCACGGTCTGCTTGGATGCCAGGCGCAGCATCCCCGCCGAGCCCAGCTCGTTCAACCAGCTGGAGTTGAACTCGATGCGGGTTTTGGCCGGATCCAGAATTTTGAACACCTGCTCCTTGTAGGTTTCGGCGTTGGCCAGCACCTGCTCCTGGGTCAGCGGCGGCCGGGTGCTGTTTTTACCGGAAGGATCGCCCACCATGCCGGTGAAATCACCGATCAGGAAGATCACCTCGTGGCCCAGTTCCTGGAACTGGCGCAGTTTGTTCAGAATAACGGTGTGGCCAAGGTGGATGTCCGGAGCGGTGGGGTCGGCGCCCAGCTTCACCTTCAGGGGCTGCCCTGTTTTCAGTTTTTCAATCAGGTCCTGTTCTACCAGGATCTCCTCGGTTCCGCGGCGAATCTCCGCCAGCGCCCGTTCCAACTCAGTCATCAAGCCCACTCCGAAGGTGTTACAACATACAATAAAGGCAGTCATGTTACTGGTTAGGCAGAACAAAGGAAAGAGTGTAGACTTACCCGTCCGGTTGGAATCTGCGCCTTTGGCATTCAGGTCCTCTCGTTTTACTATGACAGACAGATGAATAGAACAAACACACGCCAACAACCGAGCAAATTGGGGCCGTTGATTTCTGTGCTCAGGGTACTGCCCACCCCGCATAAAATCGGCCTGTTTGCCCTTTCGTTGCTGACTCTGCTGCTGTTGTCGCTGCCTTCGGCCAGTGACCTGGCGGCGGAGTTCATTGAGCCTCTTCCCGTTAATCAGCGGTTGCCCCTGGCACTGGAGGTTCAGTCCGCCCAGGCACAGCCCCTGCAGCCCAGGCTCAACTGGCAGTCGTTCACGGTGCAGTCCGGAGACAGCCTGGCCCTGCTGTTTGATCGTGCCGGACTCAGTCCCCAGCAGCTGTACCGCATTACCCAACTGCCCATCGCCGGCAAACGCCTGCCCAGAGTGATGCCTGGCCAGGTGATCGAGTTGGGCCGGGACAGCCAGGGTGAGTTGAAGCACCTGCGCTACGCCATGGACAACAAGCAGACCCTGCAGGTGGAACAACAGCAACAGGGACTGGCCGAGTGGGTAGAAACCAAGGAGGTGGAGCTGCGCACCGCCTACGCCAGTGCCACCATCGAGTCCAATTTCTGGAACGCCGCCGTCAGCGCCGGCATGAGCCCCAACCAGATCATGAGTCTGGCCGGCATCTTTGGCTGGGACATCGATTTTGCCCTGGACATTCGCGCCGGCGATCGCTTCAGCGTCCTGTATGAGCAGGAGTTCATCGACGGCCACTTCGCCGCCGACGGCAAGATCGTCGCCGCCGAGTTCACCAACCAGGGCGACACCTTCCGGGCGGTCCGTCACACCGACGGCAACTTCTACTCCGACAAAGGCAAGGCGATGCGAAAAGCCTTCCTGCGGGCTCCGGTCCAGTTCAACTACGTCAGCTCCAACTTCAACCCCCGCCGCCTGCACCCGGTCACCAAGCGGGTTCGCCCCCACAATGGCACCGACTACGTTGCGCCGGTGGGCACCCCGATCATGGCCGCCGGTGACGGCAAGGTCATTCAGTCCGCCTACAACAACCTCAATGGCAACTACGTGTTCATTCAGCATGGCGGCAAGTACGTCACCAAGTACCTGCACCTTAAAAAGCGCAAAGTGAAGCAGGGGCAACGGGTCAAACAGGGCCAGACCATTGGCCTGCTGGGCTCCACCGGCCGGGTCACCGGCGCCCACCTGCACTATGAATTCCTGGTCAATGGCGTCCATCGCAACCCACGTAAAGTCAAACTGCCAGAGGCCGCCGACATCGCCAGAAAGGATCGGGCCGCATTCCTTGCCTATGCTAAGGAACAGTTACACACTCTGGAACACCGTCAGCAGATCATGGTAGCGATGCAATGACCCGATACATCGGCTTAATGTCCGGCACCAGCATGGACGGCATTGATGCCGTACTGGTGGAGTTTAATGGCCGGCGCCCCACCCTGGTCGCCAGCCACAGCCACGAGTATGACCCGCACCTGCTGGAGCAGTTGCACCGCCTGTGCAGCACCGGCAACGACGAAATTAACCGTCTGGGCCAAATCGATCGCCAGGTCGGCAAAGCCTTTGCCGAAGCCACCAACGCCTTGATGACCAAGGCCGGTATCAGTGCTGACAGCGTCCGCGCCATCGGCAGCCACGGCCAGACCATCCGCCATATGCCGGACGGCCCCCATGGCTTCAGCCTGCAGATTGGCGACCCCAACACCCTGGCCGTCGACACCGGCATCGACGTGGTGGCGGATTTTCGCCGTAAAGACGTTGCCCTGGGTGGCCAGGGCGCGCCGCTGGTGCCCGCCTTTCACCAGGCGATGTTCGGTGGCAACCAGCCCAGAGTCATCGCCAACATCGGTGGCATCGCCAACATCACCTGGTTGCCGGGAAACGCCGATCAGGTGCTGGGGTACGACACCGGTCCGGGCAACACCCTGATGGACGCCTGGGTGCGGCAGCACAATCAGCAGGCGTTTGACCAGGATGGTCAACTGGCCGCCGCCGGCACCATCAAAACCGAGTTACTGAAGCGGCTGCTCAGCCACCCCTACTTCAGCCAGCCAGCGCCAAAAAGCACCGGCCGCGAGCTGTTTAACCAAGCCTGGCTCAACTACCAGCTGGAACCCTTTATGAACGCCCGCGCCGAAGACGTGCAGGCAACCCTGCTGGCCTTCACGGTGGAAACCCTGGCGGCGGAGATTGCCCAGCTGAGTCAGGATGCCAACGTGTATCTGTGCGGCGGCGGCGCCTTTAACGGCCACCTGGTCAAGCAGCTGTCCCGGGCCCTGCCCCACCACCGCATCGACAGCACCGATGCCCTGGGCGTGCCGCCACAGTGGGTGGAAGGGATGGCCTTTGCCTGGCTGGCTCATTGTCATCTGCACGGCATTCCCGGCAATCTGCCAGCCGTGACCGGCGCCAGCCGCACAGCCATTCTGGGCACCCTGACCCCGGCCGGATAAGCTACACTCAGCAACACGCTGTCCGACACTCAGGAGTGCCCATGCTACGCTTTTCCCGTCCACTGAACCTGTGCCTGTGTGCCGGTGTGTCACTGTCACTCTGTGGTTGCGGTACCCTGCTGCACCCGGAGCGGCAGGGCCAGAAAAATGGCCAACTGGATCCCGCCATTGTACTGCTGGATGCTCTGGGGCTGGTGCTGTTCATCATTCCGGGCATCGTCGCCTTTGGCATCGACTTCCACAACGGCACCATCTACCTGCCCGCCAGTACGGCTGGCCAGCGCCATTTCGAGCCGAACCAGCTCACTCCGGCGCAACTCGACGCCCTGCTCAGTGATCAACTGGGCCAACCGGTTTCGCTGCAGGATCCGGCACTGGTGCGGCTCCCCCAGTCCAGTCCGCAACAGCTTCAACAACAGCTTCAGCGCTTTCGGTGACCGCAAGCCGGTGTCGGGGGCACGGGTCCCCGATACTACCACCTCCGCCTGCACTTACTCTTTTGTCATTGAATTTATTAAAGTTATCACTAGTTTTATCCCTAAAAAACAGATAACGCATTGATATGCAACGTTTTAAGTTTTACTAAACTGTGAAACAATTGTTAATCCTGCTGAATAATCATAAAAATCGGTCAAGGTCTGATCGGCTGGCCGCCGCAGGATCTCCTTCTCAGGCCAGCCTTTTAAATTATAAAAAACTAATGTATGGGCTCCTATTATGAAATTGCACTGGATTGCCCTGGGTGTTGTGCTCGCCGGCTGCGCCGCCGACCCCCAGCCTACGACCAGGCCGTTAAAGCCACCACCGGAGTGTCGGCAGGGGAGTGCCCCCATTATCGACACGCAAAAGCTGATCACCCTGCTGATCGAAACCGGCAAGATCACCGAGCAGATGACACCGGAGCAGATCGACGCCGCCGTGGCCAGCTACATTAGAGATAAAAACGATCGCTGCGGACCGTACACCCAACCCAAGATGTAATTACAGGGACAGTTAATGAAAATACTCACCTTCACCAGCGTCGCATTGCTGGCGTCCAGTTTGCTGCCGGCGGCCCTGGCCGCCCCGATTCAGCCTCACCCGTCGGATCCCGGGGTCATCAACCACGAACGCATCGAGTACTGGCTGAAAAAGCGGGGCGAACTGCAGGCCGATGCGGATCAGGCCACCATTGAGCAGCGACTGCAGCACTTTACCCGCAAAGCCTTCACCCCGCCGCAACGCTTCGATGGCCTGCAGCTGCGCTCCCGTTTCCACAGCACCGATCGCAAAGGCCTGCAGGTTCGGGCAATGACGCTGCCTGGCTATGCCGACGCCCAGACCAAAACCGTGAAAGTGCTGGGGATCCTGATCGATTTTCCCGACCTGAAGCACGACGCCAATCGACTGCAGCCCGGCGACAGCGGCATGTACTACCCCAGCTACCCGGTCAGCCATTACCAGAACCTGCTGTTCTCAGCCTCTGGTTTCAGCGGCCCCGATGGCCAGACCCTGCAATCCGGACGCCAGTTCTACGGCGAAGAGTCCGGCAACAGCTTTATCTTTGATGGCCAGGTATTCGGCTGGCTGACCGCCGACAACAACGCCGCCCATTACGGTGGCAACGCCGGTGACCAGGACAACGATCAGGCCGTACCGGACCTGGTGATGGAAGCGGTCACCAAGCTGGTGGCCTCCGGCCAGGTCGATCTGGCGGAGTTTGACAAAGAAGACCAGTACGACCTCGATAACGACGGCAACCTCAACGAACCGGACGGCATCATCGATCACATCATGCTGTTCCACTCCAGCATCGGCGAAGAGGCCGGCGGCGGGGTTCTCGGCGCCGACGCCATCTGGTCACACCGGTTCTTTGTGTTCGACAACAACTACCAACCGGTGGACATTCCCGGCAGTAACTACAAGGTCTACGGCTACACGGTCCAGCCCATCGACGCCGCCGCCGGCGTCTGTACCCATGAATTTGGTCACGACCTGGGCCTGCCGGACGAATACGATACCGGCTATTCCAGCCACGGCTCGCCGGTGGGCAGCTGGTCGCTGATGTCCGGCGGCAGCTGGACCGGCAACCCGGCCGGCAGCGAGCCCTCCTCCATGAGCGCCTATGCCCGCGATTACCTGCAGACCACCTATGGCGGCCGCTGGATCAACGCCACCGAGGTAGACCTGAGCGACCTGGGCAACGCGCCGCAGAGTCACAACCTGGTCAGCGCCATCAACCACGATGCCGTCAACCAGCTGAAGATTACCCTGCCGCCGACACCGGAAGCGTTCACCCCCCCCTACAGCGGCAGCTACCAGTATTACTCCGGCAGCGGCAATCAACTGACCAACAGCGCGCAGCTGCAACTGACACTGCCCGCCGGCAACGACATTCGCTGGTCGATGAAGGCGCACTGGGGCATCGAAACCGATTACGACTACCTGCAACTGCGGGTCAACGGCACGCCCGTCGATGCCGGCCACAGCAACACCGACAACCCCTATTACGCCGGCCTCGGTCCCTACTATAGCGGCAACTCCACCGCCGTCGCCGGCGCCGAAGGGGATCAGGGCTGGGTCACCCTGGAGGCGGATCTCAGTGACTACGCCGGTCAGACTGTCACCCTGAGCCTGCATTACATCACCGACACCGCCGTGGCCGAGTACGGCTTTGTGGCCGACGACATCAAGGTCTCCGCCAATGGCACCCCGCTGTTCAGCGCCGGAGGCGAACAGCAGGGGGAGCTGACCCTCAACGGCTTTATCCGCACCGACGACACCAAACCCGGCGCCGATCGCGGCTACTTCGTGCAACTGCGCCAGTTCAGCGGCAACGATCGCGGCCTGGCCGAAACCCGCTACAACCCCGGGGTGCTGATGTGGCACTACAATGCCGGTTACAGCGACAACAACGTTGGCACCCACCCCGGCTACGGCTTTACCGGCGTGGTCGATGCCGATCAGGTGCTGATCCCCAACGCCGGCAGCGCCACCCAGATTCAGGATGCCACCTTCAGCATCTACCCCCAGAAAAACAACAGCAATGACAGCCACTTGGACGCCATCAGCATCTTCGACGACAGCCTGGACTACAGCGCGCCTGAACAGCCTCAATCCGGCCTGGTGTTGCCCGAACTGGGTCTGGTGATGACGGTCACCGAACAGGCGCCTGACTTTGCCACCGCAACGGTAACTCTGCAACGAACCACCCCGGACCCCATCAGCGGCGTGGTGGCGAGCAGCATCGATGGCGCCAGCGTCAGCCTCAGCGCCGAACTCAGCGGCGGCGTTGCCCCGTTCAGCTACAGCTGGGATCTGGGCAACGGCAGCAGCAGCACCGAGGCCGCGCCTCAGGTCACCTACGCCAACAGCGGCGATTACACCGTGGTGCTGACCGCCACCGATGCTGTGGGAACCGTGTTCCAGCAGCAACAGCAGGTCAGCGTGGTGGTGCCACTGGTGATCACCCTGCAAGCCAGCAGTGACGATCTGCTGGTCAACCTCAGCGCCGACATCCGCGGCGGGGCCACCGAACACACCCTGGCCTGGAGCATGGGTGACGATAGCGGTTATACCCAGAACACCGTCAGCCACAGCTACGCCGAGGCGGGCACCTACACCGTCACCCTGACGGTAACCGACGCCCTGGGGCAGGTGGCCACGCAATCCACCTCGGTGACCGTTACCGCCCCGGACAGCGGCAGTGGCGGCAGCACGCCGGATCCAGAGCCACCGGTGGCCAGCGGTGGTGGCGGGGGCGGTAGCCTGGGGTGGTTCACCCTGCTGATGCTGCCTCTGATGGGCCGGCGCCTGCGTCGCTGATCGCACCCCGCTTCTGTAACAAGCCTCCGTCCGCGGAGGCTTTTTTGTGCCCATGATGCGATAGAAGGGACAAAGCGCCGGTCCCGCCGCTCCAGACTCCGCCGGGGCCAGACGCCCCACCGTGGACCTAACTCCGGCTGAAAGGTGCATTAAAAAAGGCAGCCAACGCTGCCTTTTTGAAGAATCACACAGCGGGCGTCACGTTGACGCCGCCTGGGCCATCAAGCGCTGCTCCTGGGCCATCAGCCGTCGCTCCTGACGGCGGGCACGAATCGCCAGCAGCGACGGAGTCAGTACCAGAGTCAGCACGGTGGCAAACGCCAGGCCTCCGGCCACCGCCGTCGCCAACTGCGACCACCACTGGGTGGATGGCCCCCCCACCTCGACGTAGCGATTGATCAGGTCGATGTTGGTCTCCAGCACCATCGGCATCAAGCCTAAGATGGTGGTAATGGTGGTCAGCATCACCGGCCTCAGTCGCTGGGCGCCGGTGCGCAGAATCGCCTCCCGGTACCTCAACCCCTGGGCTCGGAGCACATTAAAGGTATCGATGAGTACGATGTTGTTGTTGACCACAATCCCCGCCAGTGAGATCACGCCGATGCCGGACATGACGATGCCAAAGGGCTTGCCGGTCACCAGCAGTCCCAGCAACACGCCCATGGTGGACAACAGCACCGCCGTCAGGATCAAAAATGCCTGATAGAAGCTGTTGAACTGGGTCACCAGAATGATGGCCATCACGAACAGGGCGATGATGAAGGCGTTGACCAGAAAGCCCTGGGACTCCTGCTGCTCCTCGTTCTCGCCGGTAAAGCGATAACTGACCCGGTTGTCGGTGAGCAATGGCGCCAGGGTTTGCTGCAACTCCGGCAGCGCGTCGGTGAGCAGCACGCCGGGGGCCATGTCCGCCTTGATGGTCATCACCCGGTGGCCATCGATGCGGCGGATGGAGTCCACCTTCGGGGCCGCCACCCGCTCGACGAAGTTGCTCACCGGCACCTGGCCGTACTGGGTTTTCACCCGCAGGCTGTCCAGCCTGAGGATGTGACGCTTGTCCTCGGGGAAACGCACCCGAATGTCCAGTTCATCATCGGCATCATCCGGACGATACTCGCCAATCTTCAGACCGGAGGTCACAAACTGCACCGTGTTGCCCAGCAGGGTGGCATCGGCACCGAAGCGGGCGGCGTTGTCGCGATCCACCTTCAGTTGCCACTCGATACCCGGCTTGGAGCCGGTGTCTTCGATGTTGATGAAACGGCCGTCCTCCTCCAATGTTCGACGCACGGTGCGCACCGCCTCATTCAGCGCCGCGGGGATCTTGGAGGACAACTCCAGTTGCAGCGCCTTGCCGGTAGGGGGGCCGTTCTCATCTTTTCGAAGCTCATACTCGATGCCCGCCAACGGGGCGAGTCGCCCATGGATCTCCTCGATCACCTCATCCGCCGCTACCCGCTCGTCCCAGTCCAACAGGTTGAGGCGAATGTAGCCGGCCCGATCTTCCCCTCCGGTGCGGCTGTAGAGGGTCTCAAGGCTGTCCATTCCCAGCAGTCTCTGCTCCACATCACGCATGATCCCATCCTTCTCATCGATGGACAGATCGCCATAGGCGTGCACATACAGGTTCAGTCCCGGCGGCTCCACATCGGGGAAAAACTCCACCCCGGCACCGAACTTGACGTAGCTGCCGACAATGGCCGCCAGCACCAGCAACACCGCCAGCAACACCTTCCACGGGTGGCTGATGGCCACCGCCAGGGTACGGATGTAGGTACCGGTAAAGCCGGACAGCGAAGTCAACTCCCCCTCTTCGGCCAGGCGCTGATTCTCCCTCTGAGTCGGGGTCATCGGCAACGGCTTACCAAACAGGCTGCCCATGGCCGGCACAAACACCAGTGCCATCACCAGCGAGGCGGTCAGGGTGGCGATCAGGGTCATGGGCAGATACTTCATGAACTCACCCATGATCCCGGGCCAGAACAGCAGTGGCGCAAACGCCGCCAGGGTGGTGGCGGTGGAGGCGATGATGGGCCAGGCCATGCGCTGGGCCGCTTCCAGATAGGCGGTGCGCCGATCGGCGCCGTCGGTCATGCGCCGGTCGGCGTACTCGGTGACCACGATGGCGCCGTCCACCAGCATGCCCACCGCCATGATCAACGCAAACAGCACCACCATGTTGACCGTCAACCCGAACACCGCCAGCACCAGCAAGCCGGTCAGGAAGGAGCCCGGAATCGCCAGCCCCACCAGGCCGGCACTGCGCATCCCCAGGGCGGCAATGACGACAATGACCACCAGCAAAACCGCCGAGGCGACGTTGTTCTGCAGATCCGACAGCATCTGTTCCACGTCTTCGGATCGATCACCGGTAAAGGTGACCTGCAGCGATGCCGGCCACTGCTCACTGGCCTTGGCCATCACCGCCTTGACCTTGGCCACGGTGGCGATGATGTTTTCACCGGGGCGCTTTTTCACCTCCAGCGAGATCGCCTTGTTGCCATCGAGCCGGGCGTAGGAGTTGGGGTCTTTAAAGGCACGGCGTACCGTGGCCACGTCACCAAAGGTGATCACCTGCTCCCCCTGCACCTTGATGGGCATCTCCATCACGTCCTTGATGGTTTCAAATACCGATGGCACTTTCACCGCAAAGCGGCCGCGGCCGGTGTCCATGGTACCGGCGGGAACCAGCCGGTTGTTGCGGGACAGCAGGTTGAAGATGTCGTTCTGATCCAGCTGATAGCTCTCCATCAGCAGCGGGTCCACCAGGATCTCGACGATGTCGTCGCGATCGCCGCCAATCTCCACCTCCAGCACCTCGGGAAACGACTCCAGCTTGTCCCGCAGCGCCTTGGCGATCTGCACCAGGGTCCGCTCCGGAATCGGTCCGGACAGGGTCACCGTCAACACCGGGTTTTCCTCAGCCATGGTGACTTCGTGCACCTCGGGCTCTTCGGTGTCCGACGGCAACTTGGCTTTGGCCAGCGTCACCCGATCCCGTACGTCCGCCAGCGCCTGTTTCGGATTCAGACCGGCCTCAAACTCCAGCACGATGGAGGCGTGCCCCTCGGAGGCGGTAGAGCGCATCTCGTCCACCCCTTCGATGGAACGCAGCTCGGTCTCCATCGGCCGCACCAGCATCCGCTCGGCGTCTTCCGGCGAGATGCCGTCGTGAACAATGGAGACGTAGATGATGGGGATGGTGATGTCCGGTTCCGACTCCTTGGGGATCTGTACATAGGTGACCGCCCCGGCCAGCAGCAGCATCACAAACACCATCAGCACCGGTCGGACCCGGCTCAGCAATCCGGCCAGCAGGGTACTCATGCGCCGTCCCCCTGGTCGTACACCACCTCAACCGGGTCGCCGTCTCGAACGAAGCCCTGGCCCTGAGTGATGATCTCCACCTGCTTGCCCACGCCGCCGGTCCACACCCCTTCGGCATCGGCCATCACCACCTCGATGGGGATGAACTTCACCTGGCCATTCTCAACGGATTTGACCCCCAGGTTGCCGGCTTCATCCAGCGCCAGCAGCGCCGGGCTGACTTTAATGGCGTAGTGACTCTCCAGCGGCAACGACAGCTCGGCACTCTTGCCGGCCCACAGGCTGCCATCGGCGTTATCGAACGCCACTTCGATGTCGAAGGTGTTGGTACCGCCATGGGACACCGTAGCGATATAACGCACCGTACCTTGCGCGGTACGGCCATCGACAAAGCGGGCACTGGCGGCCTGCCCCAGGCTCAGCTGGGCGATGTCGCTTTCGGTGACATTGGCTTTCACTATCAGAGGGTCGAGGTCCGCCAGCTCACCCACGGGATCGCCGACGCCGACGTAATCCCCCTGTTCCACCATCCGTTGGTGGAACACGCCGGTAAACGGCGCCCGAATCTGGGTATGATCCAACGCCAGCTGCAGCCGCTTCAGCTCCGCCCGGGCCAGCTCCAGGGCACTGAGGTTTTGCGCCAGCTGTGATTTGCCCTGCAGACCCTGTGTGGCAAGTTTGCTGGCGGCCTGATAGTCGAGCTCCCGCTGCGCCAGCACCGCCTCTGCACTCTGCAACTGCTCCGGCAGATCCCGGGCATCCAGCTCGATCAGCAGCTGGCCCTCGCCAACCTGGGCACCGCGTTTGGCATGCACCTTCATCACCCGTCCGCCGATCTCCGCCGCAATCCGGGTCATGCGATCCGGTTCGGTACGGCCGTACAGCTGCACCTCCCGGGTGACCTCGGACGAGGTGATGCGCTTGACCGTCACCCGGGTCACAGGCACCCCGCTCTTGGCCTCCTCAGCGGTGGCCGGCGCTTCGGCAGCGGCGTTACCGAATTGGCCGGAAGCCACCCAGAGAATCAGAAACACACTGATGGTGCTGGCGATAAAATAGGGGTGACGGTACCAGCGCCGGGCTGGTGGGGTAATCTTGTTCACAAGTGAGTAACTCCTTTTACGTCGACGCTACAAGGTTACGTGAAAGCGGCGGACGGAAAAAGGGAACCCACATCCCCTGAAACAAAAAAGGCACCTCAAAGGTGCCTTTTTGCAATCGGACGGTCGTGATCAGATGGAGAACGACGCGCCACAGCCACAGGTAGTGGTGGCGTTGGGGTTGTTCACAAAGAAGCGGCTGCCTTCCAGCCCTTCGGTGTAATCCACCATACCGCCGACCAGATACTGCAGGCTCATGGCATCGACGATCAGGGTCACGCCCTCTTTGTCGATGGTGGTATCTCCGTCATTCACCTTCTCATCGAAGGTAAAACCGTACTGAAAACCGCTGCATCCACCGCCGGTGACGTAGACCCGCAATTTCAGATTAGGATTCTCTTCCTCCTCCAGCAGCCCCTTCACCTTAATGGCGGCGGCATCGGAGAATTGGATCGGCATTGCTTGTTCTGCTGCAGCTGTCATGCGTACCTCTAAAACTTCTGTCTGCGCGGATTATCTAATACCCGACTGTTAGGTTCAAGTTTTGTCCGTTTCCGATGTCGGCGGCATCTCATCGCTGGCCGGTTGAGTCAGCACCGCAAACTCATACACCTGCTCGGTCGAGGTCGCCTTCTGGCCTCCGCCGGAGGCGGTTTTCACCTTAACCGTCAGCCGTTCCGGGACAAAGTTTTCCGGCAGATTAAAACTGCCTTCCAGCTCCTGAAAATAGCGGAACGAGAACTTAAGCCGATCCCGGTCAGCCCCAAGCCGTTCGAGATTGAGGGTGGCGGGGCTGCCGTTCTGACTGCCGGCCAGCAGCATCGACGCCCGCCCCTTGGCAAACCGCTTGCGCTTCTTCTGCTGGGTCAGTACCAGCTTGTAACGGAAGTGGCCGGGACTGTGGCTGTTCTCCACCGCCACTTCGTGAATCACCACCCCGTCGGCATTTTGCTCCGGCGCCATGATGTTACGATAAAAGGTCAGTTCGGTTTCCGTCTGGGCCAACTGCTGACGCAACTGCGCCATCATGGCGATGGTATCCGCCTGGGAGCGGCGCTCGGTGTCCAGCTCGATCTCCAGCGCCGCGTGGGATTCGGTCAACACGCGAATCCGCTCCTTTTGCAGCCGCTCCGCCACCTCGGCGTTATCCTGTTGCTGCTGCAGCGTCAGCCGCTGCGGCCAGGACAACAGGTAGCCGACGGCCACCGCCCCTAGGATGATCGCCATCAAAACCAGGCCTCTGGGGCTGAACTGGCGCTCAAATTGTTTGAGACCGTGCCAACGATGTTTCCAATTCTGCATAGTGAAACAAACTTTTTGTTGTTAGACTTTAGTCACTTGAAATCGCTTTCAATATTATGTTCCGGAACAGCAACCTAACGCTCTCTCAGGCAAAGCTCAGCATCCACCTGTGCCTGCTTGGCCTGCTTGTGGGCCTGGCGGCGGGTGTTCTGCTGCTGCTGTTTCGGGTCGTCATCGATCTGGGCCAGGGCCTTATCCTCGACAGCCCGGACGATTTTAGCGGCCTGCCGCCACAATGGCGAGCGCTTCTGCCCATTGCCGGTGCGGCGGGGATCGCAATTATCGCCGCCGTTACCGCCAGTAAATACCGCCGCCTGGGCATCGCCTACGTCATTCACCGCATTAAACTGCATTACGGGCGCCTGCCCCTGGGCAGCGCCATGAACCAATTTTTCAGCGCCGTCATCGCCCTGGCCAGCGGCTTCTCCGTCGGCCGTGAAGGCCCGGCGGTGCACCTGGGCGCCACCGTTGCCACCGGTTTTGCCCGTCGCTGGAAACTGCCGGACAACGCCCTGTCGATTCTCGCCTCTTGTGGCATAGCGGCCGGCATCAGCGCCACCTTTAATTCGCCTCTGGCGGCGGTGCTGTTTGTGCTGGAGGTGGTACTGAGGGAATACCGCATTCACAGCTTCCTGCCAATCCTGATCGCCTCGGTCACCGGCAGCGTGGTCACCCAGAGTGTGTTCGGCAACACCCACCTCTACGGCCACTTCGCCATGGACGTGATTCCGCTGGCCCAGTATCCGTTGCTGCTGGGCACCGGTTTGATCATCGGCTGCGTCGCCGCCGGGTTCAGCCATGGCCTGCTGACCATCACCGAAACCACCCGCCGCTGGCCGTTGACCCTAAAGCTGTTGCTGGCCGGCGCCTGCACCGCCGCCATTGGCCTGCAACTGCCCCAGGCTCTGGGTACCGAGCACGCCGCCGTTTCCATCGCCCTCAGTGACAACCCGGGGCTGTGGCTCCTACTGGCGCTGCTCGGCGCCAAGATCCTCGCCACCTGGGTGGCCATCGGGCTGGGGATTCCCGGCGGCATCATCGGCCCGCTGTACGGCATCGGTGCCGTGCTGGGTAGCCTCATCGCCTGGGGCATGACGCCGCTGTTTCCACAGATGCAGGCCTACATTCCGCTGTATGCCGTGCTGGGGATGACCGCCATGATGGGGGTCTGTCTGCACGCCCCCATGGCCGCACTGCTGGCCCTGCTGGAGCTGACTCAGGACGCCAGCATCATTCTGCCCTCGCTGCTGGTTACCCTGCCCGCCTACCTGCTGGCCTACAGCGTGTTCGGTTCCCGCTCCATCTTCCTGCGGCAACTGGACGCCATGGGGCTGGAATACCGGGTCTCGCCCACCGAGTTGGGGCTGCAAAAAACCGGCGTCATGGCCATCGCCGATCGTCAGTTTGTGATCGGTACGCCCAGGCAGACCGATGAACAGCTGCTGCAACTGATGAACGACGCCCACCAACAGCGTCTGCTGTTGAGGCTGCCCCAGGGGTGTGAGCTGGTAACCCTGCACGCCAACTACGACGACGACACGCCGCTGACCCGCACCGAAGCCTTTGGCCTGCCGATGACCGCCACCCTGGCCGAGGTACACAAGCTGCTTAACCGCAACCGTCAGAAGGCGGTGTACATCTTCGATGAGCGCCCAGAGCACCCGGTGGGCATCATCACCTGGTCAATGCTCAGGCAGGAGATACGGGCACGGCGATTTTAGAATGACTAATGACGCAACTGTGATGGCCGTCCTTGCCAACAATGGTCACAAAATGCCACCCTGCTTCGATCCGCTAGGGAACTGTATTCAGGCGGCATTTGTCGATACCATGCACACAGTTTCCAGACGCATTCAGGAGTTCGCCCGGCCAGCGCCGGAACGGACTCCGGCAGTACACTTAATTACTCATTACCGGGTGTGCCTCGGCCACCCAACCCAGGAAGGATAACGATGAATCGCTCCGAATCCCTGTTCGAACAGGCTCAAAAAACCATCCCAGGTGGTGTGAACTCTCCCGTACGCGCCTTTAAAGGCGTGGGCGGTACTCCGGTATTTATCGAGCGCGCCGATGGCGCCTACCTGTACGACGTCGACGGCAAGCAGTACGTCGATTACGTCGGCTCCTGGGGCCCCATGATTCTGGGTCACAACCACAGCGCCATCCGCGAAGCGGTGGTGAAAGCGGCCGAGAATGGCCTGTCTTTCGGCGCACCAACCGCCTCCGAAGTGGAGATGGCCGAGCTGGTGTGTGACATCCTGCCTCACGTTGAGCAGGTGCGCATGGTTAACTCAGGTACCGAAGCCACCATGAGCGCCCTGCGCCTGGCCCGCGGCTTCACCGGCCGTGACAAGTTCATCAAGTTCGAAGGCTGCTACCATGGCCACGCCGACTGCCTGCTGGTAAAAGCCGGTTCCGGCATGCTGACCTTTGGTGAGCCTACCAGCCCCGGCGTCCCCGCTGACTTCGCCAAGCACACCCTGACCGCCACCTACAACGACCTGGAGTCGGTAAAGGCGCTGTTCGAGTCCAACCCTGGCCAGATCTCCTCCATCATTCTGGAGCCGGTTGCCGGCAACATGAACTGCATCCCTCCGGTGGAAGGCTTCCTGGAAGGTCTGCGCGCCCTGTGTGACGAGCACGGTGCCCTGCTGATCATCGATGAGGTAATGACCGGTTTCCGCGTATCCCTGACCGGTGCCCATGGCCATTACGGCGTCAAACCCGATCTGCTGTGCCTGGGTAAGGTGATCGGTGGTGGCATGCCGGTGGGCGCCTTTGGCGGCCGCGCCGACGTGATGCAGTACCTGGCCCCGGCGGGTCCGGTATACCAGGCCGGCACCCTGTCCGGTAACCCCATCGCCATGGCGGCCGGCATGGCGCAGCTGAACCTGTTGCGTGAGCCCGGCATCTACGAAGCCCTGGCCGCCAAGACCGAGAAGCTGGCGCTGGGCCTGAAAGCCGCCGCCGACAAAGCCGGTGTGCCGATGAGCGTCAACTACGTTGGCGCCATGTTCGGGGTCTTCTTCACCACAGAAGAGAAAGTGACCCGCTACCAGCAGGTGACCCAGTGCAACATGGAACAGTTCAACGCCTTCTTCCACGGCATGCTGGAGGAAGGGGTGAACCTGGCTCCGTCCGCCTATGAAGCCGGCTTCCTGTCCCTGGCTCACAGCGATGCCGACATCGACGCCACCATCGCCGCCGCCGAGCGGGTACTGGCCAAGATCGCCGCCTAAGCCGCGACCACAGAAACAAAAAGGGCAGCCTAGGCTGCCCTTTTTTTGTGCCCGTTACCGAGCGTCATGATGGCTCAGCGGTGCATGCGCACGATCAGGTTGCGGCCCTTGATCTTATCCCCCTGCAGCACCTGCAGCGCTTCTTTGGCCCACTGTCGCTCGATGGCCACGTAGGAGAGTCGATCGGCAATCTCAATCTTGCCCACCGCCTTGCCCGGAATCTGTTTCTTCGCGGTCAGAGCGCCGAGAATGTCACCGGCACGCAACTTACTCTTACGGCCGGCACCGATGGACAGGGTGACCATCGGCGGCACCAGATCGATGCGGGCCGGCACGCTCAGCTTGGCGAACGGCAGGCGGGGAATTGGCTGTCCCTGCAGCGCTTCGATCTCCTCTACCCGGTGCAGCTCTCCGCCGGCGGCCAGGCTGATGGCTCGTCCCTTGCTGCCGGCCCGGCCGGTGCGGCCGATGCGGTGCACGTGCACCTCGCTCTCGAAGGCGATGTCGTAGTTCACCACCAGAGACAGATCCTTGATATCCAGCCCGCGAGCGGCCACGTCGGTGGCCACCAACACCGACACACTCTTACTGGCAAAGCGTACCAGGGTCTGATCCCGCTCACGCTGATCCCGATCGCCGTGCAGCGCCACCACGTACACGCCGGCATCTTCCAGCACTTCGGCCACCTGCTGACAGGCGCGGCGGGTGTTGCAGAACACCACGGTGGACTCCGGTTGATACTGGGCCAGCACCGCCAGCAGCGCCTGGTCTTTCTGGGCCGGGGCCACCTCCACCAACCGCTGCTCAATCTTCTCCTGGGCTTCACTGCCTTCGACGGTCACCATCAGCGGATCGCTCTGAACCCGACGGGTCATGGCATCGATCTGTTCCGGGTAGGTGGCAGAGAACAGCAGCGTCTGACGTCGTTGCGGCAACAACTCCAGAATGGCGTCGATGTCGGCCTCAAAGCCCATGTCCAGCATGCGATCGGCCTCATCGAAAACCAGGGTGTTCAGTGGCTTAAGCCGGATTCGGCCGCTTTTCATGTGCTTCAGAATTCGACCCGGGGTGCCGACAATGACGTGGGCACCGTGGTCCAGCGAGCCCATCTGCGGCCCCATGGGCACACCGCCACTGAGGGTCAGCACCTTGACGTTAGGGATGGCCCGCGCCAGGCGACGAATCTCTTTGGTCACCTGATCCGCCAGCTCGCGGGTGGGGCACAACACCATTGCCTGAGTCCCCTGAACCGACAGATCCAGTTTATTCAGCAGCCCAAGGCCAAAGGCCACGGTCTTGCCGCTGCCGGTTTTGGCCTTGGCCACCACATCCTGACCCGCCAGAATCGCCGGTAGGGACTGTGACTGGATCGGCGTCATGGCACTAAAGCCCAGTTGTGACAGGTTATCCAGGCAGGCGCCGGACAGAGGCAGAGAAGAGAAAGCGGTGGACATATCGGTACTCCATGGTCTTCAGTGGCAAACGGCCACAAACGCTGCCATGGGAGTGAACCGATGGCAAAAGGGCGGCGACTATAGCACCCTTTGCCCACAGAGTGTACTGCCGATGCTGTCGATACCACCGGTCACCAGAATCACCACTCTTGCGCCCCCCCTGTCGACTCCCCTTATGGCTGTGATTCGGGTCCTGGAAGATCCGGCGAAGCGCACCATCACCAAGCCGGCCGGCAAACCCGCCATGAACCCCATTACCGCCCATAAAACCAGCGTTTTTTACCCTCAACCTGTAGGCGAACCGGCGTCGTAATGCTACAATTTCGTTCCGGCTGTGTCTGGCCCGCAGACACATTCGGTGAATGCCGAAACCTAGGGATTCAGCATGACAAACCCTCTGTATAATAAGAACATCGTCTCAATTGCGGATCTGTCCCGCAGTGAGCTGGAACTGATCGTTTCCACTGCTCAATCCATTAAAACCACCCCCAGGCCACAACTGCTGGCCGGCAAAGTGATCGCCAGCTGCTTCTTTGAAGCCTCCACCCGCACCCGGCTGTCGTTTGAAACCGCGGTACAGCGCCTTGGCGGCTCCGTCATCGGCTTTGACTCCGGCGGCAATACCTCGCTGGCCCAGAAAGGGGAAACCCTGGCCGACTCGGTGAAAGTCATCTCCTCCTACAGTGATGCCTTTTTCATGCGCCACCCCCAGGAGGGCGCCGCGCGGCTGGCCAGCGAGTACTCCAGTGTGCCGGTGATCAACGGCGGTGACGGTGCCAACCAGCACCCGACCCAGACCCTGCTGGATCTGTTTACCATCTACGAAACCCAGGGCTCGCTTCAGGGCCTGAAGGTCGCCTTCGTCGGTGACCTGAAATACGGCCGCACCGTCCACTCCCTGGCTCAGGCGCTGTCCCTGTTTGACTGTGAGTTTTTCTTTGTCGCCCCGGATCCGTTACGGATGCCGGACTACCTGTGCGAAGAGCTCAGTGACGCCGGCATTCGGTTCACCCATGTGAACGATCTCGAACAGGTGCTGCCGCAACTGGATGTGCTGTACATGACCCGGGTCCAGAAAGAGCGTTTCGACCCCACCGAATACCAGCACATGAAGTCCAAGTACGTGCTGTCAGCTGGCATGCTGGGTGGAGTGAAAGACAATCTGAAAATTCTGCACCCGCTGCCACGGATAGACGAGATCACCACCGACGTCGACGCCACCCCTTATGCCTACTACTTCCAGCAGGCTGAGAACGGTGTCTATGCCCGCCAGGCGCTGTTGGCCCTGGTTTTGTCTGAGGAGCTGTAATCATGGCGAAAAACAAACTGAAAGTGGAAGCCATTGAGCGCGGCACCGTCATCGACCATATCCCCGCCGGCATGGGCGTGCGTATTCTCAAGTTCTTCCAACTGACCGACAAAAACGAACGCATTACCGTCGGCCTGAACCTGCGCAGTGGCGACGAGGCCAAAAAGGATCTGATCAAGGTGGAGAACACCGTGTTCACCGTCGAGCAGGCCAACCAGCTGGCGTTGTTTGCCAGCGAGGCCACCATCAACGAGATTCGCGACTTTGCGGTGGTCAATAAATACTCGGTGCAACTGCCCGAGTCCATCGACGGGGTATTGCGCTGCCCCAACAGCAACTGCATCACCCACCACGAGCCGGCCGCCACCCGCTTCTACGTAAAGCAGAAACCCAGACAGACGGATCTCAAGTGTCACTTCTGTGAAAAGAGCTTCCATACCACCCTGTTCAGTGAACTGAACTGATGCCCCTGCGGTTACTCCACCGGCGATGGTGATGTAACCGCATTTCCACCAGTTTGCCACCAGCCTGATTACCCCTCATACCGGATCCGTTCATTCTGTAATTTTCCCTGACCGGGCAGCGAAAACGCCGGCGCCGGGTTCCCTGTGGCGATCGGGGCCGTTCAATTGCAGGCCGCCGTTGGAATTCTGCCTCAAACTGGGCTAGAGTAGCGCCGCTAAAACTGCGGCATCCGCCGCCCATTGCTGTCCACATCCGGCAGCGCCCCTTCTGCTGTAGATAAGAGAGACAGAGATGAAAATTACCGCCGTTGCCGAATTCCCGAAACCGGAAGTCAAGCGTCACCACAAGCCCCGCCACCTGAAGAAGCTGGCCATCGGTGAGTTCGCCTCCACCTGCGTCCACATCCGTTTCGACGGCGACATTGCGCTGTTCGAAAAGCTGGACGAAGCGGTATTCAACGCCGCCAACGACACCGTCGGTACCTTCCTGGCTTACTTCAACAACCAGTACCACGTGGCCATCCACTTCTTTACGGCTGAAGCCAGTATCGAAGAGCAGGCGGCGCGCATCGCGGCACTGATTGAGGAGACGCTGGGCAGCAAGCCTGAGCTGACCATCTTTGCCGGTGACGAAAACTACGGCGACTGGGATGCCACCTTCCAGGGGTAAGGCCTCCGGTCTCTTAACAAAGCCGCCGATGGCGGCTTTTTTTTGGCTGTGTCTAAGTTAATTGTTGAAGTCCTTTAATCAGAGTACCTCTCCGCTTTTGGAGCTCAGGTAAGAAACTGCATCAATTCACACTGTTGCTTCATCATATTAAGGAGCTGTCGCCAAATCAGCGCCAACAGCTACTCAATACTCTTCGCATTGATGGCTCCTCTGCTAGCGCATTTCTAATCGAAAATCATCCGGATAGCTGTCCCCATTGTCACTCTTCCAGTTGCGCCCTAGGGGTTCAAGCCATGGACTCCCTCGATATCGATGCAACTCCTGTGACAAAACCTTCAACCCATTAACCGGCATCGCTTGCGAAAGAGGGAGCATTGGCTGACTTATGTCCATCATGAAATTTCAGACACTTCCAACCAGCAGTGAGGCCAAAACTTCCTTGTAGGGAACAAATCTCTTCATGAGAATAATTTTCACCGAATTCCTGGATACTCCCTAATTAACAACCACTTGCAAAAACAGAGCTTTTCATTCCAATCTGGATGATGTTTTTGGAGTTGTAGCTTCCAGATGCAACCGTCGTTGACCAACGCCCCACGAGTTCAGTAGGTCATGATCGAATTCATTGCTAATAAAACCTACCCTCAGTTTTACCCTCTCCGTTAAGCTAGAAAAAGCATATAAAAGGTTTTTGTATTGAAGCCACCATGAAACAACACTTACTAGCAGTAAGTGTTGCGACTCACGTTAATTTAGTTGAACATTACAGTTTAAATAAATTACCCAATTGCTTGCATAATGCTTTAATACATTAACTTTAAATGCTTTGGCAAATCGGTTAGTGGCGCGAGTCGCATTTCTCTTTGCTGCTGCACGGCATGCAAAACACATCGTTTTCGGTAAAAAAATCCATTCCCCCCCCTTGTATTTGCGACGTATGCCACCATTGATTTTGTTGCTATTGCGTTGCCTGGAATCTACTTTTTTGCCGATATAAAGAAAACGTATCAAGCAATCAACAAAACACTGAAATTCAATCATTTATTTTTATGAGACATTACTCTCAAATATAGATTGCTTTTACTCACACTTCCGTAGTGCGGTTCGAAATTGGCAACTTTCGGTATCGAATGAACCTGTCAACCAAGGTGCTTGGCATTATATTTCTTTGTGAGCAATATGTGTCGCTTCAATAACGGAGCGGCACGGTTATCATTACCACATGGAAAAATAATGAAAAGAAAACGTGAAATAACATCGCCTGCAAAAACACTTGTGGCAGCAATGCTCATTAGTGTTTTGTCTGCTTGCGATAGCGGAAGTGGAGACTCATCTTCACCGCAACCATCAAATGCCGCGCCAATAGCCAACCCTGTTGAAGCAATGGCGACTATGGGAAGTCGGGTGCTAATTGATGCTCTTGAGAATGACCTGGATTCTGATGGTGATGAGTTGACCATCGAGGCCGTTAGCGTCATGAAAGGTGCTGGCAACGTTTCCATCCATAACAACAAGATCATGTTTGACCCTGTTGAGATTGGAACGGCAATTCTGAGCTACTCAATCTCAGATGGTAACGGTGGCAAGGCCACTTCAACCGTGACTGTTGTGGTTTCCGCACAAGAGCTTGCTTATGTTGGATCTCAGGCTTGTCTGTCATGCCATACGGATAAAGAGAGCTACTTGGAAACAGGCCATAATTACAAGCTTGTTAAGGTCAACGGCAAAGAGCCTGAGTACCCGTTTACGTCAATCTCTGGCTCTGTTGAGCTTCTTGATGTGAATAGCTCGCTTGGCAACCCAACAAGCTGGGACGATATCAGCTATGTTGTTGGCGGCTATCTTCGTCGCGCCTACTTCCTTGACCAGAATGGCTACATGCTGACCGGGAAGAGGGCGAGCGTAAACAGCGTCCCTAAAGGCGAGACGGTCACGATCGACCGAATGAATGCTTGGAATCCTGATGCCCCAGCTGATTCAAAGCAGTTCGATTACTGCGCTCGATGCCACACAACAGGATGGAAGGATTACACCTCTGGTCATGGTGATGAGCGTAACCTGAATCGCCAAGATGATATGCCCGGCATGGCAGGGACCTTCGCGCTTACTGGCGTTCAGTGCGAAGCTTGTCACGGAGCCGGCCTCGCTCACATTAAAAGCCCATCTAAAGACAACATCGTTAAGATTGCTGAGCCACGTACTGTTGACGATTACAACTCTGAAACTATGGGCTTTGGCAAGGCGATAGCATGTACCGAGTGTCACACAACAGACGATGCAGTTCGCCGCTATCCTGACTACGTCTCTCCGCACGATCAGGAGTTCGGTGGAGATAGCCAGAATGCACGTTTGGCAACTGATACCCACTTTGGACCTGAGGGCCGCAAGGATGGCCGTGGTGGTCGCCATGCTGCATCTACGTTGCTAGGTGTTGATCCTGATACCGGGATCGCCATGGGCAAGAAGCAACACTTTAACTGTTCCACTTGCCACAACCCTCATAAATCCAAGCACTACGATGATAAACCAGGTCATGAAGATGCCTTGGCTCGCGAGTGTACTGACTGCCATAAGCAGGAGTTCAATAACGCGCCTGGAAGCAACATTGCATCTGCTGCACATGAGTTCATGGCAAAGTGTACCGATTGCCACATGCCCGGAGAGTCACACCTGTTCAAGATCGACCTTGACGGTGCCAAAGACGATCCGCGCCATTTCTCAGCTGACGGAGACTATCAAAAGCCATGGCTGAGAGCCTGGGATAGCTGCTCAGAGTGTCATGCGGATGATTATGACGAGCGCGCTAAGAGAATCGGTACGATTCACAAATAACACATCAACTCATCATTGAACTGTGCCAAAGCCAGCGACTAACCCCCGCTGGCTTTTTTTGACCCTGTTTCCGGGCGTTATTGTTCAAATCCCAGGGAGCCACCTGGCTGTTCGTTGATCTGATCCCGTGACCATCAATCTGGGAGCAACGTCATGGGCAAGTCGAAAGGAAGAATCATCAACTGACCGAAGTACCACAACGCACTGGTTCAACGTGGCTCTCTCACCTTCTGGTGGGTGAGCAAGCGGGCCAACACGGTTGAAATCAAGTACCGTCGTCCCATGTGGCCCAACTGGTTATCGATGCCACCGGGCTTAAGGTGTACGGCGAGGGCGAATGGAAGACACGCAAGCATGGCAGGCAGAATAAAAAAACGCCGGCCCCACTGGGCCGGCGTCCTATACGATGGATCTCAGGCTCAACAACTGACCCGCACCTCGTAGCCGGTGAACTTGCGAATGTTGATGACCCCGGTATCGAAGATCAGATACTGGCCCTTTATCCCCATCAGAATGCCGGTCACCCGCGGCGTCTTATCGAAGTTGTGTGACGCTACCTTGACCGGAAACTGCTTTACCGGGAACTCAATGGCGACGATCGATTCATCCAGTACCTCGTAGGCGTCATCACCGAACTCGGCACGAATCTGAGCCAGTTTAGTCTCAATCTTTGGCAACAGAGCGCGTGCCTGCGCTTTGAGGTCCAGGTTGTCGTTGTTGCCCTTGAGCATCGCCCGCCAGTTGGTCTTATCGTTGATGAACTCACCCAATGCCACCTCCACCAACCCGGAGATATGGCGACTGCGGACCCGAATGATCGGCAGCCCCTGGGTGGCGCCCTGGTCGATCCAGCGTGTCGGCAGTTGAGTATGCCGGGTGATCCCCACCTTCAGGCCCGAGGTGTTGGACAGGTAGACGTAATGGGGCACCATGCAATGGGCCTCTCCCCACTGTGGCTCTCGACAGGTACCTGCGGCAAAATGGCAGGTCTCCGGCTTCATGATACACATATCGCAGCGCGCCAGTTTCTTCATGCAAGGGAAACAATGCCCCTGGGAGTAACTCTTGTTGGTCTTGCGACCACAGGCATCGCAGAAGATGTTGCCTGTGTGTTCCAGGGTCAACGGCTGGCCAATAATGCCATTTAATGGCAGGGCTTCCTCGCCCACCAACAGGGTGTAGTCGACGTCGCCCGCCAGCCGGCTGCGCATCTTTTTCAGGGTTCCTTGCATACTGATTTCTTCTGTCACGGACAATAGGGGGAGTGTAACAACTCCCGGAGCCAGCCCAAACAAAAACGGCCGCTCGAAAGCCGCCGTAGAGATGAAGCCGGATTGGTGTTATTCGTCGTCGATGCCACGGGCCTTAAGAATCGCCCCTTTCCAATCGAAGTCGTCGACGTAATCTTTCTTGATCCCGGGGATCATGGTGTCCTTGCTGGTGTCCCCCATCTTCAGCTGGTAGATCAACATGTCGTCGGTCAGCTCAGACAGGGGGCCGTCAAAACCGGCCTGTTCGGCCACCTTTTGCAGCATCTGTACCAGATTCAGCTCCTGATCTTTCTGCCACACTGGTTCCAGCAACTCCAGCAACTCTTCAATACGATGGCACGCCATGGGGTCTCCCTCTGTTCCCGTTTTCAGGCATCATATCCTGCCAAACTGTGATCTCAAGGGCTTTTTGCACTGACAAAATTCATCCGAGCCTGAATCCTGTCCATGGCGTGCTGTCCGGTGCCATTGAGGGGGGTGGCTGCATCGAATGGCGGCTGAACACCATCAGCCAAAGGCCGACAGCCGGGCCGCCATGAACGCATCAAAATCCACTGCATCATTACGCTCAAGCTGGGCCTGACGGCGCCGGGATCGCTCTGCCATCTGATCAAATCCAGCCATCGCCACGGCCGACAGGGGCCGGCTGCAAAAATAACGGCGATGATCGATCGCCTGTTGCAGCATCATCTCTGCAAACTCCTGCCCTTCTTCCACCCTGGCCATGATCATGCCTGATGGTGTCAGGGTGCTATCGTGCACTTTCGCCAGCTGGGCATTGACCGCACGGCGGTGCTCCGTCGCCACGCAGGCGCCTGCGGACTGGTGCATTTGGGCCCTGTCGAGCAACGTCGCCGAGGCGTAGACCCTTTCCAGCAGCTGCCTCGCAGCAACCTGAAACGGCATCCGCTGCCCATTCATTGTCAAGCAGAGATCCGGATTCCGACCCTCAAGTAACACCCTATTCCGGTTCTCCGCCAGCTCCTGCAGCTCCCACTCCGACAACGGCGGGCTGTCAGACAGTAAACAGTACATCAGCCAGGCATCCAGAAACCGAATCTGCGGTTCGTCAATGCCCAGCGGCAGGAAGGGGTTGATGTCGAGCAATCGCAGCTCTATGTATTCCACCCCTTGTCGATTCAAGGCCTGGATCACCGGCTCGCCCGATGGCGGCACGCACTTGGGCCGGGCATCGCTGTACAGTTCATTGTCCAGCTGCAAAATACCGCTGCTCAACTGTCGATACTCCCGCCCAACCCGGACGCCCATTGCCTCATAATCAGGATGAGTGCGCGTCATCGCCTCAATTAAACCCTGGCGGTAGGGCTGCAGGCCATCGAGGCTGATGTTCAACGCCTGCTGAGTCCGGCTCTGGTACCCCAGTCCACTGAGTCTCAACGAGGTCGCAAACGGCAACCCCAGAGTGTGTTTCCCCATCGACCGTAATCGATGCGTTGACGACACAAAACTGCGATCCATCACCGGCGAGGCACCAAACAGGTAGCAGAGCAGCCAGGCGTGGCGACGCAGGTTACGCAACAGACCAAAATAGCGCTCGGTTCTCAATGTTGCGCTACAGCCCTGATGCGGCCACAGCTGTCCGGCCAGTGGCCAGAATCCATCGGGCAATGAAAAGTTGTAGTGAATTCCGGATATTGATTGCATCCTGGCACCGTAACGCTGCCTCAATCCTTCGCGATACACCTGCTTCCAACGGCCCTCGTTAGAGGCACCATAACGGGCTATAGGGATCTCGTCGTCCGTTTGCATCGGGCAAGGCATGCTGGAAGGCCAGAGATACTCTTCCCCCATCTGTGAAGCCACAACACGGTGCAGTTGATCCAGGCTGTCCAGCCCCTCCCGCACCCGCTGGGCAACAGGCGTAATGAACTCCAGCTGAGCCTCTGAGTAATCCGTAGTGATGCAAGGGTGGGTCAATGCCGCCCCCAGCGCCGCAGGATGTCCAGTTGGCGCCACTCTGGCAAGGGAAGTTACCCGCAGTCCCTCTTTCTCGATGCCACGCCGGAGTCGGGTCAAAATTCCGCCAAATGCCGCTGTGGACAGTTTATTCAGACGAAGTTGGTATGAATCGGACACGGTGTCCATCCTTAATATAGAGAGAATACAGAAAAAGCAGAAGCTAAAGGGTTACTTCTTTAAGCGACACGAACCAAGAGGGTAATCAAGAATCCAGACGATGGTGGTTATCAACAAATATCAGCAACAACCTAATTTAAATCAACCGCCCCACTCTATTCATGATACTGGAAATAAATTAAACAACTAGCACGCCCAGCCGCAATTCAGCTTTACCAGTCAGCAACAATCATCCCGACCCACCTTGAAGCCACGCCTGCACACGCCTACCCACGATCGCCCAAGCCATTTAGAAACAGGCAAATTATTACCAAACAGAAAAAGTCATTTTATATTTAATGCCATTGCCGGCGCTTTAGAAACTTCTATAATGACAGCCATTCTATTTAAGAACGGAATAAATGAAACCCAATTGTGGTTTTTAATTTCACTCTGGCTTTAGGCTGGCAAGGGTTTATTCCTAACAGGGTTATAGGCAACTCGTTATTGCCGGTTAATCACGACAACTTAATCATTCATTATCGCTTATCATCTGGAGTACTCTATGACCAACATCGTGGTTGTCGGCGGCGGCGCCGGCGGCATGGAATTACTGGGTAAAATCGGTCGAAGGCTGGGAAAGCGCGGCCAGGCAAACATCACCCTGGTGGACATCAGCAGCCACCACATCTGGAAGCCCCTGTTACATGAACTGGCGGCAGGCAGCCTCGATGAAGGCCTGAACGCCGTCGACTACCGGGTGCATGCCGCCCAGAATGGCTACCACTTCGAGCAGGGGGCACTCACAGGTATCGACCGGCAACGGCGCACCATCACTCTGGCTCCGATGACCAACGACGACGGCGAGCAGGTGCTGCCCACCCGCCACATCGACTACGACTACCTGGTGCTGGGTATCGGTGCCGTCACCAACGATTTCGGCATCGACGGCGTTAAAGCCCATTGCGACTTTCTCGATCTGACCGATCAAGCCATGGCGCTGCGACAGAAAATCCTCAATCGATTCCTGCAGCACGCCAAACAGGCCGAGCACTCTCACTTCGACATTACCATCGTCGGTGCAGGTGCAACCGGCACAGAGATGGCTGCAGAGATGCATCATGTGGCTGACACACTCAGCGGCTACGGTTATGACATTGGCGAGGACCTGCTGAGGGTTAACCTGGTGGAAGCCGCCGATCGGATCATGCCGGCGCTGACCAAGCCCTGCCTGCAAGACGCCGTCGAGCGGCAACTGAACGACCTGGGCATCAATATGATGACCCAAACCCGGGTCACCTCGGTCAGTGCCGATGGCCTGCAAACCGCTTCCGGCCAGTTCATTAAATCGGACATGATGATCTGGGCCGCCGGGGTCAAAGGACCGGAGGTGTTATCGACCCTGGATCTGCAACTGAACCAGGCGAACCAGTTACTGGTTCACCCCAACTGTCAGACGACAACCGACCCGCGCATATTCGCATTTGGCGATTGTGCCGCCTGCCCGCAGCCCGATGGCAGCTACACCCCGCCCCGGGGACAAACTGCCCGGCAGATGGCGCTGATGGTCGGAGACAACCTGATTCGCTTACTCAAGGACGACGATGCCGAACTCAAGGAGTACCTGTACAAAGATCTGGGCGCATTCGTCAATCTGTCCCGATTTACCACCGTCGGAAACCTGTTCTCATTTTTGGGAGGAGGCCTGGCCGTCCGTGGCTGCCCGGCCCGATTCGTGTACACCTCACTGTACCGGCGCCACATGCTGGCTCTGCATGGCTTACCGAAAGGCCTGCTGCTGCTGGCACTCAATGGCATGCAGCGCTGGCTCAGACCACAGCTGAAACTGTGGTAACCCTGCGGGCGGCCCTCAGGCCAACTGTTCGGCCAGGTAATCCACCAACAACCTGACTTTGGGCGACAGGTGACGGTTATGGGGGTACAGCGCCCAGATACCGTCATCCTGCTCGTTAAAATGATCCAGCACCGACACCAGTTCTCCGCTATCCAGATGGCGCTGAACGTAGTAATCCGGCAACTGCACCAACCCCAGCCCTTTGCGGGCAGCATCGGCCAACGCCTGGCCGCTGTTACAACTCAGGTTACCCCTGACCCTGATGCTCCTGGGCTTGCCCGCCTCCTGAAAGCGCCAGAACTCCAACGTGCCCACCAGGCAGTTGTGGTGTTCCAGCTCCGACAGAGAATGTGGCACCCCCTGCGCCGCCAGGTACTCAGGGGCCGCACACACATACTGGGTGCGGCCACTCAACCGTTTGGCCATCATGCTGGAGTCTTCCAGCTTTCCGAGACGCACCGCCAGATCAAAGCCCTCCTCCACCAGATCGATCTTCTGGTTGGACAGGTGCAGCTGCACCTCCAGCTCCGGATACTTCAGGGCAAAATCGTTCACCAGAGGGGCGATGGTGCGCTCGCCATAGGTCACCGGGGCGGTAATTCTCAACCGGCCCCGGGGCGAGCTTTGCAGATTGCTGATGGCCCGCTCCGCCTCTTCGAGGCCATCCATCACCTGACGGCAGTGCTGATAATACACCCGCCCGACGTCGGTCAGAGACACCTTCCGGGTCGTACGGTAAAACAGTTTGGCCGCCAGCCTGGCCTCCAGTGCGGTGATCTGCCGGCTGACCTGAGCGGTAGAGATCCCCAGACGTTTACCGGCGGCAGTAAAACTCTCGGTCTCTGATACCGCCACAAATTCACTGACTCCACTCCAATCAGACATTACCACTCCCCTTTCCAACCTTGACGCCCCATCGGTGCCCAACACATAACTTCTCTGTCTCGACCTCGAGCAGGAAGCTAATCTTACCTGACAACTCCGGCCGGTCAGCCGCTCAATTATTACCAGCAGGTAAAAGTAATTTACCTTAGTGGCCGATTATCAACAAATCAGAACCAAATATAATGCTCAACATCGAAACGGCGCCAACCGGCGTCCCTAATACAATGATGAAAACAGGAAACGTTAATGACTGCACAAATCATTAAATCCAAGGCCGCCGTTGCCTGGGCCGTTGGTGAACCCCTCTCCATGGAAACCGTTGACGTAATGCCGCCGCAAAAAGGCGAAGTACGGGTCAAGATGATTGCCACCGGCGTCTGCCACACCGATGCCTTTACTCTGTCCGGTGACGATCCTGAAGGGATCTTCCCCTGCATTCTGGGCCACGAAGGCGGCGGCATTGTCGAGTCTGTCGGCGAAGGCGTCACCAGCGTCAAAGTCGGGGATCATGTGATTCCGCTGTACACCCCCGAGTGTGGTGAGTGTAAGTTCTGCAAATCCGGAAAAACCAACCTGTGCCAGAAAATTCGCGAAACCCAGGGTAAGGGCCTGATGCCCGACGGCACCACACGCTTCTCCAAAGACGGTCAACCCATCTACCACTACATGGGCACCTCAACCTTCTCCGAATACACCGTATTGCCGGAGATCTCCCTGGCCAAGGTCAACCCCCAGGCGCCACTGGAGGAGGTGTGCCTGTTGGGCTGCGGTGTCACTACCGGCATGGGCGCGGTCATGAACACGGCCAAGGTGGAAGCCGGCGCCACCGTGGCCATCTTTGGCCTGGGCGGCATCGGTCTGTCTGCCATCATTGGTGCCACCATGGCCAAAGCCAGCCGCATCATCGCCATCGACATCAATGAGAGCAAGTTCGAACTGGCCCGCAAACTGGGTGCCACCGATTGCATCAACCCGCAGCAGTACGACAAACCGATTCAGGAGGTGATCGTTGAGCTCACCGACGGCGGCGTCGACTACTCCTTTGAATGCATCGGCAACGTCAATGTGATGCGCAGCGCCCTGGAGTGCTGCCACAAAGGCTGGGGTGAGTCGGTGGTCATCGGCGTCGCCGGTGCCGGCCAGGAGATCTCGACCCGCCCCTTCCAGCTGGTGACCGGCCGGGTGTGGCGCGGCTCCGCCTTCGGCGGCGTGAAGGGTCGCTCCGAGCTGCCCGAGTACGTTGAACGCTACCTCAATGGCGAGTTCAAGCTGGATGATTTCATCACCCACACCATGGGGCTGGAGGAGGTCAACACCGCGTTTGACCTGATGCACCAGGGCAAAAGCATCCGTACCGTGATCCATTTCGACAAATAATCCACCGGATCCCGGCCTCAGGCCGGGATCCTGCCACAGGATACCCAGATGACGTTAGAGAACATCAGTATCAACAAGAGCTTCAGCGGCTGGCACAAGCAATACAGCCACCACTCCGACAGCCTCAACTGTCCGATGCGATTCGCCATCTTTCTGCCGCCGCAAGCCAGCAATGACCAGCGGGTACCGGTGCTGTACTGGCTGTCCGGCCTGACCTGCAGCGACGAAAACTTCATGCAGAAAGCCGGGGCTCAGCGTCTGGCCGCCGAACTGGGGATCGCCATTGTCGCCCCGGACACCAGCCCTCGCGGCGACAAGGTGCCCGACGATGACGGCTACGATCTCGGCCAGGGAGCCGGGTTCTATGTCAACGCCACCCAGGCGCCGTGGCACCGCCACTACCGCATGTACGACTATCTGGTGGAAGAGTTACCCGCTCTGATTGAAGCCACCTTCCCGGTCAGCGATCGCCGCGCCATCGCCGGCCACTCTATGGGTGGCCATGGTGCGCTGATGATTGGCCTGAGAAACCCCGGTCGCTATCGCTCCATGTCGGCCTTCAGCCCCATCAGCAACCCCAGTGTCTGCCCCTGGGGACAGAAAGCCTTCAGCGCCTACCTGGGCAGTGACACCGCCGCCTGGCGCCAGTACGACACCAGCCTGCTGATGCGCGACGCCCCCGAGGGCCCACCGGCCTTAGTGGATCAAGGCGCCAGCGACCCCTATCTGGCCGAACAGCTTCAGCCGCAAGCGTTGCAAGCGGCCGCACAGGCCAGCGGCTACCCACTGCAACTGAACCTGCGCGAAGGCTACGATCACAGCTACTATTTCATCGCCAGCTTCATCGACCAGCACCTGCGTTTTCACGCCACCCACCTGCAGGACTGATCCGCTATCCCCTCCCACCATCACGGCACTCGCCGTGGTGGTGGCGGCATGATCCCTTGCGATCCCAACCGCCCGCCTGTACGTATTGGTTGCATCACCCTGATGCGGAAGCCTGCATGACCTTTACTCTGTTTATCGATGACCGTTGCCCCCTATGCAGCCATGAAGTCAGCCTGCTGCGCCAGCGCGACCCTCTGGGGCGGCTGCGTTTTGTGTCCATCTACGACAGCGACTGGCATTCGGAGTTTCCCCAGATCGACCCGATGCGATGCCTGCAGGTACTGCATGCAGTGAACGAACGCGGCCAGGTGATAACCGGTCTGGACGTCACCGTTGGCGCCTGGCAGCGAGTGGGGCGGGGGCACCTGGTCAGTTGGTTGCGCTGGCCGCTGATACGGACCCTGTCCGACTGGGGCTACCTGCGCTTTGCCAAACACCGCCACCGCATCTCCGCCTGGTTGATGGACGCGCCCCACTGCGACGGCGGCCAGTGTTCCCTGCCTCCGAAGTCGCGCCGATGACGCTTCACCTGATTGCCGGTGCCGGCGGCGGCCTCGGACAGGCACTGACCGACCACTGTCTGACGCAGTCGTCACAGCAGGTGGTGGCGGTCAGCCGCCAGGCCGCCCCCGGGCTTTGCCCCGTATCCCACCCCAGATTAACCCGCCTTCAATGCGACAACAGCGTCAACGCCATCGCGGCGGTTATGGAAACATTGATGCCACGGCGGCAACAACTGGCGCGGGTCACCCTCTGTAACGGCCGGTTGCACGATAACAATCTGTCACCGGAAAAATGCATCGAAAAACTCGAACAGACGTCCCTTTCCGCCCTGTTTCACAGCAATACCGTAGTGCCGGCCCTGTGGCTGTCACAGCTACTGCCCCTGTTGCAGCGCAGTCCGCACTGCATCGTCACCGTACTCAGCGCCCGGGTCGGCAGCATCGGCGATAACCGCCTCGGAGGCTGGTACAGTTACCGCGCCAGCAAAGCGGCTCTGAATCAGATCCTGCAAACCGCGGCAGTGGAAGCGGGCCGCCGCGCTAAAGGGGTCAAACTGGTGGCCTACCATCCCGGTACGGTCGACACTCCGCTGTCGAGGCCATTTCAATCCCGGCTGGCACCGGGGCAACTGCTCAGCCCACAACGGGCAGCCCGGCGACTGATGCAGGTCACTGAGAACCTGGTTGCCGACGGCACGCTCAGTTACCTGGACTGGCGCGGTGAGCCGATTCCCTGGTAACCCCGTTGCGAACCGCTCCCACCATGGCCATTCCGGCTTTTGCTTTCAGCAACCAGACAACCCCTACTCAGCCCGAGCCATCAAATTAACAAAAACTCATGCGCATTTTTTACTATTGCTAAAAATACTGGTACAACGAGGCTGCAGCCGGGAATCACTGCGTCACCGCTCATCAACCGTTACACTCGCTCACAAGAGCATTACGGTTTTTCGACGCTAAAAACGGTACCCTCGGCGCCAACATTGCCAAAGGACGTTCCATGTACCGCACCACACTCTTTGCCCTGACCCTGATCGCCGGCCCCGGTTGGGCCGCCGACAGTGCCCAACCGCCTTCCGACAGCCCCGACGGTGGCGGCGCCGTCCACGATACCTCGGGCGGCAGCGCCGGCACCGAAGGGCAAAGTCGCAATGCGGTTGTTCCCTTTGTGTTTTCCTCCTCCAGCATGGGCTTTACCGGTGCCGCCGCCGGCAGTTTCCAGGGGCTGCTGCAACCTCAATCACAGATCGTCGGCGTCGGCGCCTACTCCAACAACGACAGTTACGTCGCCTTTCTCGGCATCTATAACCTGACCTTCAGCGACAGTAGCCGCTGGTTTGTGGATCTGGAAGCCATCAACGCCACCTTCAAGGAATCCCAGGTCTACGTCGACGGTGCTCCCGGGTTCGACGGCGGCGCCGGTGGCCACGGCTCCGATGAGAACAACTTTGTCCTCGGTCAGGAAGATCAACAACGCTACGCCGCCAGCTTCCGCTACGTGCTGCCCTTTGGCGCCGGGGAAAACCGCCCGTTTCGACTGCGCCAGGCCTTTGGCCCGGAACCGATGCTGCCCGTCGACCAGCAGTTGGATGGCGAATCGCCACTGGCCCTGTCCAGCATCACCATCAAACCCTTCTACGAATCGCGACAGATCGCCGATGGCGACCAGGAGGAGACCGGGGGCATCGCTCTGAGACTGGACATGGACGCCCGCAACTATGTGCCCTCTCCCAGTCGCGGCTATCGATTCGAGTTTGACCTGCAACGGGACTGGGGCAGCGGCGACCGCAGCAGCTACACCAGCTGGCAGGCCCAGTACGCCCACTACCTCAACCTGGGAAGCAACAGCTGGAGCCAGCAGCAGACCCTGTCGCTGACCGCCTATCTGGCCGACGTCCCCACCTGGGACAGCGGCAGCGAAGGCAAGGAGCACCGCCCGCCCTGGTTTGCCCAATCCAAACTGGGGGGCTGGGATCGACTGCGGGGATACCAGTCGGATCGCTTTCACGACCGCAACGCCATCTACTACGGGGCAGAATATCGCAGCGTCCCCACCTGGCAGCCTCAGGGCAGCATCCCCTTCATTGACCGCTACTATTTCCCCTGGTGGCAGTTCGCCGCTTACGTCGGCGTTGGCCGGGTCCATGATGAGTTCGACCTGTCGACCCTGCACCAGGAGATGAACTGGAGCGCCGGTTTCGGCATCCGCTTCTGGGTCGAAAACGTGCTGGCGAGGCTGGACATTGCCTATGGCGCGGAGGGCAATCAGGTGCGGGTGGTGGTCAATCAGCCCTTCTGAGTCCCCGTCAGCCGCCCCCTGCCGGGGCGGCCGCACAGCCATACCGCGGATTGATCGTGTCGGTCAAAAAGCATGGGATTCGAAGATTATTTGTACGCACGGGGTGACATCAGGCTACACTGGCCAATCATCATTAATTATCTGAATGGAATCAGGATTATGTATCTCTTTATCTATGTCGTCATCCTCATTGCCATCGGCCTCGGCAACAAGGCACTGCAATCATTTTCCGGCCATTACGACCTGCTGAGCCTGCTGGCTGACTTGCCACTGATTCTGTTTACCTACTTTGGTCTCATCGCCCTCTGGGGGCGCGCCAGACATGGCCGCTACCTGACGGCCACCTTCTGGAAAGGCTACTTCCTGGCCCTCATGGTCAGCATTGTAGTCCTGCCCTTTGTGCAACCGGAATTGCAGCAACTCATGACAGAATCCGGCCCCCTGCAGATGGTGCTGGCCTATGGGGTGATGTCGGCCATCATGTTGCCCTATTACTGGGGACTGTACCGCTACGCCTTCCGCTCGCCCCAGCTATGGCAGCAGCGATGACCCCCCCAATACCTGTCGTCAGGCTCGAGTCAGGCCGCGCCATCGACGGCCATCAGGGGGGACTGGCAACGGCCGGCAACGAGGGGAGTGGGATCTGATACAAAAACGCGTGCTGTGCGTGCGCCGAAAATACGGCAGCGGGCTACACCCGCTGCCACCAACATCGTACACTGTGGCTCCCGATTAACACTGCGAGGCCATCATGTCTCTGGAACACGCCCCCGACGAAGTCAAACTGGCGGTGGATCTGATCTACCTGCTGGAGTCCAACGAAGTGGATCCTGCCACGGCGCTAAAAGCCCTGGCCATCGTCCAGAAAGATCTGCAGGCCAAGCTGGCCGTCGACGACTAAAAGCCGAACACCCGCTCCAGCCAGTTTTTCTCCCGGCTGCCGCCGGCGCAGCCGGAGGGATCCGGCCAGCTGCTGGCATCGGCGGGCAAACGGACCGCGCCAGTGCAGTCCGATGCCACCGCCTGGCCACGGACATTGAAGTAGCCCTGCACAGTACCGTCGGGTGGCGTCAGCACCAGCGACAAGGGATCGCGCTGCTGCAGATAACGCCGGTACAGCGGCAGCGCCGCACTGGAGCCGTAAAGGTTGGCGGCACTGTTGTCGTCCCGCCCCACCCAGGTAATCACCACATCGCGGTCATCGAAGCCGGCAAACCAGGCATCGCGTCCATTGGAGGTGGTGCCGGTCTTTCCTGCCAGCGTCACATCCGGATAGGTCTGTTTCAGGCGCCGGCCGGTGCCCCGCTCCACCACCTGAGTCAACAGGTAGTTGGTCAGGTAGCTGGCCTGGGGCGACAGCACGTGTGTCACCTTCTCCTTGTGTTCAGCCAGAGGCTGGTTGTCCTCATCCAGTACGGCTTTGACGCTGTACAGCTGTCGGTAGCGGCCGCCATCAGCCAGGGTCTGATACAGCTGGGCCAGTTGCAGGGGGCTGGCTTCCATGGATCCCAATAACATCGACGGTCGTGGCTGCAGCGGCAACGGCCAGCCGGCCTTTTGCAGGGTGTCATTGACCGCGTCCAGGCCCACCGCCATCCCCAGGTTCACCGTCGGCACGTTATAGGAGCGCACCAGACCGTCCGCCAACGACACTTCACCGCGGTACTGTTTATCGTCATTCTTGGGGGCCCAGACACTGCCGCCGCTGCTCTTTAGTTTGATGGGCTGATCCTTGATACGGCTGGCCAGATGGTAGCGCTGAGGCTCCGCCAGGGCGGTCAGGTACACAAAGGGCTTCACCAGTGAGCCGATGGGACGAATGGCGTCCGTCGCCCGGTTAAAGCCTTTGAAGTCGGGATCTTTGTCCCCCACCATCGCCAGAATCCCGGCCTGGTAGCGATCCACCACCACCATGGCGGCCTGCAGGCGGGGATCATTGCGGTCCTGACTCAAGCGGGTCACCCCCTTCTCCACCGCCTGCTCGGCGGAGCGCTGGGCCAGGGGATCCAGGGTGGTGTAGACCTTAAGGCCGGATCGTTTCAGAGTCTGCGGCCCATAGCGACTGGCAAGCTCCTGGCGCACCTGCTGCATAAACGCGGGTAACCGATGTCGCTGTCTGGATTTGGGATCCCGGACTCCCATGCCCTGAGACGCCGCCAGCTGATACTGATCTTTACCGATCATTCCCTGCTCCAGCATCAACCTCAACACCAGGTCCCGTCGCTTCAGGGTGCGCTCGGGATAGCGCCAGGGGTTGTAGTAGGAAGGCCCCTTGATGATCGCCACCAGAGTGGCCTGCTGGGCAATGGTCAGCTCCTCGATGGGCCGGTGGAAGTAAAAGCGGGCGGCCAGGCCGACCCCGTGCACACCGATGCTGCCATCCTGGCCCATGTACACCTCATTGAGGTAGGCCTCCAGAATCGTGTCTTTATCGTAGCGGTAGTCGATGATCAGCGCCATCAGCGCCTCACGAATCTTTCGCCACAGAGTCCGATCCCGGGTCAGAAAAAAGTTCTTCGCCAGCTGCTGAGTCAGGGTACTGCCCCCCTGCACCGTCCGCCCGGCCTTGATATTAACCAGCAGAGCCCGGGCGATGGCCAGCGGGGCCACTCCATGATGGTGATAGAAGTCCTGATCTTCGGTGCGCAGCAGGGCATCCACCAGGCTTTCAGGAATCCGCTCTCTGGGCACAAACAACCGGTCTTCCCGATCCCCGGCGACGATGCGATCCATCAGCAACGCTTCCAGGTGCACAAACCCCAGATCCCGACCGTCACTGGATCGCTGCAACCGGGTAACCCGGTTATCGGAGAAAGTGATAAACACCCGCTGGGCTGGCTCATAGCCACTGGGCCCATCGTAGGCCCGTTTGTACAGTTCCACTTTATGGCTGGCGACCGCAAACTCGCCTTCGCGGCGGGGGCTGCCGGTATTGCGGTAGCCCAGCAGCGCCAACTCCTGCTTTAACTGAGCATGAGTAATGGGCGCACCGGGGTAGATGGCCATGGGCCGGGCAAAGATCTGCGCCGGCAGGTGCCAGCGCTGGCCCTCAAACTTGTCGGCAATGATCTGATCCAGGTAGACGCAGTAGGCGGCGGTGATCCCCCCAAGCACCATCAGCGACACCAGGGTCAGCAGCCCCAGGCGCTTGCTCCAGCTGCGCCCCTGGGTGCGGCGGCGTTGAGCACTGCGGCGCTTGCCCGCAGTGGCCTTGGCTTTTGCGGTCGATTTGGCCGGCCGTTTGCGGGCCGGGGCGCGGGCGGGCCGTTTGCCGCCATTGCTGGGTTGCTTGGCCATCTACTGCTGCTGCATCCTTTTCTTGGTTAATCGGGTGGCCTGAGTCCGGGCCGGGTCGTCTGGCCACAGATGCCGGGGATAACGGCCTTTCATCTCCTTCTTGACCTCACTCCAGGCCCCATTCCAGAAAGCGGCCAGATCTTCGGTGACCTGTAACGGCCGCCGCGCCGGTGACAGCAGCTCCAGGGTGACCGGCAGCCGGCCGTTGGCCAGCATCGGCGTGCTGGCCTCACCATACATCTCCTGCACCCGCACCGACAGCTTAACGCCGTGATCGTGGTACTCCAGCTTGATTTTGCTGCCGGTCGGCACCTGCCAATGGGTCGGCAGCAGGGCGTCCAGCTGTTGCTGCTGACTCCAGTCCAGCTGGTTGCGTACGATGCTGCCCAGATCCAGTGACTTTAGCTGAGACAGTTTTTTCAGCCCGCTCAGATAGGGCGCTAACCACTGTTCCAGGGTCGCCAGCAGAGCCTCATCGTCCAGGTTCGGCCACGCCATCTCCGGCATCGTCTGTCGCGCCAGGCGCAGACGCAAACGCCACTGCTGCAGCGACTCGGTCCACGGCAGACAGGCCATCCCCCGCTGACGCACCGCCTCAGTCAGCGCCTGAACGTAGTCCTGATCGCTGACGTCGGTCAGTGGCTGGGTTTGGATCACCAGCGCGCCCAGGCACAGCTGCTTCTCGGCCACCAGTTCACCGGTTTTGGCGTCCAGGTGCTGGCGCCGCTGCCAAATCAGCAGATGGGGCAACTTCTGCTCAAGCTCTGTCAACGCCACCTCCGCGGCCAGGTGCACCAAGGCATCGCCCTGGCCCTGGCGCTCGGACAGCTGCGCCGCCACCAGCAACTGCCGTCGCCCCTGCCAGGGGTCGTCCTGAGGCAGGGCGGCGCCACTGCCGCCACTGAGTTGATATCGACCGCCGTTGCCTCGAGGCAGGCCGATGCGATCCGGATAGGCCAGCGCCAGCAGCAGGCCGCAGTACTGGCTGCTGGCCATCCGGGTGCCACAATTGAGCTGCCGCCGCCATTTGTCACGCTGGGGCTTACCGGCTCCCGACAACTTGCCGAGGCGCAGTTCAATGTCGACGCCGGGGTTGCGGCCACGAAGGGGATCCCCCTCCTCCAGCAGTGCCGCCAGCTCACATGCCAGCGCCTGCAGACCGTCGATGCCCAATTCGCCGGACTTGATCAGCATGTGGCCCAAACGCGGATCGCTACCCAGGGCGTGCACTCGCCGGCCCATGGTGGTCAGGCGATGCTCGGCGTCCACCAATTCCAGCTGTTGCAGCAGAGTCCAGGCGCGGCTCATGGCGACCGCCGGAGGCGGCGTCAGCCACAGCAACTCCGTGGCCTGTCGACAGCCCCAGGCGGCCAGCTCCAGTGCCAGGGAAGTCAAATCGGCCTGGCTGATCTCAGGTGCATCGGCCTCCGCCAGCCCCTGTTGCATCGATTCACTCCACATTCGCACGCAATGACCCGCCATCAGGCGCCCGGCACGGCCACTGCGCTGCGCTGCCGAAGACTGGCTGATACGGGCGGTCTCCAGCCGGCTGATGCCGGACTTCAGGTTGTAGCGGGCCACCCGCTGCCAACCGGCATCCACCACCACCGAGATCCCCTCGATGGTCAGGCTGGACTCGGCGATGTTGGTGGCCAACACCACTTTACGGCGCCCTTTTTGCGCTGGCTGAATCGCCCGATCCTGTTGTTGCGGGGACAACTGACCGTACAGGGGACACAGGTCCACCTCCTCATCCACCCGCTCCTGCAGCAGGGTGAGCGCCCGGCGAATCTCGCCCTGCCCAGGCAGAAACACCAACAGATTGCCAGACCGCTGGCTGAGCTGCCGTTGTACCTGATTTACGGTGTCCGTTAGCCACTGGTGCCCCTGAGGCACCGATTGATACTCCAGGGTCACCGGAAAACTGCGCCCTTCACTGGCGACCAGCCTGGCGTCCGGCAGGCAGCGCTGAAACGGCTGTCCCTCCAGAGTCGCAGACATCAGCATCACCGTCAGATCCTCACGCAGCCCCCCCTGCACCTCCAGCGCCAGGACCAGGGCCAGATCCGTTGCCAGATGTCGCTCATGGACCTCGTCAAACAGCACCATCGCCACGCCGTCCAATTCCGGATCACTCTGAATCTGTCGGGTCAGCACCCCTTCGGTGACGATCTCCAGCCGGGTTGCGGCACTGACCCGGGTCTCCCCCCGCACCCGCAGGCCCACGGTCTGTCCGACAGACTCACCCAACTGGGCAGCGAGGTAACGGGCAATGGCCCGGGCGGCGATGCGCCGCGGCTCCAAAAGAATGATGCGGCCATCGATCTCCGGCCAGCTCAGCATCGCCAGAGGCAAGGCGGTGGATTTACCCGCACCGGTGGGGGCCTGAAGGATAATCTGATTGCCGCCGGCTAGGGCCTGGCGAAGGGGAACATAGACCTGTTCAATGGGCAGTGTGGACAAGGGACAACGGCATCCTGACGGTAACAAAGGGATCAGTGTACCGCCGCACCGCCAACAGGCCAATAGCCCGACCGGGTCGCAATCGGCTTCACAGGGGAATATACTGAAAACAGTCTTTTTTCCCGCGAGTGCGACATGGCTGAACGGCTGTTTTTTGCCATTCCGGTTGGCATCAGTCACCAGATGGCCCTGATCAAACATCAAACCCACCTGGGCGACATCGGCCGGGTGGTACCCTCGACTCACTTCCACCTGACACTGGCGTTTCTGGGGCAGGTGACCCACGCCCAAAAGCAGGCTCTGTTGCAACGCTGGCAGGATCTGACGGTACCCGAACTGCATCTGACTCTGGACCGTTATCTGCATTTTGAGCGTGCCGGCGTAGTGTGCCTGGGGTGCAGCGATACCCCCATTGCCCTGAACAGGCTGGCTCAGCAGCTACGACGAGACGCAGCCCGCCATGGTCTGCATGCCCACCGTGCGCCATTTCGCCCCCACGTCACCCTATTCCGCAACGTGCACGGTGCCATCGAGTTGCCCGAGCCGAATCCCGTCACTCTGCCTTTAAATGAGGTACAACTGGTTCGATCCTACCGTGAAATGGGTAAGCTGGTGTACAGCCCGCTGATGCGCTGGCGCAATGTCAGTTCCCCCTCATGATCACACTCTGATAACCTCGAACCACCCTTTGCCAACTCCTGTGAACCACCTAACAGAATCAGACACTTAAATTCCAGATTATAGTTCCATGACCGGCAGTATTGCTGATGGAAGGGCCCAAGCATGGACACGCATTTTTTCTGGTTCGGAAACCTGATGGTATTGCTAGGCATCGCCCTGCTCGCCGCTGCCACGATAAAGGTCACCGCGTTGTTGAAACGCCTGCCAAATCGGGAACTGCACTACCACTGGCAGTTCTTAAGGGTGCTGATCCTGATGTTTATCTTCGGCTACGCCGGCTTCAGCCTGCTGCACTGGGGCAACTACCACGACGGCTCCAGCATGATCGTGCCCACGATCTTTTTCGGTGGCGCCCTGTTTGTCCTGTGGGTGTGCACCCTCTCCCTGCGCACCACCAAGGTGGTACAAACCGTGTATCACCTGCAAAAGGAGGCGATCACCGATCCGCTGATGAAGATCTTCAATCGCCGCTACCTGGATAGACGGTTGCAGGAGGAGGTGCTGATCTGCCGAACCGGCAATCGGCCCCTGACCTTGATGATGCTGGACATCGATCACTTCAAACTGGTCAATGACCGCTACGGCCACCCGGTGGGCGACGAAGTGCTCAAGGCGCTGGGACAGTTACTGATGCGGCATACCCGCCACGCTGACGTGGTGGCGCGTTATGGCGGCGAAGAGGTGGTGGTGCTGCTGCCCAACACCTGTGGCAACGAAGCCCATGTTCTGGCTCGGCGACTGCACCAGGAAGTCGCACAACTGACCGTGCCGCTGCCCGAATTAAACCGGCCCCCGAGACCGCCGTTAACGTTTTCGGTCTGCATCGGCGTGGCCGGCTGTAACGCCAGCAATGCCGATGCCAACCAGTTGCTGGCCGCCGCCGACATGGCGCTGTACCAGGCTAAACAGAACGGGCGCAACCGGGTCGAGTGCTGTCCGGACCTACGCCTGGCCGCCAACACCAGTTAGCGCGACCAACATTAAAGCGCCCCGCACTGGGCGAGGCGCTCTTTCTCTACGGGATCGGCTTATTTGAGCAGTTGAGCCAGGGTCAACATGCCGACGGCGGTTGCCCCTTCAGACCACATGCCGTTGCTGCTGTCGGCGTAACAGGCGGCCAGGTCGAAGTGCAGCCAGCCATTTTCCGGCTCACCGGCGAAACGGCTTAAGAAGCCGGCGGCGTTGGATGCCCCGCCGGTGCCGCCGCCTTTCTGGGCCCGGCTGTTGGCGGTGTCGGCAAACGCCGACGGACATTTGGCCTGATGGAATTTGGCCAGTGGCAAGCGCCACAGCCCTTCATCCACTTCCGCGGCCGCCGCCAGGGCATCGTTGCAGGCGCCATCATGCAGGCCAAACAAGCCGTTGTAGTCATCACCCAGGGCCACCATCACCGCACCGGTCAGGGTCGCCGCATTGATGATGCGCTTGGCCCCGGCCTCATTGGCCGCCAACAGACCATCGGCCAGAACCAGGCGGCCTTCGGCGTCGGTATTGACGATCTCAACACTGGTGCCGTTCTTGTAAGTCAGGATGTCACCCAGCTTATAGGCGTGACCGGAGATCAGGTTCTCGGCACAGCACAGGAACAGCTTGACCCGCTTATCCAGGCCATTGGCAATCGCCAGGTGCAGGGCCGATGCCACCGTGGCCGCTCCGCCCATGTCGCACTTCATCGCGACCATGGAGGCGCTGGGCTTGATGCTGTAACCACCGGAGTCAAAGGTGATGCCTTTGCCTACCAACGCCACCTCGACCGGAGCATCGGCATCGCCGGTGGGGTTGTAATCCAGCTCCAGCATCACCGGAGGCCGCTCTGAGCCACGACCCACTCCGTGAATGCCGACCCAGCCCGCCGCCAGCAGGGCTTCACCGACCCATTGCTTGGAGCTGACTTTGTCCGGCGCCAGTTCGGTCAGTTTTTCCGCGACCCGATCCGCCAGCACTTCCGGACTCAGATCTTCCGGCGTCATATTGACCAGCTCCCGCAGCCAGGTGGCGGACTGCCACTGGCGAGCCAACTGGGCGTCATCATTGAGCCACTGAATTTCGGCATCCAGCTTGGCGGTCTGAAAGCCGCCGCCAAATTGCCACTGCAGTGCGGCGGTCCAATGGTCGCCACAGAGGCAAACCGATCGAATTCCCTGTGAACTTAACTTACGGGCAGCGGCCTGCACCTGGCGGCCATGATCGCCGTCACTCAGGTGGATGGAGGCGGTGTCACCGTCAAAGGAAACGCTGGCGTCTCCCCAGTGAGCCGCGGCGCTGTCGTGAGTCAGAACCACTTTCATAACCTTGCTCATGCTGTATTCCCTTTCATTTTGTTATTCAACGCAGTGTATCATTGCAACTCTTCGGGCGTCACCATCGCCCGCCCCGGTCAACAAGGAGATTGCCATGACCCAGACTGCCATCGTCATTGGTGCCACCGGCGTAGTGGGCCGTGCTCTGGTGGAGCAACTGGCGGCCACCCCGGCCGTCGACCGCATCGTCACCCTGACCCGGCGACCAGTGCCCCATGACAGCCACAAGGTAGTCAACCAGGTGGTGGAGTTCGACCATCTCGACCGCTACCGCCAGTGGTTTCAGGGGCAATGGCTGTTTTCCTGCCTCGGCACCACGCTCAAACAGGCCGGCAGCCTCGATGGCCAACGAAGAGTCGATCTGGACTACCAATACCAGGCGGCGCAGTTAGCGGCTGCCAACGGCGTCGACCACTATCTGCTGGTCTCCTCCAGCGGCGCCGATGCCGACTCCGGAAACGCCTACCTGAAAATGAAAGGACAGCTGGAGCAACGGATTCGAGCACTGCCATTTAATCGTATCAGCGTATTTCAGCCCAGCCTGCTGCTGGGAGAGCGGCACGATTTCCGTCCGGCGGAGCGCCTGGGAGCCCTGCTGATGCCCCTTCTGTGTCTGTTACCCGGTCTGCGGCGATACCGCCCCATTCCCGGCACCCAGGTGGCCGCCAAGATGGTGGCAGTGAGCCAGCAACCCGGCCATCCGTTGCAAACCTACCGCCTCGACCAACTGTTCGATTGATTTCGAACCTATTTAGGGATCCCAGATGAAATACCCTCAGCCGCTGCAATCCGCCACCCTGATCAAACGCTATAAACGCTTCCTGGCGGACGTTACCCTCGACAACGGCGATGTGATGACCCTGCATTGCGCCAACACCGGTGCCATGACCGGTTGTGCCGAACCGGGCGACACCGTCTGGTACTCCACCTCAAACAACCCCAAACGCAAATACCCCTGCAGCTGGGAGCTGACCCAGACCCGGGACGGCCACTTTATCGGCATCAATACCGCCACCGCCAACACCCTGGCCGCCGAAGCCATCGAACAGGGAGTACTGGACGCCCTCGGCGGTTACGATCGCATTCAGCGGGAAGTCCGCTACGGCGAAGAGAACAGCCGCATCGACTTGCTTCTCAGCGGCAACCACAACCCTCTGTGCTACGTAGAAGTTAAAAGCTGCACCCTGTTGCAGCAACAACAAGGCTATTTCCCTGACGCCGTCACCACTCGAGGGCAAAAACACCTACGGGAACTGATGCAGATGGTAGATCAAGGTCACAGGGCCGTACTGCTGTTTCTGGTGCAACATAGCGGTATTGACTCAGTCTCCCCAGCGGATCACATCGACCCCGCCTATGCGACCCTATGCCGGGAAGCCATGGACAAAGGGGTGGAATTCCTCGCCGTCGGGACTGAGATCTCGCCACAGGGAATAACTGTGATGGGCTCATTACCCGTGAAACCCAGGGTTTGAGTATTGCTTGTCAGCAGCTCATATTGGTGATATACGGGTAGAGAGGAACGGCTATAGAGTGAAATTTTGGGTGGCGATTGCGAAAGCGACTGCTATCTGCTATAGATACCGCCACTTTTCGAGGACCGCCTCGCGCTTGGACATAACAGGAGACGCGTGTATGCCGGAGGGCAAAGCGAAAAAGATCGGTGTACTAGCCTATGCCAACGTAGAACCTTACCGTGAAGAAGCCGGTGAGGAGTATATGAATGACAAGCAGCAAGTGCACTTCAAGAAGATTCTTGAAGGCTGGCGCACCATGCTGCGAGAAGAGGTAGACCGCACGTTAAACCATATGCAAGACGAAGCTGCCAACTTCCCTGATCCGGTAGACCGCGCTGCCCAGGAAGAGGAATTCAGTCTTGAACTTCGCACCCGGGATCGTGAGCGTAAGCTGATCAAGAAGATCGAGAAGACGCTGGTGAAAATCGAAGAGGATGACTTCGGTTTCTGCGACTCTTGTGGCATTGAAATCGGCATTCGACGCCTGGAAGCCCGACCAACGGCTGACCTGTGCATTGACTGCAAGACACTGGCCGAAATCAAAGAGAAACAGATGGCTGGCTAGCATCGTACAGAACGGGAGCTGCGGCTCCCGTTTTCAATTCCATACCAATGGGATTAGTGTGGCTGGCGTCGGGCCGTCTTCATTAATCCCATTGGTATTTTTGTTTGTGCATTCGACACCATGACTGATTACATCGGGCGTTTTGCCCCCTCCCCCTCCGGTCCCCTTCACTTTGGATCTCTGGTGGCCGCCCTGGGCAGCTGGCTGCGTGCCCGCAGTCAACAGGGGCAATGGCTGCTGCGGGTAGAGGACATCGATCCTCCCCGGGAAGTCGCGGGCGCCGCCGACGACATCCTGCACACCCTGGAGGGCTTTGGCCTGCACTGGGACGGCTCAGTGCTGTATCAGAGCGATCGCCACCATGCCTATGACCGCACCCTGGACTGGCTTCGCCACAACGGGCTGGCGTACCACTGCGATTGTACCCGCAAACGAATTCGAAGCCTGGGCGGCCATTACGACGGCCATTGCCGGCAACGCCACCTCGCCGGCACCAACTGCGCGACCCGGTTTCGCAACCTGAGCCCCACCGAACAATTTGACGACCGCCTGTTGGGTCCCATTCACACCGACCCCGCCTTTGCCGGCGAGGATTTCATCATTCACCGCCGCGACGGCCTGTACGCCTACCAGCTGGCGGTGGTGGTGGACGACGCGTTTCAAGGCATCACCGAGGTAGTACGGGGCAACGACCTGTTGGACACCACGGTACGTCAGCTCAGTCTGTTCCAGGCTCTGGGTCTGACCGCACCGGATTACCTGCACCTGCCCCTGGCGGTACAGTCTGACGGCAATAAGCTGTCCAAACAAAACCACGCGCCGGCCATCGATCCCGGCCAGCCCGGCTCCACCCTGAGCCGGGCGCTGGCGTTTTTGGGCCTGCCGCTGCCCGCCACACTGGTCGGCGCCCCGGTCGAGGAACAACTGCTGTGGGCCACCGACGCCTTCTCCTTAGGGGCGCTGCCACAGCAACGGCAGATCGAAATCGGCCCGGAATCGGGCAAATAGGCCGGCTCCAGGGCCAACAAGCGGGCTTAAATTGGACTAAGCCCCCTTATGGCTTATCATTTCAGCAGTGATGCGGTATTATTGCGCGCCGCACACACTCTCTTTTTTACAGCCTTAATCCAGTCGAGGTGTACCATTCTTAAGCGTCTGACAAAACTGGCGAAAAAACTTGTTAATCGGGAACAAGCGATCCAGTTAGAACCCGAGCTCCAGGTTTACCCCCGCAAATCCCATGGGGTGTCCCGCTCAGACATCAGTGAAAATGCGCTCAAAGTGTTATACCGACTGCATAAAGCCGGCTATGAGGCCTACCTGGTGGGCGGCGGTGTCCGGGACCTGCTGCTGCGCCATCAGCCGAAAGACTTTGACGTGGCCACCAACGCCACCCCAGAACAGGTTCGTCGCCTGTTCCGCAACTGTCGGTTAGTGGGCCGCCGCTTCCGGCTGGCCCACATCCTGTTTGGCCGTGACGTCATCGAGGTTGCCACCCTAAGGGGCCACCACGAAGAGGAGAGCAAGCACGCCAAGAAGGATGACAGCGGCCGCCTGCTGCGTGACAACGTCTATGGCAGCATCGATGAAGACGCCGAACGCCGCGACTTCACTGTCAACGGTCTCTACTATGACATCAGCGACTTCTCCATCCGCGATTATTTCGGCGGCATGGAGGATCTGGAAGCCCGGCGCCTGCGCCTGATTGGTGATCCCACCAAGCGCTACAGCGAGGATCCGGTTCGAATGCTGCGGGCGGTGCGTTTTGCCACCAAGCTGGACTTCGACCTGGATCCCAGCGTCTCCAAGCCGATCCACAAGATGGCACCGCTGCTGAGCGACATTCCGGCGGCGCGACTGTTTGAGGAAACCCTGAAGCTGTTTATGTCCGGCAAGGGTCTGGATAACTTCCGCATGATGCGTGAATACGGCCTGTTTGCGCCGATGTTCCCCATGCAGGACAGCCTGCTCAACAAGGAAGACGGCCAAAAGGTAGAAACCCTGATCGAAGCGGTGCTCAAAAATACCGACCAACGGGTGAACGCCGATAAACCGGTCACCCCGGCGTTCCTGTACGCCGCCATGCTGTGGTACCCGCTGCAGAAGTTGATGACCGAACGCACCAGCCGCGGTGTCAGTGAATACGATGCCATGATGGGCGCCTGCTCCGAGGTGGTCAGCCAGCAGAGCAAGACCATCTCCATGCCCCGACGCTTTTCCACCCCGGCCCAGGAGATCTGGCAACTGCAGATCCGCCTGGACAAACGCGCCGGAGCCCGGGCGTTCCGCATCTTCGAGCACCCCCGTTTCCGTGCCGCCTACGACTTCCTGGTACTGCGTGGCGAAGCCGAAGGGGGCGAGGTGGCCGAACTGGCACGCTGGTGGACCCAGTTTGTCGACGCCGATGACCAGGGGCGCCGCCTGATGGTGCGCAACCTGGGTTCAGGCGGAGGCCAGCGCCGACGTCGTCGGCCTCGCAAGCGTAAGCCGGCGGCGGCCAAATCCAGCGACAGCTGATGCCCAGCCGTTGTCACATCGCCCTGGGAAGCAACCTGGGGCCGAGCGTCGATCACCTGCACGCCGCCATCCGTGCCATTCACGGCCTGGGCGGTACCCGGGTGATCGCCAGCTCTTCGCTGTACACCAGCCCGCCGATGGCGGGCATGAAACAGCCGGACTACACCAACGCGGTCATCGCCATTGATACCACCCTGGACGCCCTTGAGTTGCTGGATGCCCTGCAGGAGATCGAGCAGGCTCAAGGTCGGGAGCGACACCTGCGCTGGGGCGCCCGCACCCTGGATCTCGACATCATCAGCTACGGCCACCAATGCCTCAACCTACCCCGGCTGACGGTACCCCATTATGGCGTCGCCGAACGGGCCTTTGTGTTGCTGCCCCTGTTTGAGATCGCGCCCCATTACCAGTTTGCCGACGGTCGACAGCTCACCAGCCTGCTGGCGGCCTGCCCCCCTCAGTCGCTGACGCAGGTGCCGGACTCGATACCCGATTTAAGTGGCACAAGCCAGGCTTAAGGTGCAACCCATTTGCAACTCGGCCGCCATTAGAATATAAACTGCGATCCAACTACGTGTCTTAATTGAGCCGTTCACATGAAAGCAATCACCACCGCAACCCTCAAAAAGTGGAAGCAAGAGGGTAAGAAATTCGCTTCCCTAACCGCCTACGACGCCAGTTTCGCGTCCACCTTCGAAGCCGCCGGTGTACCGGTAATGCTGGTCGGTGACAGCCTGGGCATGGTACTTCAGGGCAACAGCGACACCCTTCCGGTAACGGTCGAACAGATCGCCTACCACACCCGTTGCGTTCGCGCCGGGGCCCAGAAGGCGTTGGTGATCGCCGACATGCCGTTCATGAGTTACGCCACCCGGGAGCAGGCCTTCGCCAGCGCCGCCACCCTGATGCAGGCCGGCGCCCAGATGGTGAAACTGGAAGGGGGCGACTGGCTGCTGGATACCGTCAAAGGCCTGACTGAACGCGGCATCCCGGTATGTGCCCACCTGGGACTCACCCCACAATCGGTGCACCAGTTTGGTGGCTTTAAGGTTCAGGGCCGCGACAATCAGGCGGCCCAGCAGATGCTGGAACAAGCCCAGAGAATGGAACAAGCCGGCGCCAGTCTGCTGGTACTGGAGTGCATCCCCAGTCAGTTGGCCCGCCACATCACCGAACACCTGAATATCCCGGTGATCGGCATCGGCGCCGGTCCGGACACCGACGCCCAGATCCTGGTAATGCACGATGTGCTGGGAATCACCAGTGGCTACATTCCCAAGTTCTCCAAGAATTACATCAATGACCACGGCACCATTCAGGCTGCCGCCAGCGCCTTCGTTCAGGAGGTCGCCGACGGCACCTTCCCTGGCCCAGAGCACGGATTTGAATAAGAGAGCCTAAGATGCAAACCATCAGTGACATTCATCGCCTGCACCAATGCCTGAAGCAGTGGCGCCAGGACGGTGACAGCATCGCCTTTGTCCCCACCATGGGCAACCTTCATGACGGTCACCTGCTGCTGGTCAAAGAGGCCAAACAACGGGCCGACCGGGTGGTGGTCAGCATCTTCGTCAACCCGATGCAGTTTGGGGCCGGCGAGGATCTGGATAACTACCCGCGCACCCTGGAACAGGATCAGCAGTCTCTGGTCGATCTGGGTGCTGACCTGCTGTTTACCCCGACGCCACAACTGCTCTACCCTCAGGGGCTGGAGAACCAGACCTACGTCGAAGTCCCCGGCATCTCCATGCTGTATTGCGGCGAGAGTCGCCCCGGCCATTTTCGCGGCGTTGCCACCGTGGTGTGCAAACTGTTTAACCTGGTGCAACCGGATGTGGCGATCTTTGGCAATAAGGATTATCAGCAATTGGCGATCATTCGCGCCATGGTGCGGGATCTCAATATGCCGGTGGACGTGCTGGGTATCGATACCGTTCGCAACCCGGACGGGCTGGCCCTGAGTTCACGCAACGGCTACCTGAACGCTAGTGAGCGCTTACTCGCACCAAAACTCAAGCAGACTCTGGACTGGATCGCCGAACAACTGCAACAAGGCGCCGACGCCCGGGCTCTGGAGCAGCAGGCTGGAGGCCGCCTCAACGACCATGGCTTCAGCACCGACTACGTTCACATCTGCCACGCCGACACGCTGGAAAAAGCCGATGCCGCCGACCGCCAGCTGGTGGTACTGGCCGCCGCCAAACTCGGCAATACACGGCTGATCGACAACCTGCGGGTGGATCTGACGGCCTGATTTGGCTATAGTGCTTTGGTTAAAATGCTGTGACATTGTCATCACAACAGAATGCATTGAAGGATAAGATCTTTACCGATTCTTCTTCAAAGCGACAATAACGCTGACAAAGTGAAATGCGGCCCGAGCAGGCCGGATCGTGATACCACGGTCTTTTCCAGAAGTAATAGGAATATCTAGATGCAACGAATCATGTTGAAGGGGAAACTGCACCAGGCTCGCGTGACCCACGCCGAACTGGAGTACGAAGGCTCCTGCGCCATTGATCAGGATCTGTTGGACGCCGCAGGCATTCTCGAGTACGAGAAGATCGAGATCTACAACATCGATAATGGTGAGCGCTTCAGTACCTATGCCATCAGTGGCGAGCGCGGCTCCAAGATCATCTCCGTCAACGGCGCTGCTGCCCATAAGGCCAAGCCGCAGGATCGGGTGATCATCTGTGCCTACGTGGTCATGGAAGATGAGGAAGCCAAGGCGCATAAGCCTCAACTGGTGTACCTGAATCAGGACAACGACATCAAAGGCACCGCCAACGTCATTCCGACCCAGGCAGCCTGAATCCTGTCGCGCCGCTCAGCGGCGCCAGGTCTAAGATGTTAAAAATGCGTCGCTTTTGCGGCGCTTTTTTCTATCTGGCACCTACAGCGTTGCCATCATCATCAACGCGCCTTCACTGGCAATCACGACGCCCATGCCAACGCTGATGACCAACCATTTCTGCTGTAACCTGCTCATTACGCTCTCCATTTCGGACCGAACTGAATACACTGCTACATACTGCGAAACTTGTGCCAAAACATTGCTCTATTAAAATCATAGACTTAAAAATAGAAGCTGCCATGAGCCAGCGCACAATTGGTCAAATTCACTAACTGTTGGTCAAGGGTGGCGGCAGCGGCAGGGCAGCCTGCCAGGGCAAGGTAAATCCGCTCAGGTCTGCCCGCAGCTGATACAGGGGCTGACCACTGAGACGGTATTTGCGCTCGAACGGCGTCAGATCGTCACCGGTGGCCGGCAATGGCGTCAGTTGCGAGGAGACACCGGCCAGCTCAAGACCGCGGGCGAACTCCTGCAGGTACACCGGCCAGTTGGATCGCATCTCCAGTTGACCGCCCAGCATCAGCAAGTAGGGAAATGCCGCCGCCCCGTGCCAGCGTCGCTTCAGGTGCGAGGATTTCGGCCAGGGGTTGGGGTACAGCAGATAGTGATGGCTCAGCTGCCAGCCATCGGCCACCGCCAGTCGCCACAGGTCGTTCAGGTCGACCCGGGCCAGCAGGTAGTTGTCCGCTTGCTGACGGTAGGTTTCATGCTTCTCCAGCCGGTGCGCCGACTTGTCCATACCGATAAGCACCGCTTCGGGGTGGCGCCTGGCCAGGTTGGCGCTGCTTTCGCCGACGCCGCAGCAGGAATCAAAGATCAGTGGCCGGCCATCGGCCTCGACCCACTCCTTGAGCCGATAAAAGGTCTCCAGGGTAGCGTCGTGAAACGGTTTGTTGAACGGCGTCGCCAGGTGCTTGAGCACCGTGTCATCCAGACGCTGGTGCAGTCCCTGCTGGTTGGATTCAATGGCGCGGGAATTGGCAATGGTCATAATCGGCTCGGACTAAAAGGGGAGCCCGGGCTCCCCGGTTCAACGGGTGGAAGGCTAGTGGCGCAGGCCGGTGCCTTTATGAATCAAATAGTAGGCCAGGGAGAAGAATCCGCTGATGAACGTCAGAATCACCGCAAAGGCGGCGCCCAGACCGATGTCGCTGGCCCCCAGGAAGCCGTAACGGAAGGCATTGATCATATAGACTATGGGGTTCAACTTAGAGACGCCCTGCCAGAACTCCGGCAGCAGGCTCATGGAGTAAAAGACCCCGCCCAGGTAGGTCAGCGGCGTCAGCACAAAGGTCGGAATGATGCTGATGTCATCGAAACTGTTGGCAAAGATGGCATTCAGCAGCCCCGCCAGGGAGAACAGCATCGACGACAACACCACCACCGAGATCACCACCAGCGGATGTTGAATCTGCAGGTCGACAAACAGCATCGCCACCACGGTCACGATCATCCCGACGCACAGGCCTCTGGCCATGCCGCCACCGATGTAACCGAGAATGATCAGCACATTGGGCACCGGCGCTACCAGCAACTCCTCGATGTTGCGCTGAAACTTGGCGCTGTAGAAGGAGCTGGCCACATTGGAGTAAGAGTTGGTGATCACCGCCATCATGATCAGCCCGGGCATGATGAACTCCATGTAACTGAAGCCCCCCATCTGACCGATCCGCGACCCCACCAGGTTACCGAAAATCAAAAAATACAGGGTCATGGTGATGGCCGGTGGCACCAGAGTCTGAATCCAGATTCGGGCAAACCGGTTTACTTCTTTACGCAGCAGACTGCTGAAGGCAATGGTATAGGGATGACTCACGCCTGTTCCTCCTTGCGGCCATTTTCCACCAGGGAGACAAACAGTTCCTCCAGCCGGTTGGCCTTGTTTCTCATGGACAGCACCTGCACGCCGTGGTCACTGAGTTGGGCGAACACCGCATTGAGGCTGTCCTTCTTCTCGACGTCTACCTCCAGGGTGTGGCCATCCAGACGACGATGAACAAACCCGGACAGCGTCAGATCCGGGCTGCCAGGCTTCAGGTCCAGGATAAAGGTCTCGACACTCAGCTTGGACAACAACTGCTTCATGGAGGTGCACTCCACCAGTTCGCCCTTGTCGATGATGCCGATGTTGCGACACAGCATCTCCGCCTCTTCCAGATAATGGGTGGTCAGAATGATGGTCACCCCCTGCTGGTTGATGCGGCGTAAAAACTCCCACATGGAGCGGCGAATCTCGATGTCGACCCCGGCGGTGGGCTCATCCAAAATCAGCAGCTTCGGTTCGTGCATCAGCGCCCGGGCAATCATCAGCCGCCGTTTCATGCCTCCGGACAGGGTACGGGCTGTGGCGTCGCGCTTATCCCATAACTCCAGCTGTGACAGGTACACCCGGGCACGCTCGGCCGCCACCGCCCGCGGCACGCCATAGTAGCCGGCCTGATTCATCACAATCTGGTGCACGGTCTCAAACTGGTTGAAGTTGAACTCCTGGGGCACCAGGCCGATCTGGCGCTTGGCGGCCTCCAGCTCCCGGCTCAGGGGATGACCAAACACACTGACTTCGCCAGCACTCTTGTTCACCAGCGAGCTGATGATGCCAATGGTCGTGGACTTACCGGCGCCATTGGGCCCGAGCAGGGCAAAGAAATCCCCGGCTTCCACGGTCAGATTGATCCCCTTGAGGGCTTCCACACCGCCGGCGTAGGTTTTGCGCAGCTCGGTGATCTGCAACGCGCTCTGTGGCTGGGTCATGCTGGTCTCCAAAAAACGTAGCCCGCTATTATAAACCCCTTAGGTCTGGATAAACATGGAAAAATAACCTGCCCGCGGGTAGGGATTCCGGTCCCGTCCCCCGGCGGTCTCACCGGTCTTCGGCCACAAAAAAAGCGCCCGGGGGCGCTTTTCTGAGAGGCGGTGCGAGTTATTCGCCGTCGCTGGGCACAACCTTGGCGATGTAAGGCAGTTGGCGGTAGGACTCGGCGTAGTCCAAGCCGTAACCCACCACGAACTCATCGGGAATCGCCACACCGGTGTATTTCACGTCCACGTCCACCACCCGGCGGGTGGGCTTATCCAGGAAAGAGGCGATGGCCAGGGAGGCGGGCTCGCGGGAGTTCAGCAGCGCCAATACCTTGGACAGGGTACGGCCGGTATCGATGATGTCTTCCACCAGCAGCACATGACGGCCTTTGATGGACTGGGCCAGATCCATGACGATCTTCACGTCACCGCTGGACTCGGTGCTGCTGCCGTAGGAGGAGGCGGTCATAAAGTCCATCTGCACATTGCCATCGAGACGGCGCACCAGATCAGACATCACGATGACAGAGCCTTTCAGCAACCCCACCACCAGCAGCGAATCGACGCCGGCGTAATCACGGTTGATCTGCTCGGCCATGGTATCCAGGGCCTGGTTAATCTCCTGTTCGGAGATCATCACTTCAAGGGTATGCTTCATGGTTATACTCAATTATTTTAATCTGTAGGGTTACCGTAGCCCCAGCGGGGCAACAGTTGATGTTCTATGTTCAGGTGATCCAGTATTCTGGCCACCATAAAATCCACCAAATCGTCGATGGACCGGGGCTGATTATAGAACCCCGGCGCCGCCGGCATGATGGTGGCGCCCACCTGGCTGAGCTTTAACATATGCTCGAGGTGAATGGCATGAAACGGTGTCTCTCTGGGCACCAACAACAGTTGTCCCCGCTCCTTGAGTACCACGTCCGCCGCCCGCTCGATCAGATTGTTGCTCATTCCGGTCGCCACGGCGGCCAGAGTGCCGGTCGAACAGGGGCAGATGATCATCTGCCTGGGTGCCGCCGAGCCCGAGGCCACCGGAGAAAACCACTCCTCCTTGCCAAACACCCTCAGCTGGGCCTCATCGACACCAAAATGCTGGCGAAGCTTATCGGCACAGGCCTTAGGGTTGGCAGGCAACAGGAAATCCTGCTCCTCGGCAAACACCACCCGTGCCGCCGATGACACCATCAGAAACACGGTTCGGCCGGATTTTAGCAGACACTCCAGCAAGCGCAGCCCATAGGGCGCCCCGGAGGCGCCGGTAAAAGCCAAAGTGATAGCTTGATCACAGTTTGTCATTTCGATGCCTCCAGTGCATCCAGCAAGCGGGTATGGATGCCGCCGAAGCCGCCATTGCTCATCACCACGATGGTGTCGCCCGCCCGGGCCTGCGCCACCACCGCCGACACCAACTCCTCCAGCGTATCCGCCAGGCTCACCGGCACCGGTGCACTCGCCATCGACGCCGCCAGATCCCAACTTAACCCGGCCGGTTGATGCACAAAGGCGGCATCGGCGTCCGCCAGTGACGCCGCCAGGGTATGCTGATGAACGCCGGCTTTCATGGTGTTGGATCGTGGCTCCAGCACCGCCAGCACCCGCCCGCCCTGATTGCGGGCCTGCAACGCCTTCAGCGAGGTGGCGATGGCGGTGGGGTGGTGGGCGAAGTCATCGAACACCTGAATGCCCCCGGCCTCTCCTCTCAGCTCCATGCGCCGCTTGGGGCCGGCGAACCGGCTCAGGGAGTCGATGCCGTCGAACGGACGCACACCCACATGGCGGGCTGCCGCCAGCGCTGCCAGCGCATTGCTGATGTTGTGATCCCCGATCAGGGGCCAACGGACCCTGCCCTGCGGTTCTCCGTCGAGGTGAACCTCGAACTCACTGCCATCGTCACGGAGCTTTGTCGCCGACCAGCCCTGGTCACCGATCAATACCTGCTCGCTCCAGCAGCCCTGAGCCACCACCTCGGCCAGATACGGCTCTGACTCGGGCCAGATCACCTGGCCGCTGCCCGGCACCGTGCGCAGCAGGTGATGGAACTGCTTCTGAATATCGGCAATGGAATCGAAGATATCGGCGTGATCGAACTCCAGGTTGTTCATCACCAGAGTCCGGGGGTGGTAGTGAACAAACTTGGATCGCTTGTCGAAAAAGGCGGTATCGTACTCATCCGCTTCCACCACAAAAAACGGCGTCTCCCCCAGGCGGGCCGACACCCCGAATTCACGGGGAACGCCACCGATAAGGAAGCCTGGCGCCAGGCCGTTGTCCTGCAACAGCCAGGCGAGCATGGAGGCGGTGGTGGTCTTGCCGTGGGTGCCCGCCACGGCCAGTACCCAGCGTTGATCCAACACCTGCTCCGCCAGAAACTGCGGGCCACTGGTATAACGCAGGCCTCTGTCCAGCACCGCTTCGACACAGGGGTTGCCCCGACTCATGGCGTTGCCGATAACCACCAGATCCGGCGCCGGCTCGAGCTGCGCCGGGTCAAACCCCTCGATCAACTCGATGCCCTGCTGCTCCAGCTGGGTGCTCATGGGAGGAAATACATTGGCGTCACTGCCGGTGACGGTATGGCCCAGGCTGCGGGCCAGCAGGGCGATGCCACCCATGAAGGTGCCACAGATACCAAGAATATGAACGTGCATCACGGATTCCATAATCAAAACTGCCGTCAGTGTACCAACCCGCCGCCACCAGCCGCAAAACAATCAGTTATAGCAACCAAGATGGAAAAACATCGAAACGTCTAGACGTCTAAATTGACATGACCGAACGGATGGGACACAATGCCGCCATAGACCGCTCGACATGAGGTCGAGTCAGCACCGCACACCAGGATGGCCGTGGGTAACAAGAGTAGTAAAAAACAATGAGTCAGACCGAAACCCTAACCACCCCTGCAATCCGCTCCCGCTCTGCCGTGGCCCTGCTGCCACTGCTGCTGTTCCTGGCCACCTTTGTCGGCGCCGGTGTATATCACCAGAGCCTGGGCACCGAGTTTGCCTTCTATCAGCTGTCGCCGGTGATCGCCATCCTGCCGGCCATCGTGCTGGCATTTGCCCTGGCACGCCAGGCCCTGGACAAGAGCCTCAACCAGTTCATTGCCGGCATTGGCGACAGCAACATCATCGCCATGTGCCTGATCTACTTGTTGGCCGGCGCCTTTGCCGCCGTGGCTAAAGCAACCGGCGGCGTGGATGCCACCGTGGCATTGGGGCTGACCCTGATCCCCGCCTCGCTGCTGCTGCCCGGTTTCTTCCTGATTGCCGGTTTCATCGCCACCTCCATGGGCACCTCCATGGGCACCATCGGCGCCCTGGCCCCGGTGGCGTATGGCATCTGTCAGCAGACCGGTATCGATCCGGCGTTGATGGCCGGTGCGGTGATCTCCGGTGCCATGTTTGGCGACAACCTGTCGATCATCTCCGACACCACCATCGCCGCCACCCGCACCCAGGGCTGCGAGATGAAAGACAAGTTCCGGGAAAACATCCGCATCTCGGCCCCGGCCGCAGCGCTGACCTTTATCCTGTTTGTGGTGGTTGGCTCGGGCCAGAGTGCAGTGGAAGCCCAGTCGTTCGATCTGATTAAGGTGCTGCCCTACCTCACCATTCTGGTACTGGCAGTCGCCGGTGTGAACGTCTTCCTGGTGCTTCCGGCAGGCATTCTTCTGGCCGGTGTCAGTGCCATCGCCGGCGGCGACTACGCGCCGATGCAGCTGGGTAAAGACATCTATGCCGGCTTCAGCAGCATGCAGGAGATCTTCCTGCTGTCGATGCTGGTGGGCGGCCTGGCGGCACTGATGAAGCACCAGGGTGGCCTCAACTGGCTGGCGGACAACGCTGCGGCCCTGATCGCCCGCTTCTCGAAAAAGGCCCAGTCGCCCCGCGCTGCCGAGTTGGGCATGGCCGGCATCGTCTCTGCCACCAACCTCTGTACCGCCAACAACACGGTGTCCATCATCATCACCGGTTCGGTGGCCAAGGATCTGGCTCAGCGTCACGGCGTCAAAAAGCGTCGCGCCGCCTCCATGCTGGACATCTTCTCCTGCATCAACCAGGGCCTGATCCCCTGGGGTGCCCAGGCACTGCTGGCCGGCGCCACCTTTAAGCTGTCCCCCCTGGTGGTGGTCAGCCACGCCTGGTACTGCATGGTGCTGGCAGCGGTAGCCATTGTCATGGTGAGCCTTCGCAAGGCATAATCAAAGTCATTAATCCCGTTGACAAAAACCAGAGCCCGGGCTCTGGTTTTTGCGTGACCTTTGTGGAGAGCACCGTGACCCCTTCAAACCATGGCCTGAAACACTTCGCCATCGCCGCCGCCATCTATCTGGTCAGCTTTTTTGTGGCCTTCGCCCCCTACGCCTTTATCCAGGACCCTGAGCAGGTGGCCAAGATGATGGGCGGAGCCGGAGGCTGGGCCCTGATCGCCGCTACCCTGTTTGCCATGGTGGCCTTCGTCATGAACCTGCTGGGGGTCTGGGCCAGCCTCAAGACTCTGCTTCAGGGGCCCAGCAGCAAAGCCACCTTTGGCCTGCTGTTGAACATGCTGCCTGTGGTGGTGATCCTGTCATTGCTGTACAGCTACCGGGCCATGATGTTTTGATCGGGATCACACTGATCTTCGATTACTAATCCTATAATTGCATTACTAATGCAACTTTAAGGTTTGGCGCTCATGGACACCTTCACCCTGGTCTTTCTGTACGGTTTCATCGGCATGATGTCGCTGCTGGCCCCGTACCTGCTGCTGGTGTTCCTGTTTGCCGGTCATTGGTGGACCCCCTTTATCGGCATCGCCCTGTTTGTCAGCATTCTGACCTTTCTGCCACCGCCGATGGCGCTGGTGTCCTGTCACCTGGCCGTCGCCGGGCTGGTGCTGACCCTGGCGGTCAAACTGTGGCGCCGCTACCGCTCTGCCGGGCCGACGCCGGGCTAAGGCCATAAAAAAACCCACCGTTTCCGGTGGGTTTTTTATTGAGTCCGGGATTACAGCCTCCGCTTCAGGAAATCCTCGATGGTGGCCATCAGGTGCAGTTGCACCGTCTTGCCTCGCATGGAGTGCTTGGAACCGGGGTAGTCTTTCGACTCATACAGTTTGCCCGCATCCTGCAGGCTCTTATACAGCTTGGTACTGTTCTGATACAGCACATTGTCATCGGCCATGCCGTGGTACACAAACAGCTGCCCTTTCAGCTTATCCACATAGGGGAATACCGACGACAGCCGGTAGCCTTCGGCGTTGCTGGCCGGGTGGGCCAGGTAGCGCTCGGTATAGTGGGTGTCGTACAGGCTCCAGTCGGTCACCGGGGCACCGGAGACGCCGGCGGCAAACGACTCAGGCGCAGTAAACAGGCTCATCAGAGTCATGTAGCCCCCGTAACTGTGACCATAGATGCCGATGCGGTCGGGATCGACCCATGGCAGGCTCGTGAGGTACTCAGCCCCCGCCACCTGATCGGCCACCTCCACCTTGCCCAGGCGCTGATAGATTTCGCTCTCGAACGCCAGTCCGCGGGCAGCCGAGCCACGGTTGTCCAGCTGGAAGACCGCAAACCCCTGCTGAACCAGATACTGGGTAAAGTAATCATGGCGACTCCAGCTGTCCCGGACCGTCTGAGCATGGGGCCCGCCATAGACACGTACCACCACCGGATAGCGCTGACCCGGACGAGTCTTCGGCTTGAACAAGCGATAGTGCAGGGTCATGCCGTTGTCCGCCTTGAGAGTACCGTATTGTGGCTGGGTCCAGTCGCTCCAGTAACGCACCAGTGGATGATCGCCCTCGATGGCATTTTCCGCAATCCAGCCGATGGCCTTGCCGTCGGCCTGATGCAGACTCAGCTGCGGCGGTTGCCGGGTGGAGGAGAAGTGATCCAGATACACGGAGCCGTCGTCACTGAATACCGGCTGGTGGAATCCGGCTCTCTGGCTGAGGCGCTGCACCTCGCCGCCGCTCAGTGGGACTCGATACAGGTGCCGCTCCAGCGGCGTATCACGACGACCACTGAAATAGACCCAGCCGCCCGCTTCGTCGATGGCTTCCACCGCATCCACCGCCCAGTTGCCCTCGGTCAGTTGCCGAACCAGATTGCCCTGTTCATCCATCAGATACAGGTGACGGAAACCGCTGCGCTCCGAGCTCCAGATAAATCCGGGTTGAGTACTGAGAAAGTGCAGATCATCGCTGAGGTTGACCCAGCTGCGGCTGGTCTCAGTCAAAAGCAGAGAACGTCTCTGGCTGGCCTTGCGCCACTGCCACAACTGCAGGGTCTGCTGGTCGCGACTCTGCCATTGCCAGGTCACGGCACTGCCGTCGGCATTCCAGTTCACCCTCGGCAGATAACCGCCGTTATCTCTGGCGCCGGGCAACCACTGAATGGCACCACCGTCGAGGCTGACCACGCCGACACGCACGCTGGCGTTGTCTCTGCCGGCATAGGGGTATCGCTGCTCCGTCAGTTTGATGCCATCGGCAAAAATCTCATTGCGAATCACCTGCTCCACCGGAGATTCGTCCACCTGCAGAAACGCGATGGCGGATTCATCCGGCGACCACCAGTAACCGCTCATGCGATCCATCTCCTCCTGGGCCACAAACTCGGACATGCCGTTTTTCAGCGGCCCCTTGCCATCGACGGTCAACGACTGCTCCTGGCCGGTACGCAGATCGATCACCACCAGGTTCTGCTGGCGAATGAAGGAGACGTAGTTACCCTTGGGGGAGAAACGGGCGTCGGTTTCGAACGCCTCGGTCCGGGTCAGTTGTTGCGGCTTGCCACTTTCCAGCCGATACAGCCAGATGTCGCCGCCAATGGGAAATAGCAGCGCCTTGCCCTGGGTATCCCACTGATACTCCAGCAGCCCTTTACCGTAGATGCGCTGACGCTCACGACGCGCCTTCTCCTCTTCCGACAGCTCGCCCTCTTCGAACAGGGTCGAGTCCACCAGGCGAGTGCGCTGACCGCTGCCCAACTGATACTGCCAGAGGTCGTAGCGGTCCAGATCGTCTTCGCGGGGCGCCAGCCAGGTGACTCGCTGGCCATCTGGAGACAACGCCGGTTTGGAGGGTTGGGAACCCGCCAGTGAGGGCTCACTGACGATGCGGGACAGGGTCAGTGGCTCGGCACTGAGCCACGCCGAGCAACACAGCAGCCCGGTAAATAGAATCCGTCTCATTGTTATTATTCCTGATATGACAATGAGAGGGATTGTCGCTAAAGCCGGCGAAAATCACAAACCCGCCCACTGGGGCGGGTCGACACATCGGCTTTAACTGGCTTTAGAGCAGGCGATTTCCAGCTCTGGCTGCTTGTTCTCCAGCAGCTTAGGCTTGTCTTTCACTCGGGAACCGATGAACTGTCCGCCATTGAAGATCTCAATCTTGTCGGTCACAATTTCACCCTCCACGGTGCCGCTGGCGGCAATGGTCAGGCGCTGGCACTCCAGATTACCGGTAATCTTGCCTTCGACCTGAACCTGTTCGGCGGTAACCTGCCCTTCGATGGTGCCGGCACTTTCCACCACAATCAGGCCGGTAGCCGTCAGCTCTCCGATGATGTGACCGTCAACCACGCAATCGCCTTCCACATGAAGACTGCCTTCCAGGCGGGTTGATTGCGCAAAATAGGTTAAACCTGCGCGACTCTTTTTCGTTTTACCAAACACGGTTAATCACCCTCAATTTCTATGCGAATAGCAACGTTCGCGGCGGTAGCATTGACTCACAATCGAGATTCTCAGCCAGTGAGATCTCTTCCCATAGGCGACTCGTTATAATCAAAACTGTTACCCATCTCAAGCGAATAAAATTCACCCGGTGACCGCCATCAACCCTGAGCCCAGGTCGGTTTTGCCATTATCCCTTCGTAGCACTGCAAAAGGGCGGATTTTTCGCTATCATTGGCGGATAATTTACCCTGCCAATCATTCAGATAGGACCCCTGCATGCAGCGCCTTCGCGAAACGCTTAGCCTACAAGGCTTACCCTCCGAGTTACAACAATTGATCCTGACCCTAGCCGACTGTGGCGTAGAGATCAGCCAGCTGGTTCGAGGCGGCGCCCTGGCGGGCGTACTGGGGGTGGCCGACAGTGAAAACGTTCAGGGTGAGACTCAGAAGAAGCTGGACATCATTGCCAACGACCTGATCAAAGACAAGCTCGGTGCCAACCCACTGGTCAAAGGGATCGCCTCCGAGGAGGAAACCGACGTGGTCGCCGCCAACACCGACGGCCAATACCTGGTGTGCTTCGATCCGCTGGACGGCTCCTCCAACATCGACATCAACTCTCTGGTCGGCACCATCTTCTCGGTCCTGCCGGCCCCTCAGGGCGAGGTCAACGAAGCCGCCTTCATGCAGCCAGGCACCAACCAGCCCTGCGCTTGCTACATCCTCTATGGCCCGGCCACAGTGATGGCGCTGACCACCGGCCAGGGCACCCAGATGTACAGCCTGGATCCCGCCAGCAATGAGTTCGTGCTGGTGGATGAGCAGGTCACGGTACCGGCCCAGACCGGCGAATTTGCCATCAATATGTCCAATCAGCGTTTCTGGCAAGCGCCGATGCAAGACTACATCGCCGATCTGATCAGCGGCAAAGAGGGGCCTCGGGGGCGCAACTTCAACATGCGCTGGATCGCCGCCATGGTGGGCGACGTGCACCGGGTGCTGAGCCGGGGCGGCCTGTTTACCTACCCACAGGACACCAAGAACCCCGATAAACCTTTCAAACTTCGTCTGATGTATGAAGCCAACCCCATGAGCTTCCTGGTGGAGCAGGCCGGCGGCAAGGCGTCCACCGGTTACGAGCGCATTATGGCGATTGAGCCAGAACAGATTCACCAGCGGGTGGCGGTGATTCTCGGCTCCGCCGACGAAGTGGACACCTGCCTTGGCTACCACAGCAAAGGCTGATTTTGAGTAAAACGGCTGTTTAAGGAAAAATTATGAGCCTGAATAACGTACCTGCGGGTAACTCTCTTCCGGATGACATCTACGTAATCATCGAGATTCCGGCAAATCATGACCCCATCAAGTACGAGGTCGACAAGGACAGCGGTGCGCTGTTTGTTGACCGTTTTATGAAATCACCGATGTTCTACCCGGCCAACTACGGCTACGTTAACCACACCCTCAGCCTGGACGGTGACCCGGTCGACGTGCTGGTTCCGACCCCCTACCCACTGGCCCCCGGCTCGGTGATCCGCTGCCGTCCGGTCGGGGTGCTGAACATGACTGACGAGTCGGGCGAAGACGCCAAAATCATCGCCGTGCCTCACAGCAAGCTAACGCAGGAATACGATCACATTCAGGACATCGACGATGTCCCGGCCCTGCTAAAAGCGCAGATCACCCAGTTCTTCGAGCGTTACAAAGAGCTGGAGCCCAACAAGTGGGTCAAGGTCGAGGGATGGGCCGACGCCAAGGCCGCTGCTGAAGAGATCCTCTCCTCCGCCAAGCGTTACCAGGATCTGTAACGCCCGGCATCAGCAAAAAGGGGTGGCCAGTGGCCACCCCTTTCTTTTCTCGGCCTCGCTAGTGGTACCTCAACGCCCTCAGCTTCAGCTGGTAGCGCTGTTTCTCATCCACCGGTGCCAATCGAGCAGCCGCCTGCAGTGCATCCTCACTGTCGTTCAGCTGCCCCAGCTGGAAATAGGCCCTAGATAGCCCGAAATGGAACTCGTGATGATAATCAGCGAGCTTCACCGCTTTGCGGTATTGGCTCAGGGCCTTGGAAAAGTCGCCGCGCTGGTAAGCCAGTTCGGCCATGTCGTAGTAGTAAAACGGGTTATTCAACCGCGCCAACTCAATCTTTTTGTGCACCTGGGCCCACTCAGTGAGACGCCCCTGGCTCGCCAGCAACAGCGCCAGGTTATGCAGGGCATGGCTGTCGTCTCCAGCCAGAGTGGCGGCATACTGGTACACCCGCTCTGCCTGGGACTCCAGCCCCTGGCGGCGGTAGAGCACCCCGAGGGCATTCCAGCCGGCGCTCAATTCCGGATCCTGTGTCAATGCCTGTTTCAGATAGTGGTGAGCCAGATCCGGCGCTCCATCGATCATCGCCTCCGCAGCCAGGTTATTGTAAAAACGTGCAATCATCTCAGACTCGCCGATGCGATCGGTGCGATAGCCCCGAATCTGATAGGTGGGCAGAAAATCGATGGTGGTCGATACCGACCCGCTGATCTCCCAGGCACTGGTGCCAATCTTCGGGGTCAGCCGGATGTTGATGTGATCATTGAGCAGTACCACCCCGCCCTGCCGATCCCACACCGGCGGCGATTTCACCATCTGGTACTCCACCCCCAACCCCAACTCCCTGGCCAGAGCCGCAGTCATCACCACCAGGGACATGCAGTTTCCGGCTCGGCGAGCGTAGGTATCCCGCGCCACCAGGGTGGCGCCGTTGTCGTACTCAAAGCCGTGTTTCAGGCTGACCAATTCCGCCAGCATTCGAATTCGCACCGAGGCACTGTTGCCATGGCGGGAAGCACGACTGACAAAGGCTTTCATCTCCGAGTCCAATTGAAACAGCTGCTCGGGCTTCACCACATCGGTCGCCGGGGCAAAGTATTCATTGGCAAACTCGGGCACAGGGACATTCCGTGACGGTGATTGGGCACAGGCCGTCAGCAGTAACAACAGGGCGGGCAAAACGTGTTTTAAACAGCGCATACTCCAAGCCTAGCTTCTGAGTAAAAAGTGTCCAGCCCTGATTGCGGCCGCTTTGCGCCATATCAATGGCACGCCGATGAAACCTTAATGGCAGCCAGTGGCGAGTTTTGTTTGTTCAAACCCCGCCAAGCCCCTAGGATGGTGCCTCTGTCCATTCACCCCATCAGGCACCACCTTGAATCTGTCCCGCCCTCAACTGTTGCTGGTCATGACCTTTGTCATGTCGCTGGTGTTTGCCGTTTGGCAGGTACTGCTGAATAATTTTGTGGTCGAAGCGGCCGCCTTTACCGGCAAAGAGATTGGCATGCTGCAATCCCTGCGGGAGATCCCCGGGTTTCTGGCCTTCACCTCCATCCTGGTGCTGCTGGTGATCAAGGAACAGCGCTTCGCCCTGGCAGCACTGCTGCTGATGTGCATCGGCGTCGCTGCCACCGGCTGGTTTCCGTCGGCACTGGGGCTGTACTGCACCACGGTGTTAATGTCCATCGGCTTTCACTACTACGAAACCTGCAATCAATCACTGACTCTGCAGTGGCTGCCAAAGCACCAGACCGCCCAGTTTCTGGGGCAAGCCCTGTCCGTAAAGGCCGCCGGCGCCCTGCTGGGCTACGGCAGTATCTGGCTGCTGATGACCGCCCTGGACTGGCCCTACGCCTGGGTCTACAGCACCGTCGGCGGCCTCGGAGCCCTACTGGTGGTAGCCGCCTGGTGGGCCTTTCCCCAGTTTCAGCAACACCATCAGCAGCAACGGAAACTGTTGCTGCGGCGACGCTACAGCCTCTACTATCTACTGACGTTCCTCTCCGGTGCCCGGCGGCAGATCTTCATGGTGTTTGCCGCCTTTATGATGGTGGAGAAGTTTGGCTATAGCGTCAGCGAAATCACCGCGCTATTTCTGATTAACTACCTTTTCAACTTGATGTTTGCCAAAAAAATCGGCGGCTGGATTGGCCAGATTGGTGAGCGGCGCACCCTGATCATTGAGTACCTGGGGCTGATCCTGGTGTTTGTCAGCTACGCCGCCGTGGAGCACCCGACCGTGGCCGCCGGCTTGTACGTCGTTGATCACCTGTTTTTTGCCCTGGCCATCGCCGTAAAAACCTATTTCCAGAAGATCGCCGACCCGGACGAAATCGCCTCAACGGCTGGAATCAGCTTTACCATCAATCACATCGCCGCGGTAATCATTCCGGCACTTTTGGGACTGGTGTGGCTACACTCGCCGGCTCTGGTGTTTTATATTGGGGCAGGAATCGCGCTGTGCTCACTGCTGGCGGCGATGAGTCTGCCGGCGCTGCCGGCGCCGGGAAACGAAACCCGCTGGGGTGCCCTCTTTCCGTCACGGTAACGGGTGCTCCATCAACAGTGTGCAAAATTATGACCGACAACCTCATGAGCATGCCCTCAGGGCGCACCGACAACAGCCGCACGGCCCGTCAGCAAGTGGTCTCTCTGGCTCGCCGCATCGGCCTTAGCGGCGACAGCGATACTGCCAAGAACCTGACCCTGAGAACCGAAAAACGCCTGCAGGACTGGCAGGAGCAGCGACAGGCGAACCTTGAGAGCGTGCTGAGACAGGCGATTCCGCTGGCGGGCAGCACCGTCAGTAACAAGGAGTTGGACCCGGACTGGCAGTTTCAGTTTTGCCAGATGGCGGAACAGATTCACAACGACAAGATGCAGAAGCTGTGGGCCCAGATTCTAACAACCGAACTGAGCCTGCCCGGCAGTTTCAGCCTACGGACCCTGGACACCCTCAAAAGCATGACCCAACGGGAAGCGATGCAGTTTGCCCGCGTCGTCAGCCTGTCGACTCAGATCGGCCAGGACCCCAGCCGCAAAGTGATCACTGGCTACCGCCGTGAAGCGGGCTTCGGAGGCTTCAGCTCCGCCAAGCAGGAAAGCCTGAACCTGTCGGGGCAGGGGCTGCCCTACAGTGCCATTTTGACCCTTCGGGATTTGGGATTGCTGTTTGCCACCGAACTGGAAACTGGCCCGCTGGCGGCAAAACAGCCCCTGCTACTGCGATGCCAGACGCACAACATGCGCTTCTCCCCCAAGAGCGGACGCTTACGCCTGAGGTATTACCGCTTCACCCAGGTGGGCGACGAGCTGGGGCAGTTGATCACCGATGCCGCCAACGAAGAGTATTGTCAGGCGCTAACCAAACTGCTGCTCGATGATTTCATCACCGCCTGACGGCGGAGCAAACCAGTGCAAGGTGTCTGACAGTGCCACCACCTCGCCAATCACCAGCGCCGCCGGCGTCTGTACTTCAGGTCGGGTAACCAGCTGCGCCAGCTGAGCCAGGGTACCTGTGAGCAGCTGCTGTTGCGGCTGGCTGGCCCGGCTAACAATGGCCACCGGGGTCGTCGGACTGCGGCCTCCACGCATCAGGCCTTCGGCAATGGCGTCGGCCCGGTTGATGCCCATGTACACCACCAAGGTGTGGTTTTCCATGGCCAGTTCGGGCCAGTTGTTGATCTCCTCCCCGCCCTTACCGTGGCCGGTGACAAAGGTGACCCCCCTGGACAGGGTGCGGTGGGTCAGAGGCATGGCACCATAAGCCGAACAGGCGGACGCCGCCGTCACTCCGGGTACCACGTAATAGTCGATGCCCGCCAACTTCAGCGCCTGCATCTCCTCGCCGCCGCGACCAAACATCAACGGGTCGCCCCCCTTCAGCCTGACTACCGAACGATCGCCTCGGGCTTTTGCCACCAGCAAACGGTTGATCTCCTCCTGGCTCATGCTGTGCTGACCACAGCGCTTGCCCACCGCAATGCACTCGGCCTGAGGGTTGATCAGGTCCAGAATCGGTTGGCTCACCAGAGCATCAAACAACACCACATCAGCCTGCTGCAGCGCCTGCAGCGCCTTAACGGTCAATAATCCGGGGTCCCCGGGACCGGCTCCGACAATGGCAACCGGGCCACTGCGACCGGGCAAAGTTACTAAGCTCACCATAAACTCCCAGTTCGGTTTCCCACCAGCTTAGGGGAGCCACTAATAACCAACAAGAATCAATTTGGAACTTTTAATAACCCGAACGAATATCAGGACTCTGTCGCCAGCACAACGGTCTGTAAAATCGCCACTTAGCACGATTTCAGTAAACATCGCTTGCACCGCTGGGGAAAATCGCTATCATAGGCCGCCGTTGAGTTCGGTAGCCAATTTGGTTAAGGTCAACGAATTGAAATACTGTCGGTGATTAGCGCAGCCTGGTAGCGCATCTGGTTTGGGACCAGAGGGTCAGAGGTTCGAATCCTCTATCACCGACCAATTTCAGTTTTGTCGGTGATTAGCGCAGCCTTGGTGGCGCATCCCGGTCTTGGAATCAGCGGACCAGAGTCCCCTCTGGAACACAGCCTGACCCAAGTAAAATACTGTCGGTGATTAGCGCAGCCTGGTAGCGCATCTGGTTTGGGACCAGAGGGTCAGAGGTTCGAATCCTCTATCACCGACCACAATCAGAACAAGCCCTGGTCACATGACCGGGGCTTTTTCGTTTCTAAAGCACAACGGTGTTGTGCGGGTCAGAGGCCTAGGCGGCCCCGTTGAATCCTCTATCACCGACCACAATCAGAACAAGCCCTGGTCGCATGACCGGGGCTTTTTCGTTTCTGCGCCGCCAGGAAGCGCCTCACAGGGTGTTTGCAAGGGCGGAACAGCCCGCTGTCCTCGCCACTCAGATTTAACGACAATCGCCTTGGCCATTGACGCCTATTCGGCGGCGCGCTCCCCACGACCGGTTCATCCAACGCACAGCGCTTGCGCAACCAAAACCAATATCCCATGATGTCTGCCTGCAACTTCTCCAAGAGATCAGCATGACCGTATTGATCGATACCGAGCGACTGCAGATGCGCCACTTTACCCTGGCGGATCTGGAAGCCGTATACGCCTTTTCCAGCCATGACGAGGTGACTCGCTATACTGGCGATGCCGGCATGGTGCGCAGTCGCGACGACGCTCGAAGAATCATTGAAGAGGTCTGGTTAGCGGAATACCAACGTTATGGCTATGCCCGCTACGCTCTGGTGCACAAAGGTGACAACCGGGTCATCGGCTTTTGTGGCATGAAGTATGAAACTCACATCGGGGCCACCGATATCGGCTATCGAATGCTGCCTCAATACTGGGGACAGGGTCTGGCCAAAGAAGCGGTTGCCGCCTTACTGCCTTACGCCCGAGACGTGCTGGGGCTGAAGCGCATCATCGGCGACGTGGTCGACATCAACCTGGCCTCAGCGCGACTGCTGCAAAGCGTGGGCTTTAAGCAGATTGACCAGTTCGAAGATCAAGGCTTTACCCTGCTGCGATTTGAACTCAACCTCTAATCGGAGACGGTGGCACAGCAACCATCCCTACTTGCGCTGCTCTAACAACTCGATTCAGCAAGAAAATAATGCATAAGCCACTGTTTATCTGTCTTATTTTTTATAGAATGTGGTCTAATTTCCCCCTAGAAACCTACCGATGATGCCGACCAACTCAGACAACCGCGACCTGTTTGACCCCTTGACCAAGCTGGTGACCCTACTGGCCTGGCTGCTGGGCGGCCTGAGCCTGATCTTCGCCATTTTAGCCACACTGTTTGTCCACACTCATTTTCGTCATCTGTATGGCATCGAGGGGATGATCATTCGCACTACCGAAGCCTTTGGTCAACTGGGAACGTCGGATCTGTTGATCTACACCCTGATGCTGCCACTGGTGCTACTGGAATGGATAATTGACACTCCTAATGGCTGGATGATTGCCGGTGGCGTTGCTCTGGCGGTGGTGTTGTCCTTTGTCATCAGTGCCATCCCTCAGTGGTGGCAATCCCTGCTGAGACTGGTGATTATCACCCTGATCTACGGCTGGGTAGCACTGGCGGTGTTTGCTTTGGCCAGCACCTACATTGTCGACCCCAAAGCCGTGCTGGAGATGATTCGAGCCCTCTGGTATGTGGTGATGTTCTTGGTAGGGCTGCCCATCGCCTTAAAGGTTCTGGGCGTCACCTACCTAGTTTCGGAATCCTCATAAGGCTCCTAACAAGCCTGGCGAACCATCGACCCGCTCATTCAGGCAAAAAAATGCCGCCCTGCTTGGCAAGGCGGCATTGGCTATAAGTATTTGTTTTAACTAAATATCATAATGAAGCCCGCATTCACGACGGAAACCGGCAAAGCGGCTGTCCTCTTCGCTCATGCCCAGCTCCATCGGCCGACTGGTGTGGACATCGCCCACCGACGCGTAGCCCTGGTGCCATAGCGGGTGATACGGCAACTGATGCTGCTCCAGATACTGGTGCACATCCTTGTTGGTCCACTCCAGGATCGGCAGCAACTTGTAGCGTCCGGATCGAATGGCCAGAAACGGCAGCTCGGCCCGGGATTGCGCCTGTTGGCGACGCAGGCCGGCAAACCAGGTACCCACCTGCAGCTGCTCCAGAGCTTGTTGCATCGGCTCGACTTTATTGAGGCGATTGTAGGTATCCAACCCCTCCTGCCCCTGCTCCCACAACTGACCAAAACGGGCCTCCTGCCAGGCCGGCGTCAACGGGCTGCGATACACCTTGAGATTCAGGTCCAGCCGCTCGGTCAGCTCATCAATGAAGCGGTAGGTCTCCGGGAACAGGTAGCCGGTGTCGGTGAGAATCACCGGCGTATCCGGCTTGACCGAGGTCACCAGGTGCAGCATCACCGCCCCCTGAATGCCGAAGCTGGAGGAGAGCGCATGCTGCCCCGGCAACTCCTGCAGTGCCCAGGCCACCCGCTGCTGGGGAGGCATGGTCGCCAACTCGGTATTCACCTGCTCCAGCTGTTGCCGCTGGGCCTCGCTGGGTAGCTGCGCCAGCAAAGCATTCAAACTTTGACTAGGCATAAAAATCCGTCCTCGACACAATCACCTCGGGCACAACCCCGGTGCGAATCACAAAGTCACCGAACCCCTCACCTTCGAGGCGCTCACGGGCCCAGCGGCCGCTGAGGGTATCCAGCTCCGCCAGGATGGCGTCTTCATCCAGGTTTTCCTTGTACAGTTTCGGCACCCGGGTGCCCGCCAGGTTGCCCCCCAGATGCAGGTTGTATTTGCCGGGGCCTTTGCCCACCAACCCCACCTCGGCCAGCATCGCCCGGCCACAGCCATTCGGGCAGCCGGTCACCCGGAAGATGATGGCGTCATCGGCGATGCCATGACCGGCCAAGACCCCTTCAATTCGAGTGACAAAATCGGGCAGAAAGCGCTCGGCTTCGGCCATGGCCAACGGACAGGTAGGCAGAGACACACAGGCCATGGAGCTTTTACGCTGATTGCTGACGCCATCGTCAAACAGGCCATGTTCACGCGCCAACTGTTCGATGGCCGCCTTGTCTTCGCTGGCCACTCCAGCCACCACCAGATTCTGGTTGGCGGTCATACGGAACTCGCCCTTATGCAGCCGGGCAATGCGAGCCATGCCGGACTTAAGAGGTTTCCCCGGGTAATCCAGCAAACGGCCATTTTCAATAAACAGGGTCAGGTTATGCTTACCGTCGATGCCGGCGGTCCAGCCAAAGGCATCGCCACGGCCGGTCAGCTCATAGGGGCGGGTGGGCTCAAACCGGAATCCGGCCCGACGCTCCACTTCAGCCTTGAACACCTCCAGCCCGACCCGGTCCAGGGTGTATTTGGTCTTGGCGTTTTTGCGATTGACCCGGTTACCCAGATCCCGCTGGGTAGTCACCACCGCTTCGGCAATGGCCAGGGTCTTATCCAGCGGCAGATAACCAAACTCATCGGCTTTCCTGGGGTAGGTGGCCTCATCGCCGTGGGTCATGGCCAGGCCACCGCCCACCAGCAGGTTAAAGCCCACCAGTTGACCGTTGTCGGCGATGGCCACAAAGTTCATGTCGTTGGCATGCAGATCCACGTCATTCTGTGGTGGCACCACCACGGTGGTCTTAAACTTTCTCGGCAGGTAGGTCTTACCCAGAATCGGCTCATCCCGCTCAGTGGTCTCCACCTTCTCGCCATCGAGCCAGATCTCGGCGTACGCCCGGGTCCGCGGCAACAGATGCTCGGAGATGGTCCTGGCCCAGTCATAAGCTTGGCTGTGCAACTCCGATTGCTCCGGATTGGAGGTGCATAGCACATTGCGGTTCACGTCGCCGGCAGTAGCGATGGAGTCGATGCCGATCTTGTCCAGGGTCTGGTGCATCAACTTGATGTCACGCTTGAGCACCCCATGAAACTGGAAGGTCTGGCGGGTCGTCAGGCGAATGCTGCCGGCGCCGGTGTGGCTCTCGGCGAACTCATCGATGGCCAGCCACTGTTTTGGGGTGATCACCCCGCCGGGCATCCTCGCCCGAAGCATTACGGTGTGCAGCGGTTCCAGTTTCTGCTCGCTACGCTCCTGGCGAATGTCGCGATCGTCCTGCTGGTACATGCCATGGAAACGGATCAGCTGGAAGTTGTCTGACGTAAAGCCGCCAGTCAGGGGGTCGGTCAAATCCTGGGCGATGGTGCCCCGCAGCAGATCACTTTCGCCCTTGATGCGCTCATTGTCGGCCAGCTTGCCGCTAACCTGCAGTTTGGTAATGTCGGTCATCAGTACACATCCTTCTGATAGCGTTTGCTGCTGCGCAGTTCGCTCAAATAATCCCGGGCGGCGTCAGCACTGAGCCCCCCATGTTGGGCCACGACGTCAGCCAGTGCCTGATCCACGTCCACCGCCATGCGGTTGGCATCGCCGCACAGATACAGATGGGCCCCGCGCTGCAGCCATTGGTACAACTCTTGCCCCTGCTCCCTAATCCGGTCCTGAACGTAAATCTTATGCTGCTGGTCACGGGAAAAGGCCAGGCTGATCCGGGTCAGCAACCCGCTTTTGACGTAGCCCTGCCACTCCACCTGATACAGGAAATCTTCGGTAAAGGTCGGGTTGCCGAAAAACAGCCAGTTGTCCCCCTGGGCGCCTCGGGCATCACGCTCCTGCAGGAAGGCCCGAAACGGGGCGATACCGGTGCCGGGGCCAATCATGATCACCGGAGTAGTGTCATCACTGGGCAGTCGGAAGTTGTCATTGGCCTCCACGTACACCCGCACCCCGTCGCCCTCCTGCAACCGGTGTGCAAAGGCGCCGGACACCGTCCCCTGGCGGGCATGGCCGTCGCGCTCCTCCTCCACCAGCGCCACCGTCAGGTGCACCTCCTCCTCCACCTCAGCCTGACTGGAGGCGATGGAGTACAGTCGTGGCGTCAGTTTTCGCAGCGCCGACAGCAGGGCGGTAGCCTCGACACTGGCGGGGTAACGCTGGGCCAGATCAATCAGTTGATGTTGCTGAATGAAGGTTTTCAGCTGTTCACGGTCGGCAGCCGTCGCCGCCAGCGCCTCGTTGCCACTGAACTCGGCCCAGGCGCCAACCAGCGCCGGGTGCAACAGAGTCAGCTCATAGTGTTCCGTCAGAGCCTGACGCAGCGACAACGTCTGGTCTTTCACCTGAACCTGCTGATCGCCCTCCAGGGCCAATAGGCGCAGCAAGGCTTCCACCAGTTCGGGGTCATTGCCCATCCATACGCCCAGCGCGTCACCGGGCTGATAGGTCAGCCCGGATCCCTCCAGGCTCAGCTCCACATGGCGGGTGTCTTTGACCGAACCACGGCCGGTGATCTTCTGGCTGACCAGCAGAGGCGACTCAAAGGGGGTACTGCGGCTGTAGTTTCCGGCCTGCGCCACTGGGGCAGCGGCCACGGCGGTTCCGGCAGCCGGGGACGCGGCCGCCAGCCGCTCCAGCACCTGTGCCTGCCACTGGGCCGCAGTCTCCTCGAAATCCACGTCACAATCGGCACGGTCCAGCAGTCGCTGAGCCCCGAGCTGTTGCAGGCGCTCATCAAACTCCAGTCCGGTCTGGCAGAAGTTGTCGTAACTGGAATCCCCCAGCGCCAGCACGCTGTAGCTCAGCTGCGGCAGCTTGGGCGCCCGGGTCGAATGCAGAAACTTGTGCAGCGCCATGGCATCGTCCGGCGGGTCGCCTTCGCCATGGGTGCTGACCAGCACCAACAGCTGCTGCTCCTCCTTCAGTTGCCTGGGCTTGTAATCGGCCATCGACACCAGCTTCACCGTCAGCCCCTGGGACTGGGCCTGCTGCGCCAGGGCCGAAGCCAACGAACGGCTGTTGCCGGTCTGACTGCCGTAAAGGATAGTCAGGGGAGACGATGATGCCGGTACCACTTCTGCAGACGGCAGCGCCGCCCCCTGGTTGGCAAAGGCCGCCAGGTAACCGCTGACCCAGGCCAGTTGCACCGGTGACAGGCCTCGAGCCAGCTGTTGCAACTGCGTCAATTGCTCTTGGCTCAGCCCCCCGGCCCCCTGTTGTAACTCCAGTAACTGCATGCTCTGCGCTCTTCTGATTATGGGATTGACACAGAGTAGGCCCAGCCGAAGATATAAAAAAGAATAAAAAAATTCCTTTTATTCCATATAAGAATATAAGAATTCCGGCGAAAAACTGTTCACATTTCACAAAAAATGCATTAAATGTAGATAGAGTAAAATAGTTGCTAAAAATGTGACTAATGGAATGGAAGCCTGAATCGCATTCTGTCAGGGCAACATCAACCCGGCCTCAGCACAGAATGCCAACCACCTGTCACCTCGACAGCGTGATAGCCAGACGATTTCCATTCAATAAGACGATTGTGGCGATTGGATATTTTGACTTAGCATCGGATGTTAATTAGTCCAAAATGCTCAGTGGTTTGCGCTTAAATGCCAACAATTAGTAATCGATAAACCCATCTGCTAGAGGATAGCGTTGTGAAGATCGCAGTGATCAAGGAGCAACTCGCCGGCGAAACCCGCGTCGCTCTGTTACCCGCAAACGTCACCAAGCTCGTTAAGGCGGGCGCCCAGGTAACGATTGAAACCCAGGCCGGATTCCAAGCCGGCTTTACCGATCAAGACTATCTCGACAGTGGAGCGACCATCGGCTCTGATCGCCGTCACACCCTGGATGGCGCCGAATTGATTCTGACCCTCCATGCCAAGGGCGAACAGCTGGACCTGCTGCTGACAGAGTTGCAGTCAGGCCAGACCCTGATTGGCATGATGGATCCACTCGGGCACCCGGACAGCGCCCAAAAAGCCGCCGATAAAGGGATCAACACCCTGGCGCTGGAGCTGATTCCACGCATCACCCGAGCCCAAAGCATGGATGTGCTGTCCTCCAACGCCACCATTGCCGGATACAAGGCGGTGATTCAGGCGGCCGAGTTAACGCCGCGACTGCTGCCGATGATGATGACTGCCGCCGGCACCCTGAAACCGGCACGCACCTTTATTATGGGCGCCGGTGTGGCCGGACTGCAGGCCTGTGCCACCGCCAAACGCCTCGGTGGCGTGGTCGAGGCCTACGACATCCGTCCGGCAGCCCGGGAACAGATTCTCTCCGTCGGCGCCCGCCCGGTGGAGCTGGACATTGAAGACGCCGATACCGAATCCAGCGGTGGCTACGCCAAGGAGCAATCCGCCGAATTCATCGCCAAGCAACAACAAGCCATGGCCAACGTGCTGGCGCAGCAAGACATCGTCATCACCACCGCCGCCATTCCCGGCCGTAAGGCACCGATTCTGATCACCAAGGAGATGGTGGCTCAGATGAAGCCCGGCGCGGTGATCGTCGACCTGGCCGCCGAAGGGGGCGGAAACTGCGAGCTGACTGAACTGGGCAAGGTGATCACCGTCAACGGCGTCATCATCTCGGGTCCCGACAACATCGTCGCCACCACTGCCAACCACGGTAGCCAGATGTTCGGCACCAACCTGGAAAACCTGATTCGCCACCTGATCACCGATGACGGCAATCTGCACTTCGACTTCGAGGACGAGATTGTCCACGACACCGTCACTGCCTATCAGGGCCAGGTGGTCAATGGCCGCATTCGCGAACTGCTCAACCTGCCCGCCATCAACAAGGAGGAGGCGTAAATGGAAACCCTGCTGTTGTTATTAACCCTGTTTGTCATCGCCATTTTCCTTGGCGTCGAACTGATCACCAAGGTGCCACCGACGCTGCACACCCCACTGATGTCCGGCTCCAATGCCATCTCCGGCATCACCCTGGTGGGTGCCCTGCTGTCCGCCGGCAGCGGCTCCGGCCTGCTGGTTAATGTGCTCGGCTTCATCGCCGTGACCCTGGCCACCATCAACGTCATCGGCGGTTACATGGTAACCAACCGCATGCTGGCCATGTTCAAAAGGAAGTAAGACACGATGAATACAGCCATTATCTACCTGGCCTACCTGGTGGCCGCGGTGTTCTTCGTGCTCGGCATCAAGAACCTGACCAAACCCAGAACCGCCGTGCGCGGTAACCGTCTCTCCTCCCTCGGTATGTTCATTGCCGTGGTGGTGACCCTGTTTGACCAGCAGATCCTCAGCTATGAGTGGATCATTGCCGGTATTGTCACCGGCGGTGCTCTGGGGGCCATCATGGCCAAGCGGGTACAGATGACCTCCATGCCGCAAATGGTCGCCGCCCTGAACGGCTTCGGTGGCGGCGCCTCCCTGTTCGTGGCCCTGGCCAATTTCATGGATCCGGCGGCGGCCACTGGCCTGGTAGCCCAGGTATCGGTCGGCGCCACCATACTGATCGGTGCCGTCACTCTGTCCGGCTCCTTTATCGCCTTTGGTAAGCTGCAGGAGATCATCTCCGGCAAATCCATTGCCGTGCCCGGCAACACTCTGGTTAACGGCCTGTTGCTGCTGGTCGCCGTCGGCCTGGTGATCGCCCTGGTGATGGACCCGAGCCCGATGCTGGTGTACGCCCTGGTGGCCGCGGCCCTGTTGCTGGGCATTCTGCTGGTACTGCCCATTGGCGGTGCCGACATGCCGGTGGTGATCGCGCTGCTGAACTCCTATTCCGGCATCGCGGCGGCCACTGCCGGCTTTATCTCCAACAACACCGTGCTGATTGTGTCCGGTGCACTCGTCGGAGCCTCCGGCCTGATTCTGACCCAGATCATGTGTAAAGCGATGAACCGCAGCCTGACCAATGTCCTGTTTGGGGTGATGGCAGAAGCCGGTGAAATCGTCGACGCCGACGAGGTGTATCAAGGCAAGGTCAAGTCCTCCTCCCCGGAAGAGGTGGCGATGATACTGGAAACCGCCGAGCGGGTGGTGATTGTCCCCGGCTTTGGTATGGCCATGGCCCAGGCCCAGCACGCGGTGCGGGAACTGGCTGACGTACTGGAAGGCCGCGGTACCGACGTCAAATACGCCATTCACCCGGTCGCCGGACGGATGCCGGGGCACATGAACGTACTGCTGGCCGAAGCGGAAGTGCCCTACGACCAACTGGTGGAGATGGACGCCATCAACCCTCAGTTTGAGCAGACCGACGTGGCCATTGTGATTGGCGCCAACGACGTCACCAACCCCATGGCCCGCGAAGACAAAGGCAGCCCGATCTACGGCATGCCGATTCTGAACGTCGATAAAGCTCGCACCGTGGTGGTGGTGAAACGTTCCCTGAGCCCGGGGTTTGCCGGCCTGCCGAACCCGCTGTTCGCCAAAGACAACACCCTGATGCTGTTTGGGGACGGCAAAAAAGCGATCATCGATCTCACCAGCAGCCTCAACGAAGCGGACTAGTCCCCGGAGTTGTGATTAGCACGAAGAGGAAAACGGAGCCTGATGGCTCCGTTTTTTTGCCTCGGCCCCACGTCCGTCCCACCGGCAACCCCGCCCTCTCCCGAGGTCTTCCCACCGCCAGCCCGAAACGCGCAGAAGAACGGTGAAAACCTTAAAAAATGTAAGGTCAATCAATAGCTGAGTGACAATCGGCATGAATGGCAAACCGCGAGTTCTCGACTAGGCTAAATTATCGAATCCTACTCACAGTGAGTTAGCGTCCTGTCCATGTGAGATCCAGAATAGAGGCGGTTCCAAGCCCGCCCACCGGATGACGCTTCCAAGCCGCGCCAGCTTTTCCTTGCCAGGATGGCCCGTATGTAGCGACGGCTTTTTAACCTTGGCCAGCGGAGAGCCCCTCCCGCACAGTCCAACATCAGGAGTGACCGATGAAGAGTGTAGTGCGCCTATTCGTTGCCGCGGCAGCGCTTGTCGCCAGCCTGAGCGGCATTGCAAACGGCAGCGATCAGAATCAGATCGTGTTTAAGAACGTCAATGTGTTTGACGGAAAAAGCGAAACGCTGATTGAGAACGTCGACGTCCTGGTCGAAGGCAACCTCATCACCAAGGTGGGGCGGGATACCGGAGCCTCCGCCAACGCCACCCTGGTCGACGGTAAGGGGATGACCCTGATCCCCGGGCTTATCGACATGCACGCCCACTTCTGTATTCAGGAGGGGATGCTGGTCGGCCGCGACGCCTATGACCAGATGGCGATGGGCGCAAGGGCCTATCACTCAATGTTGCAGTACCTGGATCAGGGGTTTACCACTGCCCGGGACACTGGCTGTAATATCCTCGGTCTGGCTAAGGCGATCAACAACGGTCTGCTCGAGGGACCCAGGGTCTATCCATCGGGGGGCTTTCTCAGCCAGACCGGCGGCCATGCCGACACCGGCAGCTTCAATGATGTACCAGGACGGGTGGACGATCTTGAGCGCCACGGCTTCGGCTACATCGTCGATGGTGTTACCGAGGCCCGCCGGGCCGCGCGACAAAACCTGCGCTCCGGGGCTACCCAGATCAAGATCATGGCCGGCGGCGGCGTGGCCAGCGAGTTCGACCCCATCCACACCACCCAGTTCTCCGAGGAGGAGATGAGGGCCATTGTCGAAGTGGCCAAAGATTATGGCACCTATGTGCTGGCCCACGCCTACCACGACCGCTCGGTCAACCGCGCCATCGACGCCGGGGTCAAAGTCATTGAGCACAACTTCCTGGCCTCCGAGAAGACCATCAAGCGGATGAAGCAGGAGGGGGTGGCGCTGTCGGCCCAGGCGGTGATGTCCCTGGAGGCCTTTGCCAAACCGGAGACGATCACCTTCTTTACCCCGGACCAGAAAGCCAAGGCGGCCTCGGTAAACAAAGGGGCCAAACAGATGTTCGAGTGGGCCCGCAAGCACGACCTGCTTATCGTCACCGGTGGCGACATGTTCGGCCCCGCTTACAACCTGCGCCAGGCGGACAACATGGTGTGGATGTCGACGGTGGGCTTCTCCCCCTTCCAGATCATGAAGATGGGCACCTCCAACGCGGCAGAGGTGTTGAGCTGGTCCGGCGGCATGAACCCCTACAAGTACGGCAAGCTGGGCGTGATCGAACCGGGGGCCTACGCTGACCTGATCCTTATCGACGGTAATCCGCTTAAGGAGATCTCCATCCTCAATGACTACACCGACAAGTTCAAGGTGATCATGAAAGATGGCAAGTTCCACAAGAACTCCCTTTGATTCCAAGCACCCGGGCCGCCAGGAGGGCGTCCGGGTCTCCTTAAGAGGGTTTGCGATGCACACCAGTTATCATCCCCATCCGGTTCTCCTGGGCCTGCTGCTGACTCTGGTCATCGCTGAGGCGGCAGCCAGCGACACCAATTTCGGCGGCCCGGACGCCGTCGACAACCAGATCAGCGCCGACAAAGGCGATCAGCAGAAGCCCCTCCGGGAACAGTGGTCTGCCAAAGGGATTGAGTTAGGCCTCGACTACTCGGCGGTGGGCCTGTACGCCGACACCGTGCTGCCGGGCTCCGACAAGGAGGCAATCAGCGGCATGGTTCGGCTCTACGGCTCCTGGCGCCCTCAGGGGCAGCAGGAGAACGGCGGCGGTTCCCTGGTGTGGAAGCTGGAACACCGGCACAGCTACACCGACACCTCGGTGAAAAATTTTGAGTTTGGCGCCGGTGGCCTGGGGCTGGTCACGCCCCCCTTCAATGACGAGAAGGGCAGGCTCACCAACCTCTACTGGAAACAGACCCTGTCCGACGGCGAAGGTACCCTGATTGCCGGCTTTATGGATGTCACCGACTATGTCGATGTCTACGCCGCCGCCAGCCCGTGGACCGGCTTTATGAACTTCGCCTTCAGCACCGGCACCAACACCATCGCCCTGCCCGGAGATGCCACCTTTGGCGCGGCCCTGGGGCACATGCTCACCGACAGTCTGTTTGTCATCGCCGGCATCAGCGATATGGAGGCGGATCCCACCCGCCCCCTGGAAAGCGTCGACAACTTCTTCAATGACAACCATTACTTCAGGAGCATTGAACTCGGCTGGACCTCTTCACAGGAACAGATCTACCTCAACAACATCCACCTGACCCTGTGGCAGTCGGACAAGAGCGACTTTCTCAACCAGGCCAGCGATAAGGGTTTCAACCTCTCCGCCTCGATGATGAAGGGCAACTGGCTGCCCTTTGTCCGCTACGGTAATGCCCAGGATGGCAGCCTGCTGGGTATCAAGGAGTCGCTGAGCCTGGGATTCGTCTACTACGGCATGCTGGCACCCAAAAATCACTTTGGCTTTGCCATCAACTGGGCGGATGCCGGCAGCGACCAGTACACCGCCGAAGCCTTCTACTACATGAAACTGGGCAAAAACCTCGAGCTGACGCCGGATATCCAGCTTATTGTCGATCCCGCGCTCAACCCGGGCCAGGACCAGATCTGGATAGCCGGCATTCGGGCACGGATATTCTGGTAATACCATCAACCCCAAACCACAGTTTGAAAAAGCGAGTGTGGTTTCCCGGTGGCTGGCCCAGGACTTCCCTCAACCGCGGTCGATTGCCCGAGATCCTACAGGGGGATAAGCGGTGGGGATCGTCGAAGATCCCGCTGTACGACCTGGCGGCGAAGCGGTTCGGGGATCACCCTGGATATCGGCCACTCAGCCACAGCAGACTGATTCGCTAAGGCGCAGCGCCTTGAGCCCGGCACCTATCATGCCCGGCCAGCTTGGCGCCGCTTCAATCCTTCGGCAGCCCCTGGGGCAGCTCATCGAAGACCCGGTGAAACTCCTCCCTCTCGGCCGCCAGGGCCTTCTGCTTGACGGCAAAGGCGCGCTTGCACTCCTGAATCCAGGCGGCGCGGCTGGACTCACCACAACGGGCCAGGGCTTCCACCGCCTTGTGGTAGGCGTCGCCCGCCTCCTTGGCGGCCTTGCGACACGCGATCAAGTGCTGGAAGTCCGCCGTATCAATGTCCAATTTGGTCATGCCGTTCCCCCCCCAAATATCAAGCCTCTTGTACTTATAGTCGAGAGGTAACGGAACGTCTAAAGGGTCAGATGTGCCGGATCACCTGACCGGTCTGGTCGCCACTGTCGGTCACCAGTTTCTCCAGGGTCTCGATGCGCCTGCGGTCCTTTTCTGACTGGACCCTGAAAGCCTGCAGCTGCTCCTCAAGCTGCTGCAGACGCCGCGCCACCGGCTCGGATTCCGCCATCCCTGACGCGTCCATCCCGTCCCCGATATCCTCGGCATTCAGCACCTTGTTGATTCCGGAAAAATGCTTGTCATACCGCTGTTTCAGTTTGGACTTGTTGCTGTCGTTCAATACTACTGAACCGACGCCCCACAGGATCAGCCCGGCGAATACCAAAAACAGGATCAAGGATTCCATGGTCCCCCCCCTATCCCAGCCGGGATATCTCCTGTCGCAGATCGAAGCCGGAATCGGTAACGATCTTCTCCAGCACCACCACCCGCTCCTCCAGGGTGCGGCAACGCTCACGGGTCGCGTTCAGCTCCTGCTCCAACTGACTGAACTGATCGATGTGGGCCTTGGAATCACTCCTGTGTTTGCTCTTTATCATGGCAACCAGGCATCCCATAACGATGGCCACAATGGCAACGATGGATCCTGAAGTCAGCATCTGACTCTCCTTATGTTGTTGTTCTATAGGGGCGCTGCCCGGCACCGATTGTCGGGCTCGGCGCAGGGCAGCGTTCGATGTCGTCAAGGTCGGGGGTCTCCCCTCAACCGGCGGAGGTCAGGCCGCCGGTCTCCTCACTGTAGCAAGTTCTGAACCAGTTGCTTAAGTATTTGATTTTATATGGATATAGCTAAAGGTGGGTAGCGAATATCGGCAAATCTCACCGTAAATTAGCGGATTTCGCCATCATCAGCCGATACTGCCGATCCCGGTAGTCGGGGTAATCCACCCCCATCAACAACGCCAGGCTGGGCTCCAGCATCTGCCACCAGCGCGTCACCAGGGGAGCAGGTACATAGGGGTAGCCGCCGCGGCCGGGGCCGAACTGGCGCCGTCCCAGGGTACGGAAGTGGGGCAAATCGGGGGTGGCGATGACGCTTTGGACCAGCACCTGATCGAAGCTCAATCCGGCCAGCTGCGCTCCCCGCTCCGGCGTCTCCAGCCAGGGCAGCAGCACCGGCGTGCTCCAGTGGGCCCAGTCTGGCGCCGATCCCATCAGATTGAAGTTGCGCAGGTGCACCAGGCTCCAGCCCTGATCCAGCTCACCGCGCCGGGCCAGCTGCCACAGGGCATGCAGATCGGCGATCGCCTCCTCGCCCCACAACGCCGGCCCGTAGGGAAAACGGTAGGGGGTGCGCAACGTCTCGGCAAGGGTGAGCAGGTGGCCCTGCTCATGCAGCAGCGCCAACTCGAGCGAATGCACCGACGGCAACTCGTAGACCTGGTAGCCCACCAGCAGGATATGGGGCTGGGCTATGCGCCGCCTGTCGGTGAGGATCAGCGCCTGATCACCCTGGGTCAGGGTCACCGCTCCCTGCCCCGCCAGTTGGCGGGAGAGCGCATGGCCCAGGGTGTGGGGATCACGGCCCCAGTGGGCCGGGAGGATCTGCAGCAGCGACGGCGGCAGTGACCCCGCGCAGGCTGGCAGTTCGGCACGATCGCACACCGGCACCGACGGCATGGCCAACCCTGCCGCCAACAGCAGGGTGGTCAACATCAGTCGCTCCGGGACTGAATCGAGTTGATGATGGCGGTGGTGGAGCAGCCGTCCTCAAAACCCAGAATTTTCACCTCACCGCCGTTGGCCATCACCTCCTGGCCACCGGCAATCTCTTCGATCCGGTAGTCACCGCCTTTGACCAGCACCGACGGCAATACCTCACCAATCAGCCGCTGGGGAGTGTCTTCACCGAAAGGCACCACCCAGTCCACCGCCCCCAGCCCGGCCAGGACTGCCATACGACGATCAACACTGTTGACCGGGCGGCCATCCCCTTTCAGTTTGCGCACCGAGGCGTCGGTATTCACCGCCACGATCAGGCGATCCCCCAACTCCCGCGCCTGCTGCAGATAGCTGACGTGACCGGCATGCAGGATGTCGAAACAGCCGTTGGTCATCACCACGGTTTCGCCGCGGGCCTTGGCGCTGTCGACCGCATACTTTAACTGAGCCTCCGACATCACCCCGTAGCCCCCCTCCTGGTGGTTATGGGCCACCGCCTGGCCCAGCTCCAAGGCCGAGACCGTCGAGGTGCCGAGCTTGCCGACGACCACCGAGGCTGCCGCATTGGCCAGGGCACAAGCCTGATCCAGCGGCGAGCCCGCTGCCAGTGCGGTCGCCAGCGCCGAGATCACCGTATCGCCGGCGCCGGTGACGTCATACACCTCCCGGGCGGCGGCGGGCAGGTGCAATTCCGGCTTGTCGGGCTCCAGCAGAGTCATCCCTTTTTCCGAACGGGTGACCAGCAAGCCATCCAGCTCCAGTTGTTGAATCAGCGCCTGGCCCTTTGCCACCAGATCCGCTTCATCGGCCACCGGTCCCACCACCTGCTCAAATTCGCTCATATTGGGAGTCAACAGTGTCGCCCCCCGATACTTCTCAAAATCGCTGCCCTTAGGATCCACCAGCACCGGTATTCCGGCCTGACGACCCAGTCGCACCAACTCACCGACGTCGGTCAGGGCGCCCTTGGCGTAATCGGACAGCACCAGTGCGCCGACACCGGTAACCAGCGACTCGGTGCGCTCGGCGATCAGGGCCGAACTGATGGGGGCAAAGGACTCTTCAAAGTCCAACCGAATCAGTTGCTGGTTGCGAGACAACACCCGCAGCTTGGTGATGGTGGGCCACTGGGCCACTTCCACCAGAGATTCACGGACCCCCAGGCCTTCGACCCCTTTTCTGAGGGCATCGGCGGCTTCATCTTTCCCCACCAGCCCCACCAGTTGGGCCTGGCCGCCCAATGCGGCGATATTCAGGGCCACGTTGGCGGCCCCCCCGGGACGATCTTCAATCTGCTCCACCTTGACCACAGGCACCGGCGCTTCCGGTGAGATGCGGCCGGTAGGGCCAGTCCAATAACGATCGAGCATCACATCACCGACGACGAGCACTCGTGCTTGATCAAAAGCAGGCAGGGAAACTTTCATAGCGAATCTTAGTTAAATGCAATGCAGCAAAGTGTATCACAGCGCCCCGCAGGGCTGTTAGAATACCCAGCTCACTCTTTTTAATGGGATTACCATGGTCACCGAAGCTCAATTTGATCGTGCGTTTCTGCACCCCAGATTCTGGCCCATGTGGCTCGGCATTGCCGTACTTAAAGTGCTGGTTTTGCTGCCCTTGCCAATCCAGTGGCGGCTGGGCAAAGCCCTTGGCGGCGTATTGAAACGACTGTTGAAGAAACGCGCTCATGTGGCCCGGGTGAATCTGAAGCTGTGTTTTCCAGACAAAAGCGACGCCGAGCGAGAAGCCCTGCTCGATGCCAACTTTGCCGAGACCGGCATGGCGCTGCTGGATTGCGTCAACGGCTGGTGGTGGAGCGATGCCCGCATTCACAAGCACATGACCCTGAAGGGGATGGAGCACATCGATCAGGCCAGAGCCGACGGTCAGGGGGTGATTCTGTTTGCCGCTCACTGCCTGATGCTGGAGCCCGGTGCCCGGCTGTTTGGTCAGCACTGCCCCGGCGTCGGCGTCTACCGTCCCCACAACAACAAGTTTATGGAATACCTGCAGGTAAAAGGCCGGCTGCGCTCCAACAAGGGGCTGATTCCGAAAAAAGAGGTACGGCAGATGGTCAAGGCGCTGCGCGCCGGAGAGGTGATCTGGTACACCGCCGATCAGGACGCCGGCCGCAAAGGCGCGGTGTTTGCCCCCTTCTTCGCCGTGGATCAGGCAGTTACCGTGACCGGAGCCTCGACCCTGGCCAAGCTGGGCAAGGCTAAAGTGATGCCGTTCTTCGTCGAACGCAATGCCGACCACTCCGGCTACACCATCGAGGTATTGCCGCCCCTGGACAACTTCCCCGGTGACAGCGACCAGCAGGACGCCGAGCGTGGCAATAAGATTCTGGAGTCGTTGATCAGCCGCCGCCCCGAGCAATACATGTGGCTGCACCGCCGCTTTAAGACCCGCCCCAACCCGGACGACCCGAAGTTTTACTGAGCCGCGCCAGACACCCGCTCATCAGCGGGTGTCTGTCCATTTTCGCTCTCACTCAGCTCCGTGCAGGCTTTTCCGACAACCACAGGTTGATCACCCCTTTGACCACCACGGTGCCTTGATCATCGTAGGCGGTGACGGTGACAGGCAGATCCCCCGCTTGCCAGGCATCGGCATCGGTCTCGGCCACACAGCGGATGTCTGAGCCGGCCTTGGCGGTATACTCCAGGCTCATCCCCTTGGGAATCCAACGCAGGTGCTTGGGTATCGACGCTTCCGCCACCAGTCCCATGGCGATCTCCAGGCCATTACAGATGGCGATCACATGCACGGTGCCGATGTGGTTCTCGACTTTGCGTTTCTTGGGGATCACGCAACTGGCGCGATTAGGCTCCAGCCCATCCAGGCGGGCAGAGATGGTTTTGAAGTAGGGGGCCTTGTTGGCCACCACCCGCATCAACAGCCAATCACCAAAGGGCAACACCCCCAGTCGCTTGCGTAACTTGAGCAGATAGTTGTCTGACATACTCTTCCTTGTCACTGGTCGGATCAGTTTAGGGGATTATTCCCCCTACTGTGATCAATGTCAAAAAATCGCCTGCCACAGCGTCGCCACCTGCTCACACAACGGCGGCCTGTCCTTCATCGCAATCACCCCACTTTGGCCCGCCAGCACCAGGTGGTGGTTGCTGTCACGAATGTCGGTGTAGGTGCGTACCAACAGGTCGGCCTGCTCGGCACTCAGCAGGCCCTTCTCCAATGCCAGCTCCAGAATCCGGACGTTATCGGACCACCGGGTCAGCTCTGGCATCGCCTCACCATGGGCCAGCACCAGGTATTGAGTAATGAACTCGATGTCGGTGATGCCGCCGGGTCCCTGTTTCAAATCGAACTGATCGGCACCGCCCTTGAGCAGATGATCGCGCATCTTCTGCCGCATCTCGGCCACCTGCTGAGTCAACACCTTGCGTTCCCTGGGCTGACACAGCACCTGCTCACGAATGCCGTTGAACTGCTTCACCAACTCCGCCTCGCCATAGACCATTCGCGCCCGCACCAGGGCCTGATGCTCCCAGGTCCAGGCCTCCTGACGCTGATATTCGGCGTAACTGTTGATGTGGCTCACCAGCAGTCCGGAAGCACCGGAGGGCCGCAGACGCATGTCCACCTCATAGAGGATGCCGGAGAGGGTGCGGGTGGAGAACAGGTGCAGCACCCGCTGCGCCAGCTTAAGGTAGAAGTGGCCATTATCGATGGGCTTGTCGCCGTCGGTGCTGCCCGGCCGGGCATTATGCAGAAACACCAGATCCAGATCCGAGCCATACCCCAACTCCAGCCCTCCCAGCTTGCCGTAGGCCACCACCGCAAAGCCTTTGTCCGGCCCGGCTCCCGCCGGCGCGCCGTGGCGAACCAGCAGCTGTTGCCAGGCCTGGTTAACCACCTGCTCGATGATGGCCTCGGCCAGCCAGGTCAGGTGGTCGCTGACCTTCATCACCGGCAGCACCCCGGTAATGTCGGCGGCGGCGATGTGCAGCTGACTGATCTGCTTGAACTGCCGCAGCGCTTCCATCTGCTGCTCCATGTCCTCTTCGGGCACCCGCAACAGGAACTCCCGCAACTGGGCCGCATAACCATCCTGGGGCAGCACCTGATACAGCTGCATGGGGTCGATCAGTTCATCAAGCAGAATCGGATAGGCCGCCAGCTGTTCGGCGATCCAGGGACTGGCGGCACACAAACGCACCAGTTGCTGCCGCGCGGCGGGGTTTTCCAACAGCAGCTCCAGGTAGGTGGTTCGGGTCAGGATGGTGGCGACCACCGCCACCGTACGCTCAAATAATGGCACCTGCTCAGTTTTACCCGCCAACTCCAGCAGCAGCCTCGGCATCAACTTGTCCAGGGTATCGCGCCCCCGGGGGCCGATGGTGCGACGGGAGAACTCACTGCGAACCCGCATCAGCGGCCCCGCCAGCTCGGCTTCCAGCCCCTGCTCGCTCAAGATGGCGTCCACGTCAGGTTCCGGGTGCTGCCACAGTGCCGGCAGCTCACCCAGCTCCTCCTCATCCTGTTCACCGCCACCGATGGTCTCTTTGAACACTATATGGATGCCATCCATATGGATTTGAATCTGTTCCAGCAGCTGCGGATAATCGCTGTAGCCCATGGTCAGCGCCAATCGCAGCTGATCCTCCGGGTTGTCCGGCAGGGTCTGCGTCTGCTGATCCGCCAACGCCTGCAGCAGGTTTTCCAGTCGTCTCAAAAAACGGTAGCCGTCCTGGAGGCGGCGAAAATCCTGACCGTTGATGCAGTTGCTACGCTGCAGCTCCGCCAGCACCGGCAACAGTTGCTGGCGCCGCAACGCCGGCTCGCGTCCGCCACGGATCAACTGGTGGGTCTGAACCACAAACTCCACCTCCCGAATCCCGCCCCGGCCAAGTTTAATGTTGTTGGTCAGGGCACTGCGTCTGAGCTGGGACTCGATCAACGCCTTCATCCGCCGCAGGGCATCGATGGCGGAAAAATCCAGATAGCGGCGATAGATAAAGGGTCGCAGCAACTTCGCCAGGGCGTCACCCGGCTGGCAGTCTCCCATCACCCGCGCCTTGACCATGGCGTAGCGCTCCCACTCACGCCCCTGTTCCTGATAGTAATCCTCGATGGCATCGAAGCTGACCGCCAGCGGCCCGGCCTCGCCAAAAGGACGCAGCCTCATGTCGACCCGGTAACAGAAGCCGTCACCGTCCACGTCGGCCAGCAACGCGATCAGTTTCTGCCCGAGGCGAATAAAATACTGTTGGTTGTCCAGCTGCCGGTCGCCGTCGGTGCAGCCGTTTTCCGGATAGGTGAAGATAAGATCGATGTCGGATGAGAAGTTGAGCTCGCCGCCCCCCAGTTTGCCCATCCCCAGGATCAACAGGCTTTGCCGCTGGCCCTGGGCATCACAGGGGTAGCCATAGCGGCCGGACAGAAACTGGGCCAGCCAGTCGCGGCTGGCCACAATCAGGGCCTCGGCCAGTTCCGACAGGTGCGCCAGCGATTCGTCCAGGCCGGCGTAACCGAGAATGTCGCGGCTGGCGATCACCATCATCTGCCGCTGCCTGAATCGTCTCAATGCCCGTTTGGCTTCGACTTCAGACTGACACTGGGCCAGAGCCTGAGTCAGCTCCGGCAGATACTGGGGGTGACGCAGGTGCTGTGACAAGGCCGCAAAAAATGGCGCCAGCCACTGGCTGTCGCGGCTCATCTGGGTACCGATGAAATCAGAAACTGCAAACAACAGCAGCAGTTGCTGTCGCTGCGACGGCGGCAGATTCGCCGCCGCTTCGGATTCAAATCGGGCAAAATGATGCCGAGCCTGCTGCTGCAGCGGCGAAGGGAGGTTGTCGAACTCAAACGGCAGGCTCATAATAACTTCCTGTGATGACGGATCTTTCTGCGATTACCTTAGCAGAAACCAGGGAGGAAGGCAGCGGGTGACAATGGCTCAATGGTGGCAACCGGACTGGGGATACCTGGGACTGGAGATCGGCGTCAGCCTGGCGCTGTTTACCCTGTTACGCTTCAGCCAGGGCTGGTGGGAAGGGGTCAGCAGCCAGCAGGAACTGGCCGACAGGGACAACGTCGCCTTTGGCATCAGCACCTCGGGATCTTTGCTGGCGATGGCCATGGTCATCAGCGGCATCCTGCCGCGGACGGGCGCCGCCGGTTACCTCGAGCAGGGGCTGAGTTTGGCCTGCTTCGGCCTCAGCGGCCTGCTGCTGATCCGCATCAGCCTGTGGGTCAACGACCGTTTCGCCATCGATCGCATCGAGAAGAAAGCCCAGATACTGGCGGGCAACCTGGCCATGGCACTGACCGATGCCAGCGCCGCCATCGCCGCGGCCCTGGTGGTGCGCGCCCTGCTTCAGCAGCTAACACCCGCCCCCAGTTTTATGGCGTTCATCAGCTATGCCCTCCTCTACCTTGCCAGCCTGGCGCTGCTGACGGTCATCAGCCACGGCATTCAGTGGCTGCACAACCGCCGAAGCTATGGCCCATTCCAGCAAGCCATCGGCCAGGATCAGCGTTCTGTCGCGTTAAATCACAGTGGCATCATCCTGGCCTCGGCCATGGTGATGGCCAACGCCATTCCCCTGACCGATGGCAACATTCACCGCCCCCTGTTACTGCTGTGGCAATGGCTGAGCACCAGTCTCGTCGGCCTGATGATTCTGGTCCTGTGGCAGCGTCTGCTCAGCGCCTGGGTGATGCTCAAAATCAATCCCGATAAAGAGATTGCCCTGCAGGACAACGGCGGCATCGCCGCCCTGGCCGCCGCTCAATGGATCGGCGTCGCCTGGCTGCTTGATGCCATCATGAATTGAGAGAACTATGAAAAAAGAGTCACTAAGCCCCAGAGAACTGGGAATGATGCTGCTGTCACTGTTGTCGGTGATCATCGTACTGGTCATCGCCTTCAACGACGAAACCAAGGAATCGATACGGCTGCTGATCCTCATCGACTTCGCCATCTGTATGGTGTTCATCAGCAACTTTTTCTGGGGGCTGGTTAAGTCAGATTACAAAGGGCACTACCTTCGCAACCACTGGATCGATCTGGTCGCCTCGTTGCCGATGATCGAACAACTGCGTTATGCGCGGATATTCCAGGTACTGCGGGTCATCCGTCTGGTACGGATGAGCCGTTCACTGCTGAAGCCGTTTCTGCAGCACAAACGGGAAACCACCGTCACCAGCCTGCTGGTGGGCCTGGTAACCGTGCTGACCCTATCCTCGGTGCTGATCCTGCTATTCGAAGACGGCGTCGCCGGCGCCAACATCACTACCGCCGAAGACGCCATCTGGTGGGCCTTGGTGACCATCTCTACCGTTGGTTACGGCGATTTCTACCCAATCACCATGGAGGGGCGCGTCATCGGCGCAGTGGTGATCGTTTGCGGCGTCAGCTTTTTCGGCATCGTTGCCGGTTACCTGGCCTCGGTCTTTGTCTCCCCCGAAGAGGAGGAGAAACTGCACCAGCAAAACCAACAATTACAGCAGCGCTCCGATGAGCTGGAGCGACAACTGAAGCGCCTGCATCAGCAAAATGAGCAGATACTGGCCCGGTTGGAAACTCTTACCCCTGCTCCTGCTCCTGCTCCAGTACCCGTGCCAACAGTGCCAGCTGAACCTGACCATAGCCCGGATTCGCCAGCAAAGTCCTGAGCCTTTGCCCGGGATCCTCGGCGTCCACCAACGCCTGCCCCAATGCTCCCAGGCGCATCGCCAGTGCCGGCTCTGTGGCCATCAGCGCCTGAGTCAGGGTATTGAACTGGGTTATCAGGGCCCGGCGGGCACCGTCGTGCCCGGCCAGCAGGGCCGATTCATTGGCCTGCCAGGCTGACAGCCCCTGTGCCAAACTGAGAGGCGCTTCCGTTTCCAGCGCCATCGGCGGCTGCAGTCCGGCCAGTCGATACCCCCGGGCGGCTTTACTGGCCCGCCCCAGGCGCAGGGCAAACCGCTTAGCCAGTGTCTGGGCCAACGCCAGCGCACTGGCCAGACTCCCCTCTATCAACTCCAGCTCCAGCTCATCGATGGTGTCACTGCGACCATCGGCCAACACCTCTCCCTGGTCCAGGGCCACCTCAAGCCGGGTGCCGTCCGCCAACTGGAGCTCAATGGCATGACGATCAAAATTGGTGGCAAACTGCTGCTGCAACTGACGCTGCAACTCGGCCACATCCGCCCCCTGCCACACCAATGCCGGAAATGTGCTCAAGTCCGGCCAGTCGCCATCCAGGTCAAGGTTATACTCCGGCCGCCGGTGGATGCCGGCAACCGAGGTACCGGCGGTTTTAATGGTTTGTTCACGGGCCCGCCCCTTTTGGCGTACCCTTAGACCAATGTCCATCTGACGCAGAGCCAGGGCAGGCGTATCGAAATATTGGTTGATCAGGTAGTGTCGTGATTCCTTCAGCACCTGGCCATGCTCCGACAGGGCATCGACAAGCTGATGGTGGTTCACTCCGGTCAAAAGAAGCTTTAATTCAGTTTCCATAAGTAGTTAAAATTAGTGAAATCTTCAATTTACTGTCAGCAAGGTGTCACATTGTCATATAAGTGTCACACAACTGTCCTAGGATTCGCCCGACCTTGGAAATCGGCGCTTTTATAGCGCATGGTTCTAAAATGAACCCCCCAAGGTCGACTATTTGATGTTGCTTATATTGGTGCATAGGGTAACATGCGCGCGCCAATGCAATTGAGCTCAATACCCAGAAGGTTATTTGGCTATGCCAGTGAACTCGATCTTAGGTGTCTTTGCAAAGTCACCGATTAAACCGCTTCAAGAGCACATGCAGAAAGTGCATGAAGCGTCCAAAAAGCTGATTCCATTTATGGAAGCAGTAATCGACCAACAGTGGGATGACGCCCGCGCAATGCAAGCGGAAGTAAGCCGCCTGGAGCGCGAAGCCGACTCTCTGAAGCGGGAGATCCGTCTGACCCTGCCCGGGGGCCTGTTCATGCCGGTAGAACGTACCGACATGCTCGAGCTTCTGACTCAGCAGGATAAGATCGCCAATAAGGCCAAAGACATTGCCGGCCGCATTATTGGGCGAGAGATGGTGATGCCTGCAGAACTACAGGAAGATTTAAAAGCCTATCTACAACGCTGCATTGACGCAGTATCTCAAGCCGCCAAGGCCATTAACGAACTGGACGATCTTCTGGAAACCGGCTTCCGTGGCCGTGAAGTGAATCTGGTCGAAGAGATGATTCAGCAACTGGACCGCATCGAAGACGACACCGATCATATGCAGATTATCCTGCGCCGTCGTTTGTTCAGCATTGAGGACACCCTCAATCCTGTGGATGTGATGTTCCTGTACAAAATTCTTGAGTGGGCCGGCGATTTGGCCGACCAGGCAGAGCGTGTAGGCTCGCGTCTGGAGCTTATGCTCGCTCGCGCATGATGCGAAAACAATAGTTAAGGTTTTACCATGGTTGAAGTACTGGTAAATTACGGCCCCTGGTTGATTTTGGTGGCTGCAGTATTCGGTTTTCTGATGGCTTACGGTATTGGCGCCAACGACGTCGCCAATGCGATGGGAACCTCTGTGGGTTCCGGCGCACTGACCATTAAACAAGCCATTATCATTGCAATGATTTTCGAGTTCGCGGGTGCCTATCTGGCTGGTGGCGAAGTGACCTCGACAATCCGTAAGGGGATCATCGATTCCGCCTACTTTGTCGACAGCCCCGAGCTGTTGGTGTACGGCATGATCTCCGCTCTGCTGGCCGCGGGTATCTGGCTGGTTGCGGCCTCTTTCCTCGGTTGGCCAGTGTCCACCACCCACTCCATCATTGGCGCCATCATCGGTTTTGCCTCCGTGGGAGTCGGGGTTGACGCCGTCTCCTGGAGCAAGGTTGCCGGCATCGTCGGCTCCTGGATTGTGACCCCCGCCATCGCTGGTTTCATCGCCTATCTAATTTTCCAAAGTGCCCAAAAGCTGATTTTTGATACCGAAGATCCGCTTAAAAATGCCAAGCGCTGGGTACCGCTCTACATGGGTCTGGCTGGCCTGGTCATCTCTCTGGTGACCATCAAGAAGGGTCTGAAGCACGTCGGTCTGCACTTCGACAACGCCGAAGCCTGGGGCCTGGCACTGCTGGTTTCCGTGATCGTCGCCATCATCGGCAAGTTCTTTATCGGTCGCCTCAAATTCGACCCCAGCGCCAACAAAGACACCCACTTTGCCAATGTAGAGAAGGTGTTTGCGGTACTGATGATCGTTACCGCCTGTGGTATGGCCTTTGCGCACGGCTCCAACGACGTCGCCAACGCCATCGGCCCTCTGGCCGCCGTGGTGTCCATTGTCCATGCGGAAGGCATCATCACTGCCAAGGCCGGTCTTGCCTGGTGGATTCTGCCTCTGGGTGGCGTCGGTATTGTTATCGGTCTGGCGACCCTGGGCAGCCGGGTAATCACCACCATCGGTAAAAACATCACCCACCTGACCCCAAGCCGAGGCTTTGCCGCCGAACTGGCTGCTGCATCCACCGTGGTGATCGCCTCCGGTACCGGCCTGCCAATCTCCACCACCCAAACCCTGGTCGGTGCGGTATTGGGTGTAGGCATGGCCCGCGGTATCGCCGCCCTGAACCTGGGCGTGGTGCGCAACATCGTAGTGTCCTGGGTCATCACCCTGCCTGCCGGTGCAGGCCTGTCGATCGTAATCTTCTACCTGATTCGCGCGATTATGAGTTAATATCAGGTTAGGATAATACCCGCTGTCTTCCACGGGCAGCGGGTTTTTTTGGTTTTGAAAAGGCACAAAAACATGCGCAAGACATTGGCAGGTTCTGCTTTTCTGCTCAGTCTTCTGTTTGCAGTAGGCGCGCCGGTAAAGGCACAAGAGCTCAGTATCTCCGAAGACATCTACGTCTACCTGGTGGCCGGTCCCGGCAACCAGTTCCGCATTCTGGGGTCGGTGCCTGCCGGCACCCCGGTCACCGCCACCGGAAAAACTCAGGGTGACTACGTCCAGATCACCGATGACAAAGGCCGTACCGGTTGGATCAAAGAGGATCAGCTGGCCCGGGGTGAGAGCTTCCGCCTGGCCGTGCCCCGACTCAACCTGGAGGTCAGCAGCCTCCAGCAGCAACTGCAGCAGCAGCAACAGCAAAACAACCAGCTACTGAGCCAGGTTGAGCAGCTGAACAGTCAGCTCGAGGAGAGCCAACGTTCGGCGATGAACACCGAGGCGGATCTGAAAACCACCCTCGACAGCCTCTCCATCGAGAATGAGCAGCTCAAGGCTGAAAACAAGAGCATGAAGAACAGCGAGCGCTGGCAGTGGCTGCAACAGGGTGGCCTGGTGGCCGGTGGCGGCCTGCTGGTGGGCTTGATTCTGGCCTACCTGCCGCGACCTCAGCGTCGACGCAAATCTTCAGGAGGCTGGGTCTGAACCAGGCTGGATTCCCCCTGTAAAAAGGTAACTCAATAGGCTGATTTTAAAATCATTTTCATTGGAGTTACCGATTCAATCCAGGCGCCATATCGTGGCGCCTTTTGTTTGTCCGCCGACCACTGAACAATCCTTAGCCAAAGGCTGTTCCAGGTCACAATTTGGCGATATACTGTGCGCGCCATCAGCGCGGATTGTATACAAAAACAACCCAGTTCACAGCAATCCGTGCCCCCCATGGAATACGAGGGACACGCAATGTTTAAAGCAAGCCAAGTACTGGCGAATGGAATACCCACCGATCTCCCCAGCCTGAGGGAAGCGATCAGTACCAGCCACGGCGCCGATGAGTCGGCCTACCTGCAGGAGCTGCTGCAGCTGGTGCCGCAGGATCAGGAGACCATCGAGCGCATCACCCGCAAGGCCGGGAATCTGGTGACTGAAGTGCGCGGTGTGGAAAAGAAAGGCCTTGCCATCGGTATCGACGCCTTCCTACAGCAATACAGCCTGGACACCCAAGAAGGGATCATCCTGATGTGTCTGGCGGAAGCGCTGCTCCGTATCCCCGATGCCGCCACCGCCGACGCCCTGATTGAGGACAAGCTCTCCGGCGCCGATTGGAGCAGCCACCTGAAGGAATCCGATTCCGTATTGGTGAACGCCTCCACCTGGGGTCTGATGCTCACCGGCAAGGTGGTCACCCTGGACAGAACACTGGACGGTAACCCCAACAACCTGCTGGCCCGACTGGTGAACCGGGTCGGAGAGCCCATCATCCGCAAGGCGATGTACGCCGCCATGAAGATCATGGGCAAGCAATTCGTACTGGGCCGCTCCATCAACGAGGCCCTGAAGAACAGCGAAGACAATCGCGGCATCGGCTATACCCACTCCTACGACATGCTGGGAGAAGGCGCCCTGACCCACGCCGATGCCAAACGCCATTTCCAGGAGTATGTGGACGCCATCCACACCCTAGGCAACCACCAGTACCGCAACGCCGATGCTCCGATTCCCACCATCTCGGTGAAGCTCACGGCCATCCACCCCAAATTCGACGCCGCCCACAGAGAGCGGGTACTGGACGAACTCTATGACTGGATGATTGAACTGATCCAGTTGGGCCGAAAATTCGGTGTCGGCATCACCATGGATGCCGAAGAGGCGGATCGGTTGGAACTGTACGTCGATCTGTTTGAAAAACTGTATCGCAGTGAGGCCGCCAAGGGCTGGGGTAACCTGGGCTCCGTCGTACAGGCTTACGCCAAAACCGCTCTGCCAGTACTGTGCTGGTTTAACACACTGGCCGCCGAACAGGGCGATCGCATCCCGATCCGCCTGGTCAAGGGGGCCTATTGGGACAGTGAGATCAAACACTGTCAGCAGTTGGGGGTCGACAACTATCCGGTGTTCACCCGCAAGTCCGCCACCGATGTGTCCTACCTGGCCTGTGCCCGGTTCCTGCTGTCGAACCTGACCCAGGGCAACATCTATCCCCAGTTCGCCAGCCACAACGCCCACACCGTGGCCGCCATTCTCGATATGGCCGGCGACCGCGACATTGAGTTCCAGCGACTGCATGGCATGGGCCAGGAGTTGTATGACCCGGTTCTGTCCACGCATCACCAGCCAGTGCGCATCTACGCCCCCGTTGGCGCCCACGAAGACCTGCTGCCCTACCTGGTTCGACGTCTGCTGGAAAACGGGGCCAACTCCTCGTTCGTGCATAAGGTCATCGATCCCAACACCCCGGTAGAGAGTCTGATCGAGCACCCGGCCACCACGCTGACGGCCTGTCCGACCCTACACAACAACAAGATTGTCCTGCCACAGGCTATTTTTGGCAGCGAGCGTCAGAACTCGAAAGGAATCAATATGAACATCGCCGCAGAATCCCGCCCCTTCTTCGCTAAACTGGACAGCTTCAAGGACAGCCAGTGGCAAGCCGCTCCACTGGTGGATGGCCAGCCCATACTGTGTGGCGAAGAGCGCAAGGTCACCAGCCCGCAAAATCACGGCCAACAGGTCGGCCAGGTGCACTTTGCCGATGCCGAGACCATAGAAAAAGCCGTTCAGGTCGCCAATGCCGGTTTCCCTATCTGGAGCCGCACCGACGTGGATCTGCGTGCCGGTGCCATCGAAACCCTGGCCGACCTGCTGGAAAGCCACCGGGAAGAGTTGATCGCCCTGTGCACCCGCGAAGCGGGCAAGACCCTTCAGGACGGCATCGACGAAGTGCGGGAAGCGGTGGACTTCTGCCGCTACTACGCGGTTCAGGCCCGCAAGATGCAGGGTGAGCCGACCACACTGCCCGGCCCCACCGGTGAACTTAACGAGCTGTTTGTCCAGGGGCGTGGCACCTTCCTGTGCATCAGCCCGTGGAACTTTCCGCTGGCGATCTTCCTCGGCCAGGTGGTTGCCGCCCTGGTCACCGGCAATACCGTGATTGCCAAGCCGGCCGAACAAACCAACCTGGTGGCCTATCGGGCAGTGCAACTGGCCCATGAAGCCGGCATCCCCACCGCCGCCCTGCAGCTGCTGCCCGGCAGCGGCGCCCTAGTGGGCGGTACCCTCACCAGTGACGATCGCATCGCCGGCGTCTGCTTCACCGGATCCACTCAAACCGCCAAGGTGATCAATCGCTCCCTGGCGGGCCGGGACGGCGCCATCGTGCCCCTGGTGGCGGAAACCGGTGGCCAAAACGCCATGGTGGTGGACTCCACCTCCCTGCCGGAGCAGGTGGTTAAGGACGCCGTACAGTCCGCCTTTACCAGCGCAGGTCAACGCTGCTCGGCGCTGCGGGTGATGTACGTACAGGAGGAGATCGCCGACAAGCTGATCGATCTGCTCAAGGGGGCCATGGCCGAACTGCATGTGGGCAACCCGGCCCTGCACAAGACCGACCTTGGCCCGGTCATCGACGCCACCGCCCAGAGCAACCTCAACGGCCATATCGATCGCATCACCAAAGAGGGCACACTGCTGTTCCAGGCGCCGCTCTCCTCGGAGTGCAAACACGGCCATTTCGTTCAGCCGACCGCGGTTGAGATTCGCCACATCGGCCAGTTGGAGAAGGAGCACTTCGGCCCCATTCTGCACGTGATTCGCTATCAGGCCAGCCAGATCGACCAGGTGATCGAAGAGATCAACAGCACCGGCTTTGGCCTCACTCTCGGGATTCACAGCCGCAACGAGACCCACGCTCAGTCGATCGCCGATCAGGTGAATGTCGGCAACGCCTACATCAACCGTAATCAGGTGGGTGCCGTAGTGGGTGTGCAACCCTTCGGTGGCCAGGGCCTGTCCGGCACCGGACCCAAAGCGGGCGGCCCCCACTACCTGACTCGCTTCGTGACCGAGAAAACCCGCAGTAACAACATCACCGCCATCGGCGGCAATGCCACGCTGCTCACCCTGGGTGACGGTTAACCGGTCAGCGTTCAACAAAAAGCCCGCGCCTTGGCGCGGGCTTTTTACTCTGGTCAACGTCAGTTACCGGCATCCAGCTCCAAAATGACCTTGGTACCGCTTCGATCCAACTCAACCCGACTCTCCCGAATGAACACCCGGTTAGCCTCCAGCCCCAGATCGTCACTCAGCACCCGCTTAACCGCATCGGCACGCGCCGCCGCCAAGGCCGCCAGTTCATCGTCGGCAACCCGGGTCTGAGCAAGCAACTGACGGTACAATTCGGCGCGCCAGCCTGCATCATTGTCGGCATAGCCGGCTTTCAGTGCCTCGGCGGCACCAGTTCCGCGAGTCGCATCATAGGCGGCCCGCAGGGCCTCCTCCAGCGCCGGATCCGGCGCCTGGTCGTTAACGTCGCCGGTGGCTCCCAGGCGAGGATCCAACCGGGCTTTGGCCAGGGCGCGGCCATCGACGGCAGGCATCACCGCTCCCTGTACCGACAACGTCAACTTAGGTCGCTGTGTCAGCGCCGACACCAGCTGTTTCAGCTGCCCCTTCTCAGCCACCGGCACCTGGTGGCTCCCGGCCAGAAACATCACCTCATTGGCGGGCTCTTCTCCCCCCAGCAGGCTGCCCAGTAGCGAGAAGGGTGAGGTGACAATTTTGGTGATAGCATTAAACAGAGCCTTGCCAACCAGCGGACCAATGGCAAAATCCGGCTCGTCGACGTTGCCACTGACCTCCAGCCCCAGATCGATGACGCCATTGGCATCCTGCATCAAAGCGATGGCCAGGGCCACCGGAAGACTGGTGGCCTTATCCGAGTCACTGCGTTTACCCAGCTTCAATTTATCGATCACCACCTGGTTGCTGCCGCGAAGCATTCGATCCTCGAGGGCATAATGCAGCGCCAAATCCAGCTGACCCTGATCGATGTAATACCCGGCATAGGTGCCGGAATAGGCATTCAGTGACGTCAGATCGAGGTTATCAAAGGTCAGGGCCAGGTCGATAAAGCTCTCCACCGCCAGCGGTTGCAGCTCTCCGGTGAGGCTCATGGGAGCGTAACGATCCACCTGCCCCTGAATGTCGACCACCGCCCGGGAGGCGGGATTCGAGCTCAGCCCTTCGATGCTGCCTCCCAGGGTTTCGATGCCAGTGGCGAACTTCGGTGTCAGGCTGTTATCAGCAAAGAACGCGCCGCCATCGTTAAGCTCGATCCGTTTGATCGCAATGGCCATCGGCTCTGAGGTGGCCTCCTGAGTTTGAGCCTCCTCAGGCTGCGAGCTGGCCGGGGTGGTGCCTGAGGGGGCGATCAACGCCTGAATGTTGGTGCTGCCATCCTCTTCGATGATCACCCGGGCATAAGGCTGGTTGACCGCCACCGTGTCGATGGACAGCGCCAGTGGCAGGGTGGTCAACGACATATCCGCCACCTTCAGAGACTGCCACTTCACAAAGTCACGCCCCTGATCCGGATCCTGAGTCACCAGATCCGTTACCGTCAGCTCACCATCGTAACTGAGCGCCAGCGGCGACAGCTCCTCAATGGTCAGGCTCCCCTGTGTGGCCAGCTGTCCCTGGGTCAGAGACAACGGCACCAAAGACTGCCAATAGGGCAGGGTATCGGTCAGGGCGAACTCCGCCAGGCTCAATCGACTGGTCAGGGAAAACGGCTGGGGAACCAACTGACCATCAAAGGTTAACGGGCTACGCTCATTAACGCGACTGGTCACCGACACCTCGATGGCCTGACTCAGATCGGTGCTTATCGGACCCACACCGGCCTGATCCAGATCCAGACGCCAACGGGCAATCTCAGGCTGGGTGGTATCGGTAAACGCCAGCCCCAGATCACGCAGCTGGAGCCGCGCCAGATTCACCTGCCAAGGCGATGGCGGCGCCTCCCCCGGCGGAGGCGGTGTCGAATCTCGGCGCTCGGCCATCAGTCGGGCCCAGTCCAGCCCTTGAGGATCCAGTCGCATGCTGGCCTGGCCACCACTTAGGGTGACACTGTCCAGCCCGACGCGCTGTTCCAGCAGCGACAACTCGACACCCGTCGCTGACAGGGAGTCCAGATTGAGCAAGGGCTGCTGCTCCCGGGTCAGGGCCAGATCGTTCAGTGTCACCCGGCTCGGCGCCAGAGCCAACTCCAGGTCATCCCCTTGTTGAGCCAGGCGCAAGCCAAACTGCGCATCCAACCGCCCCTGCTCCAGTTCAAATTCAAACAGTCTGGCGACAAAGGGCCAGTAACGAGTCAGATCGGCCCGTTTCAGCTGACCATCCAGGTTCAGAGTCAATGGATTTAGACCGGCCACCGCAGTCAGCGACAACGTGCCGCCGCCCTTACCCGTCAAGTCCAATTGCAACCGGTTATCCTGGGCCGCCAGCGCCAGCTCCGTTGCCTGCAGCTGCAGCTGGGTCAACTCGGTGCTGGCCCCATCCTGCTGCTGATACTGGACCCGGCCTTGCGACAGGTGAAAACGGTCTACGGTGACCCCGGGCAGATCAGACGACGACGCAGACGGGCTCGGTTCTGCCGACGGGGTCGCCAGTAGCGGTGCCAAAACCTGCATCAGGTTGGAGTCGCCCCCCTCTCGTTCGACATAATTCACATAGGGCGCAGTGAGAGACACTTCGCGCAGGCAAGCCTGCCAGCTGAACAGTGACCGCCAGGGGTCAAGATCCACAGAGAAATGTTCAAGGCCCGCCAGCGACTGCCCATCGACATCAACCAGTGCCAATCGATGCAGCTGCAACTGCCAGGTCAGAGGGTGAAACTGAGCCTGTTCCAGCGTCAACTGGCCGTTCAGCTGTTCACCGGCCAGTTGGGGTAACTGGCGCTCAATCACTCTGGGCAGAACCCAACCGCTCAGTAACAGATACAGGCCGAACAGCGCCAATACCACAGTAATGCGTTTGATCCAGGGTCGCGCCCACACAGTTTTAATATCCACACAGCTCCCTAGTCGAAAACGACAACCTTAACGGCCAGTTTGAACGGCGGGAATCTTAATCATAGACCGCCGATGCTCGTTCTCTGGCTGAGAGTTTTGAATTGGTCACAGGGCGCCCATCAGTCGCGCCGCCATGGCCTTTGAGTCATGGCGACCATTATACTCGTAGCAATTGGATAAGCTGCTGTGGCAACGATATTTATCTTCTATTTTTTTCCTGGCCGGAAAAACAAAAAGGAGCCCGTAGGCTCCTTCGATGTCACCCTGAAGATTAGAGTTGCCCCAATGCCGGAACGCTGAACGCCTGACCCTCTTTCTCCAGAATTACCTCATTGGGGCGAATCTCTTTCAGCGTCACCCCCGGGGCCACCGCATCCCCCTCCTGCAGCTCACGACCATTGGCCCTCAGCCAGCGGTTGTCGGCATCGGAAGAGTACACGTGGGCGGTGATGTTGATGTCTGGCAGCCCCTTCTGAAACGCCCAGGGCAGAGTGCCCAGCTTGGGAGCGTCGACCGAGCCCTGGCTTGCCGTTTCGGCGGCTTTCGGCGCCATCAGGGCTTCGGCGCTGAGCGCCGAATCATCCGCCTCAGCGTCAACTGCCTGCTGAGCCGGCTCCGAAGCCGGCTCAGCCAAATCCAGATCGGCCACAGCCCGCTCAAACGCCGCCAGCAACTTGGCATTAGCCGGTTCGCTGGCCTCTACCGACGTTGAAGACGTGACCTCTGGCTGAGCCGAAGCGACAACCTCGTTGCTGGCCTTAACTGCCTGCTGGCCGGGCTCAGCAGTCATAACCTGCTGCTCAGGTTTGTACAGATACTGCATCGGCTCTGACTCAGGTTCTGGCTCCGGTGCCACTTCGAAAGCCACCGGGATCGGCATGACCAGCTGTTTGACCCGCACCACCTCCGCCGTAACCACCGCAGTGGGGGCCTCGGCCTGAGGCGCCGGCTGCAGGGCAAGGGCGGCATACATCGCCGTCGCGCCGACCAGGGCCCCCGCCACAGGCCAGGCAAAGTGCCAGGGCAGGGACGACTTCGGGGCCAGGGGCACCGCCACGGTGGCATCAAGCTGGCCTTGCTGCTGCTTTTCCCGACCCACTGCATCCAATAAATACGACATTAGCCCTGGCCTCCATCACTCAGACGCGGGCCATGGGAATTCCCCAGCACGCTGATCAACTCCAGAGTCTGCCGCCCGGCCACTCCGTCCACATCCAGGCCATAGAGGCGCTGAAAACGCTCCACTGCCTGCCGGATTCCATCATCGTAGTGATCAACAATCCGGGCCTGGCGCTGCTGCAGCCGGCTCAGACTGTTTTCCAACCATTGCACCTGACCTTCAGGACTGCCCTGGCTGATAAGGCGTGGCAGCGAGCCGGATGCCTGCCACAGCAGGGTGTAATGGCCATCAAAATGACGAATAAACCACTCCTGGGACACTTCCACCCATTGGTCGCCAAACTGCAGGGTTAACTGCTGCGAGTTCCGACCCAGCAACGCGCCGTAATAGGGTGAGCCATCGTCATCACGCAAGCCGACCACCGCCGGGTAGTCCATCTTAAACAGCTGCTGCCAGCTGCTGACGCCCGTCAGACAAGCCAGCCTCTGGGTTCGGGCATAATCGCAGGGCGCGTTGGCCGGCACCGGCATCTGCCAGTGATGGAACAGCGCCTGATAGGCCTGCAGATCCTGTTGGAAGCGCGCCAGATCCGGCGCAGGCTCGACCGCGTCAGCTGGCTGGTGCACCACCATCGGTTCGGGTCGGGGCGTCAGGGCGTACACCACCGCGGCACTGGCCAGAGCCGACACCGCGGTGGCCGCCAGCCAGGGCCAGCGACCGCGAGCCTTGGCCTTGATCCCCAGCACCTCCGCTGCGGCGGCCTCCACTTCACGTCGTCCGAGGTGGATCTTCTGGTGGGCAAAGCCCCCCATCAACGCCCGCTCACACAACAGGTTGATCACCCGGGGCACACCGCCACTGTATTGATGCAGGGCACGAATGGCCCCGGGCTTAAACAGCGGCTGGGGCCGCCCCGCCACCTGCAGCCGATGCTGCACATAGAAGGCGACCTCTTCCCGGGTCAGGGGCAACAGGTGATAACGGGCGGTAATCCGCTGGGCCAACTGACGCAGCTCCCGTCGCTGCAACAGCTCCTGCAGCTCAGGCTGGCCGATCAGGATCACCTGCAACAGTTTTCGAGTGTCGGTTTCGAGGTTGGTCAGCAACCGCAACTGCTCCAGTACCTCGGGTTTCAGGTGCTGAGCCTCATCGATGATCATCACCGTATTGCGGCCGGCCTGATGATTGGCCAGCAGGAAAGCACTGATCTTATCGGTCAACTGCTTCAGTGTCGGGTTGGGATCGTAGCCGATTTTCAGTTCATCACACAGGGTGGCCAGCAGCTCCAGTTCGGTCAGAGCCGGATTCAGAATGAAGGCGGTATCGGTATTGTCCGGCAACTGGCCCAGCAGACTGCGCGAAACCGTGGTTTTACCGGTTCCGACCTCACCGGTTAGCAGCACAAAGCCGCCGTGCTCACCGAGACCATAGGTCAGGTGGGCCAAGGCTTCTCGGTGACGGCCGCTGAGAAACAGAAACGCCGGGTTGGGGGCGATGGAGAACGGGCTTTCCGTTAGCCCGTAAAATCCCTTATACATAGCAGGTGTGCGCTCTCGAACGAATTTGCCCCAAGGTACGACCTGGCTTCTGGCTTGTCAAAGCCCGGAAGTCATATAATGACCGAGCTAATACTATTGGGAGCAACCGGTGCAAATTTACTTAGTGGGCGGAGCCGTCCGGGATCAATTACTGGGTCTGGAGATCAAAGACCGGGATCATGTGGTGGTGGGCGCCACCCCGGCGCAGATGCTGGCACAGGGGTTTCAGCAGGTGGGCAAAAGCTTTCCGGTCTTCCTGCACCCGGACAGCCATCAGGAGTACGCCCTGGCTCGCACCGAGCGAAAAGCCGGCCATGGCTACACCGGCTTCGAAGTGTGCGCCGATCCGACCGTCACCCTGGAAGCGGATCTGTTGCGCCGGGATCTGACCATCAATGCCATTGCCCAGGCACAGGATGGCAGCCTCACCGACCCCTACGGTGGCCAGCGGGACCTGGAAAAACGTCTGCTGCGCCACGTCTCCGACGCCTTCGTCGAAGACCCGCTGCGGGTGCTGCGGGTGGCCCGTTTTGCCGCCCGCTTCCACAGCCTGGGCTTTACCGTGGCCGACGACACCCTGGCGCTGATGCGGCAGCTGGCCGACTCCGGCGAGTTGGCGCACCTTACGCCGGAACGGGTCTGGAGTGAAACCGAGCGAGCCCTGTGCGGCCCCACCCCCAGAGTCTATTTCGAGGTGTTGCACGCCTGCGGCGCCCTGAAGGTACTGATGCCGGAGCTGGCTGCCCTTGACGGCGTGCCCCAGCCAGCAGCCCACCACCCGGAGATCGACAGCCTGGAGCATACGCTGCTGACCGTGACCCGGGCGGCAGCGCTGTCACCGTCACTGAACATCCGCTTTGCCGCCCTGGTGCATGATCTGGGCAAGGCGCTGACCCCCAGCGAGCAGTGGCCCCAGCACATTCGCCACGAGCAACTGGGACGACAACCGCTGTCGGCGCTGTGCCAGCGCCTCAAGGTACCCAACGCCTGCGCCGAACTGGCGGAGATTGCCTGCGTGCAGCACCTCAATGTCCACCGGGCCGAGGCGCTGAAACCCCAGACCCTGCTAAAACTGTTTGACCGGGTCGATGCCTGGCGTAAACCGAAGCGGTTCGCGGATCTGCTGCTGGTTTGCCAGGCCGATTCCCAGGGACGACAAGGGTTTGAGCAACGCCCCTACCCTCAGGCGGACTATCTGAGCCAGGCTCTGGCGGTGGCCAACCAGGTTCAGGTGCGCCCCATTGTCGAGGCTGGCTTCAAAGGCCCGGCCATCAAAACCGAACTGGCCCGCCAGCGCATCGAGGCCCTGAGCCGCTATAAAGTCCGCGCGGAGTGAGCCACGGGCCGGTGGCTGCCTTGTGCGCCATCGACCTGTTATGATTCCCGACTTTGCTGATCCTGATGTCATCCCCGTCGCCACCACGCCCCGGGGCCATATACTGAGATCAGCCTCCCTTACCTGGATCCCTGTTATGCCCCACTCTCTGTTGCAGCAGCACTTCGGTTTCACCCAGTTTCGCCCTGGCCAGGAAACGGTCATCGGTCACCTGCTCAGCGGGCAAAGCAGCGCCGCTATTTTCCCTACCGGCTCCGGCAAGTCCCTGTGCTATCAACTGCCGGCACTGGCGTTGCCGCACCTGACCCTGGTGATCTCGCCCCTGCTGGCGCTGATGCAGGACCAATTGGCTTTCCTGCGATCCAAGGGCATCGCTGCCGCCAGCATCGACTCCAGCCAGAGTTATGACCAGGCCCAGCAGGTGATGCAGCAGGTGCGCCAGGGGGAGATCAAGATTCTGATGATCTCGGTGGAGCGACTCAAAAACGAGCGCTTTCGCCGTTTCATCAGCCAGGTTCCGCTGTCACTGCTGGTGGTGGATGAGGCGCACTGCATCTCGGAGTGGGGCCACAACTTCCGCCCGGACTACCTGAAGCTGCCGGACTACCGCCGCTGGCTGAAGATCCCCCAGGTACTGCTGCTCACCGCTACCGCCACCCCCAGGGTGATAGAGGACATGGCGGCCCGGTTTGAGATTCCGCCGCAACAGATCGTGACCACCGGCTTTTACCGCCCCAACCTGGACCTGAATGTGGTGGCGCTGGCACCGGCCGAGCGCCAAGCCTACCTGCTGGAATACCTGCTCCCCAGGCAGGGGCAGCCAACCATTGTCTATGTCACCCAGCAGGGCAGCGCCGATGATCTGGCCCGCTACCTGTCGCAGCACGGGGTGCCCGCACGTGCCTACCACGCCGGCATGGATCATCAGCAACGCCAGTCGCTGCAACGAAGTTTCATGGCGGGAAGTTGCAACACCATCGTCGCCACCATCGCCTTTGGCATGGGCGTCGACAAGGCCGACATTCGGCAGGTGGTACACTTCGATCTGCCCAAGTCCATCGAGAATTACTCGCAGGAGATCGGCCGCGCCGGCCGCGACGGCGCCCGTTCCGAGTGCCTGCTGATGGCCAACACCGCCAACCGCTCGGTGCTGGAGAACTTTGTCTACGGCGACACCCCGGAGCTGGCCGGCATTCAGGAGGTGGTGAATCAGATTGCCGCCGCCGGGCCTCAGTGGGAACTGCTGGCCACCGCCCTGGCCAACGACAGCAACGTGCGGGCGCTACCGCTACGCACCCTGTTGGTGTATCTGGAGATGGCCGGCATAGTGCAGCCCCAGTACAGCTATTTTGCCGAGGTCAAATTCAAGCTGCTGGCCGATGAAGCCACACTGTTGAACCGCTTCGATGGTGAACGACGCCAGTTTTTGCAGGCGCTGCTGACCCACTCCAACAAGGCCCGAACCTGGTACCAACCGGACTTCGACGCCCTCCACCAAAGCTATGGCTCCGATCGCAACCGCGCCATGGTGGCCCTGGAGTACCTGGCGGATCAGCAACTGCTGGAACTGCAAAGCAAACAGATGACCGAAGTCTACCGAGTGACTCAGCCGCTGCCGCCATTGCCGCCACTGGTGCAGCAGTTGCACCAGCAGTTTCTCGACAAGCAGCAGAGTGAAATCGACCGCATCGCCCAGATGCTGACGCTGCTGCAGGAGCCCCACTGCCTGAGTCGGGCTTTAGCGCAGTACTTCGGTGACCCGGACGCACCGCAACAGTGCGGCCACTGCTCGGCCTGTCGCGGTCAGGCGGCGACCCTGCCAGTAACCGAGGTGGCCAACGAAGTGCCCATGACTCAATACCAACAGTGGCTGAGGCCACTGGCCGAGGCGGTGGAGGGACGGTATCAGACGCCGCTGACCGCCGAGCTGGCCTGCCGCTTTCTGGCCGGCATCCCCACCCCCTGGCTCAGCAAACTGCGGGCCCGCTCCCTGGCCGGATTTGGCGCCCAGACCCAGGTGCCCTTTGCCAGGCTGCTGGAACATTGCCGCCAGGCGCTGGCGTGAACCACGGTCAGTGCTCTCATTCAGAATACATAAAAAGTAAAAAAATTCCTCAAAACCAGTGGATAATTCCCTATTAAAACAGGCAACTGCGACCGATTGTCGCAGTTTGCCCCGGCGCGATTGCCGCCCTGGGGCTGAGGCAAAATAATGCCCGTCATCCAAACACCACTAGCTTTAATGCTCAGGAAGAGAGATGAAATTTGCCTTGTTACCCAGTGCCGTTGCGGTCGCCGGCCTGCTGTCCTGGCCCACCCTGGCCGACCACACTGATACTCAAGATGATGGCCAGTGTGACCACCAACGCTGCGACGAACGGATGGTGATCACCGCCGAACCCATGCAGACCCCTCTGACCATCGTCACCGATCCCAAGCAGCCCAGGCAGCCTCTGCCGGCGTTCGACGGCTCAGGCTTTCTGCGCACCATTCCCGGCTTTGCCGTTACCCGTAAGGGCGGCTCCGGCGGCGACATCAGCCTTCGTGGACTGGGGGGCTCGCGCATCAATGTGGTCAACGACGGCCAGCAGGTCGGCGGCACCTGCGGCGGCCGCATGGATCCCCCCACCAACTACATCTCGCCGGAAACCTATGAGCAGGTCACCGTCATCAAGGGCCCACAAACCGTCAAATACGGCCCGGTTGGCAGTGCCGGAACCGTGCTGTTCGAGCGCACCCATTACGGCCTGGCCGAAGCGGGCACCGAAGGCCGGGCCAGCCTCACCGCCGGCAGTTTTGATCGCAAAGACTACCTGATGGAGCTCACCGCCGGCACCACGGAGCACTACTGGAGCCTCGACATCAACGGCTCCCAGAGCGACGACTTCAAAGATGGCGACGGCACCACCATGCAATCGGAGTATGACCGCCAGAGTGTGCATACCGCCGTGGGCTGGACGCCGGACGAGGATACCGTGGTGGAGCTGGGCTACGGCTACTCCCAGGGCAGTGCCGAATACGCCGATCGCGCCAACAAAGCCCGCCAGATCGACAATGAAAATCTGACCCTGTTGGCCAGGACCACCCTCGACTGGGGTTGGATTCAGGGCGTAGAGTGGCTGGTGTACGGCAATGAAAATGACCACATCATGGACCAGTTCGATCGCCCGATCACCGATCCGGACAACCTGCCCATGGGCATGAACCCCAAGCGCACCAACTACGGTGGCCACCTGTGGCTGGAGCTGATGCCCAGCGTCAACTGGGGGGCCACCATCGGCCTGGATCTGCTCGACAGCACCCAGGAGACGCGCGCGGGCAAGAGTCTGGACGAACTGGAAAGCGCCGCCTTCGAGGAGGTCTTCAACAAACAAAACCTGGGGCTGTTTATCGAATCCGATGTCGCCTGGGGCCAGGGCACCCTGTTTACCGGCCTGCGATACGATCGCTGGCGTACCCGCCTCAGCGGCAACTGGGCCGGTCCGGGCAAAGACAACGACCGGGATGACAACCTGTTCAGCGGCTTTGCCCGTTACGAATATGAACGCGGTAGCCACCAGTGGTATGCCGGCGCCGGCCACGCCGAGCGCCTGCCCGACTACTGGGAGGTGATGAAAGCCGGCACACGGCTAACCCTGGATCCGGAAACCACCAACCAGCTGGACATCGGCTGGATCCATCAGGGTGCGGTAGAGCTGTCCCTGTCGCTGTTCTACGCCGACATCCAGGACTACATCCTCATCGACACCCAGACCATGCCCAACGCCCGCAATATCGACGCTACCCTATGGGGCGGCGAGGCGGGACTCACCTACCGGTTTGCCGAGCGCTGGAGCTGGGTCACCACCCTGGCCTACAGCCACGGCGACAACGACACCGATGACACCCCTCTGGGCCAGGTCTCCCCTCTGGAGGGCAAACTGGCCCTGAACTACGACAGTGACTCCTGGAGTTTCGGTGCCCTGTGGCGACTGGTGGCCGCCCAGGATCGGGTCACCGTAGGCCAGGGCAACATCGTCGGCCAGGATCTGGGCGAGACGGCCGGCTTTGGTGTGCTGTCACTGAACGGCGCCTGGAAACCCACTGCCGCGGTCGCCGTCAGCATGGGCATCGACAACCTGTTCGACAAAACCTACGCCGAGCACGTCAGTAAATCGGGCGCCGGCAACGACCTGCTTCCGCCGCAGGAGCGCACGCTGCAGGTCAACGAACCCGGCCGTAACCTGTGGGTCAAACTGGATTACCAGTTCTGATTCGAAAGAGCGGGCAGCCTTTACGCCTGAAAACCAGCAAAAAAAACGGCCGTTAAGGCCGTTTTTTTTGTTAGCTGGCTTCAGACAAAGAAGGCAAACAGCACTCCAGCCAGCGCCAACCGGTAGATCACAAACGGCAACATACCCATGCGGCTGATGATCTTCAGAAAGAAATGGATGCACAGGTAGGCAGAGATAAAGGCCACCACCAGCGCGGCACTGAGAGAGGTCCAGTCCACCGGCTCCGGGTTGCTGACCAGTCCCAGCGCCTCATAACCCCCGGCGAGAGCGCCCACAGGAATGGCCAGCAGGAACGAGAACCGGGCCGCGGCCATCCGGCTGAGCCCCAGGAACAGCGCTGCGGTAATGGTGGCACCAGAGCGGGAGGTGCCGGGGATCAGGGCCAACGCCTGGGCCAGGCCAATCACCAGCACGATCTGCCAGGTGATATCGGCAATCTCCCGCTTCTCGCTCGGCTTACTGTCGGCCCACCACAGCAGCAAACCGAACACCAAAGTGGTGGAGGCCAGTACCCAGGAGGCGCGCAGTTCGGTGGAGATAAAATCGTTAAACAGGATGCCCGCCAGGCCGACGGGAATGGTACCCAGAATGATCAACCAGGCCAGACGACTGTATTCACAGTGCTGACCGGCCAGCGAGCGAAACCAGGCCATCAGCAACTTGCTGACGTCATCGCGAAAGTAGATCACCACCGCCGCCCAGGTTCCCAGGTTGATGATGGCGTCAAAGGCCAGCCCCTGATCCGGCCACCCCAGCACCTGGGAAGGCAGAATCAGATGCGCCGAACTGGAGATCGGCAAAAACTCGGTGACGCCTTGAATCAGCGCCAGCCAGAAGGCTTGAATCAGGTCCATTTACTGTTGTTCTCCCGCACACGGCCAGTGCAAGGACACCGGCCACAGCTTCTGTGTAGTCTTATCGAATTTCTGCCACAGCTGTGACAGGCTTGCACCACTCCCTGGCAATTTCATGGTCGGGGCCAACTCCGACAGAGGCCATAGCACGAAGGCGTTGTAGTGAATCTCGGGTCTGGGCAACACCACAGGCTGCTGACAACACAGATCGTCATACAGCAGCAGATCGAGATCGACGCTGCGACTGGAAAACTTCCTGGCGTTCAGCGGCCGGCCGTGAGCCAGCTCGATGGCTTTCAGCCGGGCAACGGTGTCGGCCACGGATCCATTCGAATCGCAGGCCACCACAAAGTTCAGAAAGTTGTCACCGGTAAAGCCGACCGCTTCGCTTTCGAACACCCGGCTCAGCTGCAGCGGTCCGAACTGACGCTGCAGATCGTCCAGGGCGGGCGGCAGGGCATGGTGCGGGTCAATATTGCCGCCGACACTGATGAAGATGCGCGCCATCAACCCGCCCGGTGACCGCGAGCGATGCGTACCCCCAGGGTGGTGGTGTTGGCCACCGCCCCCGGCTTATGTACCGTCACCTGGACCCAGTTGACGGAGAAGCGGCTGCGGATCAGCTCCGCGACCTTTTCCGCCACCGTTTCAATCAGCTCATGGGGGGCCCCTTCGACCAGCTCCACCACCGCCTTGGACACCGTGTCGTAACACAGTGCCTGACGGTAATCGTCGCTGCTGGCCGCCGGCTGGATGTCCCAGCTCATCTCCAGATCGAGATACAGGGCCTGACGAATCTGCTTTTCCCAGTCAAAAACGCCGATCACCGACTCACATTTCAACTGCTGAATAAACACCGTATCTGCTTGCAAGGCTGGTACTCCCATCAAAGGTTAGATACCCTAACGCTCTGTCTGTTTTAGGTTTGCGCAGGATAATAATCGCTTTCAGCGCCTGTCAGCAAACCCAATCCGGCTGTATCGGCATCAGCGCCAAAATTTAGGTTGCGAAGGAAACCCATACCCTATGGTCCCATTGATGATTGTACTGGCCTACCTACTGGGATCGATTTCCAGTGCGGTTTTGGTGTGCAAACTGAAAGGGTTACCGGATCCCCGCTACCATGGCTCCAATAACCCCGGGGCCACCAATGTCCTACGCCTGGGGGGCAAAGCGGCGGCGGTAATGGTACTGCTGTTCGACGTCCTCAAAGGCACTATCCCGGTCTGGACCGGCTACCATCTGGGCATCGATCCGCTGTCGCTGGCCTTCATCGGCATCGCCGCCTGCCTGGGGCACATCTACCCGGTATTTTTTGGTTTCAAGGGCGGCAAAGGGGTTGCCACGGCATTGGGGGCGCTGGCGCCCATCAGCGATTGGATGGGCTTACTGATCATCGCCACCTGGCTGGTGATCGTCTTTATCACCCAATACGCCTCATTGGGCGCGGTGCTGACCTCGATGCTGGCGCCGCTGTACACCTACCTGATCAAGCCCCAATACACCCTGTCGGTGGCCTTGCTGTGCCTGCTGATCATCTGGCGTCACCAGGACAATCTGGTGCGTTTGTGGCAAGGCAAGGAGCCGAAAGTGTCCGAACGCATCAAGCGCAACCGCGACGGACACCCCTGACTCAGCTTCCCGGCTTCTCCAGGCTGTCCAACGGCCAACGCGGCTGCCCTTTGACCGCCAGGGGCTGCGTTTCCCCCGCTTTCAAGCGCTGTAAGCCGGCATAAGCGATCATCGCGCCGTTATCGGTACAGAACTCATTGCGAGGATAAAACACCTCGCCATTGAGCTTGTCCATCATCACTTTCAGTTCCGCTCTCAGGTGACGGTTGGCACTGACGCCTCCGGCCACCACCAGCCGGTTCAGGCCGGTCTGCTTCAGCGCACGACGACATTTAATCGCCAGAGTGCCCACCACCGCATCTTCAAAGGCACGGGCGATGTCTGCCCGGGTCTGCTCGCTGTCGTCTTCGGCGGCAATGGTATTGGCCGCGAAGGTTTTCAGGCCGGAGAAGCTGAAATCCAGTCCCGGCCGATCGCACATGGGACGGGGAAAGGTGAAACGGCCACTGTGGCCCTGTTGAGCCAGCCTGGACAGCAGCGGGCCTCCCGGGTAATCCAGCCCCATCAGCTTGGCGGTCTTATCGAAGGCTTCACCGGCGGCATCGTCGATGGACTCGCCCAGCATCTGGTACTGACCGATGCCGTCCACCTGCACCAGCATGGTATGGCCACCTGACACCAGCAGTGCCACAAACGGGAATGGCGGCGGCACCTCCTCCAGCATCGGTGCCAGCAAGTGCCCCTCCATGTGATGCACCGCCACCGCCGGCTTGTCCCAGGCGAACGCCAGACTGCGGCCAACACAGGCTCCCACCAACAACGCGCCGACCAGGCCGGGGCCGGCGGTATAGGCGATGCCATCGAGTTGTTCTGCGGTGGTATCGGCATCGGCCATCGCCTGCTTGATCAGCGGAATGATCTTGCGGACGTGGTCCCGGGACGCCAACTCAGGCACCACGCCGCCGTAATCCGCATGCAGCTTAACCTGGCTGTAGAGGGCATGGGACAGCAATCCCTGCTCATCATCGTAGATGGCAATGCCGGTTTCATCACAGGAAGTTTCGATTCCCAACAGTCGCATGCTAGACTCTCTTGCTAAAATTTGAAGGACGCAATTCTACCTGTGCTCAGCGCCGGATACCAACCCGGCATTCCGCCGGACAGTAACCGGAGTCGGTTCCGCCTCACTGGCGGGCCCGACAAGGCGATGAAATTACAGATAAATTGCTTGATTCAGAGCAGTTTGCGTTATCGCCCTCGGGTCAACCCAAGGGTGAGGGTCACTATTGGGTCAGTTATCGACATGACTGCCCTTTACAAGCCCGCCTTGTTCAGAGTAGAATTTCGCACCATTTTGAAGTTCTGCTGGTCAAAAGATGACCAGCGTTAACCCCATTTATTGAGGTGAGTGGCAGATGCCAGTAATTAAAGTACGTGAAAACGAACCGTTTGACGTAGCCCTACGTCGCTTCAAGCGTTCTTGTGAAAAGGCAGGTATCCTGTCTGAAGTACGTCGTCGCGAGCACTACGAGAAGCCTACCACTGCACGTAAGCGTGCTAAAGCTGCCGCTTCCAAGCGTCACGCTAAGAAGCTGTCTCGTGAGAATGCACGCCGTACTCGTCTGTACTAAGTAGAGACGACTATGTCTGTAATTGAGCGTTTAAAAGAAGAGCAAAAAGCTGCCATGCGTGCCAAAAACAAGGCGCGCCTGGGAGCCATTCGTCTCGCTCTGGCTGCCATTAAGCAGCTGGAAGTTGATGGCCAGAAAACACTGTCTGACGACGAAGCTGTCGCTGTGCTGACCAAAATGGTTAAGCAGCGTCGCGATTCCATCAGCCAGTATGAAGCTGCCAATCGCCAGGATCTGGCCGACGTGGAAGCCGCCGAAGTCGTGGTACTGCAGGAGTTCCTGCCACAACCGCTGACCGACGACGAACTGGCCGCTCTGATTGAAAAGGCAATGGCTGATTCCGGCGCCAGCTCAATGCAAGACATGGGCAAGGTGATGGGGCTGTTGAAGCCTCAGGTTCAGGGTCGTGCCGACATGGGGGCCTTAAGTGGTCTCATTAAGGCGCGTCTGGGCTAAGTCAGCTTGCCTTCGCGTGAAACAAGCCGTGCCCTGCACGGCTTGTTCGTCTCTATTCGATCGCTTTCAGGAGACTCTGAAGTAAGTGGCAGGCCGTATCCCAAGAGATTTCATTGACCAGCTACTGGCCCGAGTCGACATCGTCGACCTGATCGACGCACGCGTAAAATTAAAGAAATCAGGCAAAAACCACAGCGCCTGTTGCCCATTCCATAACGAAAAATCCCCCTCCTTCACCGTCAGTCAGGATAAGCAGTTCTATCACTGTTTCGGCTGTGGCGCCCACGGCAACGCCCTGGACTTTGTGATGGAATACGACCGTTTGGAGTTCGTTGACGCCATCGAAGATCTGGCGGCAATGATGGGTATGGAAATTCCCCGGGAGCAAGGCAGTCATCGCAGCAATGCGGCCCAGGCCCCCAAACTGACCAGCCATTACGAATTGATGGACTGGGCAGCCAAATTCTTTCAATTGCAGTTGAGAAAACACCCCAGCCGCCAAGCCGTCATTGATTACATCAAGCAGCGCGGGCTGGACGGCGACACCGTCAAACGCTTCGGCATCGGCTTTGCCCCCGATGGCTGGGACAACCTGCAATCGCAACACAAGCACAACCCCAGCGGTCTGGCGACCCTGACCGAATGTGGCATGCTGATCGCCAAAGAGGGCGGCGGTCGCAGTTACGACCGTTTCCGCGATCGGCTGATGTTCCCCATCCGCGACCGTCGCGGCCGGGTGGTGGCCTTTGGCGGCCGGGTACTGGGTGACGGCACCCCGAAATACCTGAACTCGCCGGAAACCCCGATCTTTCATAAGGGGCGGGAGCTGTACGGCCTGTATGAACTGAAGCAACACCAACGCAATCCTCAGCGGATTCTGGTGGTGGAAGGCTACATGGATGTGGTGGCCCTGGCCCAGCACGGCATCCCCTACGCGGTGGCGTCCCTGGGCACCTCGACCACCTCGGATCAGATGCAGTTGCTGCTGCGCACCAGCAGCCAGATCATCTGTTGCTATGACGGCGATAACGCCGGCCGGGAAGCCGCCTGGCGCGCCATGGAAACCGCATTGCCACACCTGCGCGACGGCGTGCAGCTGAAGTTCATGTTTCTGCCTGACGGCGAAGACCCGGATAGCCTGGTGCGCCAGCAGGGGCAGCAGGCCTTTGAAGCCCTGGTTGACGACGCCACACCGTTATCGGACTACCTGTTCACCACCATGTTGAAACAGGCGGATCTCTCCAGTCAGGAGGGCAAGTCCAAGCTGGCCACCAACATGGTGCCACTGCTGAATCAAATCCCGGAGGGGCTGCTGAAAGAGAGTCTGTTCTCACAGCTGGAACGCTCTCTGGGCTGGGGAGCCCGCTCCCTTCGAACCCAATCCACTCCTGCGGTGTCTCAACCTAAGGGAGTGCAAGGCAGAGGGACACCGGTTCGCCGGGCCATCGCCTTGTTGCAACAACACCCTCAGCTGGGTTATCAACTGCCAGCCCAGGAGGAGTTAGCTCACCTGGAACTGGCCGGTCTACCACTGCTGAGGGAGATGTTGGAGCTGTGCCGTCCAGAGCCTTTGACCACAGGGCAACTGATGGAACGGTTCCGCGGGCGCCCGGAATATGGCGCCCTGAGTAAACTCCTGGGCTGGAAGCTGGAGATTGAAGATGAATCTCTTTTCGAACAAGAGTTTACCGATTGTTTATTGTGGTTGAATCAACGATTTTTTGAACAGATGTCAGAGCAACTGCAGCGTAAAGCGCGTGATGGTTCGATAACCACCGAGGAGCTTAGGCAGTTGCAAGAGATGAATCTGTTATTACAGGGGCTGAAAGGGTCCCGAAAGGCTAGCGATTGAACATGCAAAAAGCTATAATTGGCTATTTGCGCGTCAATCGCCAAATACCCGTATTCACAACCGTAAGTGGATGATATCTATGGATCAAACTCCGCAGTCACAACTTAAGCTTCTGGTAGCAAAAGGCAAAGAGCAGGGCTACCTGACCTACGCCGAGGTGAACGATCACCTGCCGGCGGATATGATCGATTCCGATCAGATCGAAGATATTATCCAGATGATTAACGACATGGGCATCAAGGTCTTCGAGACCGCACCTGACGGTGACACCTTGATGATGTCGGAAGACGCAACGGACGAAGATGCCGCCGAAGCGGCTGCCCAGGCGCTGGCCAGCGTCGAAGGCGAGCTTGGCCGTACCACCGACCCGGTCCGCATGTACATGCGTGAAATGGGCACCGTGGAACTGCTGACCCGTGAAGGTGAAATCCTGATCGCCAAGCGCATTGAAGATGGCATTAACCAGGTTCAATGTTCCGTTGCCGAATATCCGGAAGCCATCTCGTTCCTGCTGGATCAATGGGACCGATACGAAGCCGATGAAATCCGCCTGGCGGAGATCATCTCAGGCTTTATCTCCGACGATGAAGACGAAGCGAACGTGGCCCCGACCGCCACTCACGTGGGTTCCGAGTTGTCCAAAGAGGAGCTGGATGACGAAGACGACGAGGATGACGACGACGACGACGACACCCCGTCCGGCCCGGATCCCGAGGAAGCCCGTGAGAAATTCGCCGAACTGCGCCGCCACTACGAGCTGGCCCAGCAGGCGATCGCCGAACACGGCCACGACTCTCTGGAAGTGGCGATGATCGTGACCCGTCTGTCGGAGCTGTTCAAGCAGTTCCGTCTGGTTCCCAAGCAGTTTGATCATCTGGTCGGCAACATGCGCACCATGATGGACCGGGTTCGTGTTCAGGAACGTCTGATCATGAAGCTGTGTGTCGAACAAGCCAAGATGCCGAAAAAGAACTTCATGAAGGCATTCGCCGGCAGCGAGACCGATCCGGCCTGGCTGACCACCGAGTGTGACGCCGGCAAGAGCTACAGCCCGGCGCTGGCGCTGGTGCAGGAAGAGCTGAACCGCTGCATGGGCAAGCTGAAGCTGGTGGAGCAGGAAACCCGTCTGACCATCGGCCGCATCAAAGACATCAACCGTCGCATGTCCATTGGTGAAGCCAAGGCTCGTCGCGCCAAGAAAGAGATGGTGGAAGCCAACCTGCGTCTGGTGATCTCCATCGCCAAAAAATACACCAACCGGGGACTGCAGTTCCTGGATCTGATTCAGGAAGGTAACATCGGCCTGATGAAGGCGGTGGACAAGTTCGAATACCGTCGCGGTTACAAATTCTCCACCTACGCCACCTGGTGGATCCGTCAGGCCATTACCCGCTCCATTGCGGATCAGGCCCGGACCATCCGGATTCCGGTACACATGATCGAAACCATCAACAAACTGAACCGCATCTCCCGTCAGATGCTGCAGGAGATGGGTCGTGAAGCCACCCCGGAAGAGCTGGCGGAACGGATGATGATGCCGGAAGATAAGATCCGTAAGGTACTGAAGATCGCCAAAGAGCCGATCTCCATGGAGACTCCCATCGGCGACGATGAAGACTCCCACCTGGGTGATTTTATCGAGGATACCACCCTGGCCCAGCCCATTGATGCCGCCACCAGTGAAAGCCTGAAAGTGGCCACCAATGAGGTGCTGGAGGGCTTGACCGCCCGTGAAGCCAAGGTACTTCGAATGCGTTTCGGTATCGACATGAATACCGACCACACCCTGGAAGAGGTAGGCAAACAGTTTGATGTAACCCGGGAACGGATTCGTCAGATCGAAGCCAAAGCGCTGCGTAAACTGCGCCACCCTTCCCGTTCAGAGATCCTGAAAAGCTTCCTGGACGAATAGGGATTCGGTCATCAAAAGAAATAAAAACGCCCTGCATTTGCTGGGCGTTTTTTTATATCCATCATTCACTATCTGGGTAAATAATCTCGCTCTTTGCCCTTCTGTTTGGCCACCGCAATGCGCTGGTTTTTAGACAGCATCATTTTAATCTGGCCCCAGGTTTCGCCAATCAAAATTCGACCGTTAGAGGCAAAGCCTTGTCGCCGATATAGACGCTTCACCTCAGCCAGTGCATTGGGTGAACGCTCTATCAGCGCCTGCGCCAATATCTCGGCCCGCAGCTTGGGCTGCTCCGCGACTTCCGTGACCAGATTCAGCTCCAGCGCCCGCTGGGCATCCACCGGCTCGGCCATCATCGACAGCATCAGAGCCTGATCCTGGGGCAACTGCTCCCTCAGTGCCAGCGTGCCCCCCATATCGGGAATCAGCCCCCACCGCCCCTCCATCACCGCCAGGCTGGCATCGGGAGCGGCAATTCGGAAATCGGCCCCCAGGGCGATCTGCATGCCGCCGCCCCAGCAGCGACCGTCGATGGCGGCAATCACCGGTACCGGCAGGTCACGCCAGCCGGTATTGACTCTCTGGGCCAGGTTGGCCCGCCAGGGAAACACTTTAAACAGCAATTTCATTGCCGATGAGGGGGAATTAAACAACGACTTAATATCGATGCCCGAGCAAAAGTCCCGCCCTTCGCCGAACAAAATAACCACTCGAACGTCACGACGTCGAAGCAACTGTTTTTGCACGGATACTAAGGCTTTGAACAGCTCGTAATCCAACGCATTACATTTATCCGGGCGGTTCAATGCCACCCAGGCAACGCCTTCTTTTACTGCCAATTTTACTTTTTCCGACATGACCACTCCTTTGCCGTCAGAAATTCATCACCGTCAGGATCATGACATTCTCGAATTAATTCAATAGAATGTTCACTAATACCACTGAATAAGAAGGTCTTTTGACCCTAGGGCACGGAGGCACCACTATCAAGGTTCTAATATGCGATGACTCAGCACTGGCCAGAAAGCAACTGGCTAGGACCTTGCCATCTGGCCTCTGCAGCGACATCGCGTTCGCCGAAAGTGGCGAGCGGGCGCTGGAAATGCTGAGCCAATCTGAATATCAGTTGCTGTTTCTCGATCTGAATATGCCGGGAATTGACGGCTACCAGGTGTTGGAAAAGCTATCTGGTCAGACCTCCAAGCCTCAGACTATCGTGGTTTCCGCCGATATCCAAGCCCAGGCGCTGCAAAGAGTTAAAGATCTCGGGGCGCTCGACTTCCTCAAGAAACCGCTCAGCGCCTCGGATCTGGCCAGAGCCCTGGCCCGCTATCAGCTGCAAGATGACTGTCCCCCAGTCTGGATAAACACCCCCAACGTCAGCCTGGAGGATGCCCTGCGTGAGATCTGCAACGTCGCCATGGGACGCACCGCCTCTCTGCTTGCCAAGGTGATTGACGACTTTGTGCACCTGCCGGTGCCCAAGGTGTCCCACTGGAAGGCCAGTGACCTGGAGATGATGCTGACCGGGGCCCGTCAGGACAACGACACCCAGATTCTGTCCCAAGGCTTCATCGGTGCAGGCATCGCCGGCGAGGCGCTGCTGCTGTTCCATGACATCAATGAAACCGATCTGGGCCAACTGTTTGGCTTCCAGGGCTGCAGCATTGACCAGCAGGAGGAGGTACTGATGGACGCCGCCAACCTGCTGTTTGGCGCCTTCCTCAACAGCTTGTCCGAGCAGCTCAATGTGGCCTTCAGTCAGAGTCCGCCGTTGATTTGGCGCCACTCAAGCGAAGACACCCGCTTGTCCGGCGAAGTGTACGCCATCGAAATCAGTTACCGTCAGGAACAGCACAAACTCAATTGCGATCTGCTGCTGCTGCTACCCCAACCAAGCTGGCAACTGTTGCAAGTTCAGCTAAAAGACATCGTCTGAGCCCACCATCATGCCCAATAAAATCAGCCCCAACCCCGAACTGGATGCCCTGCACCTGTTGACCCAACTGGTGCAAACCATTGAGGTGGGTCTGGTGGTGCTCGACCGGGATTGCCGGGTTCACCTGTGGAACAGCTTCATGGAGAATCACAGTGGAAAACGCGCATCTCAACTACGAGGCAAACGCATCTTTGATCTCTTTGCCGAACTGCCGGAACGCTGGCTGACCGGAAAACTGGAGACCGCCTTTCTGCTGAATAACCGGGCCTTTACCACCTGGGAGCAACGCCCGTTTATCTTTGAGTTCCCCAACTCCAGGCCGGTCACAGGGCAGAGCCCCTACATGTATCAAAACCTCACCATTCAGCCGCTGAGTAACCGCCTGGGAGAGGTCAACCACGTAGCACTTCTGGTCTATGACGTGACCGTCGAGGCCAATCACCGCATGGCTTTGGCAAGAATGAGTCAGATCGACACCCTCACCGGGCTGGCCAACCGCCGCCTGTGGCAGGAGCACCTGGACAAAGAGTTTGAGCGCAGCCGTCGATACCACCACCCTGCCACCCTGATGGTACTGGACATCGATCACTTCAAGTCCATCAACGATACACTGGGGCACAGCGCCGGCGATACCGTCCTGGCCCAGGTCGGCCAGCAGCTGCGTAAGCTACTCAGAAAAAGTGACATTGCCGCCCGTTATGGCGGCGAAGAGTTTACCCTGCTGCTGCCGGAAACCGACACCGAGCAGGCGGCACTGTTGGCCGAGCGGATTCGAAGTACCATGGAGGCACAGGAGGTCAGCACCGAGAGTGGCGTGGCCCGCTTTACTGTCAGCATCGGCTATGCCCTGTTCGATCCGGGGCTCAGTGACGATAAGCAGTGGTTCAGCGCCGCCGATAAGGCACTGTATGAAGCCAAGCGCAGTGGCCGCAACCGCTGCATTCTGTACAGCGAGTCGTTGGACGCTCACTGATTGGGCGGGCTGAAGGGCCCGTCTTCCCGACGACGACCGCTACCGTGTCGCCGCTCCGCCTTACCGGGTTCCCAGCGAATGTACTGACGACGGTCCACGGTCTGACGTCGGTGTATGCTGCGGCGTTCAACGCCGGATGGATATTCTGCCATTCCCCAGCCTCTCAACAGTCAGGTGTTGAGCCACTCACTATAGCTATAAACGCAGCACCTCTCCAGAAAGGCTGTTGTAATGAAATCTTAGGCTGGTGTCGGACAACAGGGTGTAGCGGCAACTCTGGCTGCCGGTGTATTCGGACCGATAGGTGGCCAACTCTTTGGATACGGCCGGTGAGCGGCTGTCGGAGGCACTCCAGACCCCTTGTTCGGTATCGAGGATGGTGTCCCACAACAGCAGGCAGTCGTGTTCATTACCCACCGATTTGGTGCCGCCCCCCTCCAGGCTTCCCACAGGAAAGCCCTGAGCGTTGTAATCAACACTATTGTACTGGGCATCATCGGAGCAACGCAGATTTTCCTGCTCTCTGTCGCCACCACGAAGGCGCCAGCACAGGTGGCTCTGGTTGACGGCCTGGTGAAAGGCGGCAAAGGTGGTCTCGAACACCGCCGTTTCAGATTCGGAACTGAGGTCAATAAAGCGCGGAGCGGCGACAACCGCCGTAATGGCAAGGAGGAGGAGCACCACCACCAATTCGATTAACGTAAACCCTTTGTTCATTCGCCCTCCCTGGCGCTTAAACGCAAGCGCCTTCACCAGCGCCTTAGAGTAACACCTGAATAATTACTCTACAAAGTAGGTTCCCCAGCCGTCATATTGAACACCGTGCTTTTCGGCAAGCTCAATCAGAGTCTTGGCATCGCTGTTCAGGCGTTCAATATCGAGCTTGTGCTCAATAATGGCGTCAAAGGCAAACACGGTGGCGCCGTCATCCAGCTCCAGTTCTTCGGCGTCATCCACCTCAAAACCGGCCTTAAAGGCATCCACCGCCGCCTTCTCCAGTTTGTCAAAATTGGCACCGGAAAAATGATGCTCGATGGTGTAGTCGGCATCGGGGTTGGAGCCGTCTTCCAGCAGTGCCTCGACAATATCCTGATTCTCTTGCAACTGCTCCTGAACCAACTCTTCAATGGTCATCGCCATCTCCACTAATAAACAAGTTTAGGCAATTATATCAGGCTGGCGTCGCCTTAGCTCCAGTCAGGCTCAACGCTTCCTGGTTCAGTTCATTGAGACGCTGCTGCATCCGCTGATACACCTCTTCAGCCAGCTCGCGGACGTGCTCGCGGCCATAGCCCTTGGTAGGGATCGGCTCCAGAGTCTCAACAATCACCACCCCGTTATTTTTCTGGTTCAGGTGAATCCCCTGCTGATTGGAGGCCACCACAGGCACAATCGGGACTCCCGCCTGAATGGCGGTATGAAACGCTCCGGTTTTAAACGGCAGCAGACCCCGGCCACGTGAGCGGGTACCTTCCGGGAAAATCCATACTGACAGGGATTTAGCGGTGATCTTCTCCGCGGCCTGTTGCAGGGTTCTCACCGCCTTGGAGCGATTGGCGCGATCGATAAGAATGTTGCCGGTCAGCCAGTACAGCTGGCCGAAAAACGGAATCCACTTCAGGCTCTTCTTACCCATGGACACGGTTCCCGGAGGCACCGAGCCGGTATGAGTAAACAGGTCGAAGTTATTCTGGTGATTACTGACGTACACCACCGGCTCGTCACTGCCGGTCTGGTGGCCCCGGTGGATCACCTTGATGCCCAGCACCGGCGCGACACTGGAAAACACCTTGGCAGTGTAGTGGACATTATTCCGGTGAAACGGGCGCAGCAGGCACAACAGCATCCCCATCAGGGACACCAGCACCAGCAACACCGATAAAGTCAATGAACGCAACAGCAGCAACATCGGCGAATCTTTCTCCTCAAATCAGGGGCGCCCAGTATAGGCAACTCCCCTCGCCGAAACAACGAATTCGTTACAACTGTGCGCTCAAATTTTAAACCCAGTTTTGGCAATCATCGAGACGTTGCTGTAATTGCTGATAAAACTGGCCTGCATGCAAGCCGTCGGCAATGGCGTGGTGAACCTGGAATGCCAGCGGCAACACCACTTTTTTGGGCTGGATGTCGTATCGACCCCAGGTGATCCGCGGCACCGAGTCCGCCGGACTCAGGGGCATGGGGTTGGTCATCTGGGTAAAACGTACCCAGGGCAGGCAGGACATAAAGATGGCGTCATCATCACTGTCATCCTGGTCTGAAAACAGCTCTGGTCGCCGCTGCGAGCTCAGCGACTGCTCGGTCATGGCCCGGGAGAATGTCGGAAAATCCTCGCTGAACGCCACCCGGGTAAAGCGCACCTGCTGGTCCTCACCCAACGACGTGAGACCGGCGTTGACCCTGGGGTGCTCCAGCACCTGCTGGCCCCGAATGCGCCAACGCATCCAGGGTAACTCATTGGCCACCGTCATAATGGCGTGGCTGATGGCGTGGTATACCGATACCTGCCGGGACTGCCCCAGTTGATGCAGGGTGGTGATGTCCACGTCGGCACAGAGGCTGAAATAGGGCTGGGCCAATTGATTGAAAAAGCGAAACTGCTGGGCACGAGGCCAGGTTTCCATGTCGAGGTACTTCATATATCCCTGTCTGAAACGGGCTGGCCCAAGGCCAGCAATAACGGCGCCCTTATGCTACCTCCATCCCACAGATATTCCACAACAAAAAACGGAACCTGTACGGTTCCGTTTTGTCACTGTCAGTCCAGAACCAACTCCAGGTTATCAACCCGCTGCAGTCCCCTGGGCAGTTTGTTGCCCCGGCGGCCCCGCTCCCCCTGATAGTGCGCCAGGTCATCCGGCTTCAGGGTCAGCTTGCGTTTGCCCGCCCACAAGGTGACCGCGGCCAATGCCGGCACCACCATCAGATGCTTGACGAACTCTTCGCGGTTTTTGACCCGCTCGGTGGGAATGCCGATGATCTTGTTGCCCTTACCCTTGCTCAGTACCGGCAGTTGCGCGATAGGGAACAACAACATCCGTCCCTCGGTAGTGATGGCCAGCAGGCGATCGCTGGCCTGATCCGCCACCAGAGCCGGCGCCACGACCCGGGCCCCAGACGGCACCGTCAGCAAAGCTTTACCCGCCTTATTACGGCTGATCATATCCTTCAGCGCACAGACAAAGCCGTAACCGGCATCGGTGGCCAGCAGGTACAAGGCCTCCGGATCCCCCATCATGGTATGTTCCAGCACCTCGCCGGCCACCAGATTGAAGCGCCCGGACAGGGGTTCGCCCTGACTGCGCGCCGATGGCAGAGTGTGGCTGTCGGTGGTGTAACTGCGACCGGAGCTCTCCAGGAAGATCACCGGCTGATTGCTACGACCACGGGCATGGGACAGATAGCCGTCTCCGGATTTGTAGCTGAGGGTCTGCGGATCCACCTCATGGCCCTTGGCCTGTCGAGCCCAGGCTTTCTGCGACATCACTACGGTGATCGCTTCGGTGGGCATCAGTTCGGTCTCACTCAACGCCTTGGCTTCTCCCCGCTCCTGCAGCGGGCTGCGGCGGTCATCGCCGTAGGTGGCTGCGTCCGCCAGCAGCTCTTTTTTCACCAGCGTCTTCATTCGTCGCTCGGAGGACAGAATCAGTTGCAGCTTATCGCGCTCGGTGGCCAGCTCATCCTGCTCGGCACGAATCTTCATCTCTTCCAGCTTGGCCAGGTGGCGCAGCTTCAGATCCAGAATCGCTTCCGCCTGCTTCTCGCTGAGGCCAAAGTGCGCCATCAGCACCGGCTTGGGCTCATCCTCATTGCGAATGATGGCGATCACTTCATCGATGTTCAGGAATGCAATCAGCAAGCCATCAAGGATGTGCAGTCGGGCCAGAATCTTATCCAGACGGAACTGCAGCCGTCGCCGCACCGTCTCCAGCCTGTACTCCAGCCACTCGGACAGGATGGTTTTCAGCCCCTTGACCGCCGGGCGCTGGTCCAGGCCCAGCATATTCAGATTGACCCGGTAGCTTTTCTCCAGATCCGTGGTGGCAAACAGGTGGGCCATCACCTGCTCCAGATCGACCCGGTTAGAGCGGGGCACCACCACCAGGCGGGTGGGGTTTTCATGATCGGATTCGTCACGGAGATCGGTGACCATCGGCAGCTTCTTGGCCTGCATCTGGGCGGCGATCTGCTCCAGAATCTTGGCGCCGGACACCTGATGCGGCAGCTCGGTGATCACCACCTCGCCCTGCTCAATACGATAGACCGCCCGCATCTTGATGGAGCCTTTACCGGTGGCGTACAGCTTGGCGATGTCAGCCTGCGGGGTAATGATCTCCGCCCGGGTCGGATAATCCGGCCCTTTAACGAAGGTCATCAGTTGTTCCAGATCGGCTCTGGGGTTGTCCAGCAGGTGAGCACAGGCGTTGGCCACTTCACGGGCATTGTGAGGCGGAATATCGGTAGCCATACCAACGGCGATGCCGGTAATGCCATTGAGCAAAATGTGCGGCAGTCTCGCCGGCAGGGTTTTCGGCTCCTTCATGGTGCCGTCAAAGTTGACGCCCCAGTCGACGGTGCCCTGTCCCAGTTCACCCAGCAACACTTCGGAAAACTTAGACAGACGGGATTCGGTATAACGCATTGCTGCAAAAGACTTAGGATCGTCGGCGGCACCCCAGTTGCCCTGGCCATCCACCAAAGGGTAGCGGTAGCTGAATGGTTGGGCCATCAGCACCATGGCCTCGTAGCAGGCGCTGTCGCCGTGAGGGTGGTACTTACCCAGTACATCGCCCACGGTTCGGGCTGACTTCTTATATTTGGCGGTGGCCGACAGTCCCAGCTCACTCATGGCATAGATGATTCGCCGCTGTACCGGCTTGAGGCCATCACCAATGTGGGGCAGAGCACGATCCATGATCACGTACATGGAGTAGTTCAGGTAGGCCTCTTCGGTGAAAGCGTGCAGCGGCCGCTGCTCAATGCCTTCCAGGCTCATTTCAGTTGCATCACTCATTGTCATTATCTATCCGCGTGGGCCGGCGAGTCGGTGTACGTCAATTTGTAAACTGCACCATTATAATCGTCAGAAATCAAAAGCGAACCGTCTGGGTGCTCAAGAAAAGCGACCGGACGGGCCAAAGGTTGTTCTCCATCAAGCCAACCGTCAATAACTACTTGATACTGAGGCACTCCCTGCTCGTTCACTCGCAACATGCTCACCCGGTAGCCCACCTTGCTGCTGCGGTTCCAGCTGCCGTGTTCGGCGATGAACAACGCCTCCCGGTACGGCGCGGGAAACTGACGCCCCCGGTAGAAGTGCACACCCAGGGGGGCAACGTGAGCCTGCAGCTCAAACCAGGGCGGCTGAAATGCCGCCCGTTGGGCATCGGAGGTATGAAACTGCGGATCTGGTACATCTTTGCCATGGACAAAGGGGAAGCCAAAATGGGCCCCCGGGGTCGTGAGGCGGTTGATCTCATCCGGCGGTGAGTCGTCACCCAGATGATCCCGGCCATTGTCAGAGAAAAACAGCTCACCGGTGCGGGGATGAAAATCAAAACCGACGCTGTTCCTCACACCGGTGGCCAGCACCTCATAGTGCCCCTTCTCCAGATGCAGGGCCAGCAGACTGGCATAGGGCCGCTCCCGGTTACAAACGTTGCAGGGGGCGCCCACCGGCACGACCAGGCGGCCAGCCGGGTCGAAACGGATGAACTTCCAGCCATGATGAGAATCACTGGGCAGGCCGTCAAACGCCACCTCATAAGCGGGCGCCAGCAGGTTGGCCTCGATGTCATCGAAGCGCAGAATTCGATTAACCGCCGCCACGTACAGCGCCCCGTCGCGAAATGCGACTCCAGACGGCATAAACAGGCCTTTGGCAATGACGTCGCGGGTTTCGTAGTCACCGTCGCCATCGAGATCGCGCAGGGCATAGACCTTGCCCTCCTTGCGGCTGCCCACAAACAGGGTTCCCTGGGCGCCCCAGGCCATCTGCCGGGCATTGGGCACTCGATCCGACAACAACTGCAGCGAAAACCCCGGCGGCAACTGCACGGCCGACACCATGGCCGACCACAGCCACAGGCTCATCATCCCCATTCCCCGCATAGAACACTCTCCTTTTGTCACTGTGACCAAACTAGTGCAACCCGCCGGTGAAAGAAAGCCGTCCGCCCACTTAGCGCCCCAAGTCCAGTGCATTAATTCGCTCATTTGATGAATATGCATACATGCTCAGGCTGAACCTGCTGACGGCTTTTTTTTATCGGTATGTTAAGAAAAAACCAACCACAGATAACCAGCATTGCGTTTCCCGATCGGCAGATCTTCAACATTTATTATAATTGGAAGGTTAACATCAATAATTTCTGATTATTTTGCAATTTTTCCGAGTCACAAAAAACCACAAAAACGTGACCGCAACCACCATCACAAGCTGAACCCAGTGACCGCAAGCACAGAAAGGAAGGTTAAAAAAACCGCAGATCCATTAGTGTGAGCTGGTGACAGAATCCGCCAACTCCGGTTTGCTATTAATACGCCAGCACTCAACAAGGTGGGTAAAAACCATGCAAAGCGTAATCAATACATTAGATAAAAACAGCCCTTCAACGCCGCGCCGCCCAAAACTGGAAGATCTCGTCAAAGACAGCGGCTGGGTCAATGAAACCACCGCCGTTACCCAAGAACCCGACGGCAGCCTGGTGCACTGGCGCATGCCACTCCATCAGGTGGTGGCAGCCCGTCTGTCCTACCCGGCCAAATCCCTGCGCAGCGAACTGGGAGGCAGCTTTTCCAAATGCGTAGTGCAGGTCGCCCATGAAAAGCGTGAGCTGGCCGAGGACTGGTCCAGTGGTGTAGTCAGCGCCCTCAATTTTATGGACTGCAAAAAGCGCACCGCCTGGTAACCCCTACCGATCGAAAAGGGCCGCCGTTGGCGACCCTTTTCTGGTGACATCCCGGCGCAATCAGTTCTCCAGTGCCGCCAGGTCGCCCTTGCTCTCCAGCCAACTCTTACGGTCGCCGGCCCGCTTTTTCGCCAGCAACATGTCCATCAGCGCCTCTGTCGCCTGTTGATCGTCCACGGTCAACTGCACCAGGCGACGGGTGTTGGGATCCATGGTGGTTTCCCGCAACTGTCCCGGGTTCATCTCACCCAAGCCCTTAAACCGGGTCACCTGCACCTTGCCGCGCTTCTTCTCGGCGGCGATGCGATCCAGAATGCCCTGACGCTCGCTGTCATCCAGGGCGTAATGCACCTCTTTACCCACATCGATACGGAACAGAGGCGGCATGGCCACGTACACGTGTCCGTGCTCCACCAGGGTGCGGAAGTGCTTCACAAACAGGGCACACAGCAGGGTGGCGATGTGCAGACCGTCGGAGTCGGCATCGGCAAGGATGCACACCTTACCATAGCGCAAACCGGACAGATCCTCGGAGTCCGGATCCATGCCCAGGGCGATGGAGATGTTGTGTACCTCCTGAGACGCCAGCACCTGGGAAGCATCGACCTCCCAGGTATTCAGTATTTTGCCCCGTAGCGGCATGATTGCCTGAAAATCCCGATCCCTGGCCTGCTTGGCACTGCCGCCGGCGGAGTCCCCCTCCACCAGAAACAGCTCCCCCCGCATCGGCTCGGTGGTGGTGCAATCGGTCAGCTTTCCGGGCAGGGCTGGACCCGAGGTGATCTTCTTGCGGGCCACTTTTTTGGCTTTTCGCAGGCGCGTCTGGGCACTGGAGATACAAAACTCGGCGATCGCCTCTGCCTGCTCGGTGTGCTCATTGAGCCACAGACTGAATGCATCCCGCACTACGCCGGAGATGAATGCGGCGGACTGACGGGAGGACAGACGCTCCTTAGTCTGGCCGGCGAACTGGGGATCCTGCATCTTGGTGGACAGGATGTAGCTGACCCTGTCCCAGATGTCTTCCGGTGCCAGCTTGATGCCTCTTGGCATCAGGTTGCGAAACTCGCAAAACTCCCGCAGCGCCTCCAGCAACCCCTGGCGCAGACCATTAACGTGGGTGCCTCCCTGCGCGGTGGGAATCAGGTTGACGTAACTCTCGGTGATCGACTCACCGCCTTCCGGCTGCCACACCAGTGCCCAGTCAACGGCTTCATTGTTGGCAGAAAATGCACCGGTAAACGGGATTTCCGGCAGCATCGGCCACGACTTGACCGAGTCATACAGGTAGTCTTTGAGGCCATCCTCGAAGTACCACTCGGTCACTTCGCCGGCAACCTTATTGTCAAACTTGATTCTCAGCCCCGGACACAGCACCGCCTTGGCCCGCAGCAGGTGGGTCATTCTCGCAACCGAGAAGTTGGCGGAATCAAAGTAGCTGGGATCCGGCCAGAAATGAACCCGGGTGCCGCTGTTGCGGCGACCACAGGTGCCGGTTACCTCCAGATCCTGAACCTTATCCCCGTGTTCAAAGGCGATTTCATGCACCTGACCGTCGCGGCGGACACTGACCTCAACCCGGGTGGACAAGGCATTCACCACCGAGATCCCCACCCCGTGCAAGCCGCCTGAGAACTGATAATTCTGGTTGGAGAACTTACCACCGGCGTGCAATTTGCACATGATCAACTCGATCCCCGGGACCCCCTCTTCCGGGTGAATGTCCACCGGCATCCCCCGGCCATCATCGATCACTTCCAAAGACTGGTCTTTATGAAGGATGATCTGAATGGAGCTGGCATGGCCGGCCAGGGCTTCATCAACACTGTTGTCGATCACTTCCTGCCCAAGGTGGTTGGGACGGGTGGTGTCGGTGTACATTCCCGGACGCCGCTTAACCGGCTCCAGTCCATTCAGAACCTCAATGGCATCAGAGGTATATTGAGTTGTCATCTAGGGATCCAATTCGATTTTACTAAGGGTCATAGTACAGAGTGCGATCACTGGCAATCAAGCCAGTTCCAGGAACCGGCAGGCGTCGGGCAACTGCCGCTCAAAATTCACAAAGCTGTGGTCACCGCCCGCCTCCACCACCATCTGACAATGGTGGTACTTATCGACGGCTTGGCGATAATCGAGCACCTCATCGCCGCTTTGCAGCAGCACCAAAAACTGCTGCGGCTCGGTAATCACCTGTGTGTCCAGCGCCTTAAGCTGGGTCATATGCTCAGGAAGCACTTCAAAGTGCTCCTGGGTATAGGGGTTCTGTTGTGGCCCCAGATACTCCTGCAGCAACTCATAAGGACGCACCGCCGGGTTGATCAACACCGCCTTTCCGCCGTGCTTCTGAGCCAGGTAACTGGCAAAGTATCCTCCCAGGGAGCTGCCCAGCAATCTCAGGGGCTCTCCCACCGCCACCGCCGGAGCCACCAGAGCCTCCAACTGATCCATGGCATCTGTCGGGGTAGTCGCCAGCCTGGGGATCGCCAGGGGCTCGTGCGGATGATGGCGCTCCAGATAACGCCGCACCTGCATCGCCTTTTCAGATTGAGGGGAGCTGTTGAAACCGTGGATATAGAGCAGCATAGGTCCCTTGCCTAATAGCCCGATGCAGTCCTGTCCGGTTGGAACTGATCACCAGGCAAACGTTTCACTTGGGTGTCGATGCTACCATCGGCACCCAGGGTCAGCAAACGGTAGCCCGGTTGCAGGTGGTCCAGGGTAAAGTCATGGCAATGGGGGCGAAACTGAATCGAGGTCGAGGGCGCCGCCATCATTCGAATGCCACCAACGCGTTGATCCATCTGCTGATGCACGTGTCCCCAGATCACCCCTTTAACGGTCTCGAACCGCTGAATCAATGCATTAAACTCAGGTCCGTTGTCGAGACGGTGCTGATCCAGCCAGGTACAACCGGTATCCAAAGGGTGGTGATGCAGGGCGATCACCGTGTGGTAAGCCGAGGAATGGGTCAATACCGCTTCCAGCCACTCCAGCCGGTGATGGTTAAGGTGGCCGCCCGGCAATCCCAGTACCGTGCTGTCGAGCTGCAACAGCTGCCAACGGCCGAGGATGATACGCCGATCGAGCATGATGTCACTGCCCGCCAGCCCCTGCTCCATGCGGTCGAAGGCATCGTGATTGCCCGGCAGGGCGGTCGCCGGCAGGCCCAGTTGACTCACGGCGTCCGCAAAATTTCGGTAGGCGCCGATACTGTGATCCTGGCTGATGTCACCGGAGGCGATCACCATATCGATCGGCTCCTGTGCCACCTGTTTCAACACCGCCTCGAAGCTGTTCCAGGGATTCAGGCCCAGAAACTCCGCCCCTTTATCGGCAAACAGGTGGGGATCAGAAATTTGTGCGATGCAAACATCCTGCCTGTGGGCAGGGAACGTCAATGCCTTGGCTCGAACACTCAAGGGCCGGTTTACTCCCTAACTACAGCCGCCATCGATTTCAGCCGGTGGGGCGCTAAACATTCCAATATCTCGGCCAGAAACAGGTTAGTCTGGAACCTGTCCCGAGCAAGTAACAATTTGGCAGTCTTCCAATCATATACCGGCCACAGTCCAGAGATCTGTTGACCACTTAACACTTCTGCAAGCTGAGCATCGTGGTACATCCTAACCGACATCGTCGGCAGAGTCAGCCAGGCGCTGGAAGGCAACCAGCGCTGAATCTGTAAAACCTGGGTGTAGCGAGTTTGTTCCAGCAAACAGAAGCCCAGCTCCACATTGGGCGCCAGGTTCAGGTGCCAGTGCTGCCCTTCTGACACGGTCTCGGGTACCAGAGGCAACAGCCTCAGGTAGTTGCGGCCATAGAGTGCATGCAGCTTTGCCAGCGAGTGGCGGCCTTTAGCCATGGTCGATTCGGTGCTCCAGTTTGTGACGATTCAGCTCAAGCCATTGTAGCCCAATCACGCTGCTGGCATTGTCTATTCTTCCCTGCTCGACCCATTGATAGGCGTCGGCGCGGGGCAACACCAACACTCGAATGTCTTCATGTTCGTGGGACAGTCCGTGTACGCCGGACGCCTGGTCGCTGTCTACCTCTGCCAACACCAGGAACAGCCGCTCCGAACTGCCTCCGGGAGAAGAGAGATGGCTGCCCACCTGGGTCAGTCTGCTGGCACGGAGGCCGGTTTCCTCCATCAGCTCTCTGGCCGCGACCTCAAGCACCGATTGCCCATCGTCCATCATTCCAGCCACCAACTCGTAGAGCCAGGGGGAATCGGCATTGCCGATGGCCGGCACCCGCAGCTGTTCAATCAGCACCACCCGATCCCGAACCGGATCGTAAGGCAGCACCACCACCGCATTACCCCGCTCAAACACTTCCCGAGTCACCGGCTCACTCTGACCGCCCTCAAACAGCGGATGACGCAGCGTCAGCTCAACCACCTTGAAAAAGCCCTGGTACACCACCTTTTTGTCCAAAATATCAATACTTTCAACGGATAACTGTGTCGGTACGGCGTTATTCATCACTCTCCCCTGTGTTTGGTGAATTGTTGCAAGCTGTCTGGTTCCATAACCTGTTACACTTATCGAAGTAAAATGATTGACTTACCTAGGCTCAATTCAGTTTACTAAGCTTGTCAAAGTCAAGGTCGTCTTGGGAATAGCGGGTTTTCCCAGCCCGGAAATATAGCTTGCCATAGGTGCAGGCTAGCTTTGTATTTACTTTAAGGATTTGAAATGCGATTCAAATTTCGTGCAATGACCATTGCGCTTGGCCTGGCCAGTGCGACCCTGCCAGCCCAAGCGGACGATCTGTACCAGATCTACCAACAAGCTCTTACCAAGGACCCGGTACTGCTGCAAGCCAAAGCCACTCGGGATGCGGCGTTCGAAGCCATCGATCAAAGCCGAGCCTCGTTGCTGCCACAAATCAGTGGCTCATTGGGCTACGGTTTCAACTGGTTTGATGATTTGGGCGAACAGACCGACGACGGCGGCAGCGGCAACGCTGGTCTGTCGTTGAACCAGAGCATCTACGACCACGCCAACTACGTCAATCTGGCGTTGTCAGAGAAGAGCGCCTCTCAGTCCGATGCCAACTACGCTCTGGCGGTGCAGAACCTGGTGGTCCGTGTGTCTCAGGCCTATTTCGACGTGCTGTCGGCCCAGGATGCCCTGGAGTTTGTTCAGGCCAACAAACGGGCCATTGAGCGCCAGTTGGAACAGACCAAGCAGCGGTTCGCCGTAGGCCTGACGGCCATTACCGATGTGCATGAAGCACAGGCGCAGTACGATCTGGCGGTCGCCGAAGAGATCAACGCTCAAAATACGCTGGAAAACAGCTATGAAGGCCTGCGTGAAATCACCGGCATTCCGCACACCGATCTGGCGGTACTGGACACCCAGCGTTTCAGCCCGTCCACACCGACCCCCTCCACGCACGAAGCCTGGCTTGCCCTGGGTGAAGAGAGCAGCCTGGAGCTGTTGAGCCGTCGTCTGGGTGTGGACATCGCCAAAGAGCAGATCAACCTGGCCAAAACCGGCCACCTGCCAAGCTTGGGCCTGAGCGCCGGCGTGACCAAGTCATTCAGCGAGGACGATCGGATTGGCAGCATCAGCAATGACACCACCGGCAATGTGGCGTTGCAGCTGAGCGTACCGATTTTCCAGGGTTTCTCCGTCAGCAGCCAGGTTGAACAGGCGAAGTACAACTTCGTGGCTTCCTCCCAGGCACTGGAGGAGTCCCACCGCTCCGTGGTACGCAGCCTGCGTAACAGCCTCAACAACGTCAACGCCTCCATGAGCACCATCCGTGCCTATGAGCAATCCGTGGTCTCTGCGGAAAGCGCCCTGAAAGCCACCGAAGCCGGCTTTGAAGTGGGAACCCGGACCATTGTTGAAGTGCTGACCTCCACCCGTCAGTTGTACAGCGCCAAGCAGCAGCTTGCCGACGCCCGTTACAACTACATTCTGGCGGTGCTGTCACTGAAACAAGCGGCCGGCACCCTGAGTGCAGAAGACGTGCAGATGATCAACAAGGGTCTGAAATAAACCCAGGTTCATCACCCACAAAAAAACCGCCCGAGGGCGGTTTTTTTATGTCTTGAGTCTGGACTCAGAAGCTGAGTTCGACACCGGCAAACACCCCGGAAAACTCCAGATCGGCGTTGGTTCCCCAACGACTGACGTCAAAGCTGTGCTGGCGATAACCGCCCTTCACTGCCAGGTTCAGGGGCAGCATGTCCAGCTCCCATCCCAGGCCCAGTTGGTAATCACTGATGTCCTTGTCGTCGTACGAGCCCACAGACAGGTCGGTGTAGATAAACAGGCCGGTTCCGACCAGGTTAACCTGCCCTTTGGCGTATACCAGCAGGATACCGTCGTCGAGATCATCGCTGTTGAAGCCACCGTCGTTAAGCTTACCGCTGTAGATGCGGTAGTTGGCGCCCAAGTCCAGCTCGACGGCGCCGTTGTCCAGCAGCTCATAATAGGCAATGAAATCGGTGTTGGTCAGATCCGCACTCAGAGAACCACTGCCGTCGGCTTCCTGCTGATTGTGACGAATCATCACGTTCGGCACCAGTGGAATGAAGTGCTCAAACGCCACATAACCGCTGAAGCGGTAGCTGTCGTCCCAGCCGGCACCGCTGCCGTGCACATTGCCATCAACGCTGCTCTGCTGCAGATCCAGCCCCACTTTTACGCCCAGTGCATCGGCGTGGGCGCCCACGGAGATCAACGAGGCAATTGCGGCGGCTGCCAGACTTAGTTTTACACGCATTGTCTATTTACCCTTGAGTTAACAACTGTTTTAAGTCAATCAGTGCGGCATTGGCACGACTGATGTAGTTGGCCATCACCAACGAATGGTTGGCCACAATTCCAAAGCCACTGCCATTGAGTACCATCGGACTCCAGACGGTTTCCTGAGTGGCCTCCAGTTCACGAATGATCTGTTGCAAGCTGACGGTGGCGTTTTTCTTTTCCAAAACCTGTTCAAAATCCAGCTCGACCGCCCGCATGATCCCCAACAATGCCCAGCAGCTGCCACGAGACTCGTAGAACACGTCGTCGATTTTCCACCAGCTGGTTTTGACGATCTGGTCGCTGACGGTCAGGGTGGAACTGCTGGCGGAGCTGTCTCCGGCCAAGTCGGTATTCAGTCGGCTCTGGCCGACACTGGCGGACAGCCGTTGTGACAGGCTGCCCAGCCGCTTGTCCACCTGATCCAGCAATGCCACCAGGTTATCGGCACGGGCGTAGAACTGCGCCGTCGGCTGGGTGGGGTCACTGATGCGATCCCGGTAGGCACGCAGCGATGCCGCCCCCTCCCGGTACTGGGACTCAGCGGAGGGGATGATCCAGCTGCGATGATCGATATTGAATTTGGGCTGTGCCTTCTGCAGATCCGGATCGGCGGTAGACTGAGACTGGGACCGAGACAGGTCTTTACGCATCACCAGCGTCAGATCGCGCACCTGCTCCAGGGCGCCAAACTCAAACGCCGGCATGTTATCCATCAGCACCGACGGTGGCAATTTGTCGTTGGACAGGAAGCCGCCGGGCTTATTTAGCAGGGTTTCGGTAATCAGGATGGCGGCGGTGGTCGTGGCATAACCCGTGACCTGTGGTTCGCTGCGCAACTGCGCATACTCAATGGCGTCCGGCTCAATGCTCCACCATACGGCGATCAGCCACCCCAACAATACCAGGCCTACTGTGGACCCGATCACCCACTTGCGATTCAATGCAACCATCATGAACTCCCTACTTAGTGATTGTGGTGGGTCCCATGTGCCTTCATAGCGACCACCGGCAGCTGCACCTGTTGGCGACTGCCATTCTCGAAGGACAACTGGCAAGTCACCTGCTGACCGGCCTTGGGCGTATGGTGTATGGCCAGCAACATCAGGTGATCGCCACCTTGCTGAAGCTTAACCTCTTTCTCTTTCGGCAACGCGACCTTTTCGATGCGCCGCATCTTCATCATGCCATTTTCGGTCAGCATGGTATGGATCTCGGTCTTGCCGGCCAGATCACAACTCGCCCCCACCAGGGCGGTATCTTCGCCGTGATTGATCAGCGTCATATAGGCGGCGGTATTGGGCACGCCCGGTGGCATCTCTCTGACCATTCCCTGGACAATCTCAACCTGGGCAAACAGCGGTGTCGCCAGCAGTAACGCCGACCAAGCAAACAGTTGTTTGAATTTCATATGGCTTACCTTACACTTCCTTGGTATAAAAAATACTCACCTCCACGGAAAGGAACTGTTATGGCATCCACCATAGAATTGTCCCGTGACGGTCATGTCATGGTACTGACCATCAATCGTCCGGACAAGCGTAACGCACTGACTCAAGAGATGTATTGCAGTCTGACAACACACTTGCAACAGGCCGATGACGATCCCGAAGTGCGCGCCTACCTGATCCGTGGCCAGGAAGACTGCTTCACCGCCGGCAACGACCTGTCCTCCTTTCTCGATTCAGACTTCGGTGAGGAGAATGAAGCGGTGCGCTTCATCAAGACGCTACCGACCCTGAAGAAGCCGCTGATCGCCGCGGTGGCCGGCAGTGCCGTCGGCGTCGGCAGTACCCTGCTTCCCCACTGTGACATGGTCATCGCCGCCGACAACGCCAAATTTGTCCTGCCCTTTGTCAATATCGGCATCGTCCCGGAAGCGGCCTCCAGCACATTGATCCCGCAGATGTGCGGTGGTCCGCTGGCCTCGGAACTGCTGCTGCTGGGCGAACCCTTCGGAGTCGACAAAGCCAAGGCGGTAGGTCTGGTCAACTACAGCTGTCCGGCGGATCAACTGATGAGTCTGGCCATGGAGTACGCACAGAAATTTGCCGCCCGGCCGCCCGAAGCGATGCAACAGGCCAAGGCGCTGCTGAAGCTGTCCCAACCTCAAATGGGTCAGGTCATGCAGGCGGAGTTTGCGGCCCTGGCCGAGCGCCTGGCCAGTGATGAGACCCGCCGTGTGATTGGCGCGCTGATCAACAAATAATGGCCAATGCTGCATTTAGGTGGCCGAGCGCCTGAGCCGCGATGAGACTCATCAGGTGGTCGGTGCGCTGATCAACAGATAATGGCCCATTGATGCATTAAGGTGGCGGGGCCCCTGAGAGGGCGATAGGGACTCCGCCGAAATTGACACTACCGGCTTCGCTGCCACACCCAGCACGCCAGCAGCAGAATCGCCACCAGCAGCAGTGACGGCGTTCCGTAGTCCTGCCACCACCAGACCATGGCGGTGGCGTCCGTGATGGTGACCATGACCAGGCACACCACCAGCAGGATAATCAGTAATACCGGCATCGCCGCTTTGGCATCAGCAGGGATGCCACAATGTAGATCAAGGTTGCGGAAACAGGCTCTATCATCAGATAGACCGCGAACACCACCCGGCACCAAAACAGATTCAGGCCCCAGTGCTCACACAGGCCGGCAAATAATCCAGCCACCCACCCCTTTGCAGGGTCCCGCATTAATCGACTGCTCATGTTGCTCTCCTTAGTGTCGAGATTGATACCACCACACGCCCAGGGCGCTGACGCCCCACCCGGCTACCGGCAGCAAGCACAGCAGCGCGGGGGTCCAGCCGGCGATCATTCATCGTCTCCGAACTGACTGTTGGAAGCGGTCAAGTTGCTGTGATCGGTGATCAGCACCAGTTCGGTACACATCTCGGCAATACTGCGGGATGCCTCAGACTTCAGCTCACCATCGAGTTGCGCGGCGATGTCCAACCGCAGGGATGAGATCTGGGAAGACACGAACTGCTCGACTCCCTGTTCAATCTCATCTTGTGGGTTTGCAACCGCAGCACCAGACACCATCATCAGGGTGACCAGGGATACCGACAGCAGGGACTTCACTTTGATTGAACCTTCCATGAGTTGCTCCATTTAGGATGTTGGTTAATGACACTGATGGTTATTCAATCAGCGTGCCAACTTTTAAACCACTGATATGAAAAGGTTATTATAAAATCGACCGCGACGGGCTAGTGCGGATATGGGGAAGTAGGGAGGAATGTGGCGAGTTTCACCAACCGATGGTTAAACTCGCCAGCGAGGCTATTCCCGTTGCTCAGGGAATCGCCGAAAGGCACGCAGATCAGTTGGCGATCAAAAACGCCGCCGGACTGGCGGCGTTGTTAACTCGGTAACTCAGGCGTCAGCAGGCAACTCGCCGATGCACGCCATCGCCTCCAGCAACAATCCAGGCCCGGCATCGGCCAGGTGCGCTTTTTCGGACAGGGTACGACGCCAGCCACGGGCGCCAGGCAGACCGTTAAACAGCCCCAGCATATGACGGCTGACGTGATTCACCCGGCCGCCACGGGCCAGGTGACGCTCAATGTAAGGCACCATGGCTTCCACCACCGCCTGACGCTCCACTACCGGCGTGGTCTGACCGTACAACTCGGTATCCACGGAGGCCAGCAGGTAGGGGTTCTGATAGGCCTCACGCCCGACCATCACGCCATCCAGGTGTTGCAGGTGAGTCTGGCACTCCTGCAGGGTCTTGATGCCGCCATTTAGCGCCAGGGTCAGCGCGGGGTAATCCCGCTTCAACTGGTAGGCCCGCTCATAATCCAGCGGCGGGATCTCGCGGTTCTCTTTCGGGCTGAGCCCGGACAACCAGGCTTTTCGTGCATGGATGGTAAAACTGTCACAGCCGGCCGCCGACACCGTATCGATAAACTGGGTCAGGAACTCGTAGCTGTCCTGATCATCGATGCCGATGCGGGTCTTCACCGTCACCGGCAGATCCACCGCTTCTCGCATGGCAGCCACACACCGGGCCACCAATTCCGGCTCCGCCATCAGGCAGGCGCCAAAGCGGCCATTTTGCACCCGATCCGACGGGCAGCCGACATTGAGGTTGATCTCGTCATACCCCAACTCCTGCGCCCGCTTGGCACACAAAGCCAGATCCGCAGGATCGCTGCCACCCAACTGCAGCGCCAGGGGGTGTTCCTGCTCGTTGTAGCCCAGATAATCGCCCTTGCCGTGGATGATGGCACCGGTGGTCACCATCTCGGTGTACAGCAGGGTATGACGGGACATCAGCCGTGCAAAATAGCGGTAATGACGGTCGGTCCAGTCCAGCATGGGGGCAACGGAAAACCGGCAGTTGTGTTCAACCTGACTCAAGAGCATGACACCTATAACAATTTCACTCAGACCATTCAGTTACCGATGGCCAACCTGGGCCACCACTGTTCGGCCACCCGCGGCCCGACCGGGCCAGGGGCGGGAGTATACCAGAGCCGGGCGACACTGAAAAAAGCCAATCGCCCCTCTACTCAAGGGCGATCGGCGCCTTCCTGCTTAACTCCTTGTCAGTACAAGGATTGCCGCCAACAGAGGCTGAGTCAGCCCATCAGGGTGGTCAGCAGTCGCCGCGCCCCGCCCTGATCCCGGTGCTCACCGAGGTAGATCCCCTGCCACTGCCCCAGTCCCAGTCGCCCCTGGCGCACCGGCAGCAACAAGCTGGTGCCCAGCAGGCTGCTCTTAATGTGGGCCGGCATGTCGTCGTCGCCTTCATAATCGTGGCGAAAATAGGGGCTGCCATCGGGCACCAGGCGATCAAAGAAGGCGCTGAAGTCGCCCCGAACCGTGGGGTCGCAGTTCTCATTCAGGGTCAGGCTGGCCGAGGTGTGTTGCAGCTGCAGGTGCAACAGGCCACTGGACAGCTGCGCCAACGGCAGTGCCTCCTCAATCTCGTCGGTGATCAGGTGAAAGCCCCGCGGCCGGGGGGACAGGGTCAGCATGCGCTGGTTCATGGTGGCACTCCATCGTAATCCTTGTCCGGGCATGATGGCCACTCGCGCCCGCCAGGGCAAGTCCATCCGTCGTCGCCAACACCGTCAGGGGAGCATGGGCTGGCCCATTCACCGGCCAACGACTCAGCCACTGACCTTTTTTAGCGATGAAAGCCCCGAGGATTACCCCTAAGTTACCTCCATGGGTTTGACCGACAACGCGCTTGTTCAGCTGGCGAAGACTATAAATCATGATGCGGCGAGCACTCTTGCTGCTCCTAGCGCTGCTCCTGTCCCCCCAGCCAGCGGCCTGTGTGACTACTGGCGGGATCGACCCAGGAGTTAGGAGCGGCAACAGACAGACGCGTAGAGAAACGGCCGGCTCGTTGGGACCCATGCAAGGCGAGCCGGCCGTGATACAGCTAAGGTGTTATTGGTGTCGCTACCGCGACGCCGCCACCTTTTGATAGGCAGGAAGATGCTGATACAACTCATCTTTCATAGGGTGGAGCTTAGCCTGGGCAATGCGACGGAACTGATACACCACCAGGGCCACATTCGACGCCAGCGCAATGGCGGAGACCCACCACAGGGCTTGCGGGTTGTTGGAGGCCTTGACCGCAAACATCGAGGTATCCACAAAGCTCGGGAAGCACATGACGAACATCATCCAGAACCCCAGGGTGTGAGCCCGGTGCTGCAGCCAAGCCCCTTTTCGCATGAAGAAAGCCGGAATGGTGCAAGACAGGAGCAAGGCCCCACCGGCATAAAACGCATGATCGCCGACGCAGTTGTAGACGTAGGCAAAATTCCACAGATCGTAGGCAACGATCCAGAACCACAGCATGTCCGGCCACAGCATATCCTTGAACTTGTCATTGCTGATGAAGATGCCGGCCCAGCCACAGATGGCGATGATATTGAGGATGCCGGCCACGCCATTCATGATGTTCCAGACGCCGCCGGTGATCATGATGCCATCCACCATGCCGTTGAAACTGAAGCACTGGAAGTCGCGAACGACGGCCTCGGCGATGTTAATCGCCAGGATCGCAGGCGGGAACATCAGCACCCACTTCTTGTCCGCCGCTCCTTTGATGTAGCGAATGGCCATGAAGCCGACGCAACCCGCCAGCGAGGAGTAGACCTTGGCCCAGTGGAACCAGGTACCGACACTGGATCCTTCTGCCGAAGTGGTTTTCGGCCACACAGTAAAGGTCAGAATCAGCGGCAGAACGATAAAACAGGCGATACCGGCCCACATGCTACGGCGGGAGATTTCGTTCAACAGAATCAACGCCACCAGCACGCCCAAAAAGGCCGCCCAGGAGTACCAGGGAATGGGTTCAAACAGAAACATAATGCTACCTCGTCAAGGTAGGGGTGACCGCCGGGACGCTAATAGCGGCGGCCACCCATTTCAGCTCTCGCCGGGTGAGGATGAACCCGGCATTGACCGAAAAGGAGAGTGGGTCTCTTTGCCAGCCCGGACACTCAGGAGACGGCGACTCCCGAGCCGGCAAAGATCCCACAGGGGTGGATTAGAAGGCGTAGTTGTACTCAACCCAGAAGCTGTCGTTCTTGGCCGTCGAGTAGTAGGTACGCACGTTTTGCTTCTTGGTCAACTGGTAAGCGACAGACACTTCAAACTCGGTGGCGTCCATCTGCAGACCGCCATCCATCACGTCGTCATCCCAGGACTTACCATTCAGCTCCATGGTGTAGCGGTAGCTGGCCAGCATCCACCACTTGTCGGTGAACTTCCAGTTGACGTACACCATGGCGGTACCAATGGTTGAAGCGATGTCGACGCCGCTGCTGCTGCTGTCGGGCCATTCAGGGTTCAGATCCTGAATGTTGTCATCCATGATCACGCCACCCACATACAGGATGGGCCAGATCAGAATCTTATCGCCCACGGGAATGGTGGCCACCGGACCGGCCTGAATCACCGAGGTGGAGCCAAAGAAGGGGTGATCCGCAAACACGGCGTCAACCGAGAAGCCCAGGCCGTTCTTGGTATTGATGGTGCCATAGCGCAGACGATAGGAACGGTTGCTGGCCTTACCCTTGGTCTTCACACCCACCGGGCCGACACTGCCATCGGGGTACTGACCATAAGCGATGCCACCGAACTTGTCGTTCTTATCGCCTTCGTTGAAGATGTTTTTCATCTCAAACAGGATGCCGGACTTCTGAGCGTACTCTCCTTTATCTTCCGACAGTGCCATCATCCCTTTCAGGTTGGCTCCTTCGGTACCGTAAGACGCACCCAGATAGGTATACACTTCAGTGGGGCTCCCCATATTGGGGGCGTCTTCCACGGCGTCATCCGCTGCCAGTGCACAGAAACTCATTGCGGCTAAGGTGAGAGCAATCGTCTTTTTCATCATAAACTCCATCGAGATTTTGTATTTATATAATCAGTGCCTAATAAAACTAACTAGCCATTTCTTGTTGTAATCTGTAATTACGCCATTTCGCTCCATATACCTGAATGAACAAAATAGTGTTCAGCAGGAAACTCAAGAAACCAATTGCCAGCATCAATTCATCATTACGTGGCAACATCACAACGTTACTTTCGTACATCGCGGGGTTGGTGAAGTAATACATAAATGACAGGGCAAGAGTAAACGCTCGAGCCTGCAACCAAGTTCCCTTAGTAATAAGCAATGAAGGAATGGTCGCTGCGGTCAACACCATAAATTGAGCGGTCGCGGAACCCGGGAAGTTCAAATAAACAAACGCAAAGTTCCAAACGTCGTAGGCGATAATCCAAAACGTGGTCATGGCCGGCCAAACCATGTCTTTGTCTTTGGTTTTAGCCGCCTGAATTTGCGCCCATCCGGTCAGGGTAATAATGGAGAAAATACCACCAATTGCATTCAGTACGTTGGCCGTATAGCCCATGCTGAAATCCTGAAGTACCGCTTCAGAAATATTCAAAGCCAGGAAGCCCGCCGCACAGAATTTCGCCCATTTCATCTCTCCGACCTTGGTGTACCGAATCAACGTAAACAGCACACAGGCACCCACGACCGAATACAGCTTCACCCACTTGAACCAGTAGCTGACGCCATAACTGGCCCACAGGGGAATCAGCACAATCGGCAGAACAAAGAAGATCACCACTGTCGGCCATTTGTAGCGGCGACAGATTTCGTTCATCACCATCAGGCCGATCAGGACGAACAGCACATGAGCGTAAGCGCGCACCTGTACCCATTTATGACCGGTAAACTTCTTATTGCCCTTCTCATACAGGAAGCGGTCAACCGCCACCATTGGCATCGACACATCATCGAAATCGCTAATGATCTGGCCGCTGCTGCTGGTGATGGTCAGTTGCTGATCTTGAACCTGCCAGCGCTTCTGTTCGACAACGTTATGACCACCGTACTGCTTGGTCACAGTAACCTGGTTGTCAGCGGCAAACTCCATGCGGAAAAAAAGACTTCCTTGTCCAGGATCCCCATCCATGGTTCCTTGCCAAATCTGACCAACCAACTGGTCTTGAAAATCAACTCCTTCCAGATCCGTTGCCATGGCCGCCGGGGTCAGCAGCAACATCAGCATCATCGCCTGAAATGCTTTCACTAATCTGTTCATGCTATCGATTCCCTGACGGGGTGGTGGTGGCCACCCCGTTCCTTACCTATTAGGCTGTTACAGGCTTCTGACCAGAGGCGATCGAAGGCTTTTGCGTCTCAAGCAGCGGGCTGCTCTCCTCGGTTCTGGCGTCCACTACCAGCGGCGGTGTTCGATTGCCATAAGGCGGTTCCTTACCTCCTTCAGCATTGGGCTGACGGAACTTCTTGAAGTAGTAAATCAGGTAAGCAATGTGCAGTACGGCGTTGGCCACACCCCAGAACATCAACACGTTGTCGTTGGCCCAGTGGGTGGAGTCCATAACGTCGGCAAAGGGGTCGCCCATGGCACGTACCAGGATGTGGAACGCCAGAGTGTAGACTCGGGCAATGATGTACAGCTCAGGCCGGCCTTTAATCAGCGGGTACAGCTCGGCCGCCATCAAAATACAGAAGGAGCTGGCGAAGTAACCAGGGTTCTCGCCGTAGACAAACGCCATATTCCAGGTGGTATAGAGGAAGTTCCAGGCGGCGGTGGAGAAGAACAGAAGGTCGTTTGGCGCATCTTTGCCAATCAGCCAGTACTGACGCTTACCGTTTTTGTATTTTGGCAGCGGCATGGTGGCCAACAACACACAACCGGCAATGAAGTTAAAGTAGTTCTGGGTAACCAGATCCTTAACGGTTGCCTCGGCAATGTTCAGGAACAGGACGCCATACAGACACCACAGCACCCAGTCTTTTCGGAAAAACTTGAGAATTCGGTTTGGATTATCGTAATAGAGATAAGCCAACCTCGCACTGCCCACAATAATGGCAGTCGGAATCAATACACTGACGGTTTTGGCCCAGCGGAACCATCCATCCAAGTTATCAGCCCACAACGGAGCGGTAAGTAAAGAGAGCAGCCAAAATGCAAAAGTGAATCTTGGTGTTCTTCTCATCATCTCTACTAATACAAGTAGAAATACTATGTAGCCAACCATCGAAACGATGTAGGTGGAAATTGGTATGCCCATAACCAACCCGTCCTCTTTTTATTATCCCAAACAAAATTAGTGTATTTACTCTAATTCGAGGTCTGACCAGATAACGTGACTGAGATCAAGCTATGGATTTCTTCATTAAAAAGGTAAACGCAATGTGAATCGAACCACATTCTTTAACACGAGGCCAATCAAAACAACTTGAATAAGGGTTGGAAACAGAGTGATCCACCACAATACCAAGACAACGCGGGAGTGGGTGCTTTTTGATAACAATTCAAATACAAGCGACACCAACAGCGGACATAAAATTGATCCAGGTCAGAAAAAAAACAAATTAGAGCATATACTCTAATCGAATCTCCTCCAATCAATCGGTGGCTATCATGCGTAAATTGTTAACTGCGGTTCTTCCCTTATCTTTGTGCCTGAGTGCGCCCGGCTGGGCATTAACTGTGGCCGACGTCAATATTGACGATACCCTGAATATCCAAGGCATTGAAATGCCACACAGGGGTGCCGGTATTCGTAAAAAGTTCTTTATGAAGCTGTATGTCAGCAGCCTGTATAACCAGGACAGCCTGCCCGCTCAGGAGCTGATGGAAGGCAAATCCGCTGCCGCCATTCAGCTGGACATCATCTCCTCAATGATCACCTCAGAGAAGATGACCGCCAGTATGGAGGAGGGGTTTGAGCAATCCGCCGGTGACCGTCTGCCGCAGATTCAGGATAAGGTTGATCAGTTCACCGCCGCCTTCAGTGAACCCGTTCAGGAGGGGGATCGATTCCGCATCGTCTCGCTGCCGGAAAAAGGCGTGGAGTTGCGTAAGAACGGCAAATCATTGGTGGCCATCGAAGGGGAAACCTTCCGCCAGGTGCTGCTGGGAATCTGGCTCGGTGACGATCCGCTGGATGACGATCTGAAAGAAGCGATGCTGGGGGAGTAGACCTTAGCAATGCAAAAAAAAGCGGCCCGATGGCCGCTTTTTTTATTCGACATACTGATACTGGACCCGCGCGGTGGTGCTGCACAACAGCTCATAGGGAATGGTGGTGGCGCACTCGGCAATCTCCTCCACCGGCAAGCCCTTGCCCCAAAGCACCACGGGATCGCCCACTTTCACCTCGGCGTCACCGATGTCCACCGTCATCATGTCCATCGACACCCGCCCTGCCAGAGGCAAGCGCTGACCGTTAATCAACACCGGCGTGCCACTGACGGCATGTCTGGGGTAGCCATCACCATAGCCCATGGCGATCACCGCCAGACGGGTATCCCGGCCGCTGCGCCAACTCTGACCGTAGCCCACCGGCTCACCGGCCTTAAGCTCACGTACCGCCAGTACCGCGGTTTTCATGGTCATCACCGGCTGCAGCTGGAAATCCTGGGGCCGTCCGGCAATCATCGGCGACCCGCCGTACAGTGCCAGCCCGGTGCGCACCCAGTTGCCGTGCGCCGCCGGCCACACCAGGGCACCGGCAGAGTTAGACAGAGTCCGTTCGCCGGGAAGATCCCGGGTCAGTTGGTTGAACAGGGCGATTTGACGGGCCGTCTCCGGGTTTTCCGCTTCATCGGCCACCGCGAAGTGGGTCATGAAGTTAATGTCCCCCTCCAGGTGGGTCAGGGCACTCAAGCGCCGGTAGATAGCACTGAACTGTTCAGGCTGAATTCCCAACCGGTGCATGCCGGTATCCAGTTTCAGCCAGATGCGAATCGGACGGCTGAGCACCGCCCGTTCCAGCATCGCCACCTGCTCGACATCGTGAACCGCCACCTCCAGGTTGTTGGCCGCCGCCAGCTCCAGATCCTCTTCCGAAAATACCCCTTCGAGCAGCAACATCCGGGCAGAGATGCCCTCATTGCGTAGACACAGGGCCTCCTCCAGCCGGGCCATGCCAAAGCCGTTGACTCCGGCCTGATCCAGCCAGCGGGCCAGGGTGGTTAACCCATGGCCATAGGCGTTGGCTTTTACCACCGCCATGATTTTTGAGTGGGGAGCCAGCTTTCGCAGCCGCTCCAGATTATGCAGCAAGGCATGGCGGCTGATCTCAGCCACAGGGGAGAATCGCACAGCAGATTCCTTATTCGTCGTATTCGAAGCCACCGCCGGCGTAGCTATCAAAGCGGGAGAACATCCCCTGGAAGGTCAGCGGCACCTTACCGATGGGGCCGTTACGCTGTTTACCGATGATGATCTCCGCGGTACCCTTTTCGGCGGTGTCGGGGTGATACACCTCATCCCGGTAGATAAACATAATCAAGTCGGCATCCTGCTCAATGGAACCGGACTCACGCAGATCCGAGTTCACCGGTCGCTTGTCGGCCCGTTGCTCCAACGAGCGATTCAACTGCGACAGGGCGACAACCGGCACATTCAGCTCTTTGGCCAACGCCTTCAGAGAACGGGAGATCTCGGCGATCTCCAGGGTCCGGTTGTCCGACAGTGCCGGCACCTGCATCAGTTGCAGGTAATCCACCATGATCATCGACAGGCCGCCGTACTCCCGGGCAACCCGGCGGGCACGGGAGCGCACATCGGTGGGAGTCAGGCCGGAGCCGTCGTCGATGTACATCTTGCCCTGCTCCATCATCAGCCCCATGGTGCCGGACACTCGGGCCCAGTCTTCATCATTGAGCTGACCGGTACGAATCTTGGTCTGATCCACCCGCCCCAGCGACGCCAACATACGCATCATGATCTGTTCCGAGGGCATCTCCAGAGAGAAGATCAGCACCGGCTTGTCTTCATTCATGGCCGCCTGCTCACACAAGTTCATGGCAAAGGTGGTCTTACCCATGGAGGGACGGGCAGCAACGATGATCAGATCCGAAGGCTGGAACCCGGCGGTCATCTTATCCAGATCCGCGAAACCGCTGGAGACCCCGGTCACACCGTTATGAGGGTTACTGTACAGCTCCTCAATCTTATCAACGGTTTTCTCCAGAATGCTCTTGATGTTCTCCGGGCCTTCGTTGGCACTGGTGCGGCTTTCGGCGATCTTAAACACCTTGGTTTCCGCCAGATCCAGCAGGGCGCCGGAGTCGCGGCCATCGGGATTGAAACCGGCGTCGGCGATCTCATTGGCCACCTTGATCATCTCGCGTACCACCGCCCGCTCGCGCACGATTTCGGCGTAGGCGACGATGTTGGCCACACTGGGGGTGTTGCGTGAGATGTCGGACAGATAGGCGATCCCCCCGACATTATCCAGCTCACCGAGGCGGTTGAGCTCTTCGGAGACGGTCACCAGATCCAGCGGATGGCCGTTTTCCAGCAGTTGCGACATGGCGGCATAGATAAACTGATGGCTGCGGCTGTAGAAGTCCTCTTTGACCACCCGCTCCGCGACCTGATCGAAGACGTCGTTATTCAGCATCAGGCCACCGAGGACCGACTGCTCCGCCTCCAGAGAGTGAGGAGGAATCTTCAGCTGATCCACTGTCTTTTGCCGTTTGTCGTCGCGCTGGCGCGTTTCTGCCATGTTAAACCCGTTACACTCAATGCGTTAAATTGGTAAGATTTCCCCTTTCTGGGCGCACCGCCCAAACAGGAATGATAATAATAAAGGGACCTCCCATGCCAACCAAAGTTTCTTCTTCGGTCTCCGCCCTGGCACTCAGCCTGGCCGTGGCCCTGCCCGCTGTTGCCAATGAAGGCCAGTGGCTCCCCATGCAGATGCCGCAACTGAGCGATGAGCTTCAGCAAGCCGGCATCCGTCTGCCGGCCGAACAGCTGGCTGACCTGAATCAGTATCCAATGAATGCGGTGGTAGGACTGGGGTATTGTACTGCCTCCTTCGTTTCTCCCAAAGGATTGGTTGTCACAAACCACCATTGTGCCTACCGGGGCATTCAATTCAACAGCAACGAAGAGCACAACTACCTCGATGATGGCTTCCTGGCCACCAGCCTGGATAAAGAGCCTTCCGCCGGACCTCAAGAGCGCCTGTACGTCACCGACAAGATCGAAGACGTTACTGAACAGGTGTACGCCGGCGTTACCGACGACATGGACGGCTATCAACGCTACCACACCATTCAGGGTAACCGTAAGGCACTGCTGAAGCAGTGCGAGTCCAACGACAACTACCGTTGCCATGTGCGCAGTTTTCACGGCGGCAAGAAATACTACCTGTTGCGCCAACTGATGATTCGCGATGTGCGCCTGGTGTACGCGCCGCCTCAGAGCGTCGGATCCTACGGTGGTGACATCGATAACTTCGAGTACCCCCGCCACAGTGGTGACTTTACCTTCCTGCGGGCCTACGTTGCGCCGGACGGTTCACCGGCCGCCTACAGCGAAAACAACGTACCCTATCAGCCAAAGAGTTTCCTCAAGGTCAACGCCAGCGGCGTGAAGCAGGGAGACGGGGTGCTGGTGGCCGGCTATCCGGGTCGCACCAGTAGACACAAGCTGCTGAGCGAATTGGAGTTTGCCAGTAACTGGCAGTACCCGATCGGGGCCAGCCGCTATCAGCAGCGCATCGATCTGATCGACCAATATGGCCTCGAGGACGGCGTCATCAAGATCGCCTATGCCGGCACCAAAGCCAGCCTGGCCAATCGCATGAAGAAGATGAACGGTCTGTTGGACGGCTTCCGCAAAACCGACATTCCAGCCATCAAAGGTGGCAATGAGCAAGCGTTCAAAGCCTGGCTGAACGCCGATCCGGCCCGCGCCGACGCCTTGGCAAAAGTCGACCAACTGGAGCAAAAATTGGCCGAGCAGCGGGAGTACAAGCAGCGCGCTTTCTACTTCGAAAACGCCCAGTCCAGTGCCCTGCTGAACACCGCCAACCGACTGTACAAACTGGCCAATGAGCGCCAGAAGCCCGATGCCGAGCGTGAGGAAGGCTATCAGGAGCGGGACATGAAGATGCTTGAGGGTCGCCTCAACCGCCTGACCCGCAGCTTCCATACCCGCATGGATCGGGGCCTGTGGCAGATGGACATCGACGCCTACCTGGCCCAGTCGCACCGCACCCCGGCCCTGGACACCGTGCTGGCCAGCCTGGATCTGGATAAAGCCTACGCCAACACCGGCCTCAACGACAGCGGTCAGCGCCTTAAGTGGATGACCCAGCCGGTGTCGGCGTTTCAAACCAGCGATGACCCCTTCATTCGAATGGCGGTGGCCCTGTACGATGCCAACGAAGCCAACCGCAAGCAGCGTCAGACTCTGGCCGGTGACATCACCGCCGTGCGTCCGGCCATGATGTCGGCCCTGTTGGCCTGGTACGACAGCCGAAACCAGCCGGTCTACCCGGACGCCAACGGCACCCTGCGCATCGGCTATGGCGTGGTCGATGGCTACCAGGCCGCCGATGCCCTGTACAAACAGCCGTTCACCCGACTGGAGGGGATCGTCGAGAAGCACACCGGTGTCGAGCCGTTCAATGCGCCGCAGAAGATCCTGGATGCCATCAAGGCCAAGCGCTATGGCAGCTATTCGGTAGACAGCATCAAAGCGAACACCCAATCCTGGTACTGCGGCATACTGCCCTGTGCCGAAGCCAATAATGAGGGTCACTTTGGCTCGGTGCCGGTGAACTTCCTCTCCAGCGTCGACACTACCGGCGGCAACTCCGGCTCGCCGATCCTCAACGGCGACGGCGATCTGGTCGGCCTGAATTTCGACTCGACCTATGAGTCGATCACCAAGGACTGGTACTTCAACCCCAGCATCACCCGGGCCGTCCACGTCGACTTCCGCTATGTGTTGTGGATGATGGAAAATGTCGACAGCGCCGACAACCTACTGACCGAATTGACCCTGGTTAAGTAAACGCCCACCAACGACAAAAGCCGCCATCTGGCGGCTTTTTAGATCTCAACGGCCGAAAACAGGCATAAAAAAACACCGCCATAAGGCGGTGTTTTTCTGCTCCGGTCTCCCGGATTAAGCGACCTGAGTCAGCTTAGTGATTACTCACCAGCAACAACAGTCAGCTTAACAGTAGCAGTCACTTCGTTGTGCACAGCAACAACGATGTCGTACTCGCCGGTGTTGCGCAGAGCGCCTTCGGACAGACGTACTTCAGACTTGGCTACTTCAACGCCGGCAGCGGTGATCGCGTCAGCAATGTCGCGAGTACCGATGGAACCGAACAGCTTGCCTTCGTCACCCGCTTTGGAAGCGATAGAAACGCCTTCCAGAGCAGCCAGCTTCTCAGCGCGAGCTTGAGCAGCAGCCAGCTTGTCAGCGATGTTCTTTTCCAGATCAGCGCGACGAGCTTCGAATTCAGCTACGTTAGCAGCGTTAGCGAATACTGCTTTGCCTTGTGGCAGCAGGTAGTTACGAGCGTAACCAGACTTAACGCTAACTTTGTCACCCAGACCGCCAAGCTTGGCAATCTTATCCAACAGAATAACTTCCATTACCTTTTCCTCTACTTAAAAGGGTTAACCTAATGCCTAAACTTAACCTTGCAGGTCAGTGTAAGGCAGCAGAGCCAGGTAACGAGCACGCTTGATAGCGCGAGCCAGCTGACGCTGGTACTTAGCGCTGGTGCCAGTGATACGGCTCGGTACGATTTTACCGCTTTCGGTAACGTAGTTTTTCAGAGTTGCTACGTCTTTGTAGTCAATCTCAGTAACACCATCTGCAGTGAAACGGCAGAATTTACGACGACGAAAATAACGTGCCATGTGGGCATCTCCTATGAAATAGGTTCAATTGAGTCAGCATGCAATATCAGGCGGCTTTGGCCATTTCGGCTTTGTTGCCAGGCGAGAAACCCCGCAACCTTGATTGCATGGCCGGAATCCAGATTGTCCAGTAAAGGTTGTGATTGCTGACCGCTGACAACCACTTGAATCCGACAGTAAACGGGACGATTCAGTCCGGCTTCCTGTTGCATGGAGCGATGCTCCAGAATGAAATACCCATGGGGAATTCCATTGATTCCAGTTGCCTTTTTCGGTGGCCGAAGGACAGTGCCCGTCAGCTCGAGGCGGTTAGTGTTCACAAGCCTTACTCGGCGCTGGCTTCCTCAGCAGCTGGGGCTGGAGCTGGCTGTGCTTCACGACGATCGTCACGACGATCATCACGCTCACGGCGCTCTTCCTTAGCTTTAGCCATTGGAGATGGCTCGGTAACAGCACCTTTGGTACGGATTACCATGCTACGGATAACGGCATCGTTGAAGCGGAAGTTGGTTTCCAGTTCAGCAACGGCTTCAGCAGTCGCTTCAGCGTTAACCAGCACGTAGTGTGCTTTGTGCAGCTTCTCAATTGGGTATGCCAGTTGACGGCGGCCCCAGTCTTCCAAGCGGTTTACAGAACCACCATCTTTAGTGATGGTAGCAGTGTAACGCTCGATCATGCCTGGAACCTGTTCACTCTGATCAGGGTGAACCATAAATACGATTTCGTAATGACGCATTATTGATCCTTACGGTTATTCAGCCTCTTTCAGGCTCAGCCATACCTGGAGGCAAGGAACAAAAGGGTTTCGGCTGATTAGCCGGCGCATAGTACAGGATTCCCGGGGAGGGGGCAAGAGATTCTCGCCCTCAATCCGCGACGAAGCTGCCGACGTTCCCCCCCCGGAGAAATCTCATCAGTTGATCGCCGTTTTGAATCGCTTTGAGGTAAGATAATGCCCTGCACCCTAAGCCCGCCACCTTGCCGGGACTGAGAAGAACTCAAACAAAAAATACGCAGTGAAAGCAGTAGGTATTATGAAACGATTGATGATGGTCGCGATGCTGTTGTCTCCGTCAGTGTGGGCCCTGGTGCCACCGGAGTACAAAGAGCCAGAAGACAGATTGGACGCCGAAGTGGAACTGGGGCTGCAATACACCTCGGGCAACACCGAATCCAGCAACTTCAACAGCCGCGGCAAAATTGTCTATGACGCGGAAGCGGCCCGCCACGAAACCAATTTGCACGCCTATTTTGCCTCGGACAACCAGAGTACCACCGCCGAACAGTACACGGTGCAATACCAGCTGGATTACAAACTCAAAGGGACTAAGTATGTCTATGGCCGGAGTGAATTTATCTGGGATCGGTTCGGCTCCTTTACCCAGCAACAGATCTACTCCTTCGGTTACGGTTACTCCCCCATCGATCACCGCCATACCAAACTCTCACTCGAAGCCGGTGCCGGTTACCGTTATAACAAGCCCAACCTCAGCGACACTGAAAGCGAGACCTCCTCTACCGATGAAGGCATTGCCCGTTTCGCCGGCAAACTGGAGCAACGCCTGCACGAGTACACCACCTTCAACGCCGAAGGCGCGGTGGAGACCGGTAACCGCAATACCATTGCCACCCTGAAACTGTCGATTCGAAACCAACTGTGGGCCGATCTGGCCCTGAAGATCGGTACCGACGTCAAGTTCACCGAAAAAGTACCGGAAAACAGCGAGAAGACCGACATCATCTCCACCGTCAACCTACTGTACAGCTTCTGACAACGGTTATAGACAACAAAAAAGGCGCCAAAGGCGCCTTTTTTATCTTTTTAGGATTAGCTCCGCCGCTGGCGAACCGCTTCGAACAGACACACGCCGGTCGCCACCGACACGTTCAGGCTGGTGACCACCCCGGCCATGGGGATAGAGATCAGCTCATCGCAGTGTTCACGGGTCAGGCGACGCATCCCTTTGCCTTCCGCCCCCATGGTCAACGCCAGCGGACCGGTCAGTTTGGCCTGGTACAGGTCGTGATCGGCTTCACCGGCGGTACCGACGATCCACACGCCCCGCTCCTGCAGCTCCCGCATGGTGCGAGCCAGGTTGGTCACCTGAAACAGCGGCACGCTTTCGGCGGCACCCACCGCCACTTTACGCACCACAGGGCCAAGGCTGGCGGAGCGATCCCGGGGCACAATGACACCGTGGACACCGGTGGCATCGGCACTGCGCAGACAGGCCCCGAGGTTGTGAGGATCGGTTACGCCATCCAGAATCAGCAACAGCGGTGTCTCCACACCATTGAGCAGGGCATCCAGCTCCGCCTCACCCTTCACCGGCGCCGCTTTGGCGGCGGCAACAACGCCCTGATGCTGTGCCGACTTGGCCTTGTCATCCAGGGCCTTTCGGGCGGCGGGTTGACAGCTGATGCCATGCTGCATCGCCAGTTGATGAATGCGCTGCAGACGATCGTCGTCGCGCCCCTTCAGCATCCAAATGGACTTTACCCGTTCAGGCTCCGACGCCAGCAACGCCTCAACGGCGTGCAGGCCAAATACCATCTCTTGTTTCATTAACGATTTTTCCGCTTAGAACTGCTCTTGTCCGCACCGCTGCGGGTGTCTGTTTTTTTGCCGCCGGCCTTGGCGCCGCCGCTGCCTTTGGCTGCCCCGGGCTTGGCCTGTGAGCCACCGGTGCGCTTACCGCCACCACTTCGACCCGATTTGGGTTTGCCCTGTTTGGCTTTGTAAGGCGCGTTGCTGTCGGCCGGCTTGCGGCCGGACTTGGGCTTGCCTTTGCGCCCTTTGCCGGGCTCCTGAACCAGGCCCAGATCGATCTGGCGGTCGTCCAGCTTCACCGACATCACCTTCACCTCAACCGCATCGCCGAGGCGGTAGCGCTTGCCACTGTGCTCGCCGTACAGCCCCTGACGGACCGCATCAAAGTGGAAATAATCGTTTTCCAGGCTGGAGATGTGCACCAGCCCATCGATGTGGTACTGATTCAACCGCACAAACAGACCAAAACTGGTCACGCCACTGATCACCGCATCGAAGGTGTCACCGACATGATCCTGCATGAACTCGCACTTAAGCCAATCCGACACATCACGGGTGGCGTCATCGGCGCGGCGCTCGGTCATGGAGCAGTGCTCACCCAGCTCCACCAGCTCCTGGGTGTTGTACAGCACTCCGGCGTCGTCGGCCTTGGTAGCGTCGCGATTAAGCAGGCTGCCGATGGCCCGTTTAAGCATGCCACCTTCGCTGTCCTTGGCCAGCAAACCACGAATCACCCGATGCAAAACCAGGTCGGGGTAACGGCGAATCGGCGAAGTAAAGTGACTGTAGCCCTGCAGCGCCAGGCCGAAGTGGCCTTCGTCATCCGGGCTGTATACCGCCTGCTTCATGGATCTCAGCACCATGGTCGTCACCAGCTCGGCATCGGCACGGCCACTCAGCGAGGCCAGCAGCTTGGCGATGTCGGTCGGCGAAGGCTCATCACCGCCGCCGAGTTGCAGCCCCTGCTGACCGAGGAAGTCGCGCAGAGATTTCAGCTTGGCATCCCCCGGTCCTTCGTGAACCCGGTACAGCACCTCACCTTTCTGCTTCTTCACGAAACGGGCCGACGCGACGTTGGCCAGAATCATGCACTCTTCGATCATCTTGTGCGCCACATTACGCTCCCGAGGCACAATCTGCTCGATGCGTCGCTGGCTGTTAAAGATAAACTGCGTCTCGGTGGTCTCCAGCACCAGAGCGCCGCGCTTGAGTCGGGCGCCGTCCAGGGCGGCATACAACTTGTGCAGTTGCTGCAGGTGCGGGAACACCGACTGATAGCGCTCGATCAGGCGCTTGTCACCATCCAGCATGGCCGCCACCTTGGTGTAGGTCAGTCGGGCATGGGAGTGCATCACCGCCGGATAGAATTTGTAACCGGACAGGTTTCCGGATGCCGACACCGTCATCTCGCACACCATGCACAGACGGTCGACCCCGGGATTCAGTGAACAGAGGCCATTGGAAAGCTTCTCCGGCAGCATCGGAATCACCTGGGCCGGGAAGTACACCGAGTTACCCCGTTTCAGGGCCTCATCGTTCAGTGATGTGCCGGGACGCACATAGTGACTGACGTCGGCAATGGCCACCCACAGGCGCCAGCCGCCGCTCTTCTTCTTTTCACAGTAGACCGCGTCATCGAAGTCACGGGCATCTTCACCGTCGATGGTCACCAGTGGCAGCTGTCGCAGATCCACCCTGCCCTGCTTATCGGCCTCGGTCACCTCGTCGTCGATTCGAGCAACCTGATCCAGAACCGCCTGCGGGAACTGGTGCGGCAGATCGTGGTTGCGCAGGGCGATCTCGATCTCCATGCCCGGATCCATCTCGTCACCCAGCACCTCGGTTACCTTGCCCTTGGCGTGAGTATGACGACCCGGTCGCTGGGTCAACTCTACATTAACCACCTGTCCCAGACGTGCGCCCAGACGATGCTCTGCCGGTATCAGGATATCCTGGCTTATGCGGCGATCATCCGGTACCACAAAGCCAATGCCATCTTCGGTGAAGTAGCGACCAATGATGTTGGCGTTTCGAGGCTCAAGTACCCGCACAATCCGGGCTTCCTGACGGCCGCGGCGATCGTGACGATCCCCCTGGGCCATCACCCGATCACCATGCAACACGCTCTGCATGGTGCGCTCGGTCAGGAACATATCCTTGCCAGCACCATCGTCCGGGCGGAAGAAACCGAAGCCATCGCGATGCCCCAGTACGGTGCCGGTGAGCAGATCCATCTTCTCCGGGATGCCGTAGCGCCCTTTTCGGGTGTACACCAGCTGACCATCGCGCTCCATGGCGCGCAGGCGACGCATCAGGGCCACGTACTGGTCGCCCTCCAGGCCCAGTTGCTCAGCCAGCTCATCGCGACCAATCAGGCCGCGGCCGTCGGCGATCAACTGCAGCAGATACTCCCGGCTGGGAATCGGATTTTCGTACTTTTCAGCCTCCCGCTGAAAATGGGGATCTTGATTACTCAATAGTGATTTACTCGATAGATAAAAATGGGGTTACCGGAAAAGTATACTGGCTATCAGCGATACTTATCCTGAAATTTCTGACTGGCTTCGATGGTCTCGACTTCCCGTCTGGGAATAAAACGAGCCAGTTGGCTCAGCAACTCATCGGCCGTCGCCTGATCTTCGTCATGCTCGTACACCTCTTCAAACAGCCACCGATACGCTTGCGGATAATCCCGCGGCGCACCGTAGCCTCGAATGTACATTCGCACCAAATCAAAACGGGCACGCAGATGCCCTTGCTCGGACGCCAATTTGTAGTAGTGCACTGCCAACTCTTCGTTCACCAGGGTGAACTTGCCAATGCGGTAGTAGCGTCCCAACTGCTCCAGGGCGTCTGGTAGGCCAGACTCCGAGGCAGTCTCGAGGTAATAAAACCCCTCTTTGACGTTTTTTTCGATGCACACACCGTACATCAGCATATCGGCCCACAGCATCTGATAGGCCGGCTCTTTCAATATTTTAGCGTGAGCCTGTACGTCTTCCACCAGTTGGCAGTCATCACGGCGCATCTGCATCAGATGGGTATTGTCACGAATCATCTGCAACAGCGCGTCCTGTGAGTACAGCTCCACCACCTGCAATTCCGACTGGGCAGGGGCGATCATCAGCATTGTTGTCAACAGCAGATAAAAGCGCTTCATACTCTAACGTATCGACCTAGCCTGAAAAAACTAAAGCCCACCATAGCATAACGGGGCCAGAAGGCCCCGTTTTACACTCAATGATTATGCGAAAGGATTTCGCAGAATCATGGTCTCAACCCGGTCGGGGCCGGTTGAGATGATGTCCACCGGCACGTCGAGCAATGCCTCGATGCGAGCGATGTAATCCAGTGCTGCCTGAGGCAGTTTGTCGTGCTCGACCACACCAAAGGTGTTGTCGCTCCAGCCTGGCATGCTTTCGTATACCGGTACGGCATGCTCGTAGTCTTCGGCCGCCAGAGGTGGCACGTCGACGATGCTGCCATCGGCCATCTTGTAGCCGGTGCACAGCTTCAGCTCTTCCAGACCATCCAGCACATCCAGCTTAGTCAGACACAGGCCGGTGATACCATTGATCTGCACCGCGCGGCGCATGGCTACGATATCCAGCCAGCCGGTGCGACGCTGACGGCCGGTAGTGGCGCCAAACTCATGGCCCTTCTCACCCAGATGCTTACCAACGGCATCATCCAGTTCGGTAGGGAACGGACCGCCACCGACACGGGTCGCGTAGGCTTTCACAATGCCCAGGACGTAATCGATACGGTTCGGACCAAAGCCGGAACCGGTGGACACGCCACCAGCGGTGGTGTTGGAGGAGGTCACGTATGGATAAGTACCGTGGTCGATGTCCAGCAGGGTGCCCTGGGCGCCTTCGAACAGAATCGGTTCACCGGCTTTACGAGCCTTATCCAGCAGATCCGTTACGTCCACCACCATGCTCTTCAGCAGGTCGGCAACGGACATCGCCTGTTCATACACGGTATCGAAGTCCACAGGCTCGGCCTTGTGATACTCCACCAGCATGAAGTTGTGGTACGCCAGTACCTCTTTCAGCTTCTCAGCAAAACGCTCGGCATCGAACAGATCACCGACGCGCAGTGCACGACGGGCGACCTTGTCTTCGTATGCCGGGCCAATACCACGGCCTGTGGTACCAATGGCCTTGTTACCGCGGGCCGCCTCGCGGGCCTGATCCACGGCGATGTGGTACGGCAAAATCAGCGGACACGCCTCGGAGATCAGCAGTCGCTCCTCCACCGGAACGCCACGCTCTTTGAGCATGGTCAGCTCAGTCATCAGCGCTTCTGGAGACAGCACCACACCGTTACCGATGATGCACTTAACATTGTCTCGAAGAATGCCTGATGGAATAAGGTGGAGTACGGTCTTGTCGCCGTTGATCACCAGAGTGTGACCAGCGTTATGGCCGCCTTGATAACGCACCACATAGGAAGATTTATCGGTAAGCAGGTCTACGACCTTGCCCTTGCCTTCGTCACCCCACTGGGTGCCAAGAACAACAACGTTTTTACTCATTATGAATACAGAGGGTAGGTGGTTAAAGCAGGATTCTACCAGAACAAAATGCTCAAAACAGCAGCTATCTGGAAAAAATATACAGAATTACCCCGCCAATTGTGACCAGAACCCCTCCCAGGCGGCGCAGTAGGTGGTCCGGTTGCCGGCTCATTTCCGTCACCATACTGCGCCACTGTTTCGGCAGCATCATGGGTCCAATTCCTTCTAAAACCAATACCATACCAAGGGCAATTAACCAGGTCTGAATGCTCATTTTTGACGGCTCCATGCAAAAAGCCCGGCGAATGCCGGGCTTTGACTTAAGCAATACTTTTATTGCGGTTTAGCAGTGCTCTTCATGTACTGGAAGAACTCCGAGTCTGGTGACACCACCAACACGTCCTGCTTGCTGTTGAAGGACTTGGAGTAGGCATCCAGGCTGCGCAGGAAGGCGAAGAACTCCGGTGCCTGAGTGTAAGCGTCGGCGTAGATCTTGGCCGCCTGCGCATCACCCTGACCCTTAATGGTACGAGCATTTTTCTCGGCCTCAGCCACCATCACGGTCACCTTGGCATCGATGTTGGCCCGCAGCACTTCGGCCTTCTCTTTACCCTGGGAGCGGTGCTCCTTGGCAACGGCGATACGCTCGGCGCGCATACGATCGTAGATCGAAGAGCTGACTTCACGAGGCAGGTTGATCTGCTTCACCCGCACGTCCACCACCTTAATGCCCAGCTCAAGTGCGCTCTCCGCCGCCCCTTTCAGGGCTTCTTGCTGCAGCTCATCGCGGCTGCCGGAAACGATTTCGGAGATGGTTCGAGTACCAAACTCGCTGCGCAGGCCGTTGTTGATCTTACTTTGCAGCAAGGCTTCCGCCTGAAGCTGGTTGCCACCTGATGTAGACAGGAAGTAACGTTCAAAATCGATGATTCGCCACTTAACGTAGGAATCCACCATCAGATCTTTCTTCTCGGAGGTCACAAAACGATCTGCCGGCGCATCCAGCGTCAGGATACGGGCATTGAGACGAAGCACGGTATCAATGAGTGGCACCTTGAAATGGATGCCCGGCTCATACACCAGGGTCACGCCTTCGGCGTCTTTGGCAATCTTACCGAAGCGCTTGACGATGCCGCGTTCGCCTTCACTTACCACAAATAATGAGGATAAGCCCAAGAACAGAATGACGACAATGGCGCCAATGGAAATGGGTTTCATGGCTTAATTCCTCCCCTGGCGCACGCTGTCATTACGAACATTGCGGCGGTTGTTAAAGCTGTTGCTCGGCAGCGAGCTGCTGTCGTTCATCTGCGGGGGAGCCGTCCGTTGCGGGGCCTGTCCTGCACCTTGGCCAACAATCTTATCCAGCGGCAGATAGAACATGGAGCCATTGCCTTCGGTATCCACCATCACTTTGGAGGTGCTGCCGTAGACTTTTTCCATGGTTTCCAGGTAGAGACGATCTCGAGTCACATCCGGCGCCGCCTGATACTGAGGCAACAACTGAACGAAGCGAGCCACTTCACCTTCCGCTTCCAGAGTAACGCGATCGCGATAGGCGTTCGCTTCCTGCTCCATCCGCTGAACCTGACCCCGGGCACGAGGCTCGATTTCTCGGGCGTAGGCTTCCGCTTCACGGACGAAACGCTCTTCGTCTTCCTGAGCTGAGATGGCGTCATCAAAGGCGTCTTTCACCTCTTCCGGCGGACGCGCCGGCAACAGGTTGACATCCATCACCTGGATCCCCAGGCCATAAGGTTCAATGATCCCTTCCAGCTCTTCGCGAGTATCTTGACGAACCTGCTCCCGGCCGGTGGTCAGAATGTCGTCCATGATGGTATGGCCGATGACATAACGCAGGGCGCTGTCCATCGCCTCGTTCAGAGACTCATCCGGATTGGTGACGTTAAACAGGTAAGCCCGTGGATCCACGACCCGGTACTGCACCTTCATCTCAACCGCGACCACGTTTTCATCCATGGTCAGCATCATGCCGGACGCAGGCAGTTCACGAATGTTGTTGATGTTCACCGGGTACACCTGATCCACGAAGGTGGCTTTCCAGTGCAGACCCGGCTCTCTCAATTCGTAGAACTCACCAAAGCGAAGCACGACGCCGCGCTCCGCTTCCTCAATCTTGTAGATGCCGGACAAAAACCAGGTAATGGCAGCCAGAGCCAACACACCCAATACAATACCGGTGCTGACACCACCACCGCCCCCGCCACCAAAGCGGCCGGACAGCTTGCGGAACACTTGATCCAGGTCCGGTGGCCCCTGATCGTTGCCACCCCGGTTCCCCCATGGGTCTTTACCCTTATTTCCAGGCTCATTCCAGGCCATGTAGTACTCCGTTTTAACGTATCGGATGAGTTAATGGGGCCCCTGAGCAACCCGCCAGGGCATCCCCTCCGATGATAAGAGGTTTAACGCTAATTTATCAGGCAATTAGTGGATGATAAAGTCGCTTAACCTTCCCTGAGACGCTTTTAATTGCCGAAGCCACTCTGGCTCCGGCAAAACAATCTTCATCAAGCAGTTGCCTTCGTCATCATATTGACTGCTTTTCACCGCACTGAGTTCAAAAAACACATTCACCCAGCGTTGCTCCGATGGCGGCAGTTTTAATGATAGTTCAACTATTTGCCGACCGAGTAAGTCCGACAAGGCACGGAACAGCTGCGGCTGACCGCGATTCTCCTGAGCCGACACCCAGACCCGGACCGGTCTGCCGGTATCGTCCCGATCGATTCGGGGTTCGGCATCCTCCAGCAAATCCACCTTGTTATAAACCAGCAGCTGTGGGATGTCGTCGGCCTCAATCTCCTTGAGCACCTTCTGCACCTCTTCGATGTTCTCACCGGCCCGCTCATCACTGGCGTCGACCACATGCAGCAGCAAATCCGCCTGACGGGTTTCCTGAAGCGTGGCCTTAAACGCCGCCACCAGATCATGGGGGAGATGACGAATGAAACCCACGGTGTCGGCCAGGATCGTCGGGCCAACCTCATCGATCTCAATCCGCCTCAACGTCGGGTCCAGGGTGGCAAACAGCTGATCCGCAGCATACACGCCGGAATCTGTCACCAGATTGAACAGGGTCGACTTGCCCGCGTTGGTGTACCCCACCAGAGACACCGTCGGTATTTCACGACGCTGGCGGGAGCGACGCCCCTGCTCTCGCTGCTTTTCGACCTTCTCCAGGCGACGAAGGATGGTTTTTATACGTTCACGCAGCAATCGTCGATCGGTTTCCAGCTGAGTTTCGCCCGGACCGCGCAGGCCGATACCGCCCTTTTGACGCTCCAGGTGAGTCCAGCCACGGATCAATCGGGTCGAGAGGTGCCGCAATTGCGCCAGCTCAACCTGCAGTTTACCTTCGTGAGTTCGTGCCCGCTGGGCAAAAATATCCAGGATCAGACCGGTTCGGTCCAATACCCGGCATTGGAATATGGCTTCAAGGTTACGTTCCTGGGCCGGGGACAAGGCATGGTTAAAGATGACTACGTCCGCCTGTTCCGCCTGGACCAGTGCCGCAATCTCTTCCGCCTTACCGGCGCCACAGAAGTATTTGGGGTGTGGGGAGGAACGAGCGCCAGTAACGACTCCGCAGGCACTTACGCCTGCGGATGACACCAGTAGGTGCAGCTCTTCCAGATCTTCACGTTCCCCTTCTCGGGAAAAGTTCAGATGTACCAGTACAGCCCTTTCGCCTGCCTCATACCGCTCAAACAAGCAGACTCTCCTAGCTGTTAGTCTTGATTTCCGTGATCTTGCTGGTTGTATCCACCCTGCTGACTGCCTTGTTGTGCATTATTCATGTTGAATGGACGACCAGGAACCACGGTTGAAATGGCGTGCTTATATACCATCTGACTGACGGTGTTCTTCAGCAAAATAACAAACTGATCAAAACTTTCGATCTGCCCCTGAAGCTTAATGCCATTTACCAGATAGATGGATACCGGTACCCGTTCACGACGCAATGCATTCAGGAACGGGTCTTGTAAGGATTGCCCCTTAGCCATAATGATTCCTTAACTAAAATATTCTAATTTCTTTTAAAAACCAGCCTGCAAGCAACATCTAACTGAGCTTGTTGGTAGTTATAGCCTATGTAAAGTTAGATGGCGAGCCTTTGCAACATATTATCTACATTACCTGTATTTTCAGAGAGTAACCACTGCAAATCGGACCAACTCCGCAACCAGGTAATCTGTCTTTTCGCTAGCTGTCTGGTAGCAGCAATGCCCTTTGCGGTCATCCCTTGGTAGTCATCTTCACCAGCCAGAAAAGACCACATCTGGCGGTATCCAACGCATCGGATGGACGGCAAATTGGGGTGTAAATCCCCTCTTCGGAACAAACGGAGCACTTCCTGCTCAAAACCCGCATCTAACATCATCGTAAATCGGCGTTCAATACGCTGATGCAATCGCTGTCGCTGTTCCGGCGCAATGGCAAACTGACTGACCAGATAAGGTAAAGGCTCACTCTTTCTTTTCGTCAGCTCTGTCAGAGTTTCACCACTGATTCTATAGACTTCCAGAGCCCGCGACAATCGTTGTGGATCGTTAGGGTGGATTCTCTCAGCAGATATCGGGTCAATTTCTGACAATTGCCGATGCAAATCGCTCCAGCCCAGTTCTGCAGCCTCGGATTCGATCTGTTTTCGTACCAAAGGATCCGCCGACGGCAAGGGCGACAGCCCCTCCAGCAAGGCTTTGTAATACAGCATGGTGCCCCCGACCAGCAGGGGAATGCGTCCGGCGGCGGTGATCGCCGCCATCTCCCGCAGCGCATCATGGCGGAAGTCCGCCGCCGAATACGCTTCGGCCGGGTCCAGAATGTCGATCAACCGATGGGGCGCTCGGGCCAGCTCGTCGGCAGTGGGCTTGGCGGTGCCGATGTCCATGCCGGTATAGATCATTGCCGAATCGACACTGATGATGTCACAAGGCAGCCGCTGACACAGCTCCATGGCCAGATCGGTTTTTCCCGATGCCGTCGGCCCCATCAGGAAGATCGCCGGAGGCAAGGCATTACTCATATTACTGCTCCAGGGCCGCACGCCAGTCCAGCGTCACGGCCTGTGTCTGTATCAATTGGGTGACCCGCTCCGGCGCACTGCGCTGCAACTGCTTCCAGGCATCGGCAGCGGCGGTCGCGGAAAAATCACCGTGGTCGGCCAACCAGGCCGTCATCGCTTCCGGCTCCGGCGCCCCGCCCTGAGGGCAGGACAACAGCCACTGCAATAATTCTGGCACGATTTGCGCCAGGTTGGCTTGCCGCAACACCGAAGGCACCTTGCGGATAATCAGTCGCTGCTTCTGCTCCGCCAGCTCAAACCCCAGCCGTTTCAATACCCCTTGCTGCTGCCTGAGCACCGGCTCCCAGTCTGGCAAGCGGGCCACACTGACCGGCAGCAACAGCGGCTGGCTGACCAGCCCCTGGGGCAGGCGTTCCAGCAACTGCCATTGGCCCCAACAGCGCAACAGGGCGTTGAGGGGCAGCAATCTTAGTTGATCGCCGCGGCCAATTAAAGCTTGAGTCTCATCCAGCGGTGCCAACCATTGCCACCCCGCCTCGCCAGTGGCATGCGTCGGTGGTGCGGTATCGACGGCCTGCATCAGGTCGCCATAGTTGCTCACCGCCTCGGCTCGGGGCTGCGGCGATAGCGGCGGTGGGGTATACCCGGCCGCCGGCGCCCGGGACTGAACCTGATGCGGCGTGCTGCGGGGAGCGGTCGGGGGCACCGCCGGGGCCGTACGGGGCGAGGCGGTCAGCGGTGTCGGCTGGAACGGCGCCGGGTCGACGTCAATGTCAGGCATCTCTGAGCCCGCCAGCTGACTGACGGCATCACTAAGCCCCTGCAAAATGAAGTCATGCACATACCGGGCCTGGTGAAAACGCACCTCGTGCTTGGCCGGGTGCACATTGACGTCCACCTCCTGCGGCGGCAGATCCAGGTGCAGCACATAGCCGGCATCGCTGCTCTGGCCGTGCATCTCCAGAGCCTGTCGTAAAGCGTGATTGACCAGGCGATCCCGTACCACCCGGCCATTAACATAGAAGTACTGCACCTCGCTGAATCCCTGATGGCCGTCACCGATGGCCAGGCAACCGTGCAGTTGCAACTGCTCATTGCCGGTGGACAGGGTCACCGCCGCCTCCGCAAACCGATGGCTGCAGATCGCTCCGAGGCGTTGCTGGTGTTGCTTGTCGGTACGGGCAGCCCGGTACTGGCGCACCAGCTTGCCGTTATGGCTTAGGGTAAAGTGGATCGCAGGTTTTGCCAGGGCGATACGCCGAAGCTGTTCATCGATATGGTTAAATTCGGTTTTATCCGCCCGCAGGAAGCGTCGTCTGGCCGGGGTATTGAAGAACAGGTCCTCCGCCAGCACCGTGGTGCCGACCGGGTGGGCGGCCGGTTGCACCTTGACGGCCATCTCCTGGCCTTCGGCATAAGCCTGCCAGGCTTCCGGCTGCTCCTGAGTTTTGGAGGTCAGGGTCAGTCGCGATACCGAACTGATGGATGCCAGGGCTTCGCCCCGAAAGCCGAAGCTCAGTATCGACTCCAGATCCTCCAGACTGGCCACCTTGGACGTGGCATGACGGGACAGCGCCAGCGCCAACTCCTCCCTGGCAATACCCAGACCATTGTCGCGAACCAGAATTCGCTTACTGCCGCCCCGTTCAATCTCCACGTCGACCCGGCTGGCGCCGGCATCCAGGCAGTTCTCCACCAACTCCTTAACCACCGAGGCGGGGCGTTCCACCACCTCGCCGGCGGCAATCTGGTTGGCCAGTTGCGCCGGTAATATCTGAATCGTCATTAGCGGTCCTATAGGCGAGGTATGGTGAGTTTCTGCCCCACCTGCAGGGTATCGGTCTTCAACCGGTTCGCCTGACGTATGGCACTGACACTGACCCGGTAGCGCTGGGCAATGCGCGACAGGGATTCGCCGCGGCTGACCGTGTGCTGGCGGGTTTGGGCCAGCAACGCGTCTCTGGGCGGATTATCGGAGAAATAGGTTTTCACCGTCTGATAGATGGCGTCGGACATCTTATTCTGATAGCTGCTGCTACGAAGCTTTTTCTCCTCCTTGGGGTTGGAGATAAAGCCGGTCTCAATCAGCAGGCTGGGAAAATCCGGTGACTTCAAAACCGCCAGACTGGCGTGCTGAGGCGTTTTCTTGTGCAGCTTGGCAATTCGTCCCAGGCGACGCAGCATCTTCTCCGCAATGGCCTGACTTTCCACCATGGAGTTTTCCCGGGCCAGATCCAGGAAGGTGCGCTGCAGGTGGGGGTCATCATTGCCCGAGGCGGAGATCACCTCTCCGATCCCTCGCAGTTCCGACAGCTTATCGTCTTTCTCCAGCCAGCGACCCATCTCGGAGTTGGCGCGGCGTTTGGACAGGATCCATACCGAAGCCCCCTGAGGTTGCGGCGAGGTAAAGGCATCCGCGTGGATGGACAACAGCAGATCCGCTTTCTTTTCCCGGGCCAGTTCCGAGCGCCGATTCAGTGACACAAAGTAGTCGCCACTGCGCACCATAAACGCTTCAAATCCAGGAGTCTTATTAAACTGGTCCCGCAACTTACGGGCGATGGGCAACACCACGTTCTTTTCGTAGGTACCAGACGGCCCGATAGAGCCGGGATCCTTGCCGCCATGACCGGCATCAATGGCGATCACCACGTTTCGACCCGGACCCGGTTTCGAGGCGGGACGCGGCTTGGCTTTGGCGGAAGGCGCGGCCCCTGCCAGCAGATCGATCACCAACCGGTGTCCGTAGTTGCCTTTCGGCCCAAGCTTGAACACCTTGTAGGAGGACGCCTGCTTCAGATCCAGCACCAGACGCAGCGTACCTTTCTCCGGCGGGGTACTGACACGAATCCGTTTCAGCTGTTTCGAGTCGGCCTTCACCGTGGACAGTTTAGTTTTCAGCGTACTCCAGCGAAGATCCACCACCAAACGTTCAGGATCACTGAGTCGAAAAGCACCGTAACTGGGGGAAGCCGACAGATCCAGCACCACCCGGGTACGCTCCTTGTCGGGCCATACCCGAACCTTGTCCACCGTGGTGGCCTGCGCCGCCATGGAGTGCGTCAGTACTGCCAGCAACAGTCCCAACAGGGCGGTCGCCTTGTATCCCCAAAACTTTATCATCGACTTAAAGCTGTTCCAGTATGGCCTCGCCTTTGGTGGAATGGCTACTGAGAGTCACGCATCGCCCTTCACCCTGATAGCTTAGGGTAATGGTAAGATCCGCCGGGGGCAATACACCCTGCCCCTTACTCGGCCACTCCACCAGACACAGGGACTGGTCACTGAAATAGTCCCTAATCCCCATGAATTCAAGCTCTTCTGGATCGGCAAGGCGATACAGGTCGAAGTGGTAGACACTGACATTTTCCAGCTCGTAGGGCTCAACCAGGGTGTAGGTCGGGCTTTTTACGTGGCCTTGGTGTCCCAATCCCTGCACCAGGGCCCGGGACAGTGTGGTTTTTCCGGCCCCCAGTTCGCCCTCGAGGTGAATCACCAGTGGCGGCCGCACGATGGCCGCCAGGGCCGTACCCAGCTCCAGGGTCTGGGTTTCGCTCTGCAGGTTCAGAGTTTTGTCGCTCATAAAATATCAGTCTTCAGGGTTTACCAATTGCCTAATGTACGGCATCAGATCCGATGCCAGCATGCCTCGCTGTCCCCCTTCGGCTGCGATGTCTGCCGCTTCGCCATGCAGACATACACCGCACGCCGCCGCATCCATCAGAGATAAGCCCTGGGCCAGCAAGGAGGCGATTATACCAGACAAAACGTCACCGCTACCTCCTGTGGCCAACCCCGGGTTGCCCACGGGCGCCACCAGCATGGTTTCACCATCGAAGATTAGGGTTCCCGGCCCTTTAAGAACCACCACACCGCCGTATTTTTGCTGAAGATCCCGCACCGCTTTGAACCGATCCCGCTGCACGTCGGCATTCTCGACACCGAGCAGACGCGCCGCTTCCCCGGGATGCGGGGTCAGTACCCAGTCATCCCGCCGGCAGGGGTTTTTCGCCAGAATGTTCAGGGCATCGGCATCCATCACCAGCGGCCGTTCGGCGTTTTGTGCCACCCGCCACATATGGAAGGCCCAGTCGCCACTGCCCAGGCCGGGGCCACACAGAACCACCTGCCCCCAGCCCACTCGCTGATACACCTCCATGTCGGCGATGTCACTGCCCCACAACATCAGCTCCGGGCGGCCGGCCTGAATCAAAGGCAGATTTTCATAGCGGCTGATGATGCTCACCAGCCCGGCGCCGCTGCGCAGCGCCGCCTCCGAGGCCAAACGCACCGCGCCGGGCATGCCATGGTTGCCGCCAATCACCGCAATGCGGCCGTGGTGCCCTTTGTGGGAGTCCGCCTGGCGCGGCTTAAGGTGGTGGCGGTAATCCTGATAACTGATCTTCATCGCATCCGGGCGCACCTGGCTGGCCAGAGAGTGGCCGATCGCCAGCGGCGCCAGCCGGATGTCACCGCAGCAACTGGCGGCGGCGCCGGTCAGCAGGCCCAGCTTAACGCCGACGAAGGTCACCGTCAGATCGGCACTGACCACATCCTCACCGGCGAAACCGTTATCACCGTTGAGGCCGGAGGGCAGGTCCAGACTCAATACCTCAGCCGATGCCTCATTGATGGCAACGATCATCCGCGAGAAGTCGCTGCGAAGCTCCCCTTCAAAACCGGTACCCAACAGGCCATCCACAATGTGGCTGACCCCGGCCAGGCGCCCGGGTTCGGCGGTTTCTATGTGGCCACCCGCATCCAGATACTGCTGCTGGGCGATCTTGGCATCCCCTTTCAGAGGACGCTCCGGCTGCATCTGTAACACCCGCACCTGCAGTCCGTTATTTAAGGCACAGCGCGCCAGCACATAGGCATCACCGGCGTTATTACCGCGACCACAGACCACCGCCAGACTTTCGGCATTCGGCCAACGCTGATGAAATGCCTGCCAAGCCTGTTGGCCCGCCTCCTCCATCAACGACCACATCAACACCCCGTGTTGCTTGGCCAGCAGGGGTTCCCACCGACGCACGGTGGCGCCGGAAAACAGCGTCGCAGGTAATTCGGCCGTCGCTTTTCGCATAGTATTTTATCCCGTCTCCCTTCCGCATACAGAAACGGCCAGGAAATCCCGGCCGTTTTCATTGCAGTCACACAAGGCGTGTGATCTAAATCAGCTCATCGTTACTGATAGGTACCCGATCCTCACACAAGCCGCTAGCCCTATCGGGCCTTGTTTTGATCGGTATCAAATATCATCCATGCGCAGGGTACTGTGTACGAAACGTTGCTGGCGAATGCGCTCCGCCTGAAGCACCGACTCCAGCGCCTGGCGGGTTTCCTGATGCTCGGACTGCTCCAGAGCCTGATGCAACAGCGCCAGCACCTTATTGTCCATCTCCAACGCCAGGTTCATGACGTCATGCTCGTCCCCCCCGGATTTTAAGGTCACTTCGGCACACCCGGCGACGATGTCATCATAGTCCAAACGCTTAAACCAGGTATCCAGCACCCCCTGAGGGGCATCATCAACATACTCGCTTACCTTGCCGGCCACCTCGATCTGATGGTTCTTCAGGTAATCCAAAAGCAGTTTCACTCGTGAGGAGTCCGCCTGATTATTCAGCCGTTCATACAGCTTGCTCATGGCCATACGGCATTCGACCACGTATTCGAGAAGCTCTCGCATCTGTTTGAAGCGCATAAAATCTCTCCGCAAATTCAAGCATTTGATAGTAGGTATAGCGTCATTATGGTGACTTTGTAAAAAAGATGTTTTGAAGAAAGTCACCCTTTAATGATCTTTGATCACATTCGCTGCAGCCACGGCCGTGAACCGGCTCTCCTTCTTAATACCGGAATAAAAACAAACACCTGCACTTCCACCTCGTTGAGATGCCCGCCCCCACTTTGACGTAGCAGGGTGGTGGCATCCACTCAGGAGCGGCAAAGAACCCGCTACTGAATCAAAGATATACCCATCGACTTCCGGGAGATTGCCCCGATGAAACGGTCGACAGTTTCGAAGGCGTTCATGACCACCGTGCCGCCACAACGGACCACGGTCGCATCAAATCAGTCAGGTGGCGCTCTACCGGTTGGGCCACAATGCAAAAAGGCCCCCCCGTTTGGAGTGGCCTTTTCTAAATTTGCAGCGACACACGAGGTTCCGTCTCCACCATAGAGAGTGTGACCTCAACCCCCT
>NZ_FNEM01000035.1 GCF_900100175.1 Ferrimonas sediminum
TGCTGTTGCGGTGAGGGGATGTAGCCCAGCAGCAGCGAGCCGATCAGGGCGATAGAGAGCGCCGAGTTGAGCCAGTAGCCGATCAGCACCACCGACGCGATCGACAGAGCCTGGTTGTAACGTTTCTGATGCTTACGGGGCACCCGCTTGTTCATAAAGGCCGCCGCAAACAGCAGAATCGCCATCAGCTCCTTGAGGCCGGCCTCGAACCCGGGCTCCTGCCAGTTGGCCGGCAACTCGAAGTGCTCGACGCTGTTGTGCGCCGCCTCACGCACCGCCGTGGTCAGTCCCCGGGAGGTGAGGGTTGCGCCAGTCAACGCATCGATGTCGTCGCCGAGACGGATATTCCGGTTGACCGGTTTACCGTCGAACTGGCGATAGAACTTGCCCTCGTTAAAGCGGAAGATGTAGCCGGGGGTCTCCTTGTGGGTCAGCAGGTGGGTGTCGACAATGCGTCCACTGGCGCCAATGCGGGTCGCCACCAGCATCGGACCACCGTAGCCCTGTGATTCTGCCAGGCTCAGGAGGTACTCCCGGTCACCGAGAACCAATCGAAACTGGTCACCACTGGCGCCCTCGAGCGCGGTGACCTCCCCCTTGGGGAACGCCTGTTGCAACAAGCGACCGTAATCGGGTTGTTGCCATATCATGCCCACCCCAAAAGCGACCGCCAGCGACAACCAGGCGGCCAACCTCAACCAGGGAAAGCGACCCGCTTTGCCCCGGCTGCGGGAGGAGCGGTTGGAGATTCGTTGAGACATAGGTTTCCTCGAAAAGAACGGGTGTCCCCGACAAGGTGCCGGGGACACTCAAGACGGCGGCGTTACGCCCTCTTAAAGGGGCGGATGAAGTTCCGCCAGCTCAGGACCGCCAACACCATGGTCGACAGGCCAAAGCAGATCAGTCCCATGGCGCCGGACTGGGGCTCGCCCTCGGCGAAGGAGCCCCAGGACCAGCCCACACACAGCCAGCCCAGGGCAAAGGTGCCAAACAGCGCCACATTCGCCATGGCTCCCAAACGGTATCGCCGGCTCAGGGCAAGATAACCCCAGATTGCACCGGTGGTTGCCATCCCCATCAGGTACCACATTAATCCCATCATCTGTCAGACTCCTTAAACAAAATCGCCGCTAAAACCACTTTTCCAGAACTTGATCACCGCTTCCTCGTCGTTGACGTTGCCGTACCCGAACAGGATGTCGGCCTTGGTCATCAATCCGTGCACGGTACCGCCGGTGAAGGTGTTGGAGGCATCGATCAGGCGGTGGTGCCAGAAATCCGGTTTATTCCAGGGACAGGCAGCGATACAGGCACCGCAGTCACCGCCATTGTCGGCCCAGAACTTGAGGCACTTCTTCGGATCGCTGTAGAACTTGCGCACCCCTTTGTTCACGTCCCAGGTGTACTCTGGATCGTCACCGCCCGGGTAGGTGGGTCCCATGGAGGGTTTGTCGTCCATGCAGATTGCACCGGAGGGACAGGCATCACCACAACGCTTACAGTTCTCGCAGAACTCCTGAATACCGAAAGTGCGGGGCTTGTCGTACGCCACCTCATCCAGCTCCAGATCGGTGTACACCTTGCAGATACGAATCCGAGGACCCAGATTTGGCGCCACCATGGCACCGTTGCGGGATCCCTCACCCAGGCCGGCGGAAATGGCATAAGCCACGGAGTTACCCAGGTCATTGGTGGCCCCCACCGCCTGGAAACCCAGACCCCGAATAAACTTGGCCATCTGCCCGGCCAGCATGGCGATGTTGCTGTACCCCTGCGCGGCAGTGGCAGACTGGGGGATCATCGGAGCACAGGCGATCGCTTCATAATCCATGGGGACAATCATCACGATGACGCTCTTGGGCTTGAAGGGGAAATCCTCCTCCCAGGTCAGGGTCTGCTCCGTCAGCACGTTATACAAGGGGTTGTAGTCCCAGCGCGGATCATGACGGCAGATGCCTACCCTTGCCGCGCCGATGGTTTTGGCCGCGGTTTTAATGGCACTGACCTTCTCCACCGAATCCTTGAAGGGGTACTTGTGCTCATGAACATCTGACTGATCCCAGGTCAGGATTCCCTGACCCGGAACACCGGCCTGCACCAGGGGAGCCAAGGACATGGAACCATGCCAGCAAGCCTCCTCCAGGGCATAGTCCAACTGGGTGTAGCCGATCTTGTCGTTGTCGTAGCGCTCGGCGCCGGTCAGGAAGCGGTGAAATGCTTCCCCCATGTGCATCGGCTTTTCGCCAGGCTGGATAGGACCCAGGCTCTCGACGCCGAAGTTGAGGTCACGCTCCGGATGTTGTGCCTGAAGTTTCTTACTCAGGGCATAGGTCTGGTTGACGTTACGCTGGTCCATCGGCTTGAAATCTGCACCGATCTCGTTGGGAAATCCATCGTGCTCAATGCCCTCCATGCGCCCCTTAACCCAGGCGCCGGCACCGGCGACCACGCCGACACCGGCGACCGTACCGGCACTCAGCTTAAGCAGTTGTCGACGCTTGGCATCGACCTGTTGCTCATCGGCCTGTTGCTCATCAAGGCCCTGTTTTTCTTGTTCACTCATAGTTTCACCTTCGCTCAGACATTGGCAATAACCAATATCAATTAATCTCGGTGAAAAAAGTCTATAGAGGGATAAGAAAATTAAGTATGCCTATATTTAGAAAGCCGGTTTGCAAAAAACGCATGGCGCCAAAAAATAGAGAGTGAGCCACATCACAATTTCCCCTCACCCCCGACACAAGATCACGGCAAATGCGTCCATTGACGACAACCGTTACTCCAGGGGATTTAATTTTGACCCCTTGAGCACTGCCGTAAAAATCAATTTAATTAATACCCACCTGATTGATGATAAGCCCTATTGACCATGAGGGAATCTATTTATATCTTTCCCCGGACTTCCCAAATTCAAAGCTAAAAACCAGGGGAGTAAACTTTAACACCACCAATTAATAGAAGGACCGGTCTAATTAAATCAAGGACTGGTTACATCTATCCGTTTTTGGTTGATGAAAAATGACATTGAGTACGTCTTCAGGATGTAACTCAATTTGATTATGGAACTCCATATGAAACACAAAACGCTCGCACTCAGCTCCCTGGCTGCCCTTACCGGCCTAATTTGCGCTTCCTCCGCCCTCGCTGCCACCTCTGGCTCCCACTATCCACTCGGCGCAGAGGGGGTCAAGGCGGCCAGTGCGCCACCACCGGGGCTGCACTATCGTCTCTACAACACCTGGTACCAAGCCTCCACCATGACCAATGACTCCGGCCGTGACAGCGGCCTGGATTTCGACCTGGATCTGTTTGCCCAGGTGCACCGCTTTGTCCACGTCACCGAAAAGAAGATCCTGGGTGCCAACTGGGGCTATAACGTTCTCATCCCCTTGGTTGACAAGGATCTGTCCATCGAACCACTGGGGGTCAAGGGAAGCCACAGCTTGTCCCTGAGCGATGTGATTATTGAGCCCCTGTCACTGTTCTGGTTTCGTGAGCGCTTCGATGCAGCATTTGCACTGGCGATCATCGCCCCCACCGGAGACTATGATGCGAACAAAGCGGCCTCCCCCGGCTTTGGCTACTGGTCCGGTATGATGTCCGCCGGGGCCACCTACTATCTGGATGAGGACAAATCCTGGTCCATCAGCGCCCTGACCCGAACCTTGGTGCACGGCAAACAGGATGACACAGATATTCGCCCTGGAGCCGAATTTGTGGTCGAAGGGGGTATCGGCAAACAGTTCCACCTTAACCACACCTGGTTAATGGAGCCCGGTTTTACCTACTGCGCCACCTGGCAAATAAGCGATGACAGTAAAAATGGCCACGGCGTTATTGCCGACGACAGGAAACGAAACTTTGGCATAGGTGCGGAGATGAATCTTTTCTATCTGCCCTGGCTGGTGCAAGGAAACCTGCGTTACGTCCATGAATTTGAGAGTAAGAACACCACCGAGGGTTCCTCGGTTGTGCTTACCCTAACCAAATCTTTCTAATTTAAACAGAAGCCAACACATTAAATAGCCGGCATCATTGGTCAAACTTTGATGCCGGCTATTTTAATTCAAAGTAACCTTTAGCGCGAAAAAAATCGTGCCTAGACAAACCATTGCCTAATAGATAGTAATTCAGTCGATGGTAGAAAATCCCTTGGCAAAAAAATCCAGCACGATCTTGGCCCGCTTTGGCAAATAGTGGCGACTCGAATACATGCCCCAGGTAGTAATCGGGGTTGAATAGTTACCATCAAACAGTTTCACCAAGCTACCCTGTTGCAATTGCCGTTGACACATCAACGGCGGCACCCAGGCAACACCCAAACCGTCTTCGGCTGCTGATATGCACAACTCATTGATCTCCGAATCCAGCGGTCCGCTCACCTCCACCTCATGCACCTGACCTGCCTCACTCCACAACCACCGGTGGGCCAGTTGCGCCCCCTTGGCCGATAGCAGACAGGGGTACCTGCCAAGCTGACGAGGATGCACCAGTTCCGGATGCCGAGTCTTGAAGTCCGGACTGACCACAAAGCAGCGGTCTATGGTTAGCAGCTTGCGGGCCACCATGGAGCAATCGGGCGGGGTATCATGGCCGACAAACAGCACCAAATCCGCCTGCACCTCCATGGGGTTCTGGCGGCTCTGATAAGAGATAAACTTCAGTTGCAGACCAGGAAACGTTTCATGAAAATTGGCAAGGGCCGGGCGACAGACCAGATTGACGAAATCCAGCGGCGCAGCCACGGTGATGGCGCCTTCGGCCTGCTGCTGCGACCGGCCAACCGTCGCTTCCATCTCCTCCATCTCTGCCAGAATACGCTTGCTTCTCTCCAGCACCTGCGCGCCGGTTTCGGTCAGCGTCAATCCCCGGCTGGTGCGTTCCAGCAAGCGCGCCCCCAGATGTTGTTCAAATTGGGCCATACGACGAGAAAGCTTTGACGCCGGTACCCCGAGGACGCGGGCTGTCTCACTCAGGCTCCCATACTCCACAATCATATTGAACAGAGAAAAATCTTCGATTTTCATCTACCGCACCCAAAGAAAATAACATTCACCATGATCGTCCATTTCGAGGATCCAGGCCGTGATCCACTCCGGGTTTTGTAACCGCTGAGCCTATCGCCCTCGGCACTAAGGGTGATCCTGGTTTGATTACTGCTAATCTCTGTCGAGAATCACAGTTAACAAAAAGGCGACCAAAAGGTCGCCTTTTCTCATTTCTAGTGGCCAGACGCATGTTTCAATGACTTGCCACCAAGGGATACGTTCAACTCGGCAGTGCCGGGTTACTTAGAACTCTGCTCTAAACACCCGAGTGGCGCCGGTTCAGCTCCGCGCCCATGCACTCCCTTCTGCCACCGTAAGGTAACGAGAAGAACATCAAACGGAGCTATGACCAACCGGCTCCAATATGGATGAGAGGCACTGTGGGCTAAACCAACCGGCAACGCGCTGCCTCGAACATCATTTGCGCCACGGTCCTGGCGCCGAGCACCTCCTTCAATACCCCGATGTGGTAGTCCACCCCGCGCAGGGTCAGACTCAGCTGCTTCGACACCTGCTCTCGATCCTGGCCCTCGGCCAGGCAGGCAAGCACGTAAGCCGAAACCGGGCTGACGATGTTGTAATCGATGAGCGGATTGATCTCTTTACCATGGCTCATGATGATCTCCATCTGCAGTTGCGACAGGTACTGCTCGATCTCGGCCAGGTTCGCCTTCAGATGCTCCACCTGCTCGCCGGCTTGCACCATCAAGGTGAATCTGCCGGTAAACCGTGTCGACAACCGGCAGGGTATGGAGATGGTCACCAATGAGGCTGCACCCATCTCCTTTATCTGCCGCTGCAGCCGGGGGGGAAGCTGATGTTCGGGCCAGACAAACACCGCCTGGTTAAACAGTGGCGCCAGATTTAGGCGCGCCTCTGCAATGAAACTGCTCTTCCTTCGCCACAGCTGCAGGGCCTGCTTGGAGCTGGCAAACAGATGTCGACGCTTAACAAAACTCCTCAAGAACCTGCGATTGTCTTTCAATCGGCGGCGCCAGTCACCGGGGTTGGCGATGTCATAGCAATAACAGAGCTCCCGCACCTTGAGACGATCGCGACTCTCTTTCAGCAGGCTTCTAAGCCTGGTATCCAGTAAAGAACGGGACATGATTCGCTCCGCTGTACCTAAAGTAACACTCGCTAAATTCCGTGCAATATGGGTGGCTGACGGCCTCCTGCCGCCAGCCATCTGAGTGTCGCTAATGGGTCGGCATCAATTGCTGCACCAGAAACAGGCCAATCACCAACAGCGTCACTGCGAACATCGACGCCGTGAGGAGACGTTCGGCCGGCTTCGCCGTGTCGGCAGAAGCCCTCCTACTCGCTTTGCGCCTGGACGGCGACGCCGGCTTTGACGCCTTCAGAGAGGTTTGATTCATGAGTTATCTCCTTAACGGCGATTCGGCGCCGCTTTTTCATCTGTTGTACCGTTTTTGCACGCATCTCCAGGCTGTAGTTGAGGAAACGGCCCAGGGGACAGAGCAGGCGACACCAGAAATCACTGACAAGAAAGGCACCGAACAGGCTGAGCGGCAGGATGTACCACTGCACCCCCAGGCCATCCAGCGAGAACAGCATCGAGAACGGCTCGTAGGAGCCGATGGCCGGCGTCCTCGACAGGAAGATCAGCATCAGTGACAGCCACAGCAGGGTGTTGGTCACCAGTTTCAGCCTCTGCTTCAACCAGGGGTAGAGCTGCATGTTCATGC